>NZ_BAZS01000034.1 GCF_001310895.1 Virgibacillus halodenitrificans JCM 12304 | reverse complement strand
CGTTGCATGCGGACGCTTTCACACCTCCGGGTACAAGCGCGACATCTGTTCGTTACCTCACAGTGTCTTCTTTGCCGCCCGGCATGGCCTCAGCCGCTTCCTCCGCTACGCTCCGTGCAGGGTCTTCGCCTCATGCTATTCCAGCAGGAGCCCCGGGCCAACAGGACGTTGGTCATGCAATCGTTGCCACAAATGTTTTCGGTGGGACGAGTTAGCGCAGTCCCAGGACGTGGCGTTCTTAGATTGCCGCCCTCCACTCCAATCAATTCGTGCATAGCATATTCTGGATCTATGTGAACGCAATTTTTCTTCGTAGATATAAATGTACATAGTAGCGAAGGGGAAATATGAAGACTCCTCGAAAATGAAAATACACATTTTCTTCGTGCGATGCCTTGCTGACGAAGCTTTCCTTGTCCTGCGGGAGGAGAGGCCTCGATGAGAACCCGGAACGCGTATAGGGGCTGGAAGGCTAAAGTCGCGACGTCCTGGGGCTGCGCATACTCGCCCCATCGAAACCCATTGTCGCAACGCCTTCATGACCAACATCGTGTTGGCCCGAGGCTCATCAGCCGCCCGCGGAAAGCGCAATATTTCCCCGTAGCGGTGATTTACGCAGCCTCTATACTCTTAGTTAAGTCGCAGTATATCTAAACTATGATATTACCACCTATCATTTCTATACTAAACTAGAAATATTTGAAAAGCAGGTATAAATCTATACTTACTTGGAGACTCTTGTATACTAACAACCTATTTATACAGGAGGAACGATGAACGTGTTAAAAAAATGTATATTAAGTAGTTTTATTCTAGTATTCTTCTTTACTATTATCCCTGCAGTCCATGCAGCTGAAGGCCAAATGTATCTTGTAGATGTAGATACTATAGAATTAAGAGATGCTCCAAAAAGCAATGCTAATGTAATAGGTAACTTAATAGAAGGCGATAAACTGACTACTTTCGAGGAACATGATGGTTGGGTAAAAACCTTTTTCCGCGGGGAGGCTGCGTGGGTACTTGAAAAGAATTTACAAGCTATCTATCTAAATGGCGAAGGAGAGCTCACCTCAGAAAAGTCTTCCCAATCATATAAAGCAATTACTTTTGAGGGTGGACTGATTAATCTACCTTCTGAAACAACAAAAATAGACTCACCCATCTTGAAATCAGCATCAATGGAGATTACTAGGAAGCAAGAAAATAATTTATCTGGTTATCATTTCATTGTAGATGCTGGACATGGCGGAAAAGACGGAGGCGCTATGGCAAAAAAGATGAAAGAAAAGGATTTGACCTTATCAACAGCAAAACTACTTGCTGAAGAGCTTAAAGAAGAGGGCGCTGCTGTCACCCTTTCCCGTAAAGATGACACCTACATTTCACTAGATAATAGAACTATCATTAGCAATACAAGTGATGCTGATGCATTTATCAGCATACATTATAATGCAAACAAAAACCCAAAAGCAGCAGGCATTAGTACCTTCTATCATTCAAGTAAGCATAGTAAACTAGCAAATAAAATTCAAAATGCTTTAGTTATAACTACGTCTATGAACGATCGAGGAACAAAGCAAGCAAACTATAAAGTATTACGAAGCAACAGAAAGCCTGCGGTACTATTGGAGCTTGGGTTTATTACAAACCCGGACGAACTAGATAAAATAAAATCGATCATCTATCAAAAAGATGCTGCGGAAGGTGTTGTTGAAGGTATTAAAAAATATTTTTTGGAGAATGACTAGCCAAAAAACTGCGCAGCCAGTTGAGCTGCGCAGTTTTTTATGTTACTTACCCCATACACCATAATCCAGATGCTTATATTTATCCAACAAACGTGTTGGCATTTTCAATGCATCTCTACGGAATGGAGGTGCCAATTGTGTTCCATCAACAAAAATATTCAAGACAGCAGGTTTTCTTTGCTCTAGGACTTCCTTTACAACAGGGCCAATATCCTCCGGCTTTTCAATTGTATAGCCAAGTGCTCCCATAGATTTAGCCACTTCCGCAAATTCAGGTGCTTCAATATCTGAACCGATAAAACGATTATCGTAATAGTCGACCTGATTTTTCTTTTCTGCAGCCCATGATTTATTATTAAATACACAAGCAATAACCGGGATGTTCTGTTCGACAGCTGTACTTACTTCATGCAAACTCATTCCCCATGCTCCATCACCAATAATTGCTGCAACTGGTGCGTCTGGCTCAGCCAATTGAGCGCCTAACGCTGCAGGATATGCGAAGCCAGTATTACCAAAAGTAAGAGCTGCAATATGACGTCGAGTCTGATTAAATTTCAAGTATGCATTTGCTGTTGATGATACGTTACCAATATCTGTAGAGATAATGGTATTTTCCGGTAAAGCTTTCGTTAGCTCGAGCAAGGCACGACGTGGGTTAATCGGATCCCCATCTTCCAACGCTAAATCAACTAGCTCCTTTTCCCACTCTTCTTTTAGTTTACTGATTTTCTGTAAACGAGAGGTATCAGATGTGGCATTTGGTAAATCTTCTTGTAGTTTTTCATATAAATCATCTGCAGTTGCCTTGGCATCGCCAATTATCCCTACCGCTACCGGGTGCGTTCTTGCAATATTTCTCGGATTAATATCTACTTGAATGATCTTAGCACTCTTTGGGAAATAATCTATGTCGTAGCATGGCAACGTACCAAATACGGATAAACGTGTACCAATTGCCAAAACGACATCTGCTTCCTGCAAGGAGTACATTGCAGACTTTGCTCCCATATAACCAATTGGTCCAACAGCAAGCGGGTGATCTGCTGGGAACGCATCATTGTGCATGTATGATACAGCAACAGGAGCAGTCAAATGCTCAGCAATTTTAGCTACCGTATCCACGCCGTCTGCATCAACAGCACCACGTCCAGAGATAATAACCGGTTTTTCAGCATTTTTCAAAAGCGAAACTGCTTCTTCAATTGCTGCCGGATCCCCACTGCCTCGCTTATCAGTACGATACTGACTTGGTTCCAAAATATAATCTTCCAACTCACCGTAGAATAAATCTCTCGGAATATCATAAAGGACCGGACCGCGTTCAGCATACGCAATACGGAATGCAGTACGAAGACAATCTGCCACACGACTTTTATGTGTAACACGTACTGTTTCCTTTGTTATATCTTCAAAAATAGAAACCTGATTCGCTTCTTGGAAACCATCCCAGCCAATTGTTGGAGTACCTGCAGAGGGAGAAATCACTACCATTGGCGTATGAGCTTGATTTGCTGCTGCAACAGATGTGACCATATTTGTGATACCAGGACCATTTTGACCAATTACAACACCAGCTGTACCGGAAACACGTGTATACGCATCTGCCATATGTGCCGCGCTCTGCTCATGGCGAACAGGTAGAAAACGGATTCCTGCTGTTGGGAATAAATCTAACATATCCATAAACGCAGATCCTACAATCCCGTACACCTCTTTTACATTTTCTTGTACTAGTGTTTCCACGATGGCCTCACTTGGGGTCATTTTCACCTTTTTGTTTACTGCTGCTTTTACTTCTGTTTGTTGTTTTGCCATTTTAAATTCCTCCTTTGTTTAACTTATTGACTCTCTTTTGAGCTGTTGCTATTAACAACTTATTAACAAACCACCATCATTCATTTGTTTCAATTCATCTATAAATAGGTCTACAGTAGATTTAAGCACTTGATCTTTTCGAAAAGCTATATAAAAATAACGATAAAAAGACAAGTCTTTTATTGGATAAGAAGTTAACAAATTTAATTGTTTCTCCTTCACAATTGCATTTTTTGATATTATGGAGACCCCCAGGCCTGATTCTACTGCTGATTTAATCGCTTCTGTACTTCCCAGCTCCATTACTACATTAAGGTCATCCATGGTGACCCCTGCCTGTTTAAGATATTGATTCACTACCGCTCTTGTTCCCGACCCTCTTTCACGAGTAATGAGCGGCACGTTTTTTAATTGCTCTAATGTAATCTCATCTTCATTATCGAAGTAATTTGGTGCAGTGATTAATATAAGCTCATCTTCCAAGAAAGGCTCAATCATAATCCGTGGGTCATCCATCGGCGTTTCTATTAAACCTACATCGATTATCTGATCCTTAATATGGGTCACAATTCTGTCTGAATTGGAAATCTCCATCCGCATTTGAATAAGTGGATATAAATCTTTAAACTTTTTAAAAAGATGGAAGAATGTATTCTCCAATTGTAAAGCTGCAGCCAATTCCAAGTTCTCCATAGGTCGTTTCTTCAATATCCTGAATTTCTTTCTTTGCAAGGTCACTAAGACGAACAATTTCTTTAGCATGTTGAAGAAGAATTTTAGCTGACTGTGTCATCTTCACCTTTTTTGTTGTTCTTTCAAATAGCTTTGTATTTAATTCCTCTTCCAATGCTTTTATCTGTGAAGTAATTGTGGGCTGAGTTACAAAAAGAATTCTCGCAGCTTCGGAAAAGCTTTTCTTTTCCGCTACTGCAATAAATGTTTTTAAGCGTTCGTAATTCAAGTGAAACCCATCCCTTCAGCTTACCTTTCTACTCATCGCTAAATGTTTCGAATTACTGAATCTACTGTTTCTACCAGGAAATCCAAGTCTTCTTCTGTACTAGTTAATGGAGGTGCAACAATAATAACGTTGTTTTGGCCTGGAACGGTATCTCCATTTCTTCCAATAATTAAACCTCTTGCTTTACAAGCTCCTACAATTTCATTCATTTTTGCATCGTCTAACGGCCGCTTGGAATCTTTGTCCGTCACCATCTCTAACCCAAGTAAAAAGCCAACTTGGCGAACTTCTCCAACATTTTCATGGTTAATTAGGTCGTGTAGTTTACCAAGTTTTGTTTTACCCAGTTCGCGAACCCGTTCCACTATGTTCTCTCTTTCAATGATCTCAATGTTCTTAAGTGCTACAGCGCATGCTGCCGGGTGACCGCCATATGTGGATACATGACGAAAATGATTGTCTTTACCTGCTTCTTTAAATGCTTCATAGATGTCTGATTTAACAGCTGTAGCTCCTAGTGGCAGGTATCCACTAGTTAATCCTTTTGCCATTGTTACAATATCCGGCTGAACGCCTTCAGCATGTTTGAAACCAAACATTTCCCCTGTGCGGCCATACCCTGAGACAACCTCATCCATAATCAGCAAGACATTGTAACGTTTACATATTTCAGCAATACGCTGAATGTATTTCATTGATGGAATAATTACCCCTCCACCCGAAATAAACGGTTCCATAATAAATGCTGCTACGGTTTCTTCCCCTTCCCAATTAATCATTTCTTCAACTAACTGTGCAGCCTTCAAATCGGATTCTTCTGGGTCTCCTCCAAAAATCGAACGATAACTATATGGTGGATACACATGTAAAAATCCGGGTATTCCTGGATCATATTTCACCCTGCGATTTGCCTGTGCAGTCGCACTTAATGCACCCAAAGTAGAACCGTGGTATGCCCGATAACGGGAAATAAATTTAAACTTTCCTGGATTACCTGTTTGGTTATGATATTGTCTTACAATTTTAAATGCAGTCTCATTTGCTTCTGAACCACTATTTGAGAAAAACGTCTGGTAATCTGCACCCAACAATTCGCTAATTTTGCTTGCTAATTTAATTGCAGGCTGGTGACTCATCGTTAAAGGAAAATAAGAGAGATTTTTCATTTGCTCTGCTGCAGCATCCACGATCTCTTGTTGACCATGCCCCAAATTTAAGCACCAAAGTCCAGATACGCCATCCAAGTATTTATTTCCTGCCTCGTCAGTGAACCATGCGCCTTCTCCCTTTGCCGCTACTGTTTGCAGTGCATCTGGGTTAAACCGATGCATCGCATTCCATAAACGCGGGGTCTCTACCCCTACTCCTGTGTTCATTTCGGATTCTGTCTTCATCATTAACTCCTCCATTCTCGTAAAATGATAAAAAACAATTCTTTAATACGATGCAACCGGGTTTGTCAAAGCTTCAGCCAGTGGAGTGTATTCTTTGGTGAAAGCATTGGCAATTGTTTCATGCGTAATCATACCTGCATGCGTATTAACACCTTTGGCAAATGCCGGATTTGCTTCTGTTGCTTTCTTTAATCCTTTATTCGCTAGAAACACACCAAATTGACTTGTATTGTTCGTTAGAGATAAAGTGGCTGTTCGTGCTACCGCTCCTGGCATATTCGCAACAGCATAATGAAGCACCCCATGTTTCTTGTAGATAGGATCATCGTGAGTCGTCACACGATCAATTGTCTCAATAGAACCTCCTTGGTCAACCGCTACATCAATAATGACTGAACCTGGCATCATTTCTTTCACCATTTCTTCTGATACAAGCTGCGGCGCCTTCGCACCAGGGATTAGCACAGCTCCGACAAGGAGATCTGCCTCTTTTACCGCGTTTCTAATATTAAGAGGATTCGACATCAATGTGGTTACCGCTCCGCCAAATAGATCGTCAAGCTCTCGAAGCCTATTGGCATTAATATCAATGATAGTAACCTTTGCTCGTAATCCAAGTGCCATCTTGGCTGCATTGGTACCGACCGCTCCTCCGCCAATAATTACTACATTTCCTGGTTGAACTCCAGGAACGCCACCTAAGAGTATTCCTTTTCCACCTTTGACATTTTCTAAATATTGCGCCCCTATCTGCACAGCCATTCTTCCTGCTATCTCGCTCATCGGGGCTAATAATGGCAGGGATCGGTCACTGTTCTGTATTGTTTCATAAGCAATTGCTGTCACTTTGTTCTTAAGTAGCTGTTCGGTTAATTCAGGTTCTGCTGCAAGATGAAGATATGTGAATAGAATAAGTCCTTCACGCAAGTATTGAAATTCTTGAGGCTGTGGCTCCTTTACTTTCATTACCATTTCAGCAGCCCACGCTTCTGCCGCTGAAGATACAATAGTAGCACCAGCAGCTTTATATTCTTCATTAAGGAAACCGCTTTCATTTCCTGCAGAATTTTCAATTAGGACTGTGTGTCCGGCATTAACAAACGCAGTTACACCTGATGGAGTAAGAGCAACCCGCCGTTCATTATTTTTTACCTCACGCGGAACACCAACGATCATATTAATCCCTCCTACATTCGTAATTAACCACTACAATAAACCTTCCAAGCTATGCTTACATCGTGACGTCCGTACCAGTTATGTTGTAGTAGATTACTTAAAGTATATGGGATGGTTAAAAATATTTCAATATATTTTATAAATTCTAACATTTAAAAATATAATAAGACATATTTAAATCCTTTATGAATGTTTTACATGCTCTACCTTTTAAGATCAAGAGCCAAGTTTTCTTGAAAGATTAATTTTAAAATTATACATATCGCTTCTGTAAAAAGCCTCTTCAACTTCAATTACATCTCGGGTAGCGCCTTTTATTATGCGTTCTGCAATTAATGCTTGACCATGAGATGGGATCCTTAAATATTGCTTATCTTCTTCAAACAGTTCACCACTGCGGATCGTCTGAGACGCTTCTGCGAAGTTCATACCTAACTCATTTTCCAATAAATCGTATAAAGTTGCATTATCCAAGTCATGTTCTATGAGTTTTTCTCCAATACTGACAGGATAATAGTGTCTCTCAATACCGATTGCAATATCGTCAGCATAACGTAGTCGTTTTATAAAATATGCTTCTGAAAATCCTGTTTTTTCTTGAATGTAAGCAGGTGGTATTGTTCTGTAATGGGTAATTAACTTAGCTCCCGGTCTCATTCCCATTTGATGAATAGTTTCTGTCGTACTACTTAAATTGCCAAGCCATTCATGAATAGGTTTAAACGATACAAAGGTGCCCTTTCCATGTCTTTTCTCTAAAACTCCTTCACGTACCAGCAAATTAATAGCCTCTCGAACTGTACTCCTACTCACATTATATTCTTCCATAAATTGCCGCTCGCTAGGGATTTGATCAGAATAAACCCCATTGCTTATCTTATATTCAATAGATGATTTTAGTTGTATATGTAGTGGTAATGAACTGTTGAAGTCAAGTGTCACCTAAAATTTCCTCCTAATTGTTTGGTTATCTGTTATTCTAGCAAATAATAAAGAAAATTGTAATTTTCTTTATTATATTTGTTGTTTATGAAAGAATTCCAATCTTTAATAGACTAAAAGAACATTAAGGTTGACTGGTGCACTTAAGCTTGTATTAGTAGGTGACTTTTATTATGTATTTATTTTCACAGTTTTACTTTTTTAGTGTAGAATATGTCACGTAGGAGGTCGATTTATGCAAAAAGTAATAAAAGACATGTTTCTTATTGTTTCAGGTTCATTAATCTTCGCACTCGGTATTAATTATTTTGCGATACCAAATAACCTTTCCGAAGGCGGCATTATTGGTATATCCATTGTTACCTATTATCTCTTTGAATGGTCACCAGGGTTGGTAAACTTTGTGATTAACGCAATATTGTTGCTCGTTGGTTATCGATTTTTTGATCATCGTGTAATGATATATACGATTGTTGCGATTATCTTTTCATCCGGATTTCTTCACTTCACCTCCGGCGTGGGGAGTGAAATAAATGGAGATACGCTGTTAGCAGCCCTCTTCGCAGGTGGTACGGTAGGTCTTGGTCTTGGTATGATCTTCCGAACTGGCGGTACCTCAGGTGGAACGGCCATTATTGTTCGAATATTAAGCAGATATCTAGGTTGGAGCATGGGAAAAGGAATGCTTGTTATAGATATTCTCGTAATTGCCGGTTCCGCTTTTGTAATCGGGCAAGAAAAAGCAATGTACACACTAATTGCCGTTTATATTGGTGCTAAGGTTATTGATGTCGTTGTTGAAGGCGCAAATGAACGAACTTCCGTTTTAATTATTTCTAAGCATCCTGATAAAGTTTTAGAAGCAGTTACGCAAAATATGGCTAGAGGAATTACTATTCTTGAAGGAAGAGGCGGATATACAAATCGGAATAAAGAAGTACTTTATCTCGTTATTAATAAACAGGAGATTGTTAAGTTCAGAAAAATCATCGAAGAAATTGATGAAGATGCCTATGTCACCGTCCATACCGTTCAAGAAATATTACGAAAAGGCTATAAAGGAGCTAAATAGCATAATGCTTTGTTCAACACAGTAAGCTGCATGTTTTTATCAATGACTTGATAACGCATGCAGCTCTCCTATTTATCTACTACATTGGACAAACGAAACTTGCTATAAGATTTTATTTAAAAAGTCCTGTGTTCGTTCAGATTGTGGTTGGTTAAAAATTTGCTCTGGATCGCCTTCTTCTACAATGACCCCGCCATCCATAAAAAGAACACGGTCTCCCACTTCTCTCGCAAAACCCATTTCATGTGTAACTACTACCATAGTCATTCCTTCATGTGCCAACTGCTTCATAACCTCGAGCACTTCTCCCACCAATTCGGGATCCAACGCTGAAGTTGCTCATCAAAAAGCATAATCTTGGGTTCCATCGCAAGTGCTCTCGCAATTGCTACCCTTTGCTGCTGTCCTCCAGATAATTGACCTGGATACATAGTGGCTTTATCATTCAAACCAACCTTATCCAATAAACCAAGTGCACGTTTCTTAGCTTCTTCGTGACTTATTTTTCTAACCTTTTTTGGTGCGAGCATGATATTCTCCAAAACCGATTTATGGGGAAATAGATTAAATTGCTGAAAGACCATGCCAACTTCCGTACGAATTTTGTTTATATCTGTTTGTGGAGCGACCAAGTTGCTTCCATCAATAATTACATCTCCTTCTGTCACTTCCTCCAATAAATTCAAGCAGCGTAAAAAGGTACTTTTCCCTGACCCACTGGGACCAATTACACAAACAACCTCCTGTTGTTTAATAAAACAATCTATTCCTTTCAATACTTCTAAATCACCAAATTTTTTATGTAAATTCTTAATCTCTATCATGTCGTCAACCTTCTTTCTACATACCTTAATACAACAGATAAACTCAAGGTAATCGCAAGGTAGAATAACGCTACCGTGGTATAAATTTCAACAGCATTAAAATGATTTGCCGCAATCAACCGCCCTTGAAATATTAGTTCAGGAACAAGGATGACAGATAGTAATGAGGTATCCTTTATACTGATAATGAATTGATTACCTAGTGGTGGTATCATTCTTTTAAATGCTTGTGGCCATACGATGTAACGCATCGTTTGACCTTGATTTAATCCAAGCGATCTTCCAGCTTCCATTTGTCCTTTCTCAATAGAATCTACTGCACCACGGACAATCTCAGCGATATATGCACCTGAATTTAGAGCGATAACAATGACCCCTGCAGTAATGGAGCCTAAGTTTTGTCCAATAATTAATGGTAATGCAAAGAAAATCCAGATCGCCTGTACCAATACCGGCGTTCCTCGAATCACTTCCACATATACAGTTGAAAGTCCATAAACCAATTTATTCTTGGAAATTCTTCCAATACCAAAGATTGCCCCTAATATAAAACCAATAAGCAATCCTAGAACGGAGATTAGTAAGGTATAGTACAACCCTATCCCCAGTTCTGGTAAAAAATCTATAACACCTGCCCAATCAAACCTACCTAACATGCTTTCACCTCTTCAATGTATACTGTACTAAATTAATTTCTATCTCATACTAGTCATCTTTTGCTAAAATAATATTTAGCTGAAGCGTTATAATAAAAAGTTCCCTGGCAAAATTCTACAAATCACTTATATTTATAAATTAGAAAAGGGTGTAACATCAGGCTAGTTACACCCTCTTAAGTAAAGTGTTATTCAGGCTTCTCTCCAAACCATTTTTCATAAAGCTCATCATATTTTCCATTTTCCTTTAATGTGGCAAGTGCATCATCAATAGCAGCTACTAGCTCATCATTTCCTTTTGAAATAGCAATTCCATAGTCTTCTGCTTGGTACAAGTCTCCAACAACTTTTAATCCGTCGCCCTTTGTCTTAATATAGTAGGCGACATTCGGAGCGTCATAAAGAACAGCATCCGCGCTTCCATTTTCAACAGCCATATATGCTTGATCCAGTTGTTCAAATTGACTTGCTTCTGCGCCTTTTATGTTATCAGCAATATATGCAGCACTTGTTGAACCCAACCTTGTTGCAATTGTCTTTCCTTCTAAATCTTCAATACCCTTTATGTCCTCATTTTCTTCCCGCACCCCAATACTCAGTCCGGATTGGTAATACGGTTCACTATAATCAATCTTTTTAGCACGTTCATCTGTAATACTAATTCCCGCGATTGCGATATCAAATTGTCCTGTTTGCAAGCCAGGAATGATACCATCAAAATTTGTTGTTTCCATATTAATTTTAAATCCTGCCTCATCAGCAATTGCATTGATCAGATCAATGTCAAAGCCAACATATTCTCCATCCTCTTTAAACTCAAAAGGAACGAAGGAAGTATCACTTACTACGGTATATTCCTCTTTTAATTCTGATTTCCCCTCTCCATCTGCTTTTTCTTCAGCTCCGCAAGCTGCAAGCACCAATATCAAAAGTGCTGTGAGCAGAAATGTAGAGATTAATCTCCAGTTCTTATTAATCATTATTTAGTTGCCCCCTCTTT
Source organism: Virgibacillus halodenitrificans JCM 12304 (assembly GCF_001310895.1). Classification (GTDB taxonomy): domain Bacteria; phylum Bacillota; class Bacilli; order Bacillales; family Amphibacillaceae; genus Virgibacillus_Q; species Virgibacillus_Q halodenitrificans. The sequence continues at coordinate 30,735 of NZ_BAZS01000034.1, read as the reverse complement.
TCTGGTTAATCTGCACTAATACCATTTTAGTTTATCAAATATTGATTTTTTAGAAAAATTCGGTTTATTAGCAATAAACGTGAATACTGGTCTTTTACAAGGCCTTGACCCATTAATATGTTGAAATTCTTTTATATAGTACGTTTTACTTCCGAATACTGAAAATTTATACAATTATTTAATAATAAAATTCATATATGATGAATATAGTCAAAAGCTTAAAGTTTATAAAACAAAAGAAGACCTATCCTTTTTGAGAATAGGCCTTCTAGATCGATATTTAATTTCCTCGTTTAGAACATTTCAGAAACTGTTTTAGCATTCAAGAATTGCGGAAGATAATCTGGTCCACCTGCTTTTCCATTTGTTCCTGACATTTTGAATCCGCCGAATGGCTGATATCCAACGATAGCTGCAGTACAACCACGATTGAAATATAAATTTCCAACCTGAAATTCATAGCGAGCGCGATCCAGATGTTTACGATTATTGGATATAACTGCGCCTGTTAAGGCATACTCGGTATTATTAGCAATCTCAAGCATTTCATCAAAGTCTTTGGCTTTGGCGAATGCGACCACTGGACCAAATATTTCCTCTTGCATAATTCTGGCTGTTGGATCAACATCTTTAAAAATGGTTGGATAAATGTAATATCCTTCGGAGTCATCCGTCTCGCCACCATATGCAAGCTCGCCCTCGCTTTTACCAATATCAATGTAGTTTTTTATCTTATCAAACTGTTTTTGATTGATTACTGCACTCATAAATACGTCTTTTTCAGCAGCATTTCCTACTGTAATCTCTTTTGTTTTTTCGATTGCCATTTCGAGCACTTTATCATAAACAGCCTCATGAATAACAGCTCTTGAACAAGCAGAACATTTTTGGCCTTGAAAGCCGAAAGCAGATTGTACGATAGAATCTGCAGCAAGTTCAAGGTCAGCATTCTCATCGACAATAATTGTGTCCTTACCGCCCATTTCAGCTACAACACGCTTCAGAAAATCTTGGCCTTCTTGAACTTTAGAAGCCCGTTCTATAATTCGTGTCCCTGTTGCCCGGGATCCCGTGAAATTAATGAATCTCGTTTTTGGATGATCCACAAGATAATCCCCAATATCAGAAGGATCACCTGGCACAAAATTTACTGCTCCATCCGGCACGCCGGCTTCAACTAATGCCTCAATTAGCTTATATGCAATCACAGGTGTATTTTCTGAAGGCTTTAATAGCACCGTGTTTCCAGCCACTAATGGGCCAACTGTCGTTCCACATACAATAGCAAAAGCAAAGTTCCATGGCGGAATAGCTACACCTGGACCAAGTGGTTGATAGAAATAGCTGTTATTTTCATTTGGTCTATCTTCCATTGGCTTTCCTTTCGCTAATTCAATCATTTCTCTGGCATAGTATTCAAGAAAGTCGATGCCTTCTGCCACATCTGCATCTGCTTGTCCCCAAGGCTTACCTGCGTCATATACAAGAGTGGCAGCAAATTCAAACTTTCTTTTTCTTACAATGGCTGCGGTGCGGAACATTACCTCGCTCGAGCCTCTGCACTCCAATTACCCCAATCTTTAAATGCTTCTTCTGCTGCTTCCATTGCTTGCTCGACATGTTTTTTCGTAGCCATAGAAGCTTTTCCAATTACCTGATCCTTCTTAGCAGGATTGACGGAAGTAATTTTATCGTCCGTATACACTTTTTCGCCCTTAATAACAAGAGGTATTTCTTTACCTAATTGTTCTTCAACGCTTTTTAACGCTTGGCGAAAATCCTTTCGATTTGTTTCTTCATTAAAATTAGTAAAAGGTTCATGTTTAAATGGTAAAACCATCTTTTACCTCCTCTAGTTAAATAAAATATGTCATTTGCTGTTCATGCTCAACTTTATTAACAGCAAGCACAACAAATAATCATTATAGTAAACGGTTCCCATCAAAAGTTTATCTAAAACGTTTTCATTTAATTTTAAAATTACATAACTATTCCGATAAGTAAGTTGACTTTAATTTTTTATATGATATGCTACATTTGTATTAACTATTATTTCTGCTAGGGGAGCCTATGATGGCTGAGAATGAAGACCCTTGGAACCTGAACTGGTTAACACCAGCGGAGGGAAGTGGAAAAATGCTTATTCTTGCAATCAATTTATTTTTTGAGTTGAAGATATTGTCTTAAAGCACTCTTGAATTAATTGACGCTTGCTTAAGTTCATCCGTTCCCTCCTCAATCAGCCAGAAATTAAAAAGAGGAGGATTTTTTATGCAATTTACCGACACATTACGGGAAGCAACTGAGAAAAGCTGGGAGCAAAGCTTAAATCATCCATTTGTAAAAGGAATTGTGGATGGTGACTTACCGCTGGAAACTTTTAAATACTACATTCTTCAAGATATCTATTACTTGAAGCATTTTGGAAAAGTGCATGCTATGGCTGCAGCTCAGGCTGAGGATTTTCATGTAACCGCAATGCTTGCTGAAAAAGCTAAAAGTACGGCACAAGCTGAGCTAACTGTTCATAAAGCGCATGCAGAAATCCTTAATATTAATGAAAAAGATACTGAAAATTTTAAACCTGCTCCTACAGCTTATGGATATACTGCACACTTATATCGAGCAGCTCTTTCAGGCAGCCTTGGACAAACCGTTGCCGCACTCTTACCTTGTTATTGGTTATATGCGGATATTGGCAAAACCTATAAAGACGCCAAACCAAAAGAGAAAATATATCAGAATTGGATTAATACGTATGCCGACGATTGGTTTCACACCTCTACTCAAGAGCAAATCGATCTACTAAATTCTATAGCCGAAAAATCCAGCGAGAGTGAAAAAGAGAAGATGAAAGAACAATTTGTTATTGCTAAGGAGTACGAATTGGCTTTCTGGGAAATGGCCTATACAAAGGAACAATGGTTTTCTGACAGACAATGGCATGCAACTGTTTCCCATAATAATTAATAAACGTAGTTAGTTCTCCATATAAAATTATTCAATATAATAAAGCGATCTATCGTTAAGATAGATCGCTTTATTGGGTATATACTTTTCTTGTTTAGTCAGTATTAATTTTTCTTTTTCTTCGTTATTTCTAATTGCTTTGCTTCATCAGATAAGGATTTAAATAAACTGACGATCATTAAGGCCATAATAACCGAAAATGGTAAAGCTGCGATAATCATCATATTTTGAAGTGCTTGTAATCCTCCAGAATATAAAAGAACGAGCGAAGCAGCTGATAGTAATACACCCCACACAATTTTAATCTGATTACTCGGCGAATGAGAACCATTTGTTGTCATCATCCCAAGCACAAATGTACCAGAGTCTGCAGACGTAATGAAGAAAGTAGCTACCAACAGCATTGCAATAATAGAAGCAATTAAGCCTGCTGGGTAATGTTCAAACATACCGAACAAAACCTCTTCTGTTGCAAGTGATGAAATCTTTGCTAAACCTGAATTTTCAACCTTGATGGCAGCACCACCAAATGCAGCAAACCAGAAAAAGCTCACAATTGAAGGAACGAACAATACATTTAATATAAATTCACGTATCGATCTTCCTCTTGAAACTCTGGCAATAAACACTCCAACAAATGGAGACCAAGAGATCCACCATGTCCAGTAAAAAATAGTCCAATCATTAATCCACTGATGAATATCCGTATCAAGTGGAGCAATTCGAAAACTCATTTTCGGTAATGATTGAAGATACGTACCTATTGTATCCGTAAATAAATTTAGAATGAAAATGGTTGGGCCAAATATAAAAATAAGTAGAAGCAAAATCGTAGCAAGCCCCATATTGGCATTACTTAAATATTTTATCCCTTTTCCAAGACCTGACCAAGCAGAGATCATAAACAGAACGGTTACGATAGCTATAATTATAAATTGAACGCCAATATTTACAGGGATGTCATAAAGAAAAGATAACCCCCCATTTATTTGTACCGCTCCAAAGCCTAAAGTTGTTGCAACACCAAGTACAGTAGCGACTACAGCAATAATATCCACCACTCTACCAGTCGTTCCTTTTACTCTATCTCCTAAAACAGGACGTAATGTAGCACTAATTAAACCAGGCTCATCCTTTCTAAAATTGAAATAGGCTAACACTAATGCTACTATCCCATAAATACTCCATGCATGAATACCCCAATGGAAAAACGTAAACCGTAAAGCATCCTTAATAGCCTGATTCGTGCCGGTCTCTCCAGTAGGTGAACTGAGAGCGTAATGGCTAAGTGGTTCCGCACTACCATAGAAAACCAATCCAATACCCATTCCAGCACTAAATAACATAGCTATCCATGTTGGCCGGGAGAATTCAGGTTTTTCATCTGGCTTTCCTAATTTTATCTTACCCACAGGACTAATTAATAGAAATATACATACTAACGTAATGGCCGTAACAATTATCAAATAATACCAGCCAAAAGATGTGGCAATAAAAGATTTGATATTTGTTGTTACTGTTTGAAAGGCTTCTGGCATAATAGCCCCGATAATAACCATTACTGCAATGATGGAGGCAGATATATAAAAGACTGATGTAGCTCTTTTCATTACTATCTCTCCTTTCCGACGAATAAAGTTTTAATTATTTTCCTCCAGTATTCACAAAATATGTATAGATGCTATTTTGTGAATTAAGCAACTGTTTCAGTTTATAGTTAAAAATAAAGGCAGACAAGTAATATGTCTTATCTGCCAAACATTCCTAATATTCTTTTGTATAACCAACCTCTACCCATTTCACCTTATACGACTGATCATTCTGCAGTTGAAATATACGAAATTTATTAAGCTGTTTTCCATATACATGAATGGTCACCGCCATTTTTTCCCCAACAGATTCAAGTATATGACAATCTGCAGGTGGTAATAATTCACCGGTACTTTGCTCGTTTAGACGTACCGTGCCAGCGGGGATCAATTTCACAAATTCGTCTTCTTCCCTCTCCTCCCGCACGAAATTTTTGACTTTCATCATACCGGTCACTACCCCCTCTACTCCCCATGTACCATCATGATCATGAAGAGGAGTTTTTTGACCGGATTTCCATCCTAATGCCAAAACTTCAAAACGATTCTCAGGGTCACGATATAAAGAATGTCTTGTATAACCATCTTCATCTAATTGGTAAACAGATTTAGGCAACCAACTATCTGTTTTTATTAGTTCACCGACTAATTCTTCTGCTTTTTCCACAATTGTCGCTTCTTTTGTATTTCCTTCTACTAGCTTTGTGATATCCTGTACAAAATCATTCAAGCTATACGGTTCTAATGTGGTCACAATTTCGCACTCCCTGTAGGTATTAAATTTTTGTAAGTAAAACAATTGTTGTCAAAAGTTGACTGATAGCATCGTTATCTTACAAGTTACTACCTTTAGGTTCTATTAAATAAGAAGAAAAATCAATACTTTCGAGAAAGTTTATAAATTATTTATTATCTTAACTCTTAAGGTTAGTTACAAAAATAAAACATTATCAATAAAAAAATTAATTTTGTTTCTTTTCTTTAGGTACAATAACATCTAGACTGGTCCAGTCAAAGTTTCCATTTCTGATTTTGTCTCTGCGGTCTTTCGTTATATAAGAACGACTTGGATCAAGATGATAATCTGTCAATTCCTCAGGATCACCTGATGGCCGTTCATGTGACAGAAGAAATGCTGCGATATCTGCTGCCTCCTGATCTGTTAAGGTCCCTTCCATCCCCTTTGGCATGTTGTTTTGAATAAATCCGGTCGCCTTTTCAATTTTTGTCATACCTGCTGCTTCATTAAATGATCCTTCTCCCCATAACGCAGGACCTGTGTGGTCACTTGTTCCAGAACCATCTGTAGCATGACAGGATACACAATTTTTCTCTACAAACAATCTTGCCCCATTAGTAAGATCTGGCTCAGGTACTTTCTTTTTATCATTATTCATTCTCCATGTAATGTCCTTTTTTGATTCAACATCTTTGGATATAAATTCAAAATAAGCAACCATTGCTTTCATTTCTTTACTGTCTTCATCTAATTTATCACCGTTCATACTGCGAACAAAGCAACCGTTTATTCTATCTTCAATCGTAGTCAGCTTGCCTCTCCGCATTTCAGGAAACTTCTTAGTAATACCAACCATCGGAGAGTTCGGGGCAAGACCGCCATCTCCATGACAACTTAAACAAGAAAGCTCATTTCCTACATGATCTGGTACCACTGCCTTAGTATCATCAAAAATTTCTTTACCATAAATTATGTCACTATTTTGATCCAGCTGGCTTAACTCCTCACGTATTTGGTTTGCGTCATACATTTCCCCTTCACTCCGAGCCTGATCACTACATGCGACAGTTAGTAATGTTAATGAAATAAATAATAGCCAAACATATTTTTCCTTAAACACACATATTCCTCCTTCCTTGCCAAAGTACTATTTTACCAATACCCAACTCATTCTGTTTACTAACATATATTTGGATGTATTGATCAAAATAACTGCTCAAAGTATTCTAACGTTTAATTTTCAAACAACAAGGGTAGGGATTTAGAGCGCAAAATTATTTTGTAAATACATATCGGAAGGGAGCAAAGTTTAATGAAGAAAATAGCTATACTTCCTTTTATAATGTTGCTTGCAGGCTGCCAGAGTATCACGGTACTCGATCCCAAAAGCTCTACCGGGAAAGAACAGGCTTACTTAATTTGGTTCAGTTTAGCAATAATGGTAATTGTTTTGCTTGTTGTTTTTATTCTGTTTACCCGGTTTGTGATCAGATATCGGTATACAGAAAAAAAGGCAGAATATATACCTCAAGACGTAAAAGGAAACTTAAAATATGAATTAACCTGGACAATCGTCCCATTTTTATTGCTTGCTGTTCTTGCCGTTCCAACATTAAAAATCACTTTTGATCAATCACCTGAGATGGCAGCCGAAGCAAATACAAATGGCGTTCATATTAACGTTACTGCGGAGCAATTCCGGTGGACGTTTGAACACAAAAATAGTAAAACAGTCCATAATGAATTAATTATTCCTGAAAATAAGGATATTGTATTTCATCTTTCATCAAAGGATGTAATCCATTCTTTTTGGATACCTGAACTGGCAGGAAAAGTAGATGTTATCCCGAACAAGGAACTTATATACGTGATTAAAAACGCAGAGATAGGCGAATATGATGGAAAATGTGCAGAGTTTTGTGGTATTCAACACGCGAATATGACATTTGATGTGAAGGTTGTTTCATTAGATGAATATAACCAATATCTTAAACAATCAAGCAATTAAAAAGAAGCACAGTAACATAAATGGATTAGTAAGGAGTGTGAGGCATGAATCTATCAATCTTTGGTAAATCACTATTTATTCCATCTGATGTTATAGCCGCATGGGTTTTTACCATTATCATGGGTGGCATTGTTTTAATTTCTATCTTTAAATATAAGAAGTTGCCTGTCATTTGGGAATTTATGCGTACAACAAATCATCGCAAAATCGGTACTCTATACATACTATTTGGCTTCATATTTTTCCTTAGGGCCGGAATAGATGCTTTGTTTATTCGTTCTCAACTTGCTGTACCTAATAACGACTTCTGGGTTTTTCAATTTCAGAAATATAATGAAGTATTTACAACCCACGGCACTATGATGATTTTTTTTGCAGCAACTCCCATGTTATTGGGGTTAATGAACATTGCTGTACCATTACAAATTGGAGCTCGTGATTTGGCCTTTCCATTTTTAAATGCGGTTGGATTCTGGCTATTTTTTACAGGGGGGATGCTGTTTAATATTGCATTCTTTTTAAATAGTGCACCTGCAATAGGCTGGACAGGGTATGCACCGTTATCAACTTCTCTTTTTACCCCAGGAGTTGGATCAGACTTTTATGTTTTCAGTTTACAAATTTCCGGGTTAGGGACCATTTTTACAGCATTAAATTTAATAGTAACGATTGTAAGATTGCGCGCACCTGGCATGAAATTTACCAGAATGCCTTTATTTACGTGGGCCACACTGATTACAGCATTCTTAATTCTTGTTGCATTTACAGTTTTGGCTATTGGTCTCTATTTACTCATGTTTGATCGCATGTTTGGAACAAAGTTTTTCCACGGGCCTGATGGTGATCCTGTGTATTGGCAGCATTTATTTTGGATTTTTGGTCATCCTGAAGTGTATATACTTGCATTGCCGGCATTTGGTATTTTCTCAGATATCATTTCAACATTTTCAAAGAAGCGCGTTTTTGGTTATCCAGCAATGGTCCTTTCCATTGTTCTAATTGGATTCTTATCCTTTATGGTTTGGGTTCATCATATGTTTACCGTTGGTCTGGGTCCTGTTACAAATACAATATTTGCGATTACCACCATGCAATTGCCGTACCAACTGGGATTAAAATATTTAATTGGCTATTTACAATGCGAGGTGGTGTAATAAGATTTACCACTCCCATGCTGTTCTCCTTAGGATTTATTCCTTCTTTTGTTATGGGGGGAGTAACTGGTGTTATGCTGTCAGTTTCAGCAGCTGATTTTCAGTTTCACGATTCACATTTTGTTGTTGCTCATTTTCACTATGTAATTATCGCCTCAACTATCTTGGGAATCTTTGCAGGCATCTATTACTATTATCCTAAAATCACTGGTTTGGTGCTTGATGATAAACTCGGAAAATGGCATTTCTGGCTATTTATTATTGGGTTTCATCTAACCTTCTTTCCAATGCATATCTCCGGATTGAATGGTATGCCTCGAAGGTTTATACGTTTAGAGTAGGAGAGGGCTTAGAAATCACCAATTTATTAAGTACAATAGGTGCATTTACCATGGGAATTAGCATGCTATTTTTCTTTTATAATTTATATAAAACTCATAGAAAAGGTGAAAAAGTTGGCAACGATCCATGGGGTGGACGAACATTAGAATGGACGGTAGCTTCCCCTTCTCCGGAGCAGACTTTTTCACCCATGCCGGTTGTGGAAGAAATGGATCCTTTTTGGTATGCAAAGTTGCGTAACGAAAGAATAAAAACAACAAAAGAACATAGAGCCAGCCCTATTTCAAGAAATTCCATACTTCCTTTTCTTATGACAATCACTTTAGGTTTAATGTCTTTTTGTATGATTTATAAATGGTACGTACCAGCAATTATATTTGGAGCAGGCGTATTCACCTTCTTTATTATCAGGGCATTTCACGATGAGAGAGCAAAGCATTACGGAAAGGAGCAGACAGAAGATGAATAATTACGAAGCTACCCTTTTCAAGGATAAGCAAATTGGTTTCTTCATATACCTTTTTGTAGAAGCAATTATGTTTCTCACCCTGTTTGCAACCTATCTGGTATTCACTCCTTCTTCTGAGGGGCCACATCCCTCTAAAGTATTTGAGGCTAAAAGTGTGATCATTTCTTCCATTTTCTTGTTATCAAGTAGTGGAACATTATGGTTAGCCGAACGGGGGCTTAAGGATAGACAACTTAAAAAGCTGTTACCATGGTTGGGAATTACTCTATTATTCGGTATGATTTTTTTAGGATTGGAAATTCGTGAGTTTTCTAAATACGTCGGTGAAGGATATACATTAAGTACAAGCTCCTTTCTCAGTTCTTATTACGTACTTGTCGGATTACATGCCAGTCACGTAGCCTTCGGTTGTGCTTGGATGACTATTCTATTTATTCAACTCAAACGTGCTATACCATATTCTCTTTATATGGAAAAATTTAAAATCTTTTCCTACTACTGGCATTTTGTAGATGTGATCTGGGTGTTTATTATCCTTATCGTATATGTGAGGTATTTAATATAGTGGCTTTATAAAGATTCTATTGTAAAGGTTGCGGTGCAAATGTTATCTCGTATATTCAAAGTAGGAGTAAACTGCGACGTAACTTTATTGATGAAAAGCTCAGTAAAATATTTGAGGTGAAGTGCCCCATTGATTTGCGTTTCAGGCGGGCACTTTCCACCGGCATGGCCTCAGCCGCTTCCTCCGCTACGCTCCGTCCAGGGTCTTCGCCTCATGCTATTCCGGCAGGAGGCGCCGCATCCCACTCCAATCAATTCGTGCATAGCATATTCTGGATCTATGTGAACGCAATTTTTCTTCGTAGATATAAATGTACATAGTAGCGAAGGGGAAATATGGAGACTCCTGCGGGAGGAGAGGCCTCGATGAGACCCCGGAACGCGTAGCGTGAGGAGGCTCATCAGCCGCCCGCGGAAAGCGCAATGTTTCCCCGTAGCGGTGATTTACGCAGCCTCTATATTCTTAGTTACGTCGCAGTTTATATATTACGCGAATTATTCGAGACCTCCAGCATATATTTTAGAAGCATTAAAAAAGCATCAAAAAACTGCCGGGCATATGTTTGCCGGCAGTTTTCTATTTTCATTATTTAGCTGTGTATCCGCCTTCGATTGGTAATTCAATACCTGTTACAAATTTTGCTTCATCTGAAGCCAAGTACAATACGCCATAAGCTACATCATCTGGATCACCAAGGTCTGGAAGTGGTGTTACAGAATGAGCCCAGTTACTCATTTGCTCATCTTGGAACATTTTTTCTGTCATTGGAGTGATAATGATACCAGGGTGTACAGAATTAACACGGATTCTATCTTTTGCATAATCAACTGCTGCAGCTTTGGAAAGCATTCTTACTGCACCTTTAGAAGCAGTATAAGGGCTTGCGCCGCCACCACCAGTTAAACCTGAAGTGGAAGAGATATTAACAATGCTTCCTCCACCATTTTTTTGCATAACTGGGACAACATGCTTCATACCAAGGAATGTACCAGTAAGATTGATGTTCATAATTTTATCCCACTCTGCTACAGTAGTTTCATGCATTGGTTTTTGAATAGTAATACCTGCATTGTTGACAAGTACGTCAATTTTCCCAAATTCTGATACAGCTTTTTCAACTGTTTCCTTCCAACCATCTTCACTGGAAACATCGTGGAAAAATCCAATTGCTTCTCCACCATTACTTTTAATTTCTTCAAGTACTTCTTTTACTTTGTCTTCTTGTACGTCAGTTACAACAACTTTTGCACCTTCTTTTGCAAAAAGTAATGCTTCTGATTTACCTTGGCCGCCACCTGCACCAGTTACTATAGCTACTTTATTATCTAATCTACCCATTAAAAACACTCCTTTAATACTGAAATAAACAATTCTATTATATTTTATCACTAAACTATTTAACGGTAAATTATTATGTCTTTATGGTTAATCCAAGTTATTTTTGCCTATTATATATTTCTTAATCATACATTTATAAATAAATTTCCCCTTTCCATTCCATCCATAAACGTCGAAACAGACCTATAAAACCAAATAACCACGCAGCTATAGCAATATAAAACATGACATGGGGTACAAACATGAGAAATTCTACTTCTACTGCTTTTGAAAATTGATATGTACTTGTCATGTACATAGCCAAAGGAAACGCCATCCCCCAATATTGTGGCTCATAGCTGATGGGATGTTGATTAATAACGTGTCGCCAGATCATTAATATAAACAATAATGGAATCCACCATGTGCCTGTAATCCAGAAGAACAATGTAAAACCTTTTAGGAATGGAGTAATCTGATTAAGCAGTTGCCAAAGTTCCGCATGAAGGATCAGTGTGGATCCGGCTAAAGTAGTTATAGCAACAGCCCCCATGTTGATCCAGTAAGGTGGTGTCAAAGCTTCAAATTTAAATTTCACAAAAGTAAAACGGTAAAAAATCAGTGTAATTATATTCAGATATAACATACAGCCGAGAAAATACATAGCTAATGTGAAAAATAATACTGCCTCCCGTGCTTGTCCGTTCATATAAGGGGATAACAATGTCCCTAAAATAGACACAGACTGAGTAGCAACAGACGCAATCAGCCACGCTCCATTTATCCCTTCCTCTATGGTCGGCTTCTCTTTTCGTATTGTGACAGCTGTAAAAAAAGTATACATAATAATAACCCAAAGAATGATGGCAAAAACCCATAATGCTTGAGACATCAGATGACTATGACCCACAATAATTAATTGACTTCCGTAAACAGAAGTACCTGCCACGAGAGTAAAGAAGCCTGGGCCCTTCATATGATGTGTTACGTCATGAATTATATTTTGGAAGTAAAAAAGAATCCGAATAATTGTCAACACCCATAATACACAATATGCTACCGTATTAATGACTAATAATATAGTTGAAAAAAGCGAATATCCCAGCATGTAGGAACCAATGGATAAAGCTCCAGTTGCCATGACTAATGCAAAATACCCTGGAAAAAGATACTTTGCTTTTTTCGTAATAAACGAAATCACCACACACCCTCCCCTCATCTAAATTAAATTCTACTACTAGATTAACACATATAAGTAATCAATAAGGGAGATCAGTGCATACTGACCTCCCTTCTAACTTACTTTTACTTTGGTGGACGATTTTGTTTGTATTTCTTATCATCCTTCATATCATTCAACTCTTGTTTACTCTTATTTTTCTTCTTTTTATTTTTATCACTCATCATCACAACCTCCTTTAATCATAGGTTGCTTCATTTCTGTAAAAAAATGAATGTGAGTTATGAAATGCACGATTATTTTAAAACAAAAGCCGTTTCACTTGAGCCTTCCTTTGTTTTTTTCACTTCTAATATTGCAGGGAAAATAGCTTTAAGTTCTTGGACATGAGAAATAACTCCGATCATTCTACCTGATTGTTGTAAATCAACTAACGTATCTATTGCCTTATTAAGTGATTCCTCATCCAATGTGCCAAATCCTTCATCAATAAACATCGTGTCAATCTTAATATTTCCTTGAAAACTCTGAATTACATCTGACATTCCCAACGCAAGACATAGGGAAGCATTGAACTTTTCTCCCCCGGATAAAGTCTTTACATCTCTTGTTTGGCCGGTGTAGGCATCATGCACATCAAGAGCTAATCCGCTTTGCCTTCCGTGCGATTCCTGCCGATCACTTCGAATAAGTTGAAATTGTCCATTGGATAATCTCCGCAAACGATGATTCGCAACATCTATAATTTGTTCAAGGTACTCAATTTGCAAGTATCGCTCAAACGATATCTTACGATCATTTTGTCCACGCACAATATTAAACAAGTCAGAAACTGTGCGCAGTTGTTGATCTATTTTGCGAACCTGCTCATTTGCTTTTAATATATTATCTTTAAGCTGTTGAGCTTCCTTAAACCATTCTCTTGATTGTTGTACTGCTTTAAGTGCTGTTTCATAAGCGTTTTTAAGTTCCTGAAGTTGAGTTTCCAGCAAAGAAAGATTCAATTGTTTTTTGTCTTTTAATGCAGTTTTTAATTCATCTACCCGAAATTGTAGGGTTACTCGTTTCTGATTGTATTCTTCGATCTCTTGCTTTGCTTCTTCACGAGCAATATCCGACATCTTCGCCTCTTCATACGCTTTTGTGTTCATAAAACCTGCTTGGTCAAGCGCATTGTTCCATTCACGTTCAGCGTCTAGCTGTTTTCTTTTTGTCTCTTCAAGTTGATTTGTAGCATGAATTAAATCCGTGTTTACCTTTGTCTGCTCTTCTTTTGACTTCTGAAGCTCTCGCTGAACCTTTTCCCACACTTCTTCCATTTCCTCTTTCTTTTTAGTGGTCTCGGTAATAGCTTGTTTTAGTTCAAAAAGCTGCCGAATTTGTTCAGGAATTTTACCAATGCGCTCCCGATAAACTGCATAAGTAGTATTATACTTCTCATTTAATTCTTGGTATTGTTTCTCCAGTTTTTCTTCCTGTACAGTTACCTGTTCAATATGCTGCTCCATTTCTTCCAACTCTTTTTTGAGTTGTGCAACTTTTTCTGTCGCAGCTTCCAAATTTGTAATATCTTTTTTTAGCTGGCGGCCTTGCTGCAAAATAGTAGTCTTTGCTTCTTCAGCCTCATTTACTGGGATGTTAATCTCAGATAATTCTACAGCTCTCTTTTCATACTGTGCTTTTACCGCTTTCCAATCTGCAACACTATTGCGGTAAATATCATCTGTTTTTTCTAGTTCCTTGCGAGCCTGCTCTAATTCCTCTTTCGTTACACTAGCTTCCTCACCAACTGCTTTGTTTGGATGGTGCTCACTTCCGCAAACGGGACAGGCTCCACCTTCATGGAGATGGCTTGCAAGTATGCTTGCTTGACCGTTCAACCACGTATTTTCTATGTTCTCATATTTTTCCTTTATTAAATTATAATTAGCTTGCTTTTGTTGAACTTCCTTTTCCAATTTAGCCTGTTTATTTTTCGTATCAATAAACTCTTCAACTAATTTATATTGATTCAACATTTCATTGCGTTGATTGTTCTTTTTTACTAACTCGTTTGGGGATTGATCTAACACCTTTATCTCATTTTTGTAAGAATCACGTCTATTTTTGTAATTCTTAAGTGTAGCAGTCAATTCTTTAAGTCTTTCGGCTATCTGTTTTCCATCTTGTTTTTGTTGCTGTAATAATTGCTTTGTTTTATCTATTTCTTCTACAATTGGCAAAAACTCATATAACTGATCAAGTTTTTTACGAAGCGCCTCCCGTTCCTCTTGCTTCTTTTCTTCCTTTTGAAAAGAAGCAAGAGATTCATCTACTTTTTTAGCAGCAATTTGTTTTTCTTTTTGAACTTGGTGCAGTGTTTGTTCTTTCTGTTGATAATCTTTCTTTAAATCAACACGTTGCTTCTCATATGGATAAATTTGTGTAGCCCGTTCAGCTTGTTGAAGTTTATTTTCTTTTTCTTTATATTGAGGAGCTTTTTCCTGCAATTCTTTTAGCTGTGCTTCTTTATCTGAAAGCTCTTCCCACTGCTTATTAATTGCCTCCGCGCGGGAAAATTCTACTTGTTTTTGTGCATGTAGCTTGTACGCTTGTTCATATGTTTCCTCATCTTGTTTAATCCGTTCCTCATAAAACTCAATTTCTTTCTCTAAACCTGATACAACTTGATTCTCATTAAAATGCTCTTCACTCAACACCTGATACAGTTGTGCATCTTCTCGAAAAGGGAGCGTAGCACTAATATGCTGAATATATGTATCCCTGGTTTGTAATGCTTTATTATATGCTTCCTCTACTTTGCTTTTTCGTATACGTAAACGTTCATTGATATGTTGATATGTTTGTGTTTTAAAAAGTCTTCTTAAAATCTCTTCCTTATTTTCAGTTTGCGACGTCAATAGCTTTCGAAACTCTCCCTGCGGAAGCATAACTATTTGCTTGAACTGATCCTGAGTGAGCCCAATTAACATCTCTATCTTCTTATCTATTTCTGAGACAATTTGCCTGTCTACACATGGAATCTCTCGTCCTTCCACTTGTTCATAAAATTCAAATCGATCTCCTGTTTTGGATTTATTTCCTCTTTTAATATGACCAAGCTGCCGGAGCACTCGATAATAACGACCCTTTAATTCAAATAGTAGTTCAACCGCAGTGTGTGTATCATCCTCTGCAAAATCACTACGCAACATCAATGTATTTTCCCGGTCTTGTCCACTTGCACTTCCGTATAAAGCAAAACAAATTGCATCAAAAATTGTTGTCTTTCCTGCTCCAGTATTTCCGGAAATAACAAATAAACGATTATCTGCTAATTCGTTAAAATCAACAATCTCCGTTCTCTTATACGGACCAAATGCGGTCATCTTTAGTTTTAATGGCCTCATAACAAATCCCCCCTAATAGAATTTACTTGGTAATAAATTCTTTTCTTTCAGCTGTTGTTTCATTTTCTTCTTTTAACAGCTCATCAAGAACTTCTTTAAAAATTGCTTCTGTCTCTTCCCCAACCTCTATCCCTTTAACTTCTTTGTAAAATGCTCTGAATAGCTCTAAGTCACTCATTTGCGTCCGTTCTGTATTTTCATTCAGTTCTTCAGCCGGGGAAAGCAAATAGTTTTTACGTTCAACATGCATCGCATTTGGATACACCGAACGGATTTTTTCCATTGGTGAAAGCACAGGAGTCTCATCCATGAGCCGAACAAACACATAATCATTACTGACTGGCAGCAAGAGAAGCTCTTCCAACTTTCCTTCTATTGTGCGCATATCTCTTCTAGGTGAAAGCAGGCGTTTTTCTACTTCAACCTCACCATTTCCATTCATCTCCACAATATGAAAGCCTTTTTTATGATTTTCCTCAGAAATAGAATATTTTAGAGGTGAACCAGCATATCGAATTGTCTTACTCGATACGAAGTGCGCCTGGTGCAAGTGGCCAAGTGCAGTGTAATGAAAATCTGTAAAATGCTTGGCGTCAACATACTCAGAGCCACCAATAGACAATGGCCGTTCTGAATCACTTGTGTTTTCTTCTTCTTCGCCATATGGAGTAATAAATGCATGACCTACAAAAACATGACGTGCTTCCATATTCATCGTAGAGGTAACTTGCTGTGTAATTTTCTCCATTGCATCATTATGGGTGCGTATGTTGTCATCTTGAAACGAATTCCTCACTACACTTGGATCACAATATGGAATTAAATGAAAATGCACTTCGCCATGCTCGTCGTGTAATACAACGGGCTTAGGTTCGCTTGTGAAATTCCCAACAATATGACAGCCGTTGTCTCGCATGATCTTACTGCCAAAATTTAATCGACTGGGACTATCATGGTTTCCAGCAATCGCTAAAATCGGTGTCTTTAATTTTAAAACAATTGTATCTAGCACTTCATCCAACAGATGTACTGCCTCTGTTGGAGGGACAGCTCTATCATATAGATCTCCTGCAATAATGACTGCATCCGGCTTTTCTTCTTCCACCGCTTTTATAAATTGCTGTAAAATATAGTCTTGATCCTCTGTCATATAAATACCTTGAACTAGCTTACCCAAATGCCAATCTGCAGTGTGAAAAAATTTCATATACATCCCCCTCTTATTTTATTGACTACTTATATTTGCTTATTAAAAGATTCATAGTTTTTTTCTATTGTAACATGCAAGGTTCTTATTTAAGTTGTGGTTGTACTAGGAGATTAAAGGGAAGTGTAGCCTCTAGTTAGATGGTGAAAAAAAGTGGAAAATCAGCCGATCCAGGAGAGACCGGCTCAGACTGTTAATTATATTTCTAGCATAAACAATTCCATTCTGGAAGTAAACTTGACAATTATTCAAATGGTTGACAATATGATTAAGGAAATTGTTCTTTTCGCTTAAGAGAAATTTAAAATTATATCTTTTAGATAGGTTAAAATCTACATTTCCGCTATTTTTAAAATAATGGCCAAGCATTATTAACAGCTACTTGTTTCATTGCTGGAGTTGGATTTACAACTACAGGGTAGTCAGCGAGCTGAAATAACGGGATGTCTGTCTCGCTATCGGCGTATGCCCATATTTCATTAAGCTCTTCATTAGAAATATGGCCTTCTTTCTTTGCACGCATAATCCATTTTTTTACTTCTGTTACTTTTCCTTCTCCATTTACTATGTTACCTAGTTCACCCGTACAAACACCATTTGGATAATAGGCCAGCGTTGTGCTTATAATATGAATATTCTTAAGATCAACTTCCTTTACGAATGCCTCCAAAAATGGCTGTAGGGCGCCAGACAATAAGATAATGGTATCTCCATTACTTTGATGCTCCTTGATTCGGTCAATAAGTTCTGTATGTACTTCCGTTTTACCCAAATCTACCAGCTTTTCAAAAAAGGTATCCATTTCCTGCTTTGTCTTTCCTCTAAATCCCTTTGCAAATGCTTTAAAAAATTCTTTTTTAAAAGCGTTTTTTCCATTTATTATGCCCGATATACCAGCTTTACCCAATCCACCTATCACAGGGATCCATTCCTTACTTGTGTATTCCTTTTTAGCAATTTGAAACATAATTTTAAAGGAATCTCCCTTGTAAAGGGTCCCATCGAAATCTACAGTTACAATAGCCATGATACACCTCTCCTCTATTTGTTTTACCTGTATCTTCAGTTTAACACATTTACATTAAAGTCTCCCTTTCTCCACTTATAGCTAGCAGTTCATTATATTAGTAAACAACTGCCTCTTTTGCTTCGACAGGAAATAGAAATATTGATAAACTGTTTTATATTACGTATGAACGAAGGTGATCTCATGGAAGAGATAGTTTTAGTAAGTATGGTAGTAATCCTTGTGCTGGGGATATTCTCTCAATGGCTTGCGTGGAGAATTCAATGGCCGTCAATTGTGATTATGTCGATTACTGGTCTGTTAATTGGCCCTATATTTGGATTGATGAACCCTCAGGAAGCACTTGGTGATTTGTATAGTCCCCTTATATCACTCGCTGTTGCTATTGTACTTTTTGAAGGCAGCTCCAGCTTGGATATTAGAGAGATAAAAGGAATATCTAAATCTGTTTTCCGTATCGTAACCCTGGGAGCTTTCCTTGCTTGGGTCGGAGGCGCACTCGCAGCACATATGATAGCTGGATTAAGTTTGGAAATATCCTTTATTATTGGTGGTTTGTTTGTAGTTACTGGCCCCACGGTAATTATACCTCTCCTACGTAATGCAAAATTAAAACCACGAACAGCTGCAGTATTGAAATGGGAAGGAATTATCGTAGATCCTTTTGGTCCATTACTCGCACTATTCGCTTATGAGGTAATAAAAGTACTTACTACACCTGAATTGCATCTCGATTATTTACTTAAATTTTTCTTTAGTGCCTTAGTAGCTATTGTTTTTGGTTATATTATAGGAATGCTTGTAAGTATATTGGTGAGTAAAGGGTATTTACCTGAGTACTTAAAATCCCCGATTATACTTGCTTTTGTACTTCTCTGTTTCACTCTGGCAGAGGTAGTCATGCACGAAACAGGCATGCTTGCCGTAACAGTGATGGGGTTAACTATGGCTCGTACAAAACGTTATGTTTCAGCAATTGGGAATGTCAGTCATTTTGTTGAAAACATATCGGTTCTCTTAACTTCTACCATTTTCATTTTGCTAACAGCTTCTCTTTCCAGAGAAACAATTGCAGAAGTGTTTACCTTACCAATCATCGGATTTGTTCTTGTCATGCTATTTATAGTAAGACCTGCATCGATATGGA
This sequence comes from Virgibacillus halodenitrificans JCM 12304, assembly GCF_001310895.1. Classification (GTDB taxonomy): domain Bacteria; phylum Bacillota; class Bacilli; order Bacillales; family Amphibacillaceae; genus Virgibacillus_Q; species Virgibacillus_Q halodenitrificans. The sequence goes on along the minus strand of NZ_BAZS01000034.1, from coordinate 11,632 downwards.
TTTCCACAATTGGTACAGAGCTCACAAAGCCGGAAAAAACCTTAATCGGATGGGTTGCGCCACGTGGTATTGTAGCATTAACAGTTTCCGGTTATTTTGCTGCAATATTAATTGAAGAGGGCCATGAAGGTGCGTCTATGCTTACGGCACTGACCTTTGCACTTGTATTTATAACGGTTTGTGCGCACGGTTTTACACTAGGGCCTTTAGCAAAGGCATTAAAACTTGGCAATACGGAAGCTCCAGGGGTTTTAATTGTAGGAGCAAGCAGCTTCTCGATTGCCTTTGCAGAATATTTAAGAAAACTGGACATTCCTGTATTGATTAGTGATTCCTCTGGCGGAAGGCTGCGTGGAGCAGTTGAAAAGGGAATTCCAACATACCAAGGGCAAATTCTTGCAGAACATACACAATATGATGTTGACTTAACACCATATGAAACAATTCTTTCTATGACAGGTGACGTCTCATACAATGCACTTGTCAGTCAATCGTATGCACCTGAATTTGGGTACAATAATACGTTTTCTCTTCCAGCAGGGAGTTTCAAACGAATTAATCAAGGTAATGTATCCCATTCAGCAAAGGCCCATATATTATTTGCGGAAGAGGCTATTTTTACCGAGCTAAACCGCAAGATCAACACTGGTTATACAATACAGGAGATAGCCATTACCGAAAAAAATAAAATAACAAAGGATCATATCCCTCAAGATGTAATCCCTTTGTTTATTATTAAAGAAAACAAGAATATCCAATTTATCACCTTAAAAAAGAAACTGGTTTTAGATGAAGGAGATCAGCTTGTAGTGTTAAAGAAAGGATAATAATGAGCCGTTGGGGGATACATAAAAATTTCCCCAACGGCTTTTTAGCTCTTTTATAGATTCAAAAATATATTAAGGCCTTCTAATAATTCATAAAATAGATAAAATGCGAAATAACTTGTTGTGGATGGAGTAATTAATTTTACAGAGTAAGCACCCATTGATTTGCGTTTCAGGCGGACGCCTTCCACTCCAATCAATTTGTATGAGCTTTAAAGTCTCAAATGCGAAGTGGGCTTTTCACTTGCTTCTTGACGATGTAAAGCGACCTTTTTACACCTAATACTAAATTAATTTATTGCTAAAAAGTAACCCTTAGCGAAGGGGAAATATGGGAAAGCGGAATATTTCCCCGTAGCGGTGATTTACGCAGCCTCTATATTCCTATTTAGTTCGCACTTTACTCCTACTGTGTAGTAAATGTATTATTTTTTTATCCCACAACATTTGAGATAAAATCTAATATTTATGTTTAGCTCATATGTCTCCAGGAAATATAAAGGAGAGACCTAAGAGAAGGTTTGCAAATTATCAATTACTTATCTGGAGTTTTCGCTACCTATCTAATTATTACCTACCCCATATGTAACCATGATATAGTTATTATAAGAGTTGGAGCAACATAATTTTCAACCACGTTCAAACACTGTCCTAGCAGTGATAAACCTAGCGGGACCGTGATAACTCGATTTTATATTAAACAATAATAAAGGAGAGTCACATGAAATCATTTTTTAACACTCGCTTTATAAAATTTCTTGGTGGCAGAGACTTACTGTTTGGATTACTGATCCTTTTCTTGCTGGGTATAACAATTTATATTTATGATAAAGTTTCGTTTATTTTCCACCCATTACTTGTTATTATTTCAACTCTGGCAGCCCCAATTATTTTAGCATTAATTGCATACTATTTAGTGAAACCGATTATCCATTTACTAGAGAAATTACGCATAAATCGCTTGGGAGCCATTATTATTATTCTGCTTGGAGTGAGTGGACTACTAACAGGTATCATTCTCTTAACTGCACCTGCTATACAATCACAAATTAAGGAATTAGCCGTGGAGCTACCCAAGTATTTAAAGGAAATGGGCAATGGAATAAAGTCTTGGATTTCACACTCCTTTCTCGCTCCATACTACGATGATGCGTACCAGTGGGTAACAACAAACCTCAGTGAGTTGCCAAGCAAGATCAGTAACTACTTTGGTGGTGCAATGGAAGGAATTCGTAATGTAGCAAGCACAATAACACAGGTAGTAATTGCGATTATCACTTTTCCTTTTGTTCTATTTTTCTTATTAAAAGATGGAGAACGCTTTAAGCAACATACTTTGAAGTTGCTGCCTCCTCAATTTAGAAACGATGCAAATCAAATTTTAATAAATATGGACAGACAAGTGGGAACATATATTCAAGGTCAAATCATAGTGGCATCCTGTATTGGTGTTTTATTGTTTATAGGTTACTTGATCATCGGGCTTCCTTACGCGATTACACTGGCAATTATCGCAGCTGTTACGAGTGTCGTCCCATATTTAGGGCCTATGATTGCAATATCTCCGGCAATTATCATCGCGATCGTCGATTCCCCTTTTATGCTTGTCAAAATGATCATTGTTTGGGCAGCTGTTCAATTTTTCGAAGGGCATTTTATAACACCAAACGTAATGGGTAGAAACATGCACATTCATCCACTTACCATCATTTTGATCCTTTTGGTAGCTGGAAATTTATTTGGATTAATCGGAGTAATACTTGGTATTCCGGGCTATGCAATACTTAAAGTTTTTGTTGTCCACATGTTCCAGAAGCTTAAAGGAAGACATAATGAATACTATGGAGATAAATATGGATTATATAAATAACGCCTAATAGGTGCTGTGTAAGTGTAAAAGTCGATTTCATTCGAATTTTGTATGTTCGAATGGAATCGACTTTTTTAATTTTTATAAACACTACTTTGTTATCAACCTTTGTAATAAAACTATAGAAATAAATAAGCTAGTATGATAGGATAGTTAAATCACTTATTTACCTAGGTAAGTAATTAAGGAGTGTAAATATGAGCAGCTTAGATAATTGGGAAATTATCCACTTATTTAACCAGCGGTATCGCCATTTAAATAAGGAAATGAATTACCGTCTACAGGAACATAACCTTTATTCATCTCAATGGTCTGTTATTTTCTGTCTTAACCGTTTTGGGCCAATGACTCAAACTGAAATCTGGAAATACCTTCATACAGAAGCTCCCACAATTACACGGACCGTTTCACGTATGGAGAAAAATGGCTGGCTAATTCGAAAACCTGGTAAAGATAAAAGAGAACGCGTCATTGAATTAACAGAAAAAGCTAGAACCGAATATTCGGCTTTACGCCAAACAATGGATCAATTTGATCACGATATGCTTGCTTTATTATCAGAGCAGGAAAAGAAACAACTTTACTTTTTATTAAAAAAAATGACAAACACAGGAGCATCGAAAGAATGAACAACCAACCTAAGATTTGGACAAAAAGCTTTATAAGTATTTCACTAACACAATTTTTAGTATTTATTGCGTTTTATTTACTACTTACTACCCTACCAATTTATGTTATTAATAATTTAGATGGTTCAGAGGCTGAGGGTGGTCTGATTGTTACCGTTATGTTGATCGCCGCAATTATTGTGCGGCCATTCTCAGCAAATCTACTAGACAAAGTCGGTAAGAAAAAAGGATTGGTGGGAAGTGTTTCTATTTTTACCGCTACTACTTTTCTATACATCTGGGTAGACAGCCTTACACCGTTACTATATATCCGATTCTTTCACGGATTATCTTTTGGGGTAATAACCACCGCGACAGGAGCTATTGCAGCTGATATAATTCCTGCTTCCCGTAAAGGCGCAGGACTTGGATATTTTGCTATGGCAATGAACCTTGCAGTAGTAGTAGGTCCTTTTATCGGTCTATCTTTACTTCAGTTTGTGTCCTTCAAAACTGTTTTTATCATTTTAAGTATCATTATGGTAACAGGTGTGTTTTGTTCCATGCTTGTTCAAGTATCTCCAGGCACTGAAAATATGGATACTAAACCTGCTAAAAATTTTTCCATCCATCAACTAATTGAAGTAAAGGCGATACCAATTGCATTAATTAGCAGCATTGTATCACTATCTTATGCAAGTATTATTTCGTTTATCTCTGTATACGCTGATTCCCTCGGACTTGCTTCTGCCGCAAGTTTCTTCTTTCTTGTCTTTGCAGTAGTTATGATTCTTTCAAGACCTTCTTTTGGTAGGGCATTTGATACAAAGGGCCCGCGGGTTGTTATTATCCCCTGTCTTCTTATATTCGCAGTTGGGCTTATCGTGCTTAGTTTCACGCAAACAGCCTTATTGCTATTAGTTGCCGCTGGGTTAATCGGGTTGGGCTACGGTACATTGTTGCCAAGTTTTCAAACCATGTCCATTCAGACCGCCTCAGTAGCCCGAAGTGGTCATGCAACAGCTACTTTTTTTATGCTATATGACGCCGGTATTGCTTTAGGTTCTTTTATATGGGGAGCCGTAGTTGCAGGATTTGGCTTTAAAAACCTTTATTTGATATGTGCGGTTCTAGTCATTTTAACAGCTATTTTATTTAATTTTTATTATACAAAAGCTAATAAAAAACAAAATGTAGCTCGCAAGGCTGCAGGAGAAAATTAATTAACATAGCTAAGGTACGTTATGAACATCAGCCTTCGTTAATGCACAGTACCTCCGTATTTATTGTTAATTAAATGTTAAAGCCAGTATAAGGACTTAAAGGGATGTGTTCACTATCCTTGAAATGAATATAAAAGTAAACTAAAAATTTCAGTCTGTATTTCTTTTTTTCTCATTATTTTTATTATATCCTATTAACATAGTACGAATTATACTTACTTGTTAAGGGAGGCTTTCACATGACAATGAAAAAAACACTAACACTTGCTGGATCTGATTCTAGTGGTGGAGCAGGAATACAAGCAGACTTGAAAACATTCCAGGAACACGGGGTCTACGGCATGAACGCTTTGACTTCTATTGTAACAATGGACCCGGATAACAATTGGAGCCATGGAGTATATCCAATTGATGTAGAAATCGTGGAAAAGCAACTAAATACGATCTTATCCGTTGGCATAGATGCAATGAAAACGGGGATGCTTGGATCTGTAGAGATTATCGAGCTAGGCGCCAGGAAAATAGATGAACATAAATTGGAAAATGTGGTAATTGACCCCGTTATGGTTTGTAAAGGGGAAGATGAGGTATTACAGCCGGAGAACACAGATGCAATGCGGGAGCTACTTCTCCCTCGTGCTGATATTATTACTCCGAACTTATTTGAAGCTGGTCAATTAGCTCGTACAGGTCCAATTAAAACAATGGACGGAATGAAAGATGCTGCAGTGAAAATTTATGAACTAGGCGCGAAAAATGTTGTCATAAAAGGTGGAAAAGCTTTGGAACATGATAAAGCTATTGACCTTTTTTATGACGGGAAAGATTTCAGTTGGTTAGAAAATGAGAAAATTGACACCCTTTACAACCATGGAGCTGGCTGTACGTTTGCAGCAGCTATTACATCTAATCTTGCACTTGGAAAGTCTGTAAAAGAATCTGTTGAGACAGCAAAAGATTTTGTGTATGAAGCTATTAAACATGGTTGGAAGCTTAATGAATATGTGGGTCCTGTTAAGCACGGTGCTTATAATCAATAAAAAAAGCGTAGAATAAAAGACTTGGCATGAATTCGTGCCAAGCTTTTTTTATTGTATTCATTCCATTCATCTCATAACAGTTTGTTAAATACAAGATTAAAATCCTACCCTTGGGGTATAGAATAAGATGTATTCTGTTTTTGTGTGAAAATTGAAAGGAGATAAGCAACTTGTTTGAAATAGTAGACGTAGAAGTAGCCTCCATTTTCGGAATGAACCATGTAAAAATCGAAGAACAAGTGACAGGTATTGTCGGTCAGAGTGGTAGTGGAAAATCTACCTTTCTCAGGTTACTGAATAACCTTGATACACCATCAAAAGGTAACATTTATTATAACGATAGATCATTGGTTGATATAGATCCGATAAAGCTTCGCCAAAAAGTCGTAATGGTACCTCAAACACCGGTTATTTTTGATGGAACCATATATGATAATTTGGTAATTGGCCATGAATTCTGTGGCCAAAGAAGTCCTCAAGAGAAAGAATTGCAGGAAATGCTACAAATGCTGCAGTTAGACAAAGATCTATATATAAATGCAAGCGAACTGTCTGGAGGAGAGAAACAACGCTTAGCCCTTGGAAGGGTATTGTTAATGGATACTGCTGAAGTATATTTACTTGATGAACCCTCCTCTGCTCTAGACGATAAAACAGCTGAGCATGTATTAGGAAAGGTAATCGACTTTTCAAAGAATCATGATAAGCAGCTTATTATGGTAACCCATGATCAAGATTTAGCAAAGAAGTATGCAGATAAGTTAATTAAAATGGACATGTACAGTTACAATGTGGAAGGAGAAAAAGTATGAATAATAGTGAGGCAATGGACTTAGTTTTTTGGCAGGTTGTTTCCGCTATTTATTTATCCTCGTCGTCTTGGCAATTGTACATATAAAGAAAATTCCACGTAAAAAATTAATTATTATCTCAACTCTAAGGATGACATTGCAATTAATTCTTGTAGGCTATATCCTCATCTATATCTTTGATCATCCCCACCCATTACTTACAGTAGGAATTATTTTATTCATGTTAGGCTTTGCTATTTTTAATGTTTATCAGCGTACAAAAGCAACCATTCAGCTTCCCTTAAAAAAAATGATAGCATTGGCTATGGTGATTGGTATTAGTATTAGTTTAACCTACATGATGCTAATAGTTCTTCAATTAGACCCTTGGTATGATCCGCGAATTTTTATACCTATTGGTGGCATGATTATAGGAAAGACAATGACTGGTGTAGCTCTTGGTGTTAATAATTTAATTCATGGAATGCGAGATCAAAAGGATAAAGTGGAAGGTGCTTTGATGCTTGGTGCTTCACCAAAACAAGCTGCTAAATCTATTATTAACGAGGCATTTGATTCTGCTATGCTACCGACGATTAACGCAATGGTCGGTATGGGAATTGTCTTTCTTCCAGGCATGATGACAGGGCAAATTATTGCAGGTCAACAACCCGTTACCGCAGTGAAATACCAAATTGCTGTTATGCTTGGTGTGGCAGGTACTGTATCTATTACGGTATTAATTTTCCTTCATCTAGCCTATAAATCTTTTTTTAATGAACAAAAACAGTTTTTGCTATCTAAACGAAACCCTTCTAAAGGAGATAAGCCGGTAGAGTTTCATTAAGGAAATTTAGGTTTATAGTTAGAGAATGCTCACTACTTTTATAACAAAATTCACATTTCCCGATTGACAAATTTCTACATTTATTCTCAAATTTAAATTGACAGGCTGTCATTATTTATGTATGATCTAGAAGTTCTTGACGTAAGGAATTAATTCTGCTACATCAATCCATTAAACAATAATAAATAGCATGTAGCTGAGGGAATTCAGAAAAATAATTAGAAGAACTTCGGGGGTAGAAAGATGGGGAAAAAGAAAGGTTTGTTTCATTATTCTTGGTGGGTATTAATTGGGCTCTGCATTGTTGTTGGATTAGGTAAAGGAGCACTTAATGGTTCAGCCGGATTGTATTTAAGCCCTGTTGCCAAAGATCTGGATATAGGTATGGGAAATCTGACTCTTTACTTAAGTGTGGCTGCTGTTATTACAATGGTATTTCTACCTATTGGTGGAAAATTAATGGCAAAGTATGATACGAGAGCTGTTTTAGTCACAGCGATTCTTCTTCAAGCAGGCGCTTTCGTTGCATTTGGCTTCATGAGCTCCATATGGGGCTGGTATATATTTGCAATCCCATTAGCAGTTGGTGGCGTTTTTACCACTGTAATTGTGGGCCCAGTGCTAATCAATCAATGGTTTAAGAAAAAAAATGGCCTGGCACTAGGAATTCTAGGTGCATCAGGGGGCGCTCTTGGCGCTCTTGCTCAACCGGCCGTAGGGAATATGATAGCGGACCAAGGGTGGCGATTTGCTTATATCGCTTTAGGCGGGGCCGTAATAATAATTTCCATACCAGTTATCGTCCTATTATTCAGGAAATCACCACAAGCTATTGGTATTTCTCCATATGGTGCTAAAGAAGTCTTAGCAAATGAAAATAAAGAGGGGTCACCTATAGAAGAATTAACAGAAACAGGAGTTTCTATGGCCGACGCAAAAAAATCTTCTGCTTTTTATGCACTTGCTATCTTCTTCTTTCTTGTGACATCAATTGCAAGTTTTACTGTGCATATCCCAACATATATTATTAATCAGGGATATAGTGTGACTTTTGCAGGTAATGTTATGGGTGGTTATATGCTTGGAGTACTGTTTGGTGCTCTAGCGATTGGTTTTTTCGTTGATAAAATCGGTTCAAAGAAAACAGCTATTTCTGCAATGCTTTTGGGTATGGTGGCTGTCGCTATCTTAACCTTTATTACTGGTAATGCTGTATTAGTAACAATCGCTGTGATTCTATTTGGATTTGTTGCTTCTAATGCCATTAGTACAATGGCCCCAGCGCTTACTACAAGTTTATTTGGAAGTAAGAATTATAGTGAGATTTATTCTACGGCGTCTTTAGGATTAGCCGTTGCATCCATTATTGCTCTACCATTATATGGCTATATCTTTGACTTTTTAGGAAGCTATACCCCTGTTTTAATTGGAATAATTGCTATGATGGGAATCAATATATTACTAATTCTATTTGCATTTAAAGGTACGGAAAAATTAAAGAAAGCTGGGTTGTGGAACTAACTGCACTTTTGGCACAAAGTAAATCTTTGTGCTTTTTTAATTTTAATTGACATATTTCGACAATTGTCCTTAAAATATCTTGACATTGCGCCTACTTTTTAATATCATCGAGAAGCAAAATAGTTTAATGTTAAAATATAATCCGTTAAACTATACAGTCCTAAACAATAATAAATAATTTTCTTACACAGTTTATTTTCATAGATAAGAATAATAAATTTGGTTCGGGGCATTGTGGAGAAGAAGATTTTCATTTTAGAGAAAGCAGGGGTTTATATGAGTAAGTCAAAAAGTAAATTTCATTATGCATGGCTAATACTAATTGGTCTTTGTGTTATGGTTGGTTTAGGTAAAGGTGCACTAAACAACTCAGCCGGATTGTATCTGCCTCCGGTAGCTAAAGATTTGGATATAGGAATGGGAAGCTTAACATTATATCTAAGTATTTCCTCTATCGTCACACTAATCTTCCTGCCTATTGGTGGTAAAATGATGGCGAAATATAATACTCGAATGCTACTAACTATCGCTATTATACTTCAAGCTGGTGCCTTTGCGGCCTTTGGTTTGATGCGATCAGTATGGGGCTGGTACATTTTATCCATACCATTAGCAGTAGGTGGTGTATTTATTACTGTTATTGCAGGCCCAGTATTAATCAATCAGTGGTTTAAAAAGAGTAATGGACTTGCGCTTGGTATTATGGGGGCTGCCGGTGGTGCAGTAGGTGCTATTGCCCAACCAGTTGTTGGTGGTTTGATCGCTAATCAAGGTTGGAGCAGTGCATATATATATGTTGGTCTTGCAGTTATTGTAGTGGTAGTACCTATTATTTTATTAATCTTAAGAAACTCACCAAAGGAAAAAGGTTTACTTCCATATGGTGCAGCTTCTACTAGTGCTGAAGGCAACCCATCGAATGAAGAAATAGAAGATAAGGGAGTAACTATGGCTGTAGCAAAGAAATCATCTGCTTTTTATGCATTGGCAGTGTTCTTCTTCCTTATTACAGCAATTGCCAGCTTCTCTATTCATATTCCAACATACCTTACCAACCAAGGGTACAGCGTTACTTTTGCAGGTAATATCATGGGGATTTACATGATTGGTGTGTTAGTCGGTGCATTGGTATTAGGATTCCTTAGTGATAAGCTAGGGGCAAAAAACACATCCCTTTTTGCTATGGTACTTGGAATCATTTCGGTGATCATGTTCTTATTCTTTGCAGAAAGCACATTAATCATCGGTATTGCCGCTGTTATCCTTGGATTTATGGCTTCTTCCATTGGTACCTTGGCTCCGACACTAACTACTGCATTATTCGGAAATAAGGAATACAGTCAGATTTATGCAACTGCTTCGTTAGGATTAGCAGTAGCCTCTATCGTAGCATTGCCTGTATATGGATACGTTTATGATTTCACTGGAAGTTATACTACTGTGTTATATGCTATTATCGGTATGTTTATTGTAAATATAATAGCTATTATTATTGCCTTTAATGGTAAGAAAAAACTTGAAGATCAAGGTCTCTGGAAGTAAAAGAAAGACTGCATGTGGATTGCTCCATATGCAGTCTTTTTTTTAAGCTAGAAACTTTACACACACTACTTCAGGTACATCAATTTGCGAATTAGTCTTCTCTAATCTTCCTGTTTGTATATCTCTCTTAAATAGCACAATATTTCCTGAATGCTGATTGGACACCACGAGGTAATTTTCACAAGGACTCAAAACGAAATCGCGCGGCCATTCTCCTTCAGATGGAACGATTTCGATAAGTGAAAGCTCTTTTGTTTTTGGATCTATTTGAAAAACTGCTACACTATTATGTCCTCTGTTCCCTGTATAAAGAAACTGACCATCTGTAGTGACATGAATGGCACTTGCATCATTTGTTCCTTTAAAGTCACCAGGTATCGCTTTAATAGATTGCTTTACTGAAAATGTCCCTGTGGTTGAATCATAGTCAAGTACAAGAACCTCTGAGCTAAGCTCTGTCAATAGAAAAGCATGCTTACCGTCTGGATGAAAGGTGAGATGACGTGGGCCGCTTCCAGGGTTCACTTTCAACGTGGATACATGCTCTAGCCCTTCTTCACTCGACTGGTAAGTTACCAATTCATCTGTGCCAAGGTCAGCAACAACAATATAGTTACCTTCCGGTGTATAACCAGTAAAATGGACGTGTGGCTTTTCTTGTCGATCATGTGGACCGCTTCCTTCATGTTTTCTGAACACCCCTTGCTCCAGCTCTCCTGCTTCATTAACAGCATGTAATCCTACTGTACCTTTATGGTAATTACCTGTGACAAGGGCATCTTTACCAAAATCCACATGACATGGTGGTGCTCCTTCCACAAGCTGTCCATTTATTTCATTTAAATTGCCTGTTTCCCTATTAATCACATAACCGCGTACACCGCCCATCTCATTATCTTGTGCAACGGAATAAAGCCTATTTTCCTCTGGATCTATCGTTAAATAGGTTGGACTTCCCACGTTAGCTGCGAGTTCAACTTCACGTAATTCACCTGTTTCTGTATCCAGTGAAAATCTGTAAATACTCACTTGTCTTACGGGTGTATGTACCTGCATAACCAAAAACTGTTTTTCCCAATTATATTGACATCCTTTCATTAGTGATATTCTTCTGTTGAGTATAGCATTGATTTCTAATGACAGCATCTTGTATGTTTAGGGACCAGGTATTCTTTTCAGAAATATCATTATCTACCAATTATAAATACTAAACAAAACTACTTGTCTCATCTCGGCAATGGAAAATTTTCTAATATGTAATGCCACGTCATAAACGTAACTTCTACATTCTATTTTCGTATTTGGAGGAAACTGCGACGTAACTTTATTGATGAAAAGCTCAGTAAAATATTTGAGGGGAAGT
>NZ_BAZS01000033.1 GCF_001310895.1 Virgibacillus halodenitrificans JCM 12304 | reverse complement strand
GCCGAAGACCCTGGACGGAGCGTAGCGGAGGAAGCGGCTAAGGCCATGCCGGCGGAAAGCGTCCGCCTGAAACGCAAATCAATGGCGGTAGATGATCATCAAAACGTATTAAAATATATTTTAGTAGTGTATCTTTTAGAAACAGTAATTTACAATACGTACAGTTACGTCGCAATATATATATTTTACGAATCACCGGATGCCCCAATAAATGGTGTAAAATTATTTATTCGAAAGGCAAATTTTGGTCAATATTTAATCTTTCTTAGCTCTTATAGATAGTAATCTTTGACAAAGCCTTGCAATATTTTCTTATTCATGCTAAAATTTTTTTGTTATTCATGTTCTCAACTTTATTAGAGAAAATGGAAATAGGAGTGGGAGGGGACATCCCCTATTACCACATCACGGACTTTAAGGAGGTGTGTCTCGTGGCTAAAAAAGTAATTAAATTAGTAAAGCTGCAAATCCCAGCTGGAAAAGCTAATCCGGCACCACCAGTTGGACCGGCACTAGGTCAAGCGGGTGTTAACATCATGGGATTCTGTAAGGAATTCAACGCACGTACCAAGATCAAGCGGGTATGATTATCCCTGTTGAAATTACGGTATTTGAAGACCGTTCATTTACATTTATTACAAAAACTCCACCTGCAGCTGTTCTATTGAAAAAAGCAGCTGGTATTGAAACTGCATCAGGTGAGCCAAACCGTAATAAAGTCGCAACTGTTAAACGCGACAAAGTAAAAGAAATCGCAGAAACTAAAATGCCTGATTTGAATGCAGCAGACGTAGAAGCAGCCATGCGTATGGTTGAAGGTACTGCTCGCAGCATGGGTATTACGATTGAAGACTAATTTTTAATGGAGATCCATTCTTATGCTTGCTTTTATAAGTGAGAGAAGAGATGGATTACCCAAATTTATACGGTATAGGTTGCGATTGATTGCCATTACTCGCAACCTTTTTCGTGAATGTGATGGACCAGTTTTATAACATGCTTTATAAAAGCTGTTGCTTTTATAAGTGGGAGGTATTACCGTTATAACCACAAAAGAGGAGGAAATAAAATGGCTAAAAAAGGTAAAAAACATCAAGAAGCTCTTAAGCTTGTTGATCGTTCTAAATCATATGATGTAGCAGAAGCTGTAGCTTTAGTTAAAGAAGCAGCTAAAGCAAACTTTGATGAAACTGTTGAAGCTGCTTTTCGTTTAGGCGTAGATCCTAAAAAAGCAGACCAACAAATTCGTGGCGCAATGGTGTTGCCACATGGTACTGGTAAAACACAACGTGTACTAGTATTTGCAAAAGGTGAAAAAGCTAAAGAAGCTGAAGCAGCAGGAGCTGACTTTGTAGGCGAATCTGATTATATTAATAAAATTAACCAAGGTTGGTTTGATTTTGATGTAATCGTAGCTACACCTGACATGATGGCTGAAGTTGGTAAACTTGGACGCGTGTTAGGACCAAAAGGCCTTATGCCTAACCCTAAAACTGGAACAGTTACTTTCGAAGTAGAAAAAGCTGTTAAAGATATTAAAGCTGGTAAAGTAGAATATCGTGTAGATAAATCTGCTAACATCCATGTTCCAATTGGTAAGCTTTCATTTGATAATGAGAAACTAATTGAGAACTTTGAAGCGATCACTGAAACTTTAGTTAAAGTTAAACCACAGGCTGCTAAAGGAACTTACATGAAAAATGTTTCATTAACTTCCACAATGGGCCCTGGTGTAAGAGTAGACGTTTCATCATATCGTTAATAACATGTTGACTTTTAGTTAAATATTCGTTATACTGATATGCGTTATATAAATGAATATGTTGTACCGTAGACAGTAGGGGCGATACTTCGCTTAATATCCTGCCGAGGTGTTTAAAAGCAGATTAGCCTGTAATAGGTTAATTGTTATATTAAGCTCCCATGTCTGCATGGGAGCTTTTCTTCTGTTAATAAACAGGCGCTTGCGCTATTTCTATACGGTATAATAAACAATGACAATAGGAGGTGGAACAATGTCCAGCATTATCGAGAAGAAAAAGCAAATCGTTGAAGAGATTGCTGAAAAATTCCGTGCGAGTCAAACTGCTGTAGTTGTAGACTATCGTGGCCTTGACGTAGCTGAAGTTACTGAATTACGTAAACAACTTCGTGAAGCAGGAATTGACTTCAAGGTATATAAGAATACAATGACTAGACGTGCTGTAGAAGCTGCAGAGTTAAATGACCTTTCTGATGTATTGGTAGGACCTAACGCGGTTGCTTTCAGTACAGAAGATGTAGTAGCACCAGCAAGAATTTTAAATGACTTCGCTAAAAAGCATGAGGCATTGGAAATCAAAGGTGGCGTAATTGAAGGTAAAGTCGCAACACTTGATCAAATCAAGGAACTTGCAGATCTACCAAATTACGAAGGCATGGTTTCTATGTTGCTTAGCGTACTTCAAGCTCCTGTTCGCAACTTTGCATATGCTACAAAAGCAATTGCAGAGCAAAAAGAAGAACAAGGCGCATAATTGGATAATAAGCAGATCAATCTGTTTCGTTTTATAAAAAATTAATAATAATTAGGAGGAAATAATATCATGACTAAAGAACAAATCATTGATGCGATTAAAGAAATGTCTGTATTAGACTTAAACGATTTAGTAAAAGCAATTGAAGAAGAATTTGGTGTAACAGCTGCAGCACCAGTTGCAGTAGCAGGTGGAGCTGGCGCTGGAGAAGCTGCTGAAGAACAAACTGAATTTGACGTAGTACTTGAAAGTGCTGGAGCTTCAAAAATTAAAGTTGTTAAAGCAGTTCGCGAAATCACTGGTCTTGGTCTTAAAGACGCAAAAGACTTGGTTGACAACGCACCAAAAGCAATCAAAGAAGCTGTATCTAAAGAAGAAGCTGAAGAAGTTAAAGGCAAGCTAGAAGAAGCTGGCGCAACTGTAGAAGTTAAGTAATTTCAATAATGGGGCTCGTCGTACAAGCTAACGACGGGCTCTCTATATATAAAATATGATGAGGAGGCACAAAGTATGAACAACCAAAGGGAAAACTGATGTTGTTTATTGATTTGTGCCTCTCCTATCTTCTCAATCTATTTTATTAAAAAGTAGGTGCCAAATGTCAGAGCATTACTTTTCAAAAAAACCTCAATCTAAAAGTTCACCAAAGACATGGAGTTATCGGTTGAAAGAAAGGCAATATACATTTACAAGTGATGTGGGTGTGTTTTCGAAGAATGAAGTCGACTTCGGATCAAAATTACTAATAGAACAATTCCGCCCACCTGAAATACAAGGGGATATCTTGGATTTGGGGTGTGGGTATGGGCCGATTGGTATTGCGATTTCTGATTCTTACCCAGACCGCCATGTAGTTATGGCAGATGTAAATGAAAGAGCTGTCCTTTTAGCCGAAAAAAATGCTGCTAAAAATCAAATTAATAATGCGGAGTTTATCCAAAGCGACCAGTTCTCTCAACTGGATGGTCGGATGTTTGCTGCGATCTTGACGAATCCGCCGATCAGAGCAGGAAAACAGACGGTTCATCAAATGTTCGAAAAGTCAAAGAAGGCATTGATGAAGATGGGAGAAATATGGGTTGTAATACAGAAAAAGCAGGGAGCTCCTTCCGCGAAGGATAAATTAGAAGAATTATTTGGGAATGTAGAAGTCGTAACAAAGGATAAAGGTTACTTTATTCTTCGGGCTATAAATGTTTGACCAAGGTATACGTGTATGTTATGCTTAATAAATGCTAACATGGCGATTCTTATGTCAATAGGGTATTTTATAAAAATGACGTATAATTCTCCGTGCTAGGGAAATAATGGTAAGATTGAAAGGGAGATTTTCCCTTATTTTCTATTTATATTGTTATTTTCGGCTTGGTATAAAATAGATCCATAACTTGTATATATTCGGATTGCAAGTTTGTTAGCGTGTTTAAAATGAGGATTCAAAAAACAACCTGAGAAATCAGGGAGTTTTTAAAATATATTAATCATTTAAAGTAGAAAAATACTACTTGAAAATGCATGATTTAAGGGGTGAAGCAGTTGACAGGTCAACTAGTTCAGTATGGACGGCACCGCCAACGCAGAAGCTATGCGCGTATTAGTGAAGTATTAGAATTGCCGAATCTTATCGAGATTCAAACAGCTTCTTATGAGTGGTTCCTGGAAGAAGGCATTAGAGAAATGTTTAAGGATATTTCTCCTATTGAAGATTTTACAGGTAACCTTTCACTTGAATTTGTCGATTACAGCTTGGGTGAACCAAAATACCCTGTGGATGAATCTAAGGAAAGAGATGTCACTTATAATGCTCCACTTCGAGTAAAGGTTCGCTTGATTAACAATGAAACAGGCGAAGTAAAAGAACAAGAAGTATTCATGGGTGATTTCCCGCTTATGACAGACACAGGTACATTTGTCATTAATGGTGCAGAGCGTGTTATCGTTTCACAGCTTGTGCGCTCACCTAGTGTTTACTATAATGAAAAAATTGATAAAAACGGAAAAAGGGGCGTTGCAGCAACAGTTATTCCTAACCGTGGTGCATGGTTAGAGTTTGAAACTGATGCGAAAGACGTGGCCTATGTTCGTATTGATCGTACACGTAAATTGCCGATTACGGTATTATTACGTGCTCTTGGTTTTGGTTCGGATCAAGAAATTATCGATTTGCTGGGTGATAATGAATACCTTAAAAATACATTAGAAAAAGATAACACAGAAACAACTGAAAAAGCTTTATTGGAGATTTATGAGCGTTTACGTCCTGGCGAGCCGCCAACCGTTGAAAATGCAAAAAGCTTACTTGTTTCCAGATTTTTCGATCCAAAGCGTTATGATTTAGCGCATGTTGGTCGCTATAAAATGAATAAAAAATTACACATAAAGAACCGACTTTTCAACCAAGTTGTTGCTGAACCTATTGTAGATCCTGAAACAGGAGAGGTACTGGCACAAAAAGGTGATAAGCTCGAACGTAAGTTATTAAATAAGATTATTCCATATTTGGAAAAAGAAGAAGACAAGCTTGGTGAGAGGACTGTTGAACCTCACGAAGGTGTACTGGATGATCAAATTACGCTTCAATCAATTAAAATCGTAGATCCTACTGACCCTAGTGGTGAGAAGGAACTAACCGTAATTGGGAATGCGAATGTAGATACCAGCATCAAAAATATTACACCTGCAGATATTTTATCAGCTATCAGTTACTTCTTTAACCTGCTACATCGTGTAGGTAATACAGATGATATTGATCATTTAGGGAACCGTCGTTTGCGTTCTGTAGGGGAGCTTTTACAGAATCAATTCAGAATCGGTTTGTCCCGAATGGAGCGTGTTGTGCGTGAACGGATGTCTATTCAAGATACATCAAGTATCACACCACAACAGTTAATCAATATTCGACCTGTAATTGCATCGATTAAAGAATTCTTTGGTAGTTCTCAGCTGTCACAGTTTATGGATCAGACCAATCCGTTGGCTGAATTAACACATAAACGTCGTCTGTCAGCATTAGGACCTGGTGGTTTGACGCGTGAACGTGCTGGCTTCGAAGTACGTGATGTGCATTATTCCCACTACGGTCGTATGTGTCCGATTGAGACGCCAGAGGGACCGAACATTGGTCTTATTAACTCATTGTCAAGTTATGCAAAAGTTAATAAATTTGGTTTCATTGAAACACCTTATCGCCGGGTCGACCCAGAAACTGGTAAGGTAACTGCTCAAATTGATTATTTAACTGCCGATGAGGAAGACAACTATGTTGTTGCACAGGCTAATGCTAAATTAGATGATGACGGTACTTTCACAGATGAAGAAGTAATCGCTCGTTTCCGCGGGGAGAATACAGCAGTTCCACGTGAACAAATTGATTATATGGATGTATCACCAAAGCAAGTTGTTTCCGCTGCGACCGCATGTATTCCTTTCTTGGAAAATGATGACTCCAACCGTGCACTAATGGGAGCGAACATGCAACGTCAAGCAGTGCCGCTTATGAATCCGGAAGCTCCTATTGTTGGTACAGGAATGGAGTATGTAGACGGGAAAGACTCTGGTGCAGCTATCATTTGCCGTCACGAAGGCATTGTAGAAAAAGTAGAAGCCAAAGAGGTTCTTGTTCGTCGCATATCAGAAGTGGATGGAAAAGAAGTAAAAGGCGATTTGGATCGTTACAAATTACAAAAATATATTCGTTCCAACCAGGGAACATGCTACAACCAGCGACCTATTGTAAGTGAAGGCAACCGTGTTACTAAAGGAGAAATCCTTGCAGACGGACCTTCTATGGAAGATGGGGAGCTAGCCTTAGGAAGAAACGTGCTTGTTGGTTTTATGACTTGGGAAGGTTATAACTACGAGGATGCTATCATTATGAGTGAACGACTTGTTAAGGATGATGTTTATACTTCCATCCATATAGAAGAATACGAGTCTGAAGCACGCGATACAAAACTTGGACCAGAAGAAATCACAAGAGACATTCCTAACGTTGGGGAAGAAGCACTTAAAAACCTGAATGAACATGGGATTATCCGAGTTGGTGCTGAAGTTACTGATGGGGACATCCTTGTTGGTAAGGTTACGCCTAAAGGTGTTACAGAGCTATCTGCTGAAGAACGACTTCTTCATGCAATCTTTGGAGAGAAGGCAAGGGAAGTTCGCGATACATCCCTACGTGTACCTCACGGAGCAGGCGGAATTGTCTTAGATGTGAAGATCTTTAATCGTGAGGATGGCGACGAGCTACCTCCAGGTGTTAATCAACTTGTGCGTGCATATATCGTGCAAAAGCGTAAGATTCATGAAGGAGATAAAATGGCAGGTCGCCACGGGAACAAAGGTGTAATCTCCAAAATCTTACCAGAAGAGGATATGCCATTCTTACCTGATGGAACACCAATTGATATTATGCTTAATCCATTGGGTGTACCATCCCGTATGAATATTGGACAGGTGTTTGAGTTACATCTTGGAATGGCTGCCAGACAGCTTGGAATCCATGTTGCATCACCTGTTTTTGATGGAGCTACCGAAGAGGATGTTTGGGAAACTCTAGAAGAGGCTGGTATGCCAAGGGATGCGAAAACAGTCCTTTATGATGGAAGATCAGGTGAGCCTTTTGATAATCGTGTTTCCGTTGGGGTAATGTATATGATCAAGCTTGCGCATATGGTTGATGATAAGTTACATGCTCGTTCAACAGGTCCTTACTCACTTGTTACACAGCAACCGCTTGGTGGTAAAGCCCAGTTCGGTGGTCAGCGTTTTGGTGAGATGGAAGTGTGGGCACTTGAAGCATATGGTGCAGCATATACGTTGCAGGAAATCCTTACTGTGAAATCTGACGATATTGTCGGCAGGGTGAAAACATATGAATCCATTGTAAAAGGTGATAATGTACCTGAGCCGGGAGTGCCGGAGTCGTTCAAGGTATTAATTAAAGAACTTCAAAGTCTGGGAATGGACGTTAAAATGCTTTCCAGTAACGAAGAAGAGATCGATATGCGCGAACTGGAAGAAGAAGATACACAACAAGCTAGTAAATTAAACCTTGAAGTAGAAGAAAGTTAAGTATTATATCAATAGGGTAAATGATTAAAAGACGCATAATATCCAAATATCCAAAGTGAAAGGTTGGTTCAACAGTTGGATCAACCTCCAGCTTTATCTTATATAACTGTTATAAGCTTAGGTAAAATCGGACATTAAAAGGGAGGTAGGCCCCTTGCTAGATGTAAATAATTTTGAGTATATGAAGATTGGGTTAGCTTCACCAGAAAAGATTCGATCATGGTCTTATGGTGAGGTGAAGAAGCCAGAAACAATTAATTACCGTACATTGAAGCCGGAGAAAGATGGCTTGTTCTGTGAGCGGATTTTTGGGCCACAAAAAGATTGGGAATGCCATTGTGGAAAGTACAAACGAGTACGCTATAAAGGTGTTGTATGTGACCGTTGTGGTGTAGAAGTAACAAAAGCTAAGGTGCGTCGTGAGCGCATGGGTCACATTGAATTAGCAGCTCCGGTATCCCATATTTGGTATTTTAAAGGTATACCAAGCCGTATGGGCCTTGTCTTGGATATGTCTCCAAGAGCTCTTGAGGAAGTAATCTATTTCGCTGCATATATTGTAACGGAAACTGGTGACACACCTTTAGAGAAAAAACAGCTTTTATCTGAAAAAGAATACCGTGCATATTATGACAAGTATGGTAAATCTTTTAAAGCCCAAATGGGTGCAGAAGCAATCCGTAAACTTTTGCAAGACATCGATATTGAAAAAGAAGTGGATGCTTTAAAAGAAGAATTGAAAACAGCACAGGGACAACGTAGAACAAGAGCAATTAAACGCTTGGAAGTACTGGAGTCATTCCGTAATTCCGGCAATGATACCTCTTGGATGGTGTTGGATGTTTTACCTGTAATCCCACCGGAAATACGCCCGATGGTTCAGTTGGACGGTGGAAGATTTGCGACATCTGATCTGAATGATTTATATCGCCGTGTAATCAATCGAAACAACCGTCTAAAGCGTTTGTTGGATCTCGGAGCACCAAGTATTATTGTGCAAAATGAAAAGCGTATGCTACAAGAGGCAGTAGATGCCTTGATAGATAACGGACGTCGTGGCCGTCCAGTCACTGGACCAGGTAACCGACCATTAAAGTCCTTATCACATATGCTGAAAGGGAAGCAAGGTCGTTTCCGTCAAAACCTATTAGGAAAACGTGTAGATTATTCCGGACGTTCTGTTATCGTTGTAGGACCTCACTTGAAAATGTATCAGTGTGGTTTACCGAAAGAGATGGCACTGGAGCTCTTTAAGCCATTTATTATGAAAGAACTTGTGGAAAAAGGAATCGCACATAATATTAAATCAGCAAAACGTAAAATTGAACGTGTGCATCCAGATGTATGGGATGTACTGGAAGAAGTAATTAAGGAGCATCCTGTATTACTTAACCGTGCACCTACATTGCACAGACTGGGTATTCAAGCATTTGAGCCTACGTTAGTTGAAGGACGTGCAATTCGCCTGCATCCATTAGTATGTACAGCATACAATGCTGACTTTGATGGTGACCAAATGGCAGTCCATGTTCCTTTATCAGCTGAAGCACAGGCAGAAGCACGTATTCTTATGCTTGCGGCCCAAAACATCTTAAATCCAAAAGATGGTAAACCAGTTGTTACACCATCTCAGGATATGGTTTTAGGAAACTATTATCTTACGTTGGAACGAGAAGACGCCATCGGTGAAGGTGCTGTGTTTAATGATATAAATGAAGCATTGCTCTCTTATCAGAATGGGTATGTACATTTGCATACAAGAGTAGCAATCCAAGCATCGAGTCTAAACAACAAAACATTCACTGACAAGCAACAAGGCCAATTATTGATCACCACTGTAGGGAAAATTATTTTCAATGAAATCTTACCCGAGTCGTTCCCTTATATAAATGAACCTACAAAATTAAATTTGGAGATTGAAACTCCGGGACACTATTTTGTAGAGAGTGGAACGAACATAAAAGAAGAAATCAAATCGAGAGATATTATAAAACCATTTAAAAAAGGTTTCCTGGGAGATATTATTGCGGAAGTCTTTAAACGGTTCAAAATCAGTGAAACATCGAAAATGCTTGACCGCATGAAGGATCTTGGTTTCAGTTATTCCACAAAAGCAGGTATGACTGTTGGTATTTCTGATATCGTTGTTCTAAAAGAAAAAGAAGAAATCCTTGTAGAAGCTCAAAAGAAAGTGGATAACGTATCTAAACAATTCCGTCGTGGTTTAATCACAGATGAAGAGCGCTATGACAGGGTTATTGCTATATGGTCTCAATCGAAGGATACAATTCAGGATAAGCTGATGCAATCCCTAAGTGAGAGAAACCCGATCTTTATGATGAGTGATTCAGGAGCGAGGGGTAATGCCTCTAACTTTACACAGCTCGCAGGTATGCGTGGTCTAATGGCCAACCCGGCTGGTAAAATTATTGAATTGCCGATTAAGTCCAGTTTCCGTGAAGGTTTAACAGTGCTTGAGTACTTTATTTCTACGCACGGTGCCCGTAAAGGACTTGCTGATACAGCCTTGAAGACAGCCGACTCAGGTTATCTGACTCGTCGTCTTGTTGATGTGGCTCAGGATGTTATTGTACGTGAAGCAGACTGTGGAACTGACCGAGGACTTACAGTTTCTGCCTTAACTGATGGTACTGAGTTAATAGAGCCGTTAATCGACAGGTTAATTGGGCGAACAGCCTTCCGTTCTGTAAAGCACCCAGAAACAAACGAGGTTCTTGCGAAAGAAGATACAATTATTACCGAAGACCAAGCAAAACAAATTGTTGAGGCTGGTATTGAAGAAGTAACCATTCGCACAGCCTTCACATGTAATACGAAGCACGGTGTATGTCAAAAATGTTATGGCCGTAACCTAGCAACTGGAGCAGATGTAGAAGTTGGAGAGGCAGTCGGTATAATTGCTGCACAATCCATTGGTGAGCCAGGTACACAGTTAACCATGCGTACATTCCACACAGGTGGTGTTGCAGGGGACGATATTACACAAGGTTTGCCTCGTATTCAGGAGCTATTTGAAGCTCGGAATCCAAAAGGGCAGGCTGTGATTAGTGAAATCTACGGAACCATTCACGAAGTTAAAGAAGTGAAGGACAAACAAGAAATTATTGTTCAAGGTGAAGTAGAACAACGTGCCTACGCTGTGCCTTATAATGCTCGTATGAAGGTGACAGTTGGAGATACAGTTATCGCAGGGCAGGAGCTTACAGAAGGTTCTGTAGACCCGAAAGATCTCTTGCGCGTTCAGGGTGTTGAAGGAGTACAAGATTATTTATTGCGTGAAGTGCAGCGCGTTTACCGTATGCAGGGTGTAGAAATTGGTGATAAACACGTCGAAGTTATGGTTCGTCAAATGCTTCGTAAGATTCGTGTTATTGATTCTGGAGATACGGATGTATTGCCAGGCTCATTACTTGAAATCCATCAGTTCAAGGTTGCTAACCATAAAGTATTGAATGATGGGCAACAACCAGCAACTGGAAAACCTGTATTATTAGGTATTACCAAAGCGTCCTTAGAAACAGATTCATTCTTATCTGCAGCTTCTTTCCAAGAAACTACACGTGTACTTACAGATGCTGCAATTAAAGGTAAGCGAGATGAGTTACTAGGACTGAAAGAAAATGTAATCATTGGTAAGCTGGTTCCTGCTGGGACTGGGATGCAGCGATATCGTCAGGTGCAAGCAGACTTGGATGAACCTGAAACAGCTAACGAGGAAGAAACAGAGACTGTTCAATAGAACTTGCTAATAATGAGCATAGGTTTAAAAAATAGAGAAGAGTTTAAGAACAAGTGATAAACCATCGGAAGCACCAAAAATATTCCCGATATATATTGACATTGAAAAATATGGGTGATAGAATATTCAAGGTGCTTCCGATAATGCTTGTTACTTTGGAGGATATGAAATGTCTTATGAAAAAGTGACTCAAGTTCGATCACGAATAATTATTGGAACGAAACAGACGCTTAAGGCCATGAATAATGGTGAAATAAGTGAAGTGTTTATTGCTGATGATGCTGATCACCGATTGACACAAAAAGTAGCTGGTTTAGCAGAAGATCTTGGCATCCCTTGCCGCTATGTAGATTCGATGGAAAAACTAGGTGCGGCTTGTGGTATTGAGGTTGGTGCATCTACAGTTGCAATAAAGCATTAATGGTTTTGACAGGAAATTAGCTGTCGAGACTTTGTTTTTTGCCAAAAGATGAACCACCTGGATGTGTGGGTTTATAACTCGCTTAAAACAGCTGGTTACAGATTTTAAATTTATAAAATTGGAAGGGAGGACATTTCAATGCCTACAATTAATCAATTAGTACGTAAAGGTCGCGTGAACAAGCCGAAGAAATCTGATTCACCGGCACTAAATAAAGGTTATAACAGTTTCAAAAAGAAACTTACTGACCAAAACTCTCCACAAAAACGTGGTGTTTGTACACGTGTTGGTACATTGACTCCAAAGAAGCCGAACTCAGCACTTCGTAAATATGCGCGTGTTCGCTTGTCAAATAACATGGAAGTAACTGCATACATCCCTGGAATTGGTCACAACCTACAAGAGCACAGCGTAGTATTACTACGTGGTGGACGTGTAAAAGACTTACCAGGGGTACGTTACCACATTGTACGTGGAGCACTTGACACAGCTGGAGTAGAAGGCCGTGCACAAGGACGTTCTAAATACGGAACAAAACGCCCTAAGAAAAAGTAATGTAAAATAATAACTATTGAGAGAGGAGGAGGACATATGCCACGTAAAGGACCAGTACCTAAACGCGATGTCTTGCCAGATCCACTTTATAAATCAAAATTAGTGACTCGTTTAATCAATCAAATTATGGTTGATGGTAAAAGAGGTAAGGCACAAAAAATTCTTTATAATGCATTCGAACTTGTTTCTGAAAGAAGCGGCCAAAATGCAATGGAAGTTTTTGAACAGGCAATGAAAAACGTAATGCCAGTACTTGAGGTTCGTGCTCGCCGTGTTGGGGGTTCTAACTACCAGGTACCGATGGAAGTTCGCCCTGAACGTCGTCAGGCATTAGGACTACGTTATATTGTTAACTACTCTCGCCTACGCGGAGAGAAAACAATGGAAGAACGTCTTGCTAATGAAATTCTTGATGCATCTAACAACACAGGTGCTTCCGTTAAGAAGCGCGAAGAAATGCATAAAATGGCAGAAGCGAATAAAGCATTCGCTCACTACCGTTGGTAAGAACAAGACAATAAAGTTTTCAAATAGGAAGGAGAAGAATACATGGCTAGAGAGTTCTCCTTGGAAAAGACGCGTAATATTGGTATTATGGCACACATCGATGCAGGTAAGACCACTACTACTGAGCGTATTCTTTTCTACACAGGACGTATTCATAAAATTGGTGAAACACACGAAGGTGCTTCACAGATGGACTGGATGGAGCAAGAGCAAGAGCGTGGTATTACAATCACATCTGCTGCAACAACTGCTGCTTGGAAGGAACATCGTATTAACATTATAGATACACCTGGACACGTGGACTTCACTGTAGAAGTTGAACGTTCCCTACGTGTGCTGGATGGTGCTGTAACTGTACTTGATGCACAGTCTGGTGTTGAACCACAGACAGAAACTGTATGGCGTCAAGCGACAACATACGGAGTACCTAGAATCGTATTCATTAACAAAATGGATAAAGTAGGTGCTGACTTCTTGTATTCTACAGGCACACTAAAGGATCGTCTGGGTGCAAATGCACATCCAGTACAGTTACCAATTGGTGCTGAAGATCAATTTGAAGGTATTATTGATCTGATCAATATGGAAGCACACTTCTATCTTGATGACCTTGGTACAAAAGCGGAATCCCGTGAGATCCCTGCAGAATATAAAGATAAGGCAGAAGAGTTAAGAGCAGGTCTTATTGAAGCAGTATCAGAACTTGATGAAGAGTTAATGATGAAGTTCCTAGAAGGGGAAGAAATCTCCAACGAAGAACTTAAGAATGCAATTCGTCAAGCAACATTGGATGTAGAATTCTATCCTGTATATTGTGGTTCTGCATTTAAAAACAAAGGTGTTCAACTAATGCTTGATGGTGTAATTGACTTCTTGCCTGCACCAACAGATGTTGCGGCAATTGAAGGTATTGTTCCTGGAACAGAAGAGAAAGTAACTCGTCCATCAGATGATAAAGCTCCTTTCTCTGCTTTAGCATTTAAAGTTATGACAGATCCATACGTTGGAAAGCTTACATTCTTCCGTGTATATTCTGGGACACTAGATTCCGGTTCTTATGTTAAGAACTCTGTAAAAGATAAGCGTGAACGTGTAGGTCGTATCCTACAAATGCACGCCAACTCCCGTGAAGAAATTTCACGCGTTTACTCTGGTGAAATTGCAGCAGCAGTAGGCTTGAAGGATACTTCAACTGGGGACACACTTTGTGATGAAAAGGACTTAGTTATCCTTGAATCAATGGAATTCCCAGAACCGGTTATCGGTGTTGCAATCGAACCAAAAACAAAAGCGGACCAAGATAAAATGGGTATTGCTTTAGCAAAACTTGCTGAAGAAGATCCAACTTTCCGTACAGAAACAAACGTAGAAACTGGTCAAACAATTATTTCTGGTATGGGTGAACTTCACTTAGACATTATTGTTGACCGTTTGAAGCGCGAATTCAAAGTTGAAGCTAATGTTGGTGCACCACAGGTTGCTTACAGAGAAACTTTCCGTTCTGCTGCAGAGGTTGAAGGTAAGTTTGTACGTCAGTCAGGTGGTCGTGGACAATATGGTCACGTTTGGGTTAAATTTGAACCAAATGAAGAAGGCGCTGGCTTTGAATTTGAAAACAAAATCGTTGGTGGGGTTGTTCCTCGTGAATACATTCCTTCTGTTGAAGCAGGTATTGCTGAATCAATGGAGAATGGTGTACTTGCAGGATATCCATTAATTGATATTAAAGCTTCACTATATGATGGTAGCTACCATGATGTTGACTCAAACGAGATGGCATTTAAAATAGCTGCATCAATGGCCTTAAAGGCTGCTAAAAACAAGTGTAACCCAGTACTTCTTGAACCAATGATGAAAGTTGAAATCGTTATTCCGGAAGAATACATGGGAGACATTATGGGTGATGTTACATCACGCCGTGGACGCGTTGAAGGTATGGAAGCACGCGGAACTGCTCAGCTAGTAAAAGGTTTTGTACCACTTGCTGAAATGTTTGGTTATGCTACTGCTTTACGTTCAAATACGCAAGGTCGTGGAACATTCACTATGCACTTTGACCATTATGAAGAAGTGCCAAAGAGTATCTCAGAAGAAATTATTAAGAAAAATGCTGGTCAATAATTGATTTTTTGATCATCATCAAGTATAACTTTTATTGAAGGCTGAGTTATAGTTTAAAATTATTTCTCTGCTTAATATAAAAAAATAAAAAAACTTTTATTTAACTAAAGGAGGAACTATAAATGGCTAAAGAAAAATTTGATCGCTCAAAAAGTCACGTAAACATTGGTACAATTGGACACGTTGACCATGGTAAAACTACTCTAACTGCTGCTATCACAACAGTTATGCATAAGAAATCTGGTAAAGGGTCTGCAATGGCTTATGACCAAATTGACGGTGCACCAGAAGAAAAAGAACGTGGAATCACAATTGCAACATCTCACGTAGAATATGAAACTGACACTCGTCACTATGCACACGTTGACTGCCCAGGTCACGCTGACTATGTTAAAAACATGATCACTGGTGCTGCTCAAATGGACGGCGCTATCCTAGTAGTATCTGCTGCTGATGGTCCAATGCCACAAACTCGTGAGCATATCCTATTATCTCGTAACGTTGGGGTACCTTCTATCGTAGTATTCCTTAACAAAACAGATATGGTAGACGATGAAGAACTACTTGAATTAGTAGAAATGGAAGTACGTGATCTACTTACTGAATACGACTTCCCAGGTGACGATGTACCTGTAATCAAAGGTTCTGCTCTTAAAGCTCTAGAAGGCGATGCAGACTACGAAGAAAAAATCGTTGAACTAATGGCTGCAGTTGATGAGTACATCCCAACTCCAGACCGTGACAAAGACAAGCCATTCATGATGCCAGTTGAGGACGTATTCTCAATCACTGGTCGTGGTACAGTTGCTACTGGACGTGTTGAGCGTGGAGAAGTTAAAGTAGGAGACGAAGTTGAAATCATTGGTCTTGCTGAAGATGCTTCTAAAACTACTGTAACTGGTGTGGAAATGTTCCGTAAGCTTCTTGACTATGCTGAAGCTGGTGACAACATTGGTGCACTTCTACGTGGTGTTGCACGTGAAGACATCAACCGTGGTCAAGTACTAGCAAAGCCTGGTTCAATTACTCCACACACAAACTTCAAAGCTGAAGTTTATGTATTGTCAAAAGAAGAAGGTGGACGTCATACTCCATTCTTCGCTAACTATCGTCCACAGTTCTATTTCCGTACTACTGACGTAACTGGTGTTATTCAGTTGCCAGAAGGTACTGAAATGGTAATGCCTGGCGATAACATCGAAATGAGCGTTGAGCTTATTTCTCCAATCGCTATTGAAGACGGTACTCGTTTCTCTATCCGTGAAGGCGGACGTACTGTTGGATCTGGTGTAGTATCATCAATTCAAAAGTAATAAACTTTATCAAAAGCAGGTAGCGTGACGACGCTACCTGCTTTTTTGTTTGTTTGAATTCTAATAGATATGTTGGGGTATCCAATGACTTGTGGGATAGATGAACTCTTAACTAACTTGGGTGTATTATGTATGGCTGTTTTAAAGGTTAATGTATGATAATCAAACTATAGCTAATTCCTGAATATCTCTGGCGGATAATATTGCTGTGCTGCTGATAAAACTATTTTGCGGCGGATAATGTTGCTCTACTGCTGATTAAATTGCTCTCTGGCGGATAGTTTCGCTCTACTGCTGATAAACCTATTCTGCGGCTGATTATCTCACTCTCCAGCCGAATAAATTATTTTCCAGCGGATACCCACTCCCTTCTGCTAATTAAGTAACTCTACTTCAGATTAAATCTTCAATCCGCGAATATCCACCACTTACTACTAATGAGTCCACTCTATGGCAGATAGAATTTTCCCATCTATAACTCGAATTTCCCAACAAACTAGAAGGTAATTAAATTCCTTAAAGTTTAAACGCATTCGAACAACTTTTCACTTAAGCTAGAAAATATTCTTGTTAAGATAAGGAATTTCCTTGTACCCCTTGCATTCATTGAAAATAGTAAGTATAATACATAGATGTGCAATATCCTTACAACATTTATTAAAAAGGGGTTGCATTGACCGGCGGAATTCTATATAATAAGAATGTTGGTCATCGAAGGCGATGAAGCGGAAGGTTGTTGGCACACCCGGCCCCTTTGCCATGGCGGGGTGCTAAGGAATTTTCGTGGAGAATGTCTATAATAATATGGGCGAGAAGGAGGGAAAATAATGGCAAAAGAAAAGATCAGAATCCGTTTGAAAGCATATGATCATCGTATCTTAGATCAGTCTGCTGAGAAAATTGTAGATACTGCGAAGCGTTCTGGAGCAAATGTTTCTGGACCAATTCCATTACCTACAGAAAGATCTGTATATACTGTTTTACGTGCGGTGCATAAGTACAAGGATTCACGCGAGCAATTCGAAATGCGTACACATAAACGCTTGATCGATATTGTTAATCCAACACCACAAACTGTTGACTCGTTAATGCGTCTTGACTTACCATCTGGTGTGGATATTGAAATCAAACTATAAAATAATGGATTTACTATAGGAGGTGTAACGGATGACGAAAGGAATCTTAGGTCGTAAAATCGGCATGACTCAGCTTTTCTCTGAAACTGGCGAGTTAGTGCCTGTAACAGTAATTCAGGCAGAGCCAAACGTTGTATTGCAAAAGAGAACGCTAGAAAATGATGGCTATGAAGCATTACAAATCGGTTTTGCTGATGAGAAAGAATCACGTACGAATAAAGCGAAAAAAGGTCATGCTGCTAAAGCTGAAACAGCCCCTAAGCGCTGCGTTCGTGAATTCCGTGACGCTAATCTTGACGACTATGAAGTTGGTCAGGAAATAAGCGTTGATGTTTTTCAAGCAGGAGATAAAATTGATGTTACTGGAACAACCAAGGGTAAAGGTTTCCAAGGTTCCATCAAACGACATAATCAACAACGTGGCCCAATGTCCCACGGTTCCCACTATCATAGAGGACCTGGTTCACTAGGTGCTGTTGATCCAATGCGTGTATTTAAAGGAAGACCACTTCCAGGACAAATGGGTGGCAACCAAGTTACAATTCAAAATCTTGAAATTGTTAATGTGGATGCTGAGCGTAACCTTATTTTAGTTAAAGGGAACGTGCCTGGAGCAAAAAAATCATTCGTAAAAATCACGAGTGCAATAAAGGCTAACTAATCATATAGACGAAGGGAGGATATGTCATGCCTAAAGTAGCACTATTAAAACAAGACGGTTCACAAGCTGGCGATATGGAGTTAAACGATTCCGTATTCGGTATTGAACCAAACACACATGTTTTACATGAAGCTGTAGTAATGCAACGTGCATCTATGCGTCAAGGAACGCACGCTGTAAAAAACCGTTCGGAAGTACGCGGTGGTGGTCGTAAACCATGGCGTCAAAAAGGAACAGGACGTGCGCGTCAAGGTTCCATTCGTTCACCACAATGGGTAGGTGGCGGAACTGTATTCGGACCGACTCCTAGAAGCTATAGCTATAAACTACCAAAGAAAGTACGTCGTCTAGCATTAAGATCTGCTTTATCTTCCAAAGTAAAAGAAGATAATATTGTAGTATTAGAAAGCATTGCAATTGATGCTCCTAAAACTAAAGAAGTAGTTAAGATGCTTGAAGCACTTAACGTTGATACAAAAGTATTAATTGTTACTGCTGAAAAAGATGAGACAGTTATGCGTTCAGCAAACAATCTTCAGTCTGTAAAAGTATTGACTGTAGAGGAAATGAACGTACTGGACTTGCTTTCGCATGACAAGCTGATCGTAACTAAAGATGCAGCTGAAAAAGCAGGGGAGGTGCTTTCATAATGAAAGACCCACGCGATATTATTAAGCGCCCGGTAATTACGGAAAACTCTGCTGACCTAATGGCAGAGAAGAAATATACGTTTGAAGTAAACCCAAAAGCTAACAAAACAGAGATCAAATCTGCTGTAGAACTAGTATTTGGTGTCAAAGTAGAAAAAGTAAATACAATGAATCTTAAAGGTAAGTTCAAGCGAATGGGAAGATACGGTGGGTATCGCTCAGATCGCAAAAAAGCTATCGTACAACTTTCTGAAGACAGTAAAGAACTGGACTTCTTTGAAGGTTAAGAACAAGGAAATTGTGAAGGAGGGAAAACAAGATGGCGATTAAAAAATTCAAACCAACGTCAAATGGTCGACGTAATATGTCTGTATCTGATTTTGCTGAAATCACTACAGATACTCCAGAAAAGTCCCTTTTAAGCCCATTATACAAACGTGGCGGTCGTAATAACCAAGGGAAACTAACTGTTCGTCATCAAGGTGGCGGTCATAAGCGTCAATACCGTATTATCGACTTCAAGCGTGATAAAGATGGTATACCAGGACGCGTTGCTACAATTGAATATGATCCGAACCGTTCAGCTAATATAGCTCTAATCAATTATGTTGATGGAGAAAAGCGTTATATTCTAGCTCCAAAAGGTCTTAAAGTGGATCAAACAATTGAATCAGGTGTAGATGCGGATATCAAGTTAGGTAACGCACTTCCATTGGCTAACATTCCAGTTGGTACAATCATTCATAATGTTGAGTTAAAACCAGGACGCGGTGGACAGCTTGCTCGTTCAGCAGGTGCCGAAGCTCAGGTTCTTGGCCGTGAAGA
The DNA here is from genome assembly GCF_001310895.1 of Virgibacillus halodenitrificans JCM 12304. Classification (GTDB taxonomy): domain Bacteria; phylum Bacillota; class Bacilli; order Bacillales; family Amphibacillaceae; genus Virgibacillus_Q; species Virgibacillus_Q halodenitrificans. The sequence continues at coordinate 25,122 of NZ_BAZS01000033.1, read as the reverse complement.
TAAGTACACACTAGTTCGTTTAGCTTCTGGTGAAGTTCGCTTAATCCTTTCTACTTGTCGCGCTACAGTTGGCCAGGTAGGTAACATTGAACATGAACTTATTCGTGTTGGTAAAGCAGGACGTTCTCGCTGGTTAGGCAAGCGCCCTACAGTACGTGGTTCTGTAATGAACCCTAACGATCACCCACACGGTGGTGGTGAAGGACGTGCACCAATCGGACGTAAATCACCAATGTCACCATGGGGTAAACCTACACTTGGTTACAAAACACGTCACCGTAACAAGTCGACTGATAAATATATCGTTCGTAAGCGTAAAAAATAAACGGAATAGCGGACGGGATATAACCCCCGTCTCTCAATTGCGAAAGGAGGTTTATCCATGGGTCGTAGCTTGAAAAAAGGACCTTTTGCAGATGACCATCTACTGTCAAAGATTGAAACATTAAACGAAAGTGACAAAAAGCAAGTAGTTAAAACTTGGTCACGTCGTTCTACTATATTCCCTACATTTGTTGGTCATACCATTGCGGTATATGATGGACGTAAACACGTTCCAGTTTATGTAACGGAAGATATGGTTGGCCATAAATTAGGTGAATTCGCCCCAACCCGTACGTATAAAGGGCATGCCGGCGATGATAAGAAAACAAAACGCTAATGAGAGGAGGCACTCAACATGCAAGCAAAAGCCATTGCGAAATCGGTTCGTATTGCTCCTCGTAAAGTTCGTTTAGTTGTTGATCTAATTCGAGGAAAAAACGTTGGTGAAGCAGTTGCAATTTTACGTCATACACAACGTGGTGCTTCTCCAGTCGTAGAAAAGGTTCTTAAGTCTGCTATTGCAAACGCGGAACATAACTACGAAATGGATCCAGATAATCTAGTGATTTCTGAAGCATTTGTAAATGAAGGTGCAACACTGAAACGCTTCCGTCCACGTGCTCAAGGACGTGCAAGTAAAATTAATAAACGCACAAGCCACATTACTGTGGTTGTAACAGAAAAGAAGGAGGGATAGTCAGTGGGTCAAAAAGTAAATCCAACGGGTCTTCGTGTCGGCATTATCAAAGACTGGGAGTCTAAATGGTATGCTGGTAAAGACTATGCAGACTTACTACATGAAGATATTAAAATCAGAGAATATCTTGAAAACCGCTTGCGTATTGCTGCTGTTTCTTCTATTGATATCGAACGTGCAGCAAACCGTGTGAACATTACTATTCATACTGGTAAACCAGGTATGGTAATTGGTAAAGGCGGTTCCGAAGTAGAAGCTCTACGTAAATCATTGAATAGCCTGACTGGCAAACGTGTACACATTAATATTGTGGAAATCAAAAAAGTTGATCTTGATGCAACACTAGTTGCTGAAAATATTGCTCGTCAGTTAGAAAATCGTATTTCATTCCGTCGTGCTCAAAAGCAAGCTATCCAACGTGCAATTCGCGGAGGAGCTAAAGGTATTAAGACTCAGGTTTCTGGACGCCTTGGTGGAGCAGACATCGCTCGTGCGGAACATTATAGTGAAGGAACAGTACCACTACACACATTACGTGCTGATATCGATTATGGTACAGCTGAAGCTGATACTACTTACGGTAAGCTAGGCGTTAAAGTGTGGATCTATCGTGGAGAAGTCCTTCCAACTAAATCAAACAAATAAGGAAGGGGGCACTTTCTATGTTAATGCCTAAACGTGTTAAATATCGTAGACAACATCGTGGTAAAATGAGAGGTCAAGCAAAAGGTGGAACTACTGTAGCTTTTGGTGAGTATGGCCTACAAGCAACAGAAGCATCTTGGATCACAAGCCGTCAAATAGAGGCAGCTCGTATTGCAATGACTCGTTACATGAAACGTGGCGGTAAAGTTTGGATTAAAATCTTTCCTGACAAACCATACACTGCAAAGCCCCTAGAAGTTCGAATGGGTTCCGGTAAAGGTGCTCCAGAGGGCTGGGTAGCAGTAGTAAAACCAGGAAAAATTATGTTTGAAATCGCAGGTGTATCAGAAGAAGTTGCTCGTGAAGCGTTGCGTCTTGCTTCTCATAAACTGCCGATTAAAACTAAGTTTGTAAAACGTGAAGAAATTGGTGGTGAAAGCAATGAAGGCTAATGAAATCAGAGAACTAACCACTGCCGAAATTGAACAAAAAGTTAAATCTTTAAAAGAAGAACTATTTAATTTACGCTTCCAGCTTGCAACAGGTCAATTGGAAAACACTGCTCGCATTCGCGAAGTAAGAAAGTCAATTGCTCGCTTGAAAACTGTTGTACGTCAACGTGAACTAAGTGTAAATAACTGATAATTCGAGAGGAGGTTAGCCTCAAAATGACTGAACGTAATAATCGTAAAGTATACACAGGCCGTGTCGTATCGGATAAAATGGATAAAACAATTACTGTTTTAGTTGAGACTTACAAGTTTCATAAACTATACGGTAAACGTGTTAAGTACTCTAAGAAATTCAAAACACATGATGAGAACAATCAAGCAAAAATTGGCGATGTTGTACGCATCATGGAAACTCGTCCGCTTTCAGCTACAAAACGTTTCCGCTTAGTTGAAATCGTTGAAGAAGCGGTAATTATATAATATAAGTTCGCTCGGAAAGGTATCCGAAGGGAGGTCACAGCGATATGATTCAACAAGAAACTCGTTTAAAAGTTGCAGATAACTCTGGTGCACGTGAAGTGCTTGCAATTAAAGTACTTGGTGGTTCCGGACGTAAGACTGCTAATATTGGTGATGTAATTGTTTGTACTGTAAAACAAGCAACACCAGGAGGCGTTGTCAAAAAAGGTGAGGTTGTTAAAGCCGTAATCGTACGTTCTAAATCTGGCGCGCGTCGTAAAGATGGATCATACATTCGTTTTGATGAAAATGCAGCAGTAATTATCCGTGATGATAAAAGTCCAAGAGGAACTCGTATCTTCGGACCAGTCGCACGTGAATTACGTGAAGCTAAATTCATGAAAATCGTATCTCTAGCTCCAGAAGTTTTATAAGCTTAAATTTTTGCCTTGTAAGGAGGTGCGTAAAGCATGCATGTAAAAAAAGGTGATAAAGTCAAAGTAATATCCGGTAAAGACCGTGGTAAACAAGGCACTATTTTAGAAGCATACCCTAAAAAGGAACGTGTTCTTGTAGAAGGTATTAACATGATTAAAAAACACGCGAAGCCTTCTCAGGAGAATCCGCAAGGCGGAATCCTTAATCAAGAAGCACCAATCCATGTTTCTAACGTAATGCCAATAGATCCTAAATCCGGTGAACCAACTCGTGTTGGGCATGAAGTACGTGACGGAAAGAAAGTCCGCATCGCTAAAAAATCCGGTGAAGCATTAGATAAATAGTTTAGCGACGAAAGGAGGGCGACATGATGAATCAACTAAAACAAAAATACCAAGATGAAGTATTACCATCTTTGATGAATAAATTTAATTATGAATCTGTTATGCAAGTACCAACAGTTGAAAAAATTGTTATCAACATGGGTGTTGGTGATGCAGTTCAAAATTCAAAAGCATTGGATAGTGCTGTAGAAGAGCTTGCATTAATTTCTGGTCAGAAGCCAATGGTAACTCGTGCAAAGAAATCAATCGCTGGTTTCCGTCTTCGTGAAGGAATGCCAATCGGTGCGAAAGTAACTCTTCGCGGTGAGCGCATGTACGATTTCCTACAAAAGCTTATTGCAGTATCACTTCCACGTGTACGTGACTTCCGTGGTATCTCTAAAAAAGCTTTTGATGGTCGAGGAAACTATACATTAGGTGTTAAAGAACAGCTAATTTTCCCAGAAATTAACTACGATAAAGTGAACAAGGTCCGTGGTATGGATATCGTTATTGTAACAACTTCCAATACTGACGAAGAAGCTCGTGAACTTTTAGCTCAGCTAGGCATGCCTTTCCAAAAATAAGCTAAGAGCTAATACAAGGAGGGAAAATTGTGGCTAAAAAATCAATGATTGCGAAACAAAAACGTCCACAAAAGTATCAAGTACGTGAATATACACGTTGCGAACGTTGTGGCCGACCACATTCTGTAATCCGTAAATTTAAACTTTGCCGTATTTGTTTCCGTGAACTTGCCTATAAAGGTCAAATTCCTGGTGTCAAAAAAGCAAGCTGGTAAACCCCGATTCGGGAAGGAGGTAATTAGTAATGGTTATGACAGATCCAATCGCAGATATGCTTACTCGTATTCGTAATGCTAACATGGTACGCCATGAAAAGTTGGAGCTTCCTGCTTCTACTATGAAAAAAGAGATCGCTGATATCCTTAAACGTGAGGGTTTTGTTTCAGATTATGAATTTGTTGAAGATAACAAACAAGGCGTTCTGCGTATTTTCCTTAAATACGGTGCTAATAACGAACGAGTAATTACAGGTATTAAAAGAATTAGTAAGCCGGGACTACGTGTCTACGCTAAAGCTAACGAAGTACCTCGCGTACTTAATGGTTTAGGTATTGCTATCGTATCAACATCTAAAGGTGTGCTTTCTGATAAAGAAGCCCGTTCTCAAGCTGTTGGTGGCGAAGTTCTTGCTACGTATGGTAATTAACATTTTTTGATAAGGAGGTGCATGGAATGTCTCGTATAGGACTTAAACCAATTGAAATTCCAGAAGGTGTAGAGGTTAAAATTGGTGACCGTAATTCTGTAACAGTAAAAGGTCCAAAAGGTGAATTATCCAGAGATCTACCTCAGGACATGAAAATCAACATGGAAGACAACGTCATTACAATTGAGCGTCCAAGCGATCATAAAGATCACCGTGCGTTACACGGAACTACTCGTAGTTTGATCAATAACATGGTTGTTGGCGTAAGTAAAGGCTTTGAAAAATCCCTTGAAATTATTGGGGTTGGTTATCGTGCACAAAAGCAAGGTAACAAAGTTGTGATTAACGCTGGTTACTCACATCCTGTAGAAATCGACCCAATTGAGGGTATTGAAATTGAAATTCCTAAAAACACACAAGTAGTTGTAAAAGGTATTGATAAGGAACTAGTTGGAGCAATTGCTTCAAATATTAGAGCAATCAGACCTCCTGAACCTTATAAAGGGAAAGGTATTCGCTACGAAGGTGAATTTGTACGCCGCAAAGAAGGTAAAACTGCTAAGTAAGATTAGTTAGGGAGCAGAAAGGAGTGACCTAGATGATCACAAAACCTGACAAAAATGTTACACGTAAAAGAAGACATGCACGTGTTCGTAAAAATCTTTTTGGAACACAGGAACGTCCTCGTTTGAATGTGTACCGTTCAAATAAACACATCTATGTACAATTAATCGATGATATTAATGGCAAAACAGTTGCAAGTGCCTCTACAAAAGACAACGAGCTTAAAGTAGAAGCTACCGGCAATGTAGAAGCAGCTAAGCAAGTCGGAGAATTGATCGCTAAACGTGCCCAGGATAAAGGTTACAAATCGATTGTATTCGATCGCGGAGGCTACCTTTATCATGGACGTGTAAAAGCATTAGCAGATGCTGCCCGCGAGGCAGGTCTTGAATTTTAATCGATAAAGGAGGGACATACATGAATACAAGCATTGATCCGAACAAACTAGATCTTGAAGAGCGTGTTGTTACGATCAACCGTGTTGCGAAAGTAGTAAAAGGTGGACGTCGTTTCCGCTTTGCAGCTTTGGTTGTTGTCGGAGATAAAAATGGTCATGTAGGTTTTGGTACTGGTAAAGCACAAGAAGTACCTGAAGCAATTAAAAAAGCAGTTGATGACGCAAAGAAAAACTTGATTACAGTACCTATCGTTGGAACAACAATTCCACATGAAATTCACGGTAGATTTGGTTCAGGTAACGTATTAATGAAACCAGCTACTGAGGGTACTGGAGTTATCTCAGGTGGACCTGTTCGTGCGATTCTTGAACTTGCTGGTGTTGGTGATATCTTAACGAAGTCACTTGGTTCAAACACACCGATCAATATGATTCGTGCAACATTAAACGGCTTAACAAACTTAAAGCGCGCAGAAGACGTAGCAAAACTACGTGGAAAGTCTGTAGAAGAACTGTTAGGATAAGGAGGGAAATGTTATGTCTAAAAAATTAGAAATCACCCTCACGCGCAGTGTTATCGGTGGAACAGATATTCAACGTAAAACTGTTCAAGCATTAGGACTTAAAAAAATTCGACAATCCGTTGTTCGTGAAGATACAGCAGCTGTACGTGGTATGGTAAATAAAGTATCTCATTTAATTTCGGTTAAAGAAGTTTAATAAACATTAGCGTAAAGGGAGGTGCTCGCATGAAACTTCATGAATTGAAGGCATCAGAAGGAACTCGCAAAAATCGTAATCGTGTAGGTCGCGGAATGTCATCAGGTAACGGAAAAACTTCCGGCCGTGGACATAAAGGACAAAAAGCACGTTCAGGCGGCGGTACTCGTCCGGGCTTTGAAGGTGGTCAAATGCCTTTATTCCAACGTTTACCGAAACGAGGATTTACGAACATCCACCGCAAAGAGTTTGCAATTGTTAACTTGGATGCTCTAAATCGTTTTGAAGACGGCACAGAAGTTACACCTGAGCTATTACTTGAAGAAGGTGTCGTAAGCAAGCTTAAGGCTGGTATTAAGGTACTCGGCAAAGGTGCTATCGAAAAGAAACTTACAGTAAAAGCTCATAAGTTCTCTGCTTCAGCTGTTGAAGCTATTGAAGCAGCGGGCGGTAAAACTGAGGTGATTTAATGTTCCGTACAATCTCCAATTTTATGCGCGTAGGTGACATTAGGCGGAAAATAATCTTTACATTACTCATGTTAGTTGTCTTCCGTCTAGGCACATTTATTCCAGTGCCATATACAGATAAACAAGCGATTGACTTTATGAACTCGCAAAATGTTTTTGGGTTTCTAAACACGTTTGGTGGAGGAGCCCTGCAAAACTTCTCCATTTTTGCAATGGGAATCATGCCATACATTACTGCCTCAATTATTATGCAGTTGTTACAAATGGACGTTGTACCTAAATTTGCTGAGTGGAAGAAGCAAGGGGATATGGGCCGTAAGAAACTTGCACAAGTCACTCGTTACGGAACGATCGTTCTTGCATTCATTCAAGCAACTGCAATGTCTATCGGCTTCAACGCTATGGCTGGTGGTATGCTGATCTCTGATCCAAACGTATTGAAATTCCTTGTTATTGCACTTACGTTAACAAGTGGTACAGCATTTTTAATGTGGTTAGGTGAACAAATTACAGCCAACGGAGTTGGAAATGGTATATCAATTATCATTTTTGCCGGTATCGTTGCCGCTGTACCTAATGGTGTTAAACAATTATACAGCCAGTATTTTATAAATCCTGGTGATGATTTGTTTATTAATATTGTTATTGTCGCCCTAATTGCATTGGTAGTAATAGCAGTAACTGTTGGAGTAATCTTCATTCAGCAAGCTTTACGTAAAATACCAATTCAATATGCTAAAAAACTTGTGAATCGTTCTCCGGTTGGTGGACATTCTACGCATTTACCACTTAAAGTAAATGCTGCAGGTGTTATACCGGTAATCTTTGCGATCGCATTTATGGTTGCACCAAGTACGGTAGCAAATTTCTTTGAGGGCAATAAAGTAGCTTCAGTGATCCAAACAGTGTTTGATTACACTCACCCAATCGGGATGGTTATCTATGTTGCTTTAATTATTGCTTTCACTTACTTCTACACATTTGTTCAAGTTAACCCTGAACAAATGGCTGAGAATTTACAAAAACAAGGTGGATATATTCCAGGTATACGACCTGGTAAAAATACAGAAACATATTTGACACGTGTTATGTACCGCTTAACATTTGTTGGCTCAATCTTTTTAGCTGCTGTTTCTGTGCTACCTATTGTTCTAGGTGGTCTTGCAAATCTACCTACCGCAGTACAAATCGGCGGCACTAGCTTACTAATCGTTGTAGGGGTTGCTTTACAGACAATGAAACAACTGGAAAGCCAGTTAGTAAAGCGTCACTATAAAGGTTTTATAAAGTAATATCTTGCTGTCAGTGAGAGCGAGGGGAAATTTGTTGAACTTAATATTGATGGGTCTACCTGGTGCTGGTAAAGGTACACAGGCAGAGAAAATAAACGATAAGTATAACATTCCTCATATTTCTACTGGAGATATGTTCCGTTTGGCCATTAAAGAGGGTACAGACCTCGGTAAACAGGCCAAGGAATATATGGACCAAGGTGCCCTTGTTCCGGATGAAGTAACTATTGGGATCGTTAAAGAAAGACTTAGTAAATCTGACTGCAAAAACGGTTTTCTACTGGATGGTTTTCCAAGAACAATCGCACAAGCAGAGGCTTTACAGGAGCTTTTAAAGGAACTGGATACATCCATTGATTACGTGATCCATGTAGATGTTCCAGAAGAAAAATTAGTGGAGCGACTAACTGGTCGTAGAATCTGTCCTACATGTGGAGCAACTTATCATGTCATATACAACCCGCCAAAAGTGGAAGGAATATGTGATAAGGATGGTTCCCAGTTAATTCAGCGTGATGATGATACAGCCGAAACGGTTAAAAATCGTTTGTCAGTAAATATGGAGCAGGCGAAACCGTTACTGGACTTCTATCAGAACAAAGGTTACCTTGTTACAGTGAATGGCGACCAGGAAATCAATCAGGTCTTCCAGGACATTCAATCACGTATTGATAAATAAGTGGTTGAGCTGCTTTGGTAGCGCAAAATAAATGCAATTCCGGCTATAAATAGTTATAATTGCAATTGAGTGATTATAAATTTTATAGTACTTCATATAAAGTGACACAAAATGAAATGTAGAGCCTTTTTCATAAAAGGTGTAGCAGTATAAACTATAGCCTAAGTGAAGGTGATCGTTGTTGAACGAAGATGATTCGATTCCGCTAATAGGTCAAGTTGTTCGTATTATGCAGGGACGCGAAGCTGGACAATATGCAATCATCATTGAAGCAGTGGATGACAGGTATGTTATGCTTGCAGATGGGGAAAAACGTAAATATGATCGACCAAAGAAAAAGAATTTACAGCATATTGAATGTATGGGATACATTTCTCCAGAGGTCCAAAACAGCCTTCTAGAAACTGGTCGTGTCACAAATGGCAAAATTCGATTTGCCATAGCTAAATTTGTCAATGAGGTTGTGACTGATTTGAAGAAGGGAGATCAACACGATGGCGAAAGACGATGTAATTGAAGTAGAAGGTACCGTAACGGAAACGTTGCCGAATGCGATGTTTAATGTTGAGCTTGAGAATGGCCATACGGTCTTAGCACATGTTTCTGGTAAAATCCGTATGCATTTCATTCGCATTCTACCAGGCGATAAAGTAACGGTTGAACTTTCTCCGTATGATTTAACTAGAGGACGAATTACGTACCGTTATAAATAAGCGAGCTCCGATATAAAAGGAGGTAAAGATGATGAAAGTAAGAGCATCTGTAAAACCAATTTGCGAAAAATGCAAAGTAATCAAGCGTAAGGGTAAAGTAATGGTGATTTGCGAAAACCCTAAACACAAGCAAAAACAAGGCTAATAACCAAGGAGGTGCTAACGTTATATGGCACGTATTGCAGGTATAGATATTCCACGTGATAAGCGTGTAGTTATTTCATTAACTTATATTTATGGAGTTGGTAGTACTACAGCTAAGAAAGTCCTTAAAGAAGCAGGCGTTTCTGAAGACACACGTGTACGCGATCTAACAGAAGATGAATTAGGTAAAATCCGTAAAGCATTGGACGAATATACAGTGGAAGGTGACCTTCGTCGTGAAGTTTCACTTAACATTAAGCGTCTAATCGAAATCGGCTCATACAGAGGGCTTCGTCACCGCCGCGGTTTACCAGTTCGTGGTCAAAAGACAAAAAACAATTCACGTACTCGTAAAGGACCTCGTCGAGCAGTTGCAGGAAAGAAAAAATAACGTGAAGGAGGTAAGCTAATCAATGGCACGTACTAAAACAAACACACGTAAGCGTCGTGTGAAAAAGAATATTGATACAGGTGTAGCACATATTCGTTCTACTTTTAACAATACTATTGTTACTATTACGGACACACAAGGCAATGCTATTGGCTGGAGCTCAGCTGGTGCACTTGGCTTTAAAGGATCTCGTAAATCAACTCCATTTGCTGCACAGATGGCAGCTGAAACTGCTGCAAAAACAGCGGTTGATAATGGTATGAAAACTCTAGAAGTTACTGTTAAAGGACCAGGAGCTGGACGTGAAGCAGCTATTCGTTCACTTCAAGCAGCAGGTCTGGAAGTTACAGCAATTGTTGACGTAACACCAGTTCCTCATAATGGTTGTCGCCCACCAAAACGTCGTCGTGTATAATTATACCGTATAGAATTTGTCACCCTGTCTATAATGGGTTATGATGGCTTAAAAGTGTAAAGGCTAAATTCCTTTATCATTCAAGCATCCAAGAGACAAGTAAGGCAAAATAGACAATAGTGCAGAAACGCCAACTGCCTATTTGAGGAATTTCGGTTAGACCTATTGTCTAACCGGGGTTTCGACGTTTTAAAGGAGGGTTTTATGGAATGATTGAAATTGAAAAACCAAAAATTGAAACGGTAGAAATCAGCGATGATGCTACATTTGGAAAATTCGTAGTCGAACCGCTCGAACGTGGATATGGTACCACTCTAGGAAACTCCTTGCGTCGTATCCTACTATCCTCACTTCCAGGTGCTGCTGTTACATCAGTCCAAATTGATGGAGCACTACATGAATTCTCTACAATTGATGGTGTTGTTGAAGATGTGACCACGATTATTTTAAGTTTGAAAAAGCTTGCTCTTAAGATTTACTCTGATGAAGAGAAGACCTTGGAGATCGATGTACAGGGAGAAGGAAAAGTTACGGCTGCAGATCTAACTTTTGATAGTGATGTAGAAGTATTGAATCCGGAATTACCTATTGCTACGTTGAACAGCAAAGGAAACTTACAAATGAAAATAACAGCAGAACGTGGCCGTGGTTACCGTTCAGCTGAAGCTAATAAAAGGGATGAGCAACCTATCGGTGTAATCCCAGTTGATTCTATTTTCACACCAGTTTCACGTGTGACCTATCAAGTTGAAAATACGCGTGTAGGACAGGATGCTAACTACGATAAATTAACTTTTGATGTTTGGACAGATGGCAGCATTCGTCCTGAAGAAGCAGTTTCTTTAGGAGCCAAAGTCTTTTCAGAACATCTAAACATCTTTGTAGGTTTAACAGATGAAGCGCAAAAAGCAGAAATCATGGTCGAGAAAGAAGAAGACCAAAAAGAAAAAGTCATGGAAATGACGATTGAAGAACTTGATTTATCTGTTAGATCTTATAATTGTTTGAAACGTGCTGGAATTAATACCGTTCAAGAGCTTGCAAACAAATCTGAAGAAGACATGATGAAGGTTCGGAACTTAGGCCGTAAGTCTCTAGAAGAAGTTAAAGTAAAATTAACTGATCTTGGACTTGGTTTACGTAATGATGACTGATCATTTACAACTCCTTTAGAACAATACTGTAAGTTCATTTCAGTTCCATCTCAGATTTATAAAAATCTGTGTGTTGCTGTTTAAATAACCCGAGATTAATGACAGTTCCTTATACAACAGGAAAGGGAGGGATAGTCCATGGCTAGAAAACTTGGTCGTACAACAGACACTCGTATGGCATTACTTCGCAACCTTGCCTCTGATTTGATTATTCATGAACGGATTGAAACAACAGAAGCAAAAGCGAAAGAACTTAAATCTGTAGTAGAAAAAATGATTACGCTTGGTAAACGTGGTGATCTTCATGCACGTCGGCAGGCTGCAGCATTTTTATACAATCAGGAAGCAAATGAAAACGAAAATGTAATTCAAAAACTTTTTGATGATGTTGCTGCACGTTATGAAGACCGTCAAGGTGGATACACACGTGTTCTTAAACTAGGTGCTCGTCAAGGTGACGGAGCTCCGATGGCAATTATCGAGCTAGTTTAATGTAACGTTATACGTCAAGGGCAGGACTGAATCTCTTCCATGAGGTGAATCCAAGCCCTTTTTTTGTATAGTAATATTGATAAATGTAGCTCTAAGGTATATAGCGGCGTTCTGAGGAGCGAAGCTGGTTCTGAAGGGGGGTAAGATGTCCCCCGACGGATAAATCGCTTCTGAGGCAGATAAGAGCTGCAGGGGCAGGTAAATCGGTTCTCTGGCGGATAACTACCCTCCTACGGCTGATATATCAAGTCTCCGGCGGATAACCAGCCTCTATGGCAGAATACGATTCTCCGGCAGGATCAACTGGGGAACCCTATAATTCCACTTAGTGACTATGTACATCATAGAAGTCTATCTATATTATAAAACTATGTTAGTTTATTATAAGTCAAGATCCAGGGAGAGAGAGGGAGTACGATGAGTAGGAAGTTAATTGAGTTTAGAGATGTATCATTTCGATATGGAGAAGAGCAACCCTGGGTGTTGAGAAATTGCTCATTTGAAATTTATGAAGGTGAATGGGTAGCCATCATTGGTCATAACGGTTCCGGCAAGTCAACAATAGCTAAATTAATAAATGGCCTTTTATTTCCGCAAAAAGGTGAAATTTTGATAGATGGCCAGCAAGTGAATGAGGAAACAATTTGGGATATTCGCAAAGAGGTTGGTATGGTCTTTCAAAATCCTGATAATCAATTTGTTGGTACGACTGTACAGGACGATGTAGCCTTTGGGATGGAAAATAGAGGAACACCAAGAGAAGAGATGGTAACACGTATAGAAGAAACGCTATCTGCCGTAGGTATGGAAGACTACCGGTTTACTGAACCACATCGGCTTTCCGGTGGGCAAAAGCAACGGGTGGCTATCGCCAGCGTGCTAGCTATTTCTCCAAAAGTCCTCATTTTGGATGAGGCCACTGCCATGCTTGATCCAAAAGGCAGGACTGAAATTATGCGGACGGTCTCCAATGTTCAAAACAAAGAAGACCTTTCACTAATTACAATAACTCATGATCTGCAGGAAGTAGTACAAGCTGATCGTGTTATTGTTATGAATAAAGGTGAGATCTGGGATCGTGCTACACCTAGAGAGATATTTTCCAAGAAAGATTCTTTAAGAGAGATAGGTCTTGATGTTCCATTCGTTGCTATTTTGGCTGATGAATTGAAGGAGACAGGAATTAACCTTACAAAAGAACCATTAAATCACGAAGAATTGCTGGAGGACTTATGGATATTACATTCACAAACGTAAGCTATATATACCAACGCAATACTCCTTTTGCTCATCAAGCAATCAAAGATCTTAATTTTCATATTCCCTCAGGGTCTTTTGTAGCAATAGTAGGGCATACGGGTTCAGGTAAATCTACGTTACTACAACATTTGAATGGCCTGGTAACCCCAAGCGAGGGAGAAGTAAAAATAGGAGAATATAAACTAACTCCAAAGGAAAAACCAACTAACCTCAAAGAACTTCGAAGCCGGGTAGGAGTAGTATTTCAGTATCCTGAACATCAGCTATTTGAAGAAACAGTAGCAAAGGACATCGCTTTTGGACCTGAGAATTTTGGTGTACCCAAAGAAACAATAAATGAGCGTATAAAAAGGGTTATACCCGCAGTTGGTCTTTCGGAAGATATGCTTGAGCGGTCGCCCTTCGATCTTAGTGGAGGGCAGATGCGCAGAGTAGCCATTGCTGGAGTCTTGGCCATTAACCCAGATGTATTAGTGCTCGATGAGCCTACTGCAGGTCTGGATCCACGTGGACAAAAAGAAATAATGGAAATGTTTAATACGATGCATAAAGAACAAGGTCTTACAACAATCCTTGTTACTCATAGCATGGAGGATGCGCTAAAATACGCGGATCATGTAATTATCTTAAATAAGGGAACGAAATATATGGAAGGATCTCCAGAAGAGGTATTTACACAGAAGGATGCACTAAAACAAGTACAGCTGGATGTGCCGGAAGTAATTCAATTACTCAATGCCTTTGAAGACAAGTTTTCTATCTCTATTCCATTTCATGGACAAACCGTACAGGAGATAGCGGAAACGATTCATTCCATCGTTAAGGACGGTGTTAGTAATGAATAATTCCTTAATTATCGGGCAATATGTCCCCGGTAATTCTCTTATACACCGGTTAGATCCGCGTACAAAAATAACAGTTATTTTTTTCTTTGTCTTTATTGTTTTTTTTGCTAATAATGTAGTGAGTTATTCCATTCTTACCTTGTTCGCTATCGCATGTATAGTCACCTCCAGAGTGCCAATCCGATTTATTGCGAAAGGGTTAACACCAGTATGGTTCCTAATTATTTTCACGTTTATTTTGCATTTGATTGTTACAAAGGAAGGTACTGTTTTATTAGAGATTTTAGGTTTTAAGATTTATTCTGGAGGAGTCATTCAAGGGTTCGCAATTTCCATGCGTTTCTTTCTACTAATTCTGGTTACCTCTCTATTAACATTGACAACAACGCCTATAGAAATAACAGATGCAATAGAAGAAATGCTACATCCATTAAAGAAATTAAAATTCCCTGTTCATGAGCTCGCTTTAATGATGTCTATCTCTTTAAGGTTTATACCTACACTCATGCAGGAAACAGAGAAAATTTCCAAGGCTCAGGCATCGCGTGGTGTGGATTTTAAGACAGGGCCTATTAAGGAAAGAATAAAAGCAATCGTGCCCTTATTGATACCTTTGTTCATCAGTGCCTTCAAACGCGCAGAGGAGCTTGCGATGGCTATGGAAGCAAGAGGCTATCAAGGGGGAGAGGGCAGGACGAAATTACGTGAGTTAAAGATAGAAAAAAGAGATATGTTGATTTTTGTTTTATTTGTGTTTGTAATTGCCGGTTTATTCTATTTTAGAAGCTGGTAAGAAGTTAACAGAAAGGTCGGAAGCAAATGGCTAGATTGAAATGCAAAATTACTTACGATGGTTCCCAATTTGCGGGTTTTCAGATCCAGCCGAGGAAGAGAACGATTCAAGGTGAATTGGAGAAGGCTTTAACTAAAATGCATAAAGGATTACCTATCCGTATTCAGGCTTCAGGAAGAACGGATACAGGTGTTCATGCGAAAGGTCAAGTGATTCACTTTGACTCAGACTACGATATCCCAACAGTTAACTGGCAAAAGGCATTAAACACCTTATTACCAGATGATTTGTATGTTAAAGAAGTAGAAATGGTTCCAGATACGTTTCACGCTCGTTATGATGTAACGGAGAAGGAATATCATTATTATGTATTAAACATAAAGGAACCAGATGTATTTAAGCGAAACTATGCCTATCACTTCCCATATAAGTTAGATGTTGTGGAAATGCAGCGAGCCTGTGAATATTTAGAAGGGTTTCATGACTTTACTACCTTTTCCTCAGCTAAGGCTACTACAAAGGGAAGTAAAGAACGAATGATGTTTCAGGTAAGTTGTGAAAAACGAGGAAATGAAATCGAATTTATTTTTCGGGGAAGCGGATTTTTATACAATATGGTGCGAATTATCGTAGGTGTATTATTGGATATTGGCCAAGGTAGAAGAAGTCCGGAAGATATTGAAAAATTGTTAGAAAAGAAGGATAGACAGCTTGTGGGAGAAACCGTTCCACCCCAAGGTTTATATTTATGGCAGGTAACCTATAATAACAGTAAATAATCTGTCTCAGCCCTTGACAAATAGCCTCAGTTTGGTATATTATGATTTATGGCATTTTATTTCTAAACCATGATTAGCCCCGGAACTAATTATGTTGAAATATAGGAATAACGAAACGAATATTAAAGATTTTATTGATGGAGGGAATCAATCATGCGCACAACTTTCATGGCGAATGAAAATAATATTGAACGCAAATGGCTCGTTGTGGATGCTGAAGGTCAACGTCTTGGTCGTTTAGCAAGTGAGGTTGCCGCAATCCTTCGTGGAAAGCACAAGCCAACTTACACTCCACACGCAGACACAGGTGATCACGTGATCATCATTAATGCGGAGAAGATCGAATTAACAGGAAACAAATTACAAGACAAAATGTACTATCGTCATTCAGGTTACACTGGTGGCTTAAGAGAGCGTAATGCAAACGAAATGCGTTCAAAATATACAGAAGAAATGCTTGAGACTGCAGTTAAAGGCATGCTTCCTAAAGGACCACTTGGTCGTAAAATGAGCAAGAAATTACATGTATTCAGAGGATCTGAACACAATCATCAAGCACAAAAACCAGAAGTTTACGAACTTCGCGGATAATTAAAGAGGAGGTTAATCAATTGGCACAAGTACAATACTATGGCACAGGCCGTCGTAAGAAGTCAACTGCACGTGTACGTTTAGTACCTGGTACAGGAAACATTACAATCAATGGTCGTGATGCTAGAGACTATTTCCCATATGAAACACAACTTTTAATTCTTAACCAACCACTTGCAGCAACTGAAACTGAAGGAACTTATGATGTTTTAGTTAACGTTCATGGTGGAGGATTCACAGGACAAGCTGGAGCTATCCGTCACGGTATCGCCCGTGCACTTCTAGAAGCTGATCCAGAATACCGTGCTTCTCTAAAACCAGAAGGATATCTAACTCGTGATGCCCGCATGAAAGAACGTAAGAAATACGGTCTTAAAGGCGCTCGTCGTGCACCACAGTTCTCAAAACGTTAATAAATCAACACTTGCAAATCCCCCAACCATGTGTGGTTGGGGGATTTTACTGTATATGCGGTGCTTTAAAAACAGGGGAAAATTCACACGTAGCATACACGTAACATACAAGTAGCAGACAAATAATTTAGAGAAAAAGAGGCTGTGATTTTGAAATTAAGTTTGATGCAATTACATTGATAAGATGGATTGGGATAGCGCAACAAACAGGCCATTTTGTTGAATAAACAACTTTTTGTCACGTGATTTTTGATTCCATCACGAGTGATTTCTTAAAAGTTAACAACTATTTGTTGAATGATCTGCATTTTTCAACGAAAGGATGAGCTTCTAACCGTTAAAAGTAAACATATTCAGCTTGTGGTGCATATACTGGATTGGTCCTTTATATAGGGTAGTAAATAAGGTATCTAATTCTTTATTCTTCTGAACATAAACTTTAAATTTAGGGGGAGATTAGTATTGCAAACTGCACAGAAAACAATGGTTAATATTCCATTCCCATCAGTATGGGGTATCCATGCTGCTATAGCTGGTAAACCAATCGTTTGGGGCGTACTCAACATTAACTCTATTACAGATAACAGGGTAATTGGTACGGTTAATTTTCGTGGTACACCTATTCCAATTAATGGATCTTGGGATGAAAACACCAAACAAATAAGATTTGGTTCACCTTATGCCACATTTTCTGGAAACTTAGCCATATTTGATGAACCCCAGATTAGAATTCGACATTTTATTTTAAATGGGAGGCTTATTATGAAACCCCCTTCTTTACAAGCAGGCGAATACGGAACATGGGTTGCTACAACTTATAGAGCTCTTACCGGATATCCCTAATTAGTGGTACCTTGCCCCCTGTTGGAGTCTTTTTAACATAGAATATACTTAGTCAGCTACAGCAGAATAATGTAAGATTTTAGGTTTAAATGGAAGAAATGTAAAACGAACCTCCTTTTTTGTTTTTCGATACATCTCCAACATTAAATTTCCTGTGACAAAACAAACTAATTACAAAATTATTTGAGGTGTCTCATGAGAAAAGGTCAATCTAAACAATTCCTCGTATTCCAAACGTATACTTGCTACATAGTTTGTACATGCTAAGGGAAAAACTAAGGAGGAATTTTAGTTGGAGTGGATTTTTTTCTATACCTGTTAAATACGTTCTTTATCTTATTCATAGCAATTTGGGAAGTTCGTCGGCCAGCCAAAGCTTTGAATTGGATGATGGGATGGGAAGACCGTGGAATGGAACTTTTGTCAATAACAGTGGTACGCTCGTTGAGGACCTTCTCGCCAACTATTTATTGGAAATCGGTGCAAGAAACCATAAAATGCGTGTTTATGAAATGACTACCCACCCTACCGCGCTGGAAATGTTCGAGGCGGAACGCACATTATTGCCTATGCGAAAGCAATCGAAGTAGCTACGGGGGCAGAGGTAGGCAAGATGCTTCCTGTTCCAAGTTTGGATAATAATTGATGCTATTAAATTGGTTCCTAGTTTATCATAATTCTTTAACCGTATAAGGACTGTGTTGATCACGCCAAAAAATTTATGGATCAAGGATTGTACAATGTATTGTATACATGGGGAGAAGAGGACTATCGGGATATCAACCAAATTATTTGGAAAGGGGCTAACCCTGAAACTGGCGAAACACTGAGAGTAATTGATGGAATGCCTAAGGGTGCGCCTGTGCCCGACTTCCCAGAACTTCCAGAGCAATTTGCCGCAGGGATTGATCGTGATGATTATCATCGGATTTTAAAACGTTTAAAAAGTAATATGTAATCTACAAAAAGAGCTAGGAGGAAATCCTCTTAGCTCTTTTCCGTTATGTTAAAGGTAAAGTGGGAAACCTGCTAACCTTCAATCATTAATCCTTCGACTTCTTGGAAACCTACTTTTTCGAAGATTTGTTTTACATGTTCATTTGTTGCCACAAAATTTAGTCTTCACGGAAGCGCAAGGATATCCAATCGTCTTTTGTAATGGGTTGTAAATGCAGGATATTTAAATTTCCTTTTATTGATTGGGTGTATATCCTTTAGCTCATTATTTTATAAATACTTTTTACATCTTAATTAATAGATAATTATAAAGTTCTACTTAATTTAATCGCAATACATAAAAAACTCATTTAATTTAACTTGGGAAATTAATTCTAAGGAGAGAATTTCATGAAAGACACGTAGGACATGAAATTAGAGATTATCTAATAGGTTATAGCACGAAAAGACCTTTCCATCAGGAAAGGCCTTTAAACAGTGATCACAAAATGATTCCACTACTTCTAACATTGACTTTTACCTTTGGATTTACAAGGATATGCTCATAATAATTTTCTCCCTTTATTTCTTTCCATATAGATGGATGAAAGGCAATGAGTTCTCTGCCTAATCCAAGTATGTCACTTTGATTCGCTGCAAGTTTTTTGAACAGAGCATCCGCTTTTTCAGTGAGAATCTCTGATAATCGGTTTTCTAAAAAATTTATCATTTCCTGCTTATCTAAATGGTTTGGAGGATAGTCAACAATCTCCACGTCCAATTGCAGCATAATATCAGCATGTACCTTTTCTTCTTTTTCCAGCTTAAGTTTTCTTGATACGCTTTTTACATTATAGCTGACGGATCCGTCAGCTTTTTTATCTAACTGTTCTGTTAAGAGTGCTTTTTTGGATTGTGCTTCCATAAATAATAATAGCAAAGTACTTTCATCAGGGGAAAGAAACTGTCCGGTAAAGCTATGGTCATGAAAAAGAGCAGCACCATTTATTTTAACTTCATTATCTTCCTCGTCCTTGCTCAGATAAGGGAGCATGAAATCTTTTCCTTCATCAAACAAATAGGTGCGAATCGATCTTAGTGTAATTTCCTGCATCTTCGAATACATTTCACTGCTGTGAATCAATTCGTACAGGTATTCCCCTTTTTCAACTTCATTTTCGGATATATGGGTAATTATCTCATTTGCACTGTTATCTGTCACAGCAATTTTGGCGTTTAAGTCCACCCTTGGATCCCGGTAAAGAGAATCCAGCACATTGTAGATGTCACCTTTGGCGACGTCGATTCCTAAGATTAAAGTTCTTCCTTTTGCTGGATCGTAATAACCAGGTACGCTTTGATCAATTGTCATGCTTGCCTCTTTTATCGAACCTCCTTTTCCAGTTACCAGATCATTCGATATGGATATTTCCCCCCTACTTGACTCACTAATATTCATATCTCTAATAATTGAAGTTGTTTGATAATCACCATTCTCATCCAAGTCAAAACCCGATATATACACAGTACGTGAATTCTTTAGAAGTCTTTCATCCCAGCACCCAGCTAGTAATGGAAGAATAGATAAGATCAAGAAGAGCTCAGTTTTTCTCATAGGTCGATGCCGCCTCTCTTTTAAAAATAATTGTTATTAAAAGCAGTAGGATAGGGATAATAATGCCGAAAATTAAACTTAAATGCTTTAGCCATTTTTCAAGTAAGGTAATCTCCATATAATAAAATATTATCGAAACGATAAGGACGAATGTTCCAGATAGTATCACAGCAAATTTATGTTTGATGCGGATTAATTTACTTATTCCCATACTTGCTGAAAAGGAGTAGCTGATAATAGTAGTAAAAACTATCAGACCCCAGAAAGAAAGAAATATTAAATCTAATCGGCTTAAAATCCTTATTTCTATTGCACTTAGTATATATAGAACCGGTTCCGGCGTGATTTTTATTTCTTCAGGACTAAGCATTACGGTACTTAGAATCACAATATACGTTAAAAAGATGGTTACAAATAATACTGCTAAAAAAACTCCTTTCAGTGCTGAAATAGTTTTAGATTGCTTTATAAAAGCAAAATAAATAAGTAATGTTTCAAGCCCTATGAAGGATATCATTGAATCACTTGTACTTTTAAGAATATTCCATCCACCACTGGAACCAATAGGGAAGAGATAGCGAACATCAATGTATGAATAACCATAAACCAAAAACGTAATGAAGAATAAAAACAGGATGAATATGAATAGAAAAGAAAATAAAGATACTATATCTTTTATATTACAAATACATCCATAAATAAGTAGAAAGAATCCTATCAAAAATATTATCCATACTGGAGTTTCAGGGAGGATCCATCGTTTCAAGGTATCCGCATATATTATGAAGACATAACAAATCACTGTGAGCATGTAAATAATATATATAAAATTTAATACATTTCCAAAAGTTTCTCCCAAAATTACTTTAGAAAAATCAAATAAGGTAAGATTGGGGAAATTCCTGCAAAGTAACCAGATAAGCAGTACAATTAGTTGAATAAAAAATCCAGAAATTAAAATGGAAATCCACCCGTCACTGCCTGCTGCGTCATGTGTTTGATGAGGTAATGATAACAAGCCTACACCAATCATCGTATGCACCAGCAGAAAAAATAAATTTACAGAACTAATACGGCTCTTCACTCTCATCTAGTTTCCACTTCCTTGATCGTTTTTCTTGCTTATAATGAGGAGAATTTTTAGAGTATTTATACATCATCCAAGAAGGAACACGAATGATAGTATCTTTAAAATCCTTTATGTTCAATGGAACAAAAGGCGAAAAGTATGGAACACCGAATGAAGTAAGGCGTGACAAGTGAATTAACACACATAACACTCCAATAACAATACCAAAAAAGCCAAATGTAGCTGCCAATAGCATTAAAGGAAATCCTAATATACGAATCGAGCTGCTCATTTCTAGATTTGGCTGAACAAATGATGAGACTGATGTTAATGCAACAACTATAAGCCCACCATAGGAGACAATTCCTGCCTCAACCATTGCTGTTCCTACAACTAGCCCTCCGACGATCCCAAAGGTCGCGGCGATGGAAGGTGGCAGTCGAATGGACGCTTCTCTAAGCAACTCTAAGGAAAGCTGCATAATCATTAACTCTATAAATGGTTGAAATGGTACATAGCTCAACGAAGACTGCAGCGAATAAACAAGCTCCAAAGGAATTGCTTCATAATGGAATGAAACGAAAGCAATATATAACGCCGGTAGAATAAGTGCAATGATATAGCTGAATAGACGTATAAATCTAAAAAATGAACCTAACCACCAACGGGTAATATAGTCATCCGGTGTTTGAAAGAACGTCATAAATGTTGCTGGCAATATAATTACAGTAGGACTTCCATCTATAATTAAAGCAACCCTTCCGTCCTTTAAATTTGCTGAAGCTCGGTCTGACCGTTCTGTAAGTAAAAGCTGGGGAAATGGAGTAACTGTATGATCTTCAATGCAATCCTGAATATCTCCTGCTGATCGGATGGAATCAAGCGTAATACTTTTTATACGTTGTTCAACCTTTTTTATGATTTCCGGATCTGTCAAGTGATCCAAATAAA
This sequence comes from Virgibacillus halodenitrificans JCM 12304, assembly GCF_001310895.1. Classification (GTDB taxonomy): domain Bacteria; phylum Bacillota; class Bacilli; order Bacillales; family Amphibacillaceae; genus Virgibacillus_Q; species Virgibacillus_Q halodenitrificans. The sequence goes on along the minus strand of NZ_BAZS01000033.1, from coordinate 3,025 downwards.
TTAGTGATACATTCGTTGTTGTTGAGGATCCCAATGTATACTTTTTAACCGTGAAATCGGGTGATTTTGTTACAGTACGGAGTAAAAAAATGTTTTTGTCTAAGCTTTCAACAAAACCTACTTTTGCCCCAAGGATTGTTTTTTCTACGATAGGCTCCGAAACTTCTCTATCGGTTGATGCGTTCGTTTTCAGCAGGAATCCTTCACTATTTCTGCCTTTTTTAATTAGCAGACAATAACCGTCTAATAATCCGTTGATGGCTATTTTGTTACTTTTGGCAGTGCTGATCTCCTGGCTATATAGTTCATTTAAAATGTTGTTGTTTTCCATTTTTATAAGCGGTTTAATTATTTTTGATTCAAGCTTTTCCTGATCAACTAATGAATTGATGTAAAGGATAATATAGATTTGATTATTGCTATGTATTTCGCGGTCTTTTAAATCGCTAGTATGATTTAATTGACTTTTGATATTCTCTATGGAAAGATTTGCCTGATCTATCAAAGACTTTTTGGATTTATTTCTTTTTAATCTCATCCCGCACACCCTTTTTACCGCCATTTCTTGTTAGTAGTATGTGGAATTTGAATACAATTATGCAAATAGAAGATGGAAGATGTTTCAAAGAGAATACAAGGACATCCGTGGGACAAATTACTTGAACACCAACGCTCAGCAGCCCCATAAGCCATATTCCACAAATTGGCCCAATAGTAAAGTTTTGGAGGCTATACTTTATTCCGTTTTTGTCCCATATAGTTTAAGTGAAAATATTCACAAACTTTATATTACATCAGAATTATTGCGTAAATTAAATTCAAACTAAATGCCTTGATTGTCACTTTTGAATTTAATTTGCACTTTTTTAAGTGTTATTTTGCACTATTTGACATAAAAATCTTTCTTCAATTCAAAAGGCAGGTAGATTTTAAGATTTACTGGATTCTGATTACTAAATCGTCTCGTGTAGCTTCAACTTCTGTTGTTATGGTTTCAAGATTATTAATTTTAGGTATTCTTTAAATTTGGGTGAAGGGTCTATGTATTAGCCCAAAGTTCCCTCCAGTAATCTTAATGTAACAACGGTTTTGCGAGTATTGAAATAGTCCTACGGAAGCACAGGGACAGGCGCTTTTTTACGAAATAAAGAAATCCTTGGATTGTGGTGGGATTGATAGGGAAGTTTATTTAATAAGGAATAAATCATGTATGAAGGAAAGGAGAAAAATTATATGAAACTTTATGAAAATCTTAACAAAAATTTTATCTCTGGCGTATGGCGTGATGGCCAAGGGAAAACCACTTATGAAGTGAAAAATCCCTATAATGATGAAGTTCTGCAAGAAATAAAAATGGCTAGTAAAGAAGATATAGATGAGGCTTATAAATCTGCTGAACAGGCTAAAAAGGAATGGGCAAAATTTAATCCGTTCGAACGCTCTTCCATCATGGAAAAAGCAGTGCAGATTATCGATGCGAGAAGAGAAGAGTTGGTTAACCATTTAATTAGGGAAGGTGGCTCATCCCATCTGAAAGCTAATGTCGAAATTGACTTTGTTATTGCAATTACAAGGGAAGCAGCTTCTTTCCCACTAAGAATGAGAGGGGAAATCGTCCCTTCCCTGATCCCAGGAAAGGAAAATAGGATTTACCGTAGTCCTCTAGGGGTAGTCGGTGTAATAGGACCGTTTAACTTTCCAATGTATCTTGCCATGCGTTCGGTTGCACCGGCACTTGCTGTCGGTAACGGGGTCGTACTGAAACCTGATAATCAGACAGCTGTAACTGGCGGAATATTGCTTGCGAAGGTATTTGAAGAAGCTGGATTGCCGAAAGGAGTCTTTAATGTTGTGGTTCCAAACATAGAGGATATCGGCGATGCATTTGTGGAACATCCAATTCCACGGTTAATTTCATTTACAGGGTCTACTCCGGTAGGACGTCATATCGGTGAAATTTGTGGAAGAAATATTAAAAAAGTTGCTCTTGAGTTAGGGGGGAACAACCCATTCATAGTGCTGGAAGATGCGAAAGTGGAAAATGCGGTAAACTCGGCATTATTCGGTAAGTTTATGCATAATGGACAAATATGTATGGCCATCAATCGAATTATTGTTCATAAGGATATATATAAGGAGTTTGTTGAGAAATTTGTTGAAAAGGCGAAAAAGATTAAAGTGGGCAATCCAAGCGAGAAGGATAATCTAATCGGTCCTTTGATAAATCGGCAGGCAATTGATCGGATACTCGAACAAATCGAATCAGCTAAAAAGCAAGGGGCAGAAGTTGTGTTGGAAGGAAAAGTAGAAGGGAACGTCATGCATCCTTATATACTAACAGGTTCGAATGATGTTGCAACTGCTCAGAACGAAATGTTTGGGCCGGTGGCAACTATTATTTCTGCTGAAAGTGATGAAGATGCAATTCGCATTGCAAATGACACCCCATTTGGTCTAAGCGGGGCGGTTCACGCAGGTTCCCCGGAAAGAGGTGTGGAGGTGGCCAAACAGATAACCTCTGGTATGGTTCATGTGAATGACCAAAGCGTTAATGATGAGCCATTGATTGCATTCGGAGGGGAGAAAGCATCTGGATTGGGCCGATTTGGAGGGAAATGGTCACTTGAAGAGTTTACAACTGTCCAATGGATTTCTGTCCAAACTGAAGAAAGGGAAAATCCTTTCCATACAGATTATTTGGAGTGAAAATCATTTATAATAAAAAAACGCCTTTTCGCATAAACAAAAGGGCAGACACAAAAAGTGATTATAAAATTATGGAGTTAAAGGAACTGATTAAGCCAACCTCTTCTTGTTTTATGTATATATAAGTAGGCGTCAAATAATCCCGGTTCTAAGTCAAATGACGTTGGTATTGAATTTTAGTCGATTTTAAAATGCATTTATTCATCGCACTCTGGGGAGGTTAAGCTACCCTAGAGTGTGATTTATTTTCATCAGATATAATAGCTTCTTTGCCACAGGTTTAAATTTGAAATGTAATCGTATTCGGTTCTTGTAATGA
>NZ_BAZS01000032.1 GCF_001310895.1 Virgibacillus halodenitrificans JCM 12304 | reverse complement strand
CAAAGACGTTAAAAATCTTGCCTTGCGTGAATGGGAGTGTCCGATGTGCAAAACTCATCACCAAAGAGATATTAACGCAAGTATCAATCTTCGTAACGAAGCATTACGATTAACCGCAGGAACTGCGGGGATAGCCTAATCCAAAACTAACCGTTAGGTTGGTGTTCTTAGGAATCTCCCACTTCAATCACACCGTAAGGTCGATAAGTGGTGGGTAGTTCAACGTTTACTTCTCTAATAACCTCCGCTTTCCCCAAAAAGCATCACTTCTGAAAAAGAGGTGGGAGAGTTGTCGCTCAAGATCGAAATGGATAGAAGAGGAAACTGATTTACCATTACATTTTGTGTAAATGATCCTTCCCTAAAGAATTTTTCCGAAATCTTTCTCCCCTCACCCTCAATAGGCTTCAAAGCGTTTGTTACCGGGAACAATTTTCCCTTTGTAGCATCTAACTCACATTAAAAATTTTTCAACCTAAAAAATCCTGCTCATATCCCTAAATTACCACTGCTTTTTTTGGTATAATAAACGAATGAGCGAACTGACATTTTATAAATAGACGGTAGAATTTAATATAAATTGGAGGATTATCACTTTGTATAACATAAAAGAGTGGAAACATATATTTAAATTAGATCCAGCCAAAGAAATTTCTGACGAGGATTTGGAAGCAATTTGTGAGTCTGGTACCGATGCAGTGATCGTAGGTGGTACAGATGATATCACATTGGACGGCGTACTTGATCTATTATCAAGAGTACGTCGTTATACCGTTCCTTGTATTTTGGAAGTTTCCAATATGGAGGCAATTACACCTGGCTTTGATTATTATTACATCCCGATGGTATTAAACTCAACAGAGAAAAAGTGGATGATGGACATTCAACATCAAGCAATAAAAGAATTTGTTGATATGATGGAATTTAGTGAAGTGCTATTTGAAGGGTATTGTATCTTAAACGAGGATGCAAAGGCATTTAGTCATACGAATAGCTATTTACCAGATGAAAAAGACGTAATTGCTTATGCGTATATGGCTGAAAAAGTCTTCCATTTACCTATTTTTTATATGGAATACAGTGGGAAGTACGGAGATCCGGAGCTTGTTGGAAAGGTAAAGGAACAACTGGAAGATACAATGCTTTTCTATGGTGGTGGAATTGAAAACACATTCCAGGCAAGAGAAATGAAAGAACATGCAGATGTTATTATTGTAGGGAATATTATTTATACAGATATAAAGAAAGCATTAAAAACGGTAAAAGCAATAAAAGATAATTAAAAGGCAAGGGCGGTGTAATAATGAGTCAGACAATGGGTGACTTATTATCTGGATTGAATAAAGAACAGCAGGAAGCAGTAAAACATACAGAAGGACCACTTCTTATTATGGCAGGCGCAGGTAGTGGTAAGACACGTGTGCTAACACATCGAATAGCTTATTTACTAGGTGAGAAGGATGTAGCAGCACGGAACGTCCTTGCAATTACCTTCACAAATAAAGCAGCTAAAGAAATGAAGGAACGAGTGAGAAAGCTGGTAGGTCCGGAAAGTGAATATATGTGGGTTTCGACATTTCACTCCATGTGTGTTCGTATTCTCAGAAGAGATATTGACCGAATCGGTTACAATCAAAATTTCACCATCTTGGACAGCAGTGATCAACTGTCCGTTATTAAACAAGTTCTAAAAAACCTGGATATTGATCCTAAAAAGTTTGACCCGCGGGCTATGCTTGGGCAAATTAGTGCAGCGAAAAATGAATTGATTACCCCAGAGGAATTCAGCAATAAGGTGGGGAATTTTTATGAGCGCCAGGTTTCCCAAGTGTATGAAGGCTATCAAAAAATGCTTACAAAAAATCAATCTTTAGATTTTGATGATCTAATCATGCAAACAATACATCTATTTAACCGAGTACCGGAAGTACTGGAATATTATCAGCGTAGATTTCAATATATCCATGTAGATGAGTATCAGGATACAAACCACGCTCAGTATTCATTGGTTAAGCAGCTTGCTAATCGATATCAGAATCTATGTGTCGTAGGGGATTCGGATCAGTCCATCTATCGTTGGCGTGGAGCAGATATTACGAATATCCTCACTTTTGAAAAAGATTATCCAAGTTCAAGAACTGTATTTTTGGAACAAAATTATCGGTCCACCAAGTCTATTCTGGAAGCAGCGAATAAAGTCATTGCAAATAATCCAGGACGGAAACCGAAAAATCTATGGACAGAGAACCCGGACGGAAAGAATATACACTACTATCAAGGGGCGACAGAACAAGAGGAAGCTCTTTTCGTAACGAATAAAATCCAAGAACTTACCCGAGATGGATTTTCTCCAAGTGATATTGCCATTCTTTATCGGACAAATGCGCAGTCACGAGCGATTGAGGCAACATTTATGAAATCCAATATTGTGTATCAAATGGTAGGCGGGCACAAGTTCTATGAGCGAAAAGAGATTAAGGATTTAACTGCATACCTGCGATTAATTACAAACCCTGATGATGATATTAGTTTTGAACGTGTAGTGAATGTACCAAAACGTGGAATAGGTAAAACATCTATAGAGAAGCTGAGAGAGCATGCGACATTGCATGATATATCCTTTTTTGAAGCCGTAAAAGAAGTCGATTTTACCGGTGTATCCAAAAAAGCAGCAAATGCACTTGCGGAATTTGGTAACCTGATTAAGACACTTTCACAGCAACAGGAATTTTTAACTGCAACGGATATGGTTGAGGCAGTACTGCAACGGACAGGCTATGAAGAGATGCTAAAGAGTGAGCGGACTATTGAAGCACAAAGCCGTCTGGAGAACTTGGAAGAGTTTATGACTGTTACCAAGGAATTTGAAGCATCTGCAGAGGATAAGACGCTCGTTGCCTTCCTGACTGACCTGGCATTGGTCGCTGATATTGATAAGGTGGACGAGGAAGATCCTACAAATGAAGAGAAAATCACCTTAATGACATTGCATGCTGCTAAAGGTTTGGAGTTCCCAGTTGTTTTCCTGATCGGGATGGAGGAGAATGTCTTTCCACATAGCCGCTCCCTTATGGAAGAGGAGGAAATGGAAGAAGAGCGCAGACTTGCTTACGTAGGAATAACGAGAGCAGAACAGCAACTATATCTTACTCATGCTAAAATGCGAACGTTATTTGGTAGAACGAATATGAACCTGTTAGTCGGTTTATAAATGAAATACCAGATGAACTTATTGATGGAATGGAAGAGGCAAATGCTGCCTTGTTTGGTGGCAGTATCTTCGGTCAGCCAAAAGAAAAGCCTGCCCCAGTGAAAAGAAAGGCTCAAAAAATGCAGCAAACAACAGGAGCAGAAAGTAAAACATGGGGACCTGGTGACAAGGCAAACCATAAAAAATGGGGTGTCGGTACTGTCGTTAAAGTTCAAGGGGAAGGAGAAGGAATGGAGCTTGATATAGCATTTCCTGCCCCAACAGGAATCAAACGGGTATTGGCAAAGTTCGCTCCAATTACGAAAGAATAAGGAGGCCCTTCGCACATGGAGGAACAACAAGCGCAAAAACAAATTGAAGCACTACGGGAAATATTAAATCAATATAGCTATGAATATCATGTGTTGGATAAACCATCTGTACCAGATTCAGAATACGACCAGAAGCTTCAGGAGCTTATCAAGCTAGAGGAGGCGCATCCACAGCTAGTTACACCTGACTCCCCAACCCAACGTGTGGGAGGAGACCCTTTGGAAGGCTTTCAAAAGGTAGAGCACCGTATTCCTATGTTGAGCCTTGGCAATGCGTTTAACGAAACGGATCTCCGTGACTTTGCAAGACGCGCAACACAGCACATGGAGGAGCCGGTAACCTTTGTCTGTGAATTAAAAATTGATGGACTTGCTGTATCTTTAACATATGAGAACGGAAAGTTTGTCAGAGGAGCAACACGTGGTGACGGAACGATCGGAGAAGATATAACGAGTAATCTGCGTACAATTCGGAGTATCCCTCTTACGATAAAAGAAAAAGAAACGATTGAGGTTCGTGGGGAAGCATTTATGCCACATAAGTCCTTCCTCGCTTTGAACAAGGCAAAAGAGGAAAATGAGGAGGAGCCATTTGCTAATCCTCGTAATGCTGCGGCAGGATCTTTAAGACAGCTTGATCCTAAAATTGCCGCAAAACGGAATTTGGATATCTTCCTATACGGAGTCGGAGAATGGGCGACAAGTTCCCTTCAAACACATAGTGAGCGGCTGGATAAATTGAAAGAGCTCGGTTTTAAAACAAATCCTGAGTGGCGTCGATGTGAAAGCATAGAGGAAGTGCTTGAATATGTCGACTATTGGACAAATGAGCGACCTAATTTAAATTATGAAATTGATGGAATCGTTATTAAAGTAGATAATCTGGAACAGCAGGAGGAACTTGGGTATACAGCAAAGAGTCCAAGATGGGCTATTGCATACAAATTTCCTGCCGAAGAAGTGATGACAAAGCTTGTCGATATTGAATTAAGTGTAGGGCGTACTGGTGTAGTTACACCGACTGCTTTACTGGAACCGGTAAAGGTTGCCGGTACTACTGTTCAGCGCGCATCCTTGCACAATGAAGATTTAATTCGAGCGAAGGATATTCGCATTGGGGATATGGTAGTAATTAAAAAGGCTGGCGACATCATCCCGGAAGTAGTACGTATTGTGGAAGAGAAAAGAACTGGAGATGAAAAAGAATTTTATATGCCGGAGGCTTGCCCAGCTTGTGGAAGTGAGCTAGTGCGATTGGAAGAAGAAGTAGCACTTCGTTGTATTAATCCTAATTGCCCGGCACAGCTGAAAGAAGGGCTGATCCATTTCGTTTCCCGTAATGCCATGAATATTGATGGCTTGGGAGAAAAGGTAATTATACAGCTTTTCCAGGAAAAACTAATCCATACGATGGCAGACCTTTACCGATTAAAGGAAGAGGATTTACTGCAATTGGAGCGAATGGGTGAGAAATCCGTTTCTAACCTATTGAACGCAATTGAGACATCCAAAAGTAATTCGCTGGAAAGACTGTTATTTGGCTTAGGGATTCGATTTATTGGCGCAAAGGCTGCCAAGACACTTGCAGCAGAATTTGGTACAATGGAAAAGCTTCAGAATACTTCCTTTGAAGATCTCGTTGCTATTGATGAGATTGGGGATAAAATGGCTGATTCCATTGTGCAATATTTTGAAGAGCAAAAGGTTATTGATTTATTGAAGGATCTTCGTTCACTTGGTGTGAATATGGAGTATAAAGGGCCGAAACAAGCAACACAATCAGGAGAAGGTATTTTTGCAGGAAAGACCATTGTACTTACAGGCAAAATGGAGCAATTCACCCGTTCAGAAGCCAAGGAGTTAATTGAAGCACAAGGTGGTACTGTAACAGGCAGTGTCAGTAAAAAAACAGATTTTCTTATTGCTGGGGAAGATGCTGGATCCAAATATGATAAAGCCGAAAAACTCGGAATAACAATTTGGAATGAACAACAGCTGAAAGAAGCAATGGAGGATTAAGGAGTTTTAATAAAATGAAAAAAATAAGCTTGCTTTTATTAAGCAGCCTTTTACTTATAACTAGCTGTGCACAGAATAATACAGAGGAAGAGGTCGTGCAGGAAGATAAACAAGAAGAGCAAACCTCAATTGTCCCAAGCTATCAGCTTTCTGATGAGAATTATAAAATGATCCTTCCATATGAACCAAGTCAAGCACGAGGTGTTATTACAAACCAAGTTGGTAATCGCCTTGATATTGATGAAATGGAAGAAGGTTTGAGGAGACATTCCAAGGAAGTGTTCTCACCGAAGGACTATCTATTTCAAGAAGGTCAATTTTTAGAAAAAGATTTATTGTATGATTGGCTTAGCAGGGATTTAACTAAGAAACAGTTTGATGAAGCTTTAGAAGCAGCGATTGATAAACGCAAAAAAGACAAGCAACCCGTCTCTGACCAATGGCTCGCATATAAAAAAGAAGAACTTCGTCGTGGCCTAAACCCGCCTATAAAAGACATGACCGATGAAATGAAAACTAAAGAGAAAAAAGAATTGCAAGTTAATAGTCCTAAATATGTGACACATGTACTTGAACAAAACTTTTTAAAAAAGAAGGAAGATAAATCAGTGGAAGTCGCTGGCATGTCGATAGGTATTGCTATGAAATCTGTTTATCGGTATCAAACCGAAACAGGAGGAGCTTATTATTACAGAGATATACCTAAGAAGGAAATGCTGGAAAAAGGTAATGAAGTAGCACAAACTATTTTAGAGAGAATCCGTGGTATGGAGGGTGCAAAAAATATCCCAATTATGATCGCCATCTATAGAGAAGAAGACCAATCCTCTCCTGTACCAGGAAATTTTGTAGCTAAGACAGTAGTGGATGCTGGAAAAGAAAAGATTGGGGATTGGGAGTCCATTAAGGAAGAAAATATTCTCTTCCCTTCTGATGAGGGTAAGAAAAAGTATTTTGATGATCACGAAATTGTGACTAGCTTTGGGAACGAAATTGCTAGTTACTTCCCTAATTATGTAGGTGTTATTGGTAAAGGCTTCTATATTAATGAGGAATTGCAAAAGCTAACGCTTGAAATTCCAATTGAGTTTTATGGAAAAGGGGAAGTAATTGGTTTTACTCAATTTGCTTACGGGCTAGTTAAAGAAATGTTTTCGGATTACTATGATTTAGAGGTAAAGGTTACTTCAAGTGACAGAATGGAAAGTGTCATTTACCGAAAAGCTGGCTCGGATAAGCCTACAATACATTTTTTCCATTAATCTAATGCATACATTGAACTTTAAGAATATTTCAGTTAAAATGAAGGATGGGAATGTCCCGTCCTTTTTTTGCTTTCTAATGAAAGCGTAATCATACGGGGTAAAAAGGAATAGGAGAGGGGTTTTTTTATGGTAGTACCTTACAAACATGAACCTTTTACAGACTTTACTTTAGAGGAAAACAGGCAAGAAATGCTGAATGCTTTGAAAAAAGTGGAAGCAGATCTAGGTAAAGAGTATCCACTAATTATTGGCGGCGAGCGGATAACGACAGAAGAAAAAATCGTATCTGTGAATCCTGCAAACAAAGAAGAAGTAATTGGGTATGTATCCAAGGCAAATAAAGATTTAGCTGAAAAAGCCATGCAGGTTGCTGACAGCACTTTTGAAACATGGAGAACTTCCGATCCGAAATTTCGTGCAGATATTTTATTCAGAGCTGCAGCCATTATCCGCCGTAGAAAACATGAATTCAGTGCTCATCTTGTAAAAGAAGGCGGAAAGCCGTGGAAGGAAGCGGATGCAGATACAGCCGAAGCTATCGACTTTTTGGAGTATTATGGCCGCCAGATGCTTGCATTAAAGGATGGAGTAAAAGTGGAAAGCCGTCCGATTGAATATAATCAATATCATTACATACCGCTTGGTGTCGGTGTAGTCATATCTCCGTGGAACTTCTTATTTGCGATCATGGCAGGAACAACTGTTGCAGCAATGGTAACAGGTAATACCGTATTGCTGAAACCAGCCAGTGCTACACCAGTTATCGCATATAAATTAATGGAGGTGCTGGAAGAGGCTGGACTGCCGGCAGGAGTTATTAACTATATACCAGGTCCTGGTGGAGAAGTTGGGGATTATCTCGTTGATCATCCGCGCACCCGTTTTGTAAGCTTTACAGGATCTCGTGAAGTTGGAACTCGGATATTCGAGCGTGCTGCGAAAGTACATGAAGGCCAAAAATGGTTGAAACGTACAATCATTGAAATGGGTGGAAAAGATACAATTGTAGTAGATAATGAAGCTGATCTGGAGCTTGCTGCACAGTCTATCGTGCAATCAGCCTTTGGATTTTCCGGTCAAAAATGCTCCGCATGTTCACGAGCTGTTATTCACGAGGATGTTTATGATCAGGTAAAAGCTCGTGTTGCTGAATTAACAAAAGAATTATCAGCAGGTAATCCACATGATAATTCACATTTCATGGGACCAGTAATTGATCAAGGTGCATACGATAAAATTATGGAGTATGTAGAAATCGGGAAAAAAGAAGGAGAATTGCTTGTTGGTGGAGATGGCGATGATAGTAAGGGATGGTTCATAAATCCTACAGTTTTCGCAGATTTAGATCCCGAAGCTCGAATTATGCAGGAAGAGATATTTGGTCCAGTTGTTGGGTTAACAAAAGCCAAGGATTTCACAGAAGCAATTAAGATTGCTAACAATACGGAATATGGCTTAACAGGCGCTGTTATTACAAATAACCGTGCACACCAAGAACAAGCTCGTCGTGACTTCCACGTAGGAAATCTATACTTTAATCGTGGATGCACAGCAGCAATTGTTGGCTACCAGCCATTTGGCGGATTTAATATGTCTGGAACAGATTCCAAAGCAGGCGGTCCAGATTATTTAATCCATCATATGCAAGGAAAGACCACATCGGAAATGTTTTAATTTTAAAAATAAGACTAAAGTAACAATATTAAAATCAGCTTTCTTGATAATAGATCAAAAGTAGGGGCTGATTTTCCTGTTCGAGGAAAATCGGAAAGTTTTTTGGGTGTTTATAGCAGGTAAATGCTACTAATTTTCCCAATATGAATTATCTGAAAGTATGATATACTATTACTATAAGAAAACATTTCCTTCAAATTGGAAAGAAGGTGGGTATATTGATAGAGTTAGGATCTTATATTAAGCTGCAACGTACAAAACAAGAGATGACACAAGGGGAATTAGCACATGGAATTGTGTCCCTATCCTATTTATCAAAAATTGAAAATCTCAAAACAGAAGCAAGTCCAGAGATCATTCAAGCTCTTTGCACCCGCCTCGGAATCCAAATCGATAATTCACTTGAATCTACCATTCAAGAGAAATGCAAAGAATGGTATGGGATGTTGTTTGAAGTAAACGATAAAGAAGAGATTACTTCAAAGTTTAAAGAAATTCAGAGTTTAATGGATTCAAACTTGACTGAAAGCTTACTGTTATTTGAGATTCATAAAATTAGATACTACCTAATTTTAGGTGAATTTGATAAAGCATTAAATAAAATCAATGAGCTAAATGAGATATCAGGTACCTTTGATAATTTACATCTGTATTATTGGTATAAGTTTAGAGGGAATTATAATTCAGTAACAGCTGAATACAACCCGGCGATGCATATGTATAGACTTGCTGAAGATAAACTTAATCGTATTGAGTTAGAAGGGCAGGAAATAGCTGATACTGAATATGCTATATCTGTTACACACAGTAAATTAAGAAATACTTTGGAAGCAATTGATTATGCCAAAAAGGCATTAGATACTTTCATGAAACATTACAATTTTGTTAGATGTGCTCAGTGTCACAACATCTTAGGTATTTCTTATAGAAGAATAAAAATGTATGATAAAGCAATAAAAAACTTTAATTTAGCTTTACATTTAGGAAAGTTAAATAATAATAAACAGTTAATACAGCTTACAAATCAAAATCTTGGTCATTTATATTCCACTAAAGGAGAGGCTAAAGAAGCAATTAAGTACTTCCAAGAAGTTATCAATGATGAAGAGGTACATCTTGTAGAACGAGTAGCTGCGGTAGCTTCCCTAGTGAGAGAATACTATAATGTATACAATTTTGAAGAAACAAAAAAAGCAATTAAGTATGGATTTGAATTACTAGATCAGTTCAAGAATATTCAACAATATAAAATTTTTGATTATGTTTTACACACATATGATTATCTTTTGAGAGAAGAGCATACTAAATTTGAGAATCTAGTCATAAAAGAATTTATTCCTTTTTTAGAGAAAAATAAAGATTTTGCTAATGTAATCATTTATGCAGATTTGTTAGCAAAGCATTTCGAAAAGCAGTATAAATACAAGGATGCAACAAAATATTATAAAGTGGCTAATTTTGCCTATGAGCAAATTACAAATATTTAGAGTTTACTTTGATAAAGGGGGGATATGAGATGAAAAGATTTATAGCAGGTTTATCATTGGGTGCATTATTAGTAACAGGCTTTGCATTTGCCCAACAAAATGATCCAGTAGATTTGTCCATGGATAGAGAGCCTAGTGTACTTTCAATCAAACAACCTACAGTATTTTTTTAAGATGATTTAAGAATTAGTTAATATTTGTTTTTACCCTATTATTATATGATATATACTTGCCTGAAATAGCGTGGAACCTATTTCAGGATTTTTTTGTTTTTCAGAAAAAAATATAAAAAATTTTTAGGCTCATAAATTCAGAGTATTTACGAGGTAACGAGATTATACGCTACAATTTAATACGTACGTTTATCCATTTTTCTCTTAAGACGTTATATGATAGTTAAATCGTTTATTTCGAATCTCAGCCAAGTTGCTTCCACTATAATACACCTGGAAATTTGCGTCTCTGTTCTTACTTCGGTTGAAATATTTTTCTGGATGTGAAACCATAGTCTTTGTGCTATTAAGCAGATAAACAGAGAAAAACAGCGAAAGGAGAAGCAAATTGGAATACGCAATTAGAGGAGCAACATGGTTTTGGCTATTCGTACCAATGCCAATCGTACTTTTATTATCTATCATTACACTATTTACGGAGAGGAGAAAATAAAGCGTGGGTCTCACAACCTTGATTACTTTTATTGTTTATTTAATTGGAATGCTTGTCATTGGTGTCATCATGTACCGCATGACAAATAATTTATCTGACTACGTGCTTGGTGGGCGAAATCTGGGCCCTGGGGTAGCGGCACTGAGTGCAGGCGCGTCTGACATGAGCGGGTGGCTATTGCTTGGTCTGCCAGGTGCAATTTATGCTTCAGGAATGTCGGAAGCCTGGATGGCAATCGGACTTGCTACAGGTGCATATTTAAATTGGCAGTTCGTCGCCAAACGATTACGCATTTATACTGAAGTATCAAATAATGCAATTACCATTCCAGATTTTCTGGAGAACCGCTTTAAAGACAAATCGCATATTCTACGTGTCATTTCTGCTTTAGTAATTTTACTGTTCTTCACTTTTTATACTTCATCGGGAATGGTTGCCGGAGCAAAACTGTTTGAAGCTTCGTTTGGATTATCCTATCAATCTGCGCTTTGGATTGGAACCATCGTGGTAGTTTCCTATACATTGTTAGGAGGATTTTTGGCAGTAGCCTGGACCGATTTTATTCAAGGAATACTAATGTTCTTAGCATTGATTGCTGTACCAATTGTAGCCTTAAATGAAATGGGAGGCTGGTCAGCGGCAGTACAGGCTGTTGGTGAAATAGAACCAAGTCATTTGAATATGGTCAAAGGAGTAGGAATCTTGGCGATTATTTCCTCCTTGGCGTGGGGACTGGGCTATTTTGGCCAACCACATATTATTGTGCGTTTTATGGCATTAAGATCGGCTAAAGATGTGCCAAAAGCAAAATTCATTGGTACTGCTTGGATGATTTTAGGGCTATATGGGGCTATCTTTACAGGCTTTATCGGGCTTGCCTTTATTAGTACCCAGGAAGTGCCCATTCTTGGAAAGTTTGGAATTGATGTAGTAAACGAGGGTGGCCTGCAAATGCTGGCAGATCCGGAGAAAATCTTTATCGCTTTTTCGCAAATTCTATTTCATCCGGTAATTGCAGGAATATTGCTTGCAGCTATTTTATCAGCCATTATGAGTACGATTGACTCTCAATTACTAGTATCCTCATCTGCGGTTGCAGAGGATTTCTATAAGGCTATTTTCCGCAAGAAGGCTTCTGGAAAAGAATTAGTATGGGTTGGACGAATCGCTACGTTAGGTATTGCATTGATTGCCGCAATTATTGCAATGAACCCGGAAAGCTCTGTGCTTGAGCTCGTCAGTTACGCTTGGGCAGGCTTTGGGGCGGCGTTTGGGCCAATCATTCTCTTATCCTTATTTTGGAGAGGAATCACTCGTAATGGAGCGCTGGCAGGGATTATTGTTGGTGCTGGTACGGTGATTATATGGGGTGAATTCTTATCAGGTGGAATTTTTGATTTATATGAAATTGTTCCAGGGTTCCTGTTGAACCTTCTTGTTACTATCCTCATCAGTATGTTTGGTAAGCCAGCACCGGAAATAGAAGCAGAGTTTACCGAAACGTTGACAAAATTAAAAGAATAAGCATAAGAAATGGTCTACTTCTTCAGGAAGTGGGCCATTTTTTTAGAAGTTAAAGAATAAAATTTTTGATTCTATTAAGTTCTTTTGCATGAACGGTTGCGTCCAGCTCCAGCGCCTACCCCCTCGAGGTCTTAAGCAATAACTCTACATGGCAAAGACCTCCATTAGGATTTCTTGCTTAAGCTTGTCGGGGGCCTGCAGGAGGTAGGTCAGACAGGCGTTGCACCAAACGGTCTTCGATGGGACGAGTAATCGCAGTCCCAGGACGGGGCGGTTTTAGCCTGTCTTCCTTACTTGCAAGGCGCTTGCGCTTTTGTTGGAGTGATCTTTCATCTCTGTCTTATTTGCTTAATAGCAGTCAATTCTGCTATCATCTATAGTGTTATAATAGTATAATTAGACATTAATAACTAAAATAAACCAAGATAGATAAAGACTGGAGGGTAATAAATGGCTGATATCACCAAAGAACAGGTTAAACATGTTGCGAATTTGGCAAGACTTGCAATTACAGAAGAAGAAGCAGAAATGTTTCAGGGACAATTGAATTCCATTATTTCCTTTGCGGAGCAATTAAATGAATTGGATACAGAAGGTGTAGAACCAACTACACACGTATTAGATTTAAAGAACGTATTACGCAAGGATGAGCCGAAGGAATGGATTACACAAGAGGAAGCACTGAAAAATGCTCCTGATAAAAAAGATGGACATTATCGCGTGCCATCCATTTTAGAATAGGGAGGGAAAATAGATGTCATTATTTGATTACACGATAAAAGAATTGGAAGAAAAAATACATAATAAAGAAGTTACGGTCGAGGACCTCGTAGACACTTCTTATAAACGTATTAAAGAAGTGGATGGACAGGTTCATGCTTTCTTAACATTAAATGAAGAAAGTGCTAGAGAAGAAGCAAAGAAATTAGATGCTGCAGCTGATCAAACTGCAAGTCTTTTCGGTATGCCGGCAGGGATTAAGGATAATATTGTAACGAAAGCGTTGCGCACAACCTGTGCCAGCCAATTCTTAGATAACTTTGATGATCCATTATATAATGCAACGGTTGTTGATAAGCTGGCAAGCCAACAAGCAGTTACAATTGGGAAATTGAACATGGATGAGTTTGCTATGGGTTCATCTAATGAAAATTCAAGCTATACACCAACACGTAATCCATGGAATACCGATTATGTTCCAGGGGGGTCCAGTGGTGGCTCTGCAGCTTCTGTAGCGGCAGGAGAAGTGTTATTCTCCCTAGGTTCTGATACTGGTGGATCGATTCGTCAGCCTGCAGCATTCTGTGGTGTGGTTGGCTTGAAGCCGACATATGGCCGTGTATCTCGTTTTGGTCTTGTAGCATTTGCATCCTCCTTGGATCAAATTGGACCGATCACCCGTAATGTGGAAGATAATGCCCGCGTGCTAGAAGTAATCGCTGGAATCGACCCGATGGATTCTACTAGTGCCAATGTAGATGTACCAAAGTATACAGAAGCACTAACAGGAGATGTCAAAGGATTAAAGATCGCAGTACCAAAGGAATATCTTGCTGAAGGTGTTGCGCCTGAGGTGAAGGAATCTGTACTTCAAGCATTGAAAGTATATGAATCACTTGGTGCCACATGGGAAGAGGTTTCCTTACCACATTCTAAATATGCGGTAGCAACCTACTATCTGCTTTCATCATCTGAGGCATCAGCAAACCTTGCTCGTTTTGATGGGGTAAGATACGGCGTGCGCAGTGAAAATGCAGATAATATGATTGATATGTTCAAAAAATCCCGTAGTGAAGGCTTTGGTGAAGAAGTGAAGCGTCGTATTATGCTTGGAACCTTTGCATTAAGCTCGGGCTACTATGATGCTTACTATAAAAAAGCACAAAAAGTTCGTACATTAATCAAAAATGACTTTGATAAGATTTTCGAAGACTATGATGTAGTTATCGGACCAACAACACCAACTCCGGCATTTAAGGTAGGAGAGAAAATAGATGATCCGCTAACCATGTATGCGAATGACATCCTTACTATTCCGGTTAACCTTGCAGGCGTACCAGGAATTTCTTTACCATGTGGTTTCTCTGAAGAAGGCTTACCATTCGGATTGCAAATTATCGGAAAGCATTTTGATGAGAGTACGGTTTATCGTGCAGCACACGCCTATGAACAGGCAACAGACCACCATAAAAAACGACCTCAACTAGGAGGTGCCAACTAATGAATTTCGAAACAATTATCGGATTAGAAGTGCACGTGGAATTAAAAACAAACTCAAAAATTTTCAGTCCTAGTGTGAACGCGTTTGGAACGGACGCAAACACGAATGTAAACCCAATCGATTTAGGATATCCCGGGACGTTACCGGTGCTAAATGAAGAAGCGGTTAATTTTGCAATGAAGGCTGCTATGGCATTAAATTGTGAAATAGCAACAGATACTAAATTTGACCGTAAGAACTATTTTTATCCGGACAATCCAAAGGCATATCAAATTTCTCAGTTTGATAAACCAATTGGTGAGAATGGCTGGATTGAAATCGAAGTAAATGGGGAAAAGAAGCGAATCGGAATTACTCGTCTTCACTTAGAGGAAGATGCAGGGAAGCTGACTCATGGAAATGATGGTTACTCATTAGTGGATTTTAACCGTCAGGGAACTCCACTCATTGAAATTGTTTCCGAGCCGGATATGCGTTCACCGGAAGAGGCCTATGCTTATCTTGAAAAATTGAAAAATATTATCCAATATACAGGCGTGTCCGATGTAAAGATGGAAGAAGGCTCCCTTCGTTGTGATGCCAATATCTCTTTACGCCCAGTTGGACAGGAAGAGTTTGGTACAAAAGCAGAATTGAAGAACTTGAACAGCTTTAGCTTTGTACAAAAAGGCCTTGAATTTGAAGAAAAGCGCCAAGAGAAAGTTCTTTTGACTGGTGGGGAGATTTTACAGGAAACCCGCCGTTATGATGAAAAGACAAAAGAAACTATACTTATGCGTATTAAGGAAGGGTCAGACGATTACCGTTACTTCCCTGAACCGGATCTGGTTCCATTATATATTGATGATGCTTGGAAGGAACGTATTCGTAAGGAAATCCCTGAGCTTCCTGATGCTCGCAAAAAGCGCTATATTGAAGAGCTGGGGTTACCTGCATATGACGCGGCAGTTCTAACAAGCTCGAAGGAAATGGCTGACTTCTTTGAAGCTGCATTACAAGATGGTGCGGATATGAAGCAAGTATCGAACTGGTTAATGGGCGAAGTATCTGCTTATATGAACAAACATTATAAAGAACTGCATGACCTTGCTATAACTCCAAAAGCTCTTGCAAAAATGATTAAGCTAATAGAGGATGGTACAATCTCATCTAAAATTGCTAAAAAGGTATTTGCAGAGTTAGTAGAAAATGGCGGAGATCCAGAGCAGATCGTGAAGGACAAAGGTCTTGTACAGATTTCCGATGAAGGTCAACTAAGAGAAATTATTGCTCAAGTTCTTGCTGAAAATGAACAGTCCATAATTGATTATAAAAATGGAAAAGATAAAGCACAAAAGTACTTAGTAGGACAAGTAATGAAAGCAACCAAAGGACAGGCAAACCCTCCAATGGTGAATAAGATTCTTGTGGAAGAGCTTGATAAGAAGTAAGAGAAATGTGGCGGTCTGTTGTTCTGTTTTTGGCAACAGACTGTTCTTTTAGTCCTTACCCCTTTTCAAATTCAATGAAAAGGGCTATGATAAGCAATGGACAAACAAACATATCATTTGCCCTTGCAAAATTGAAGGAATGGGGAGGGAAAACAATGAAGAAGGCCCGAATCATTTATAACCCGACATCTGGACGGGAAGCTTTTAAAAAAGAACTAGCGACCGTTTTAGAGCGTTTTGAAGTCGCAGGATATGAAACATCTGCACACGCAACTACTTGTGAAGGTGATGCCATCCATGCAGCAAGAATAGCTGTAGAGAGAGGCTTTGATTTAGTTGTTGCAGCTGGTGGAGATGGTACGATTAATGAAGTCATTAATGGCTTGGCAGAGCAGGACAACAGGCCGAAATTGGGTATTATACCAGTCGGCACAACAAACGACTTTGCTAGAGCATTAAGTATCCCTCGTGATATAAAAAAAGCGGTTGATGTAATTTTAGAAGATCAATCCATGTTTTTAGATATAGGAAGAGTAAACGATCACTATTTTATGAATATCGCAGGTGGCGGTAAGCTGACAGAATTGACCTATGAGGTACCAAGTAAGCTTAAGACAATGCTTGGACAGTTGGCTTATTATATGAAGGGAATGGAGATGCTTCCTTCGTTAAAGCCAATCCGCGCCAAGATAGAATATGATGACAACATTATTGATGAAGATATTATGCTATTTTTAGTCTCCAACACGAATTCAGTTGGAGGATTTGAGAAGCTTGCTCCAGAAGCGAATATGCATGATGGCTATTTTGACTTGTTGATTTTACGTAAAACCAATCTTGCAGAATTTATTCGCATTGCTTCTTTGGCATTAAGGGGAGCGCATTTGGAAGATAAAAATGTAATTTATGCAAAAGCCAAAAAAATAAAAGTAACCACAGATGAAAAGATGCAGTTAAATATTGATGGAGAATTCGGCGGACTGCTTCCAGGTGAATTTATTAATTTACAGGAGCATATCGAATTTTTCGTACCGAAAGCATTTATGGAAAAAGAAATGGACAGGGAGCTTCCGTCATAGGGAGTTCTTTTTTTCGTTTCAAATCAGAACCCGCCTCCCTTATAAAAATGTATGAAAATGATTTTACCAAACAAAATATGATAAGATAGCATCACATACTAGCACGCAAAGGAAGATATAAATGGGAAAACAAGCAGCACCGGTTAAAAAGAATGAAACAGTGACAATAAGCTTTGAAGACCTTACACATGAAGGAAATGGTGTAGGCAAAATTGGCGGTTATCCATTATTTGTACCTCATGGTCTTCCTGGTGAAGAAGCAGAAGTTAAGGTAGTAAAAGTTAATGAAAATTTCGGATTCGGGAAGCTATTAAAAGTGATAAAATCGAGTCCACAGCGTGTTGAACCACCTTGCGATGTATATTACAAATGTGGTGGCTGTCAATTACAGCATATGAGCTATGCCATGCAGCTGGAAATGAAGCAGAACCAAGTAAAGAATGTCATGCGGAAGATTGCACATTTGGATCACGTACCAGTGCATTCGACTATAGGGATGGAGGACCCGTGGCGTTATCGTAATAAAATTTCCATTCCTGTTGGTGAACGCGATGGAGAGCTAATTACAGGCTTTTACCAGAAACGAAGCCACCATATTATTGAGGATATGGATACATGTGTCATTCAGGATGAAGTGAATGATCGGATGGTAGAGGCTGTTCGCCGTATTGCAGATCGCCTTGGAATCCGGTCATATGACGAAAAGAAAGACCGTGGAGTGTTAAGGCATATCATGGTACGTACAGGGAGAGCAACCAATGATACGATGATTGTACTCGTTACCAGAACGGACAAGCTGCCACATCAGGAGCAGTTAATTAAGGAATTAACGGAAACCTATCCACATGTGAAATCCATCGTGCATAACATTAATAATAAGCAAACAAACGTAATTTTAGGAAGAAAAACGAAAGTAATCTGGGGAGAAGAATATATTTACGACACGATCGGAGATATCCGTTTTGCCATCTCTGCAAAGTCGTTTTATCAGGTCAATCCTCCACAGACGAAGAAACTCTATGATAAAGCCCTGGAATATGCTGAAATTGAACCTAATGACATTGTAATTGATGCATACTGCGGTATTGGAACGATTTCTTTGTTCTTAGCACAGAAAGCCAAAAAGGTATATGGTGTGGAAGTTGTTCCAGAAGCAATCAGTGATGCTAAAATGAATGCGAAACTGAATGGGATAACCAATGCAGAATTCGTGGTAGGAGAAGCAGAAAAAGTAATGCCATGGTGGAAGGCACAAGGATTGCGGCCAGACGTAATTGTGGTAGATCCCCCACGAAAAGGCTGTGAAGTAGATTTTCTGCAGGCAATGATCGACATGAAGCCAAAGAAAATTGTTTACGTATCATGCAATCCATCTACATTGGCAAGAGATCTCAAAATCCTGGATGAAGGCGGGTATGAAACGAAAGAAGTTCAGCCTGTCGATATGTTTCCGCAGACGAATCATGTGGAGTGTGTAGTGAGGTTGGAGTTGAAATAGATGTGAAAAGTCTAGTCCATATTGGGGCTAGGCTCTTTTATCAGGGGTGAATATAAAGCTAACTAATGAATATGTTTCGACAAGAACTGACATAACTCGAGTAGTGACAGGCACCATAATAAAAGATGCGGTGTTTTGCTTGAGGCTAACAGATATCATTTTATTTAGGGTATATTCAAAAAACAAATAATGATTTGTGCAGGAGACAACCAAATATGAAACTATTAGAATGGAATATACATAAGATGACAAATAATATTCTCGTTAAGCCATTTGTATATAATAGAATATTAGAACAACAGGCAGACATAATTTGTTTGGTTGAATATATTGATGATATTGGAATAAAGAAGGCATTAAGTGAAAAATATTGGATAAGTGAGAGTATTGTTCTCTCTGGTAATCAAATACTTATTGCTATAAGTAAGAAGATAGCCCCTAATGGAATAGAATTAATAAGAGCTACCGAAGAGGTTTCGTGTTACAATTTTTTACATATTAGTTACACTAATAGTTGTAATGAGAAGTTTTCCATTATTGGAGTTAGAATGTTATCGCCTATTAATGCATCTCCACAAACTAAACCATTGAATAAATATTTGTCGCAGTTAAAAGAGTCCTTTATTTGTACGGGGGACTTCAATATAAAGAAAAATCGTATGAGTCACTGGTTTCCAAAATATAATATAGGAAACTTAAAGTATAATTCACAAGAAATTGACAATTCAAGTATTGTATACGTAGAAAAGAATACCCAGGTTATTAATGGTTTTGGGGATGTTGACCATGTATTAGGAAGTGATGATTTGCAAATTACATCAGAATATAAGTGGGATTTTATTGAGGATGATGAGCAGTATCCACAAAAAAGTAATATAAGAATTGGTGAAGTGTGGGATATTAAACCAGTATATCCAGACCATGCGATGATGATTGCGGAGATTGATATTGTTTACTAGCGATTATAGATATGCTCAGTATTAAATTCCAATTTGTCAATGAAACTATAAGCATAATCTGAAGTTGAAGTTAAGACGCATCTTCCTTTTATAAGATTATAGTGGATATGTTCCCGTCTACCGATAACTCTAGGTATGTATCCGAGAACGGGCAGTTTCAAATGACATTCATTCTATCCTCTCAAGCCACGTCGAGTGCGTCGGGAAGTGAGGCAACATTAACCGCCAACATCTGGTATTTAGTTATTTAATAACAGAACGAACACTGGTATTATTGTATTAGGAATATGTAATAGGTCTAATTAAATAGATAAACGATAGAAAAGTGAGGAACCAACATGACTGAATTAAACACAAGGTTATTTAGCGCGGCAGACAATCTGCGAAGCAAGATGGATGCATCGGAATATAAAAACTACCTATTAGGATTAATCTTTTATAAATATTTGTCTGATAGATTACTGGAAAAGGTAGTCGAAATAGCTGA
Source organism: Virgibacillus halodenitrificans JCM 12304 (assembly GCF_001310895.1). Taxonomy (GTDB): domain Bacteria; phylum Bacillota; class Bacilli; order Bacillales; family Amphibacillaceae; genus Virgibacillus_Q; species Virgibacillus_Q halodenitrificans. Next base: position 25,912 of record NZ_BAZS01000032.1, on the reverse strand, counting down.
CGAGCCGCAAGAGGAATACAACACAAAAGAAAAGCAGACACAATTGTACATAGACTTATTAGCTGATGAAGAGATAAAGAATGACTTGATTGAAACATTGGTGGACACCCTGGGCTATGATATTGAACCCGATTATTTATTCAATGTATTAACGAATGAAGCTGCACTGAACACGTTTCAATTGAACGATTTGAATAAAGCCTTTATCGATTTGTCTACGAAATATGACCAATTCAATGGCTTATTTGATGATGTAGATTTAACCTCCAAAAAACTGGGATCAGATGATCAGCAACGGAATATTACCATCTCAGAAGTATTGAAGAAACTTAATCATATTAATCTATTGGGGCACGATGGAGACGTCATTGGGGATGCTTATGAGTTTTTGATTGGCCAATTTGCTTCGGAAGCCGGAAAAAAAGCTGGCGAATTCTATACCCCCCATGCAGTATCGGTCATGATGGCTCGGATTGCTGCAATTGGTCAAGAGCATAAAAAGCTATTTAGCGTATACGACCCAACGATGGGATCGGGTTCTCTGATGCTGAATATTCGAAACTATATTCATCATCCCGAAAGTGTAAAATATCATGGACAGGAACTAAATACAACGACCTTTAATCTGGCGAAAATGAACTTACTCCTACATGGGGTAAATAAAGAGGATATGCGTTTAAGCAATGGTGATACATTGAACAAAGATTGGCCGACAGATGAGCCGTATACCTTTGATTCTGTGCTCATGAATCCGCCATACTCTGCAAAATGGTCTTCCGATGCCACATTCATGGATGATTCTCGTTTCAACCGTTACGGCAAACTAGCACCAAAATCAAAAGCAGACTTTGCTTTTTTATTACATGGTTACTATCATTTGAAAGATTCGGGAACAATGGCAATTGTCTTACCGCATGGTGTACTTTTCCGAGGGGCTGCAGAAGGTATCATTCGCAAGAAATTATTAGAGGATGGCGGCATCTATGCTGTAATCGGCATGCCGGCAAACTTATTTTTTGGGACATCGATTCCAACAACCGTTATAATCCTAAAAAAGAATCGTACCACAAGAGATGTTTTGTTTATTAATGCAAGTAGTGAGTTTACAAAGGGGAAAAACCAAAATAAACTTACCAAAGAAAATATTGATAAGGTTGTGGAAACGTATAAAGCACGAGAAGATGTTGAGAAATACGCTCATGTCGCTACATTTGAGGAACTCAAAGAGAATGACTTCAACTTAAACATTCCTCGGTATGTAGATACTTTTGAGGAAGAAGAACCTGTGGATATGGCTGCAGTTGGTTCAACTATTAAAGATATTCGGAAAGAAAAGGCAGAGCTGGAATCTAGCCTGTATGATGTGATTTCTTCGTTAGAATATGGTGAAGAAAATGCAGAATGGATGAAGGGTGCATTAGAGGTGTTTAATTGTGGGAAATAAGCGAGTACCAGAAATAAGGTTTCCGGGGTTTACTGGGGATTGGGAACAGTGTGAGTTAGGAGATTTATCAGATGTGACAAAACTTGCTGGTTTTGAATTTACAAATTACGTTAATTATTCTGATGTAGGAAGTATTCCTGCGATTAGAGGACTGAATGTAAAAAATGGCAGCTTTATTTTTAAAGATGTTAAGTATATAGATAATAGTGATTTTTCTAAATTGAATCGAAGCAAATTATTAGCCGGGGATATTGTTTTTACTTATGTTGGAACTGTTGGGGAATCAGCAATTGTTCCGAAAAATGTTAATTGGTATTTAGCACCGAATGTCTCAAGGATTAGGGCCGAATCAATAAAACCAGAATACCTTATTCAACTATTTATGCACCCAACATTCAGAAATAAAGAGATTGAAACATGGATTGCAACTTCTTCTCAACCAGCATTAAGTATGGGAAACATTAGAAAGTTTATTATTACATTTCCCGCAATGGAAGAGCAAATCAAAATCGGCAACTTCTTCAAACAACTAGATGACACTATCGCTCTTCATCAGCAAGAACTAACCACCCTCAAACAAACAAAACAAGGGTTCTTGCAAAAGATGTTTCCAAAAGAAGGAGAGACCGTGCCAGAGGTTCGATTTCCTGGATTTACTGGGGAGTGGGAACATTGTAAGGCTAGAGAATTATGCACAATTTCAACTGGAAAGGGAAATACCCAGGATAAGGTTGAATATGGTAAATATCCATTCTACGTTCGTTCGGCAACTATTGAGAGAAGCAACGATTTTCTCTATGATCAAGAAGCAGTATTGACAGTTGGAGATGGAGTTGGAACAGGAAAAGTCTTTCATTATGTAAATGGAAAATATAATTTACACCAAAGAGTATATAGGATGTACGATTTCAATAGTACTGTCTCAGCAAAATATTTTTACTATTACTTTTCTAAAAATTTTTATCGAAGGGTTATGGCAATGACTGCCAAAACATCTGTTGATTCTGTACGTATGGAAATGATTGCTGATATGGATATTATATTTCCAAATGAACAGGAGCAGAAAAAGATTGTGGACTTATTTGATAGTCTTGAAAATACTATCACCCTTCATCAACGTGAATTAACCGTCTTACAAGAAACCAAAAAAGCATTCTTGCAAAAAATGTTTGTCTAAGCAACTAGAGAGGAGGCACAAACATGACAAAGATACCGCACAACAATGAAGGTGAAGTGGAACGCCGGCTCATTGAAGTATTGGGAGAAGGCCATAATCAGTGGAATTATCGTCCAGACTTAAAATCAGAAGAAGACCTATGGAAGAACCTGCGCCAAAAGATTACGCAAAATAACTTATCAGAGATTGGGGAACACCCCATCACTGATAATGAATTTGACAAGATTAAAACAGAATTACTATTAAAAACACGGACCCCTTTTAATGCTGCCAGATGGCTGAAAGGGGAAAATGGGATTGCCCGCATTACCATTGAACGTGATGACAGTTCCCTTGATTCCATGTCTCTCATGTTGTACTCCAACCAAGATATTGGTGGAGGAATCTCTACATATGAAGTGGTGCACCAAATTGCAAAACAAAAGGCGAATAGGGATGACCGGGATCGCCGCTTTGATGTGACACTCTTAATCAATGGGTTGCCCATTGTGCAAATGGAACTGAAACAAGTCAGTGCTAAAGACGGTGTATTCCAAGCCTTTAATCAAATAAAGAAATACGCAGAAGAAGGGATGTTTAGAAATAATATTTTCTCTACCCTGCAATTATTTATTATTTCCAATGAGCAGACCACCCGCTATTTTGCTAATGCGATGCCAAAAGACATGCACAAGAAGTTTGTCTTCAGCTGGCGGACAACTGACAACCGAAAAGTAGACAATCTTTATGAATTTGTGAAACAGGTATTAAACATTCCCGATGCTCATCGCCTGATTGCCAATTATACAATTGTAAGCGAAGATCACGATAACAAGGCGTTAATGGTATTACACCCGTACCAAATTCATGCGATTGAAGCATTATTCACCTCTGCCATGAAGCATAACTCAGGGTATATTTGGCATGCGACTGGCTCGGGAAAAACACTGACCAGTTTTGTGTCTACAAAGCTATTAGCACGTAAACCAGGGGTAGATCGTACCATTATGCTCATTGACCGAAAAGACTTGGACAACCAAACGACAACGGAATTCACTAAATTTGCTTCCGAGTTTAATACCGGCATTTCCTCTGGTACCGCCAAGTCAAATAGCTTAATTGTGGGTACCGGAAGTGCAAAAGAGTTAAGTGCTACACTGTTATCGGATACCAACTCCAATACCGTGATTATTACCACAAGACAAAAATTAGAATCCGCATTGCGCCATGCCCAAAGGCAGGAAGAACAAAAAGGCACCAAGCGCTTTAAAAAACTAATGGCACAACATATTGTCTTTGTTGTAGATGAATGCCACCGGGCGTTGAGTGCAGAAGGAATGCAAGTGATCAAGGGGTTTTTTCCAAACTCCACATGGTTTGGCTTTACCGGCACGCCGATATTCGAAGTAAATAAAAAACAGGCAAAAGGCCAATTAGCCCGCACTACCCATGATCAATATGGGGAAGTTTTGCATACATATACGATTAAAAACGCCTTAGAGGATGGCGCTGTTTTAGGGTTCCAGGTGGAGCATGAAGATACGATTGAGCCCACATCATTAAATAATCGTATCTATGATCAGCTACGTCTCAAAGAAAAGTACGCCAATTTTAGTGCTGACGAATTGAACGATACAATCGACCAAATGGATGGCATGGAAAAGGAAGCATATCTTGATCCATCTTCGTTTGAAAATGAGGATCATATTCACAAGGTCATCCACAAAATTTTCCGGCCGGATAATGCTTATACCAAATTTGATTTTCAAAATGGCCGTCCGCAAATGTCTGCTATTTTAACAACAAGTTCCATTGATATGGCGAAACGATATTATTGGGCAATTAAGGAAATGACCAAAGATCCAGATTGGCTGGCAAAAGAGTTCTCAGAACATCCGATTAGAACAGGGCGCACGATGGATGATCCTGATTTTCCCCGTATCGCCATAACATATTCGATACAGGAAAACGAGGAAGACTCCAAGCAGGCACAGGATGAAATGAAGAAGATCATCCAGGACTACAATGCTTATTATGACACCGCCTGGTCGATAGAAGACATTGAACGGTATAATGGGGATATTAATAATCGCTTAGCCCGTAAGAAGGCAGAGTTCAAAAAAATCGGCAGACAAATAGACTTAGTTATTGTTGTTGACCGTCTGTTGACCGGTTTTGATGCACCAACCATCCAGACTTTATTTGTGGATCGTAATTTGAGTTATGCCAATTTGATACAAGCCTTTTCCCGTACCAATCGTACTTATCCAGAAAAGACAAAAGGTTTAATCGTGACATTCCGCAAGCCATATACCATGGAGCAGAATGTCAAGGATGCCACGAAGTTATATTCCCAAGAACAAGAGGAATCTACACTTGTATATCCAACATATGAAGAAACGAAAAAACGCTTTAAAAAGGCTCACAAAAAACTAACAGCGGTAGTTTCTAATCCAAACGATATTGACGAGAAATCCCCGCTGGAAACACGGGTTGAATTTGTGAAAGCTTACCAGGAGCTAAATAATTCCTATGAAGCTCTGGTTACATATGATGATTACAATGATGATGTGGAGAATTCGCAAACCATTCGCAATCAGGTGGACACCATAAAAGAAAGTATAGGTGTCTACAACACGGTTAAAGGCTCACTGGTAGATGAAGGGGAAAAAGAGGGACCGCCTCCTGACTTTTCAGACATTGAATTCTATGCACAAAATGCAACGAAGGTCTATGATATCGACTCTACCTATATTGACAAACTATTAGAAACCTATGCAGCCAATAACCAGGATATCCGTGAAGAAATTGAAAAAGCCCTGCAGAAACTGAATAAATCAGAAGTGGTTAAAGACGTATACAATGCCATTTTGAATGCAATTGATGCCCAAGAGGTAGACTCAGAGGAAGATATTCTCACAGTGAAGCGACGTTTCTTTACGGAGGCATATAATAAAACTATAGAAGAGTTCGCGCAAACGTGGTTTGTAGAAGAAAGAGAGTTGCATTTGTCTGCCATTCAGTATGAGATTGGGACAGATCCTATACCCAATATCGCCGGAGTTATTAACAGTAAGCGATTTGACAAGTATAAAGCCGTACATCCCGATGCAAAGCCATTGAAATACGGACCAGAAATGAAACGACAGTGGAGAAAGACATTGGATAATGTCATTGTACCTTTGGATAATGAGTTGAGATAGAATTACTTAAGGAACCCTTAATTGTGATTTGTGTATGGTAACAGGTTATTTCTATGTAATACTTCATGTGTATTATCCACTATTTCCAGCACTCTAAGGAGTGCTTTAAACCCAATCCTCTGATAACCATTTACCATAGCGGATGACATATGTTAGACGAGTACCCATACACATGAATGAATTTCCTCCTCCCTGTCTCAAGAAAAATGGAATTCTTGGACAGAGGAGGGGTATTATATTTTATGTATCTGCTGTTTAATACCTGAATTTCTTCTACTTAGCATTAGCTTAAAAGCGTAAACGGTTTCGCCCAGCATACATTATACCTAAGTACCCATTGACTGTTGCCAATCGAAACTCCACCGAACCGTTACTGCAAGGAGCCGTTCCCGCTCCTCTAAGTCTCGCAATCCGGTCGAAAAACAGCAGTAAAGAGACCTTGACTAATGATTGCTACGTTGATTTTCTGCATCGGCTCAACTCATCTGACCTTGGTAGGATTTTTTATAAATTAAACCATTTGCTAATAAAAAGCAATTGTTTTTTCATGCATTTCATTTTCATTTCATCAAAGGGAAGTTACTATATAAAACTATATTGCTAATTAAAGAAAGTAAAGCAATAAAATAGAGAGGAGTAATTCATAAATGTTTAAAAACCTAGTTTACTTTGATTCGCAAAAAGTAGCGGAATACAGTGCTTTGTTAAAAGGAGAAAGACAGGTTGATATTAAAAAGGTTAGAAGGAATACTTCTAAATCAGTCCAAGGTAAAATCCCGGTGGTATCAGGAAAATATGGTGATACCGACGAAGTTGAAGGTGAAATTATTGATAATCCAATTTTTGATTGTAATGAGCTTGAAGAACTTCTTGAACAAAAGGGTCAAGACAACTACTTTGATTTGATAGAAAATGAGGATTATGACATTGAAACTATTCCTAAAACCGCAATTGTACGTTTTGAAGGCGATTTTAATATTCCGGTACAATTCGATATGATGGATTTAATTAACGAGTTTAAACCAATGTTAACTGCACAAATGGATCTGGAAAATGAGGGAGAAGAAGAAGTATTTAATAAGGTGTTTGGAAAAGAAAGTACAAAGATTCCTGTGTTTTTGGGTAGTGATAAATTTAAAAATAGAATTGGGTTTTCAAAATTAAATTCAAATAATTTAAAGTACCAATTAGAAGAATTAGAAGATTTTGAAGATGAAGAAGTGACTATTATTGCTAAGGTATTAACCCGTAAAGATGTTAAAAGCACCCCTATAGTAGTCTTTGATGTAATGAAGGATTTACTTTCTTTAAATAGAGCTTTGAGAAGGCAAATGGAGGATCAGGAGTTTGAAGGTATTGAAAATATTAAAAGTGATGAAGATGTGATTGTATTCGAAGTCTTAGCAATTTATCAGTAGATAATAAAATATTATATTTTACTTTAGGACAAAGAAACGGTGAGTAAAAGTTTAGATACGCTATTTCAGAATGGGGATATGACTTAGCGAAGTTAATAGGGGGACCATTTTATGAGGAGAATAATGGAATTCGATGCAATATTTGATGATGATATCAGTCCCTTTTTTAGATATTCATTAACAAGAACATGGGATAAGAATCTAAAAAAAGCCATTATTATAATGTTAAACCCAAGTATCGCAAATACTATGAAAAATGATTTATCAATTAATCGGTGCCTTAACTTTTGTATTGACAATCAATATGGTTCATTGGAAGTTGTTAATCTATACGCATTTATTGAAATTGACTCTAGTAAACTAAAAGCAAAACAAGAATTTATTGGTAAAGACAATGATTATTATCTTCAAAAAGCAGTCGATAGCGCTGAAACTATTATTGTTGCTTGGGGGAGCGACAAGGAATATAAAACAAGGAAGAGAGAAGTTTGGGATGGTTTCCTAAATAATAAAAATGTTTATTATTTTGAAGATGGTTCTAATAGAACCCCACCAATCCACATCTCTCGATTGGCGAACGGGTTTTGCTTAAAAGAATATATCCCAAGATTTAGTTACAGTAGTTAGAGACCAACTTAAGCAAACAATCTTAAAGTAATTAAATAAACTAATTTTGTTTGTAGGTATATAAACTCACCAGCACCCCGTGTGTTGCCACATAAACTATAGACATGTGTAGTGAGGTTAGAGAAGTTTATTATGGGGATACAGAAGTAAAGCACCAAATAAAGAGCCTTATTTTTATTAGAATAAGGCTTTTTTGGTAATCTAATAAAAATCGGCATGACATAATTCGGGAATTGACAGGCACCATAAAACAATATACCTAATGGAATTTCTTCCTGTGTTTTAATCCATATAGTACTTTATTCCTTCAGTTAAAAACCATCTGTTACTCGAAAGGGAACTATATAGTGCTGTTTTCCATGAATTTAATCTTGAACGTTCACAACTGTTTGCAATTCCTTCCAATGTTTTCTGAAGAGCCTCAACTCCACCTGTTAGAAAAATGTCTAACAAATAATCTATAAAGTCATTTATTTCAATTAGTGCATTCTTAGAATATAGTTTATTTAATTCTAACTTATTGAAGTAATTGTGTACCTTCCTTTTTAATGTCTCATCCCACCAATCCGGACACTTTACTTCGTAATAGTAAAAAATTTTATCATTCTCTACACCTATCTCAGCGAATAACCACCTGTCATCTTCAATATTATCGTAATAGGGATTAAGGGGGACGTTTTCTTCACTATTAGGTTTATTATCTAATTTAATAAAGTTACAGTCTTTACAAATAGGCACAAGATTGTATGGTGTAATTGCTACAGAAGCATAGTGCGCTTTAGGTAAGTGGTGATCTAAATTCGTTGCATCTCTTTCTCCACAAAGTGGGCATTTACCGTGAGGTGGAGAAGCTATAATTATATTATAAAAACTCCTACCTGGTCCTCCTACTAATTTTTGTTCATACATTTTTTTCATAGAGGCCTTATCTATTCTAATGTCTGAAGAAAAATCCATGAGACATCTTGAAGAGGCTAAATTGTCGTATGTATTAGAATCAGCTATTATAAAAGGTTTTGATTCTATCATTTTATTTAAAAAGGTTTCATCTTTGATGTTACTGACACATGCTTCAAAAACTTCATCTACAGACATAGCGGGTTTAAAGAGGCTGCGCATAAATTATTTTCTCTCCCTCTACTCTAAGTTAATTAATAAAGATTGTATAATAAACAAAGCTTCTTTCCCTAGCTCTCCGTTAAAGTGTTCTACCACTTTATCATAATCGCGATATTCTAGAACTGCTTCCAATAACATTTTATGGAAACCTGAATTGATTACTTCTAACCCGAAAACTTCCCTAGTTAATGATCCAATATTTTCACCAAATGATTCAATTTCGAGTCTCTCTGTAACAACAACTTCTCCAACTCTCCTAATTTTCCACGCGCAACTGTAAGGTATCTCTTGAAGAATTACAGGTGAATGTGTTGCTGTAATTGCGACACCATTTCTTTTAATGAGCAAATTTGATAAAGATCTAACAAATGCGGATAAGAGGGGAGGATGAAGGTGTGCTTCAGGTTCGTCTAAAATCACTAAACTTTTTTCTTCAACTTTTTCAACTAATTTAGTAATTGTTAAAAGAACAATTTTATGTCCCGAACTCAATTTTTTATCAAATAATTTGTTAGCATACTTGATCAGTTCTATATCATCAGTTATATAAGGTATTTGTGTAATACCTAACCCATTAAAAACAGGATCAGATTCTAGCATCTGTACAGCTTCTTGCCACCTCGTCCTTTTTGCGCTGTTTATGCAATTAAGCAGACTTACAACAAACTCTTCAGTTAATTTATTTGTGCTTTTTGTTCTAAAGGAGCCTTCTTTATTTGTATCCACTTCTTCCTTTAAACCTATGTATGAATAATTAATTGGAAATTCTTTTGTTTCTGAACTTAAAACAGGAGGTTTTGAATCAAAAGCACTAAAAGAAACAAATACTAAATTCGCAAATAGTTCTTCAATCGGTAAATCTTCGTACGATGTAAATCTTCCGAAATTATTTTTATTGTATAAAATAGAGCGTATCATATTATTCAATAAATGGGTTTTTCCCACGCCATTTCTTCCTATTATTGAGTGAATATTAGTGGGAGGTTTGGAATTAGGGTGTACTTCAAATGACACTTCTATATCGGTATTAGGGTTCTTATAAATAAAACTATAATGTGTGAGACTTGCATCTCCGTTAGCTAACTTTCTTAGTCTTCCTTTTACTGAAGATTTAGCTATACCCCTCATCAAAGAAAGGTCCATTACTCTTTCAGCTGCTGCCTTACGGAAAAGTTCCTGATTCAAAGCTACATCTTTTAAGCGTGTTAGAACTTGGTATCTGAATTCTTCACCAATTTTATTTAAGTTCTGATAATATTCTTCTTCTTGACCTAGAGAGAAGAAACAATCATTTAATGCTTCAAAAGAGTTTTCTATATTAGGTCTTCTTTGTCCAGATTCCATATTGAACTCACCAATTTTAACGTTACCAATAAAAGTTAAATCACCCTCCTCGTTATAATAAGACATATGATATTGAGTTTCGAATTCAAACCAGTCGTCCCAACGGTCTCTAATTAAAAATATTGTATCTGGCTGTCGATATGTTGGTCTTGTGTCTGGGTCTAGGACTTCAAAATCCATCTAATCTTCTCCTTTCTAATAAGTTCCCAGAAGTTTCATAAACAGAATATGGTTTATTCAAAATCATTTTAGGAATGAATATCCAGGCAATCCAGAAATTATTGAAGGTATTTCAAAGTTCTTTAAATATTTACATTTGATAATTACCGATAGCCTCACCTTTTTATTTATCATTTATTTAACTTAATTGGAATAGGTTTCCTTATATTTAAAATTTAACCTATATCCATAATTATGTAAATGGTAGGGACGAAGTTTCTAAGATTATAAGTAACATAAACCATCGATATGGAATATCTGAATTATTTCTCGATATCCATTTTCTGTATAACAATACGAAGTTCGCCTTTGAAAAGATAAAGGGAGAAATGTTTTTAGTGAAAAAGGAAAAACTAATTTATCAATCTGTTTCTTTCTTGGTTACAGGTTTTTTAAAACAAGGGGAAACAAGTATATCTTTGTAGAAAAAGATTATCTTTTTAATAACGAATTTTATATATATTATACTAAGGGGGATATCTTTCGGTAATAATGAAACAGAAAAGTAAGGCGGTTTAAAACCAGTTATTCAATCTTCATAAAAAGAATAATAAAACAAGCATTTATTCTCTGATGTTATCTTGAAAGTACACTTTATTAGCACCCCATGTATTGCCACATACACTCTGGACATGTGGAGTGTGTAACAAAATTAGTATTAAGATAACAAGAAAAGTCTATTTCCAAGAGGAGATAGGCTTTTTAAAGCAAACTTCATTTTTTACAGTTACAATATTTCCAACAAACAAGAAATTTAACAAACTCCACAAAAAAAACTACCTACACCACCCAGTGTACACAACCACAAAACAGGGAACTACTCTATAGTGAAACATATACCTAGAAAACGGAGGATAAATAGTGGCGAAAAATAAGGATGAAATTATTTTAAAAGGACTTCAAGAAAATAATTTAAAAAACATAGACATCAATATACCTAAAGAGAAAATAAATGTATTTACTGGTATTTCAGGTTCAGGAAAAAGCTCAGTTGTTTTTGATACATTGGCGACGGAAAGCAGAAGACAAATGACGTTGAATTATCCTCTCTATGTCAGAAACCAGATGCCGAGATATGAAAGACCTCATGCTGATCTGATGCAGCATTTGAGTCCAGTCGTAGTAGTAGAACAAAAAGCTGTTGGCAGTAATTCTCGCTCGACAGTTGGGACCTATATGGACATCCATCCATTGATTCGGCTATTGTTCTCTCGAATTGGCAGTCCGCCTATAGGTACAGCTACCGACTTTTCGAGTCAGAGTTCTTTTGGCAAATGTCCTGAATGTAATGGGTATGGCGAGGTTATTGCTCCTGATTTAAATAAGCTTGTCGATTTAGATAAATCACTTCGAGAGTATGCAGTAAGATTTAAACCACTATCTCCTTCAGGATGGCAAGGCAGATGGATGATCACTGGTGGATTATTTAATCCTGACATACCGATAAAGGATTATCCAAAAGAAATGTTTGACTTATTCATTTATGGACCACCGGAAGGAGAACGGGTCTTTGCGCCTTTCCATACGAAAGACGGTCCTCATGATCATGAGTGGGATGGATTACTACCTAGGTTTGCACGACTTTACATTAACAGGGATGTCTCAAAGTTAAAACAAACATCTCAGGATGATGTTTTAGCTGTATCCACGCATACATTATGTCCTGTTTGTGAAGGTTCAGGCCTAAATCCTAAAGTTCTGGAATGTAAAATAAATGGATTTAATATTGCAGAATATGATCAATTGGAATTGACAGAATTACTTGTAGAGTTGTCTAAAATAACAGACCCGATTGGCAGATCGATCGCACAGCAGGCAATTCCCAGTGTACAGCAACTGGTTGAGTTAGGATTAGGGTATTTGAGTCTGGCTAGAAAGATGGGGACTCTTTCAGGTGGGGAAGCACAACGGGTGAAAATTGCTCGTCATCTGGGTAGCAGTCTAAACAATATGACGTACATTTTCGACGAACCTAGTGCTGGTCTTCATCCAGAAGAAATAGATAAATTGATCTACATGCTTAAAACATTGCGTGATAATCATAATACCGTAGTTATTATCGAACATAATCTCACTGTCATAAACGCAGCAGATGAAATAATCGAGATGGGCCCGGGAGCGGGGGTGCATGGTGGTGAAATAGTATATCAAGGTGAACTGGAAGGGCTAAATAAAGCTTCTGCTATTACGGACCTGTCTCATAAACCAGTGGTAAATAAAAATCCAAGAGAAGCGGAAGCATATTTTACTATAACAAAAGCGACTGATAATAACTTGAAAGATATAAGTGTGGAGATACCTAAAAATGTCTTAGTCTCTGTATGTGGAGTTTCAGGTTCAGGAAAAAGCTCCTTAATGTTTCAGGCATTCAAAGAAAAGTACCCCGACACCATAGCGGTAAGCCAAGGGAGTATCGGAACATCCAGCCGTTCGACACTTGCTACTTATATGGGAATTATGGATGATATCCGTTCAATTTTTGCGAAGGAAACAGGACAGCCAGCTGGATTATTTAGCTTTAATTCCTTAGGAGCATGCCCTTATTGTGATGGAAAGGGAGTGACCACTCCAGACGTAGCTTTTGCAGACCCGGTAACTGTTACTTGTGAAGCTTGTGGAGGCACAAGGTATTCGGAAGAAGCTTTATCTTATCAATACCAAGGGAAGAATATAGTAGAGGTTTTGGATCTTACGATAGATGAAACAAATCACTATTTTACATTGCCAAAGATCGTAAAAAAGGTAAATACATTAAAAGATGTAGGGCTAGAGTATTTGACGCTAGGACAGACAACAAGCTCTCTAAGTGGTGGAGAAGTACAGCGACTTAAACTGGCCAGTCAACTAAAAAAAGAGGGGCAGATCTATTTGCTGGACGAACCGTCATTAGGACTTCACACTCAAGATAATGACAAGCTTTTAGATGTTTTTCATAATCTTGTGCACAAAGGGAATTCTGTTATCATTATTGAGCATAATTTGGATTTTCTTGCGGCAAGTGATTGGCTTATTGAAATGGGACCAGCAGGAGGCAAGGAAGGTGGATATGTTCTGTTCGAAGGAACGCCGACACATATGCTACAAGCAAACACACCAACAGCAAAGTGGTTAAAAGAGGCCACTAATAACTAATTATTTAATGGCTCACTTTCTTTTAATAAATAAATTTTTAAATAAAAGAGCCTTATCACAATTGGGTAAGGCTCTTTTGCTATACTTAGATTTCATGTTTCTCAAAAAAGTACGAGAATAATTCAATACCTTTCTAGATGGCACTATCTTATAATTACTTTCCCAAATCCGCATTCAAAGCTTCTTTTAGATTTATTCCACAAATATCACTACATACAGGAAATAAGCCATCTTGTCCTTTTTTCTTTGCAAGAGAATCTGATGTGGTTACAATCATTGAAACATTTTTATCTGCTGATTTCAGATATACAGGAATAATTTCACCTTCCCGATCAGAGAAGTCCATTCCTTTCTGAAACTTAATATCGATTGCGCTTAACGGGTCATTTTCACCGATCTTTTTATTGCACCAGGAGCAATTTAGCATTGTGATTTCTCCTTCCTACACCGGGGTATTATGTCACTATTTTATTTGCTCATTATAATACATATCCGATGCTTAATACAAATGCCTGAATCAAGCTTCATATTAGAACAATACAAAAGAGGCTCATCAACCGAGCCTCTTTTGTAATACCAGCTTTCATGCACCAACTATAAGTTAAAAATAATCCCCATCAGCGAATAAATAATGACAGTTGAAAATAATACTGTCATATGAATAAGCGAATATACAAATAGAGAGATCGCCCACTTTTCAGAGCTTGCTCTGTGATATTGGGTAATGCTTAAAATGAGCCATCCTGAACTTAACAATAGGGCAACAAGCATTAAGCCTAAGCTCAATGTACCAAAAAGGAAACTTATCGCAATCATGATGATCAAGTAAACATTTGTTTGCAGATATGTTCTTCTAATTCCTTTTACTACAGGTAGCATGGGAACCTTTGCTGCCTCATATTGTTTGTGGTTTCGAATCGCAATCGCGTAAAAATGCGGCATTTGCCAAATAATCATAACAACAAACAATCCCAGGACGGCTGGATGACTAATATCAGGATATATTGCTGCCCAGCCAATTAGTGGAGGCATGGCTCCGGAGATACTCCCTACCTCTGTGTTATACACTGTTCTCCTTTTCGTCCACATCGTATATGGTACAACATAAAAGAACAGCCCCAAAAACCCGAGTAATGCAGCAAGCCAAGTAGTTAAGCTTAATAAACCGATCCCCGTAATACTTAATATGATAGCCAGCCACAGGACAGTATGGAAGTTAATATCACCAGTGACGGTTGGACGGCTTTTCGTTCTTTCCATAACAGCGTCAATATCTCTGTCATACAGATTATTGAATGCTCCAGCTGCTGCGATGACAAACGCAGAGCCTACTATCGCAAATAGTATATCAGGGAGCTTTTCCATGATGCCGAATTGGTACGTATACATCGCTAAAGTAAGACCGGCAAACATGGGTATTAAATTGGATCGTATAATTCCCGTTTTTACAGTCTTTGATAAAATATCAACTGATTTATGCTTTGCTCCCATTTTTTTGTTCATTATATCTATCTTCCTTTTCCTTAACAGGTTAATCGTTGGCTAAAACCAACTGGTAACAATATGTCTCCTTGTACTATTATAAGACAAGTCGAGGATTTTATCATGTGACAGTTTTTCAATAATTAACAGCTTTTTCTACCACTATATGTTTTGTAATTTTATCAGAGGGAAAATAATAAATAAATTTAAAATAAATGTGTACATTTTGTGTCCAAAATAGGAATTATTTGTTACAATAGTTTTATAAGAGAAATCGTTTTCAAAAAAACAACCAAAGGAGCTGAGATAAATGGGTGTTACTGCAATGTTCTTGTTATTGGCAACAATTACGCCATTTCTATTAATTCAACTAAAGAGGCCGGTATTTGCGGTAGTTCAATCCGTGCTGCTCGTCGGTATGTGGTTGTACAGTTTTCAAATTATGTTTTTTACCGCACCTGGAGTTTTTTCAATTTCTTGGATGATGTTCTACGGAAGTCTTATTGGTGCTCATGTTGCTTGGATCATGTTCATTATCGCTTTGGTGGAAGAAAAACCTGCTACACTACAGGAAAATTAATCTAATAAATATAACGCGCTTGCCGAACCTGTAATCAGGTTGAAGCAAGCGCGTTTTTTTATTCATGACTTGGTTGCATTTTAAATAGCTGAAACATTGCTTGAATAAATGCAAGCACAGTAATTATTAAAAGTATAAACTTTGGCTCATAAGAGGAATAAAGAAAGCCACCCAGGGAAAAGGCTGTAAGAATGATACAGGCAATAAATAAAAACATTGGCTTCCACGTATTTTTTTGTACGCTTTCGAGTTCTGTTTTCATTACTTCCTTCTCCTTCGTCTTTATACTAATATCCTGATTCCTCTTGATGTTGTTCATGATGTTGCTCATTGCCCCCGTTATCCCCATGGTCATGACTAAACCCAAATGACATCGTGAATAGGGAACCTGCTACGACAATTGCTGCAAGCGCAAAGCCGTGGAACATCATATTCCATGGTACATGGCCATTCCCGCTTGCTGATTCGGTAACATGCATAAACATGAATAATTGGACGCCGGCTTGGAGAACCGCAAGTGCCATAATTCCAATTATAATCCACATTACTGGTAAGTCAGACTGCAATGCTGCCCATGCAGCGACAATGGTCATAACTAGTGATAAAAGGAAACCGACAATATGGTTGGTTGGTATTCGTTTCTTACTGTTTGCCATACTATAACACCATCCCTATTAAATAGACACTTGTAAAAATGAAGATCCAAATAACATCCAAGAAGTGCCAATATAAACTGATGATAAAGAATTTACGGCTTGTTACGTTTGTTATACCTCGTTTTGAAATTTGATGCAGTAACGCGAATGCCCAGCCAATACCAAGTGTAACGTGTAAACCATGGGTACCAGCTAAAATAAAGAAGCCTGACCAGTAGGCACTGGACTGTATTGTAGCACCTTCATGTGCATAATGAATAAATTCATAGATTTCAAAACCAAGAAATCCTAACCCAAGCACAAGTGTAACTAACATCCACCTAGTTAGACCTTTCACAGAACCTCTTCGCATTTCATGGACAGCTAAACCACATGTAAAGCTACTTGTAAGCAATAAAAAGGTCATGATTAAAACGGTGCCTGGCTCAAACAGTTCGGCAGGTGTCGGAGCATCCGCAGTACGGCCAAATAGTACTGCATAGGTTGCAAATAAGGTAGAAAACAAGACGACCTCAGCTCCAAGAAAAATCCAGAAACCGAGAATAGTCATTTGACCTTCATTTGTTCTGTATTCTAATGGACCGGTAGTTTTTACTTCTTCCGACATATCATAACCCCCTTGCTTTCCGCTCAGTGCGTTTAATTTCTTCAACACTTACATAATAACCTTCATCATAATCATAAGTACGAAGGATCATGAAAATAATTCCACCAATTAAACCAACAATAGCCAGCCAAATCCATTCAAATACGAGACCAAAGCTTGCTAATCCAAGGAAAGCCATCATAATAAATGGTCGTCCGGTATAGCTTGGCATGTGGATCGGTTTTACATTAGGTTCATCAAAGGTTGTTTTTCCTTCTTTCTTCATTCGTACATATGGATCGATCTCATCCACATGTGGCACAGTGGCGAAGTTGTAATAAGGAACTGGTGTAGTTGTAGCCCACTCCAGTGTACGTCCATTGCCATTCCAAGAATCTCCTGTTGTTTCACGTTCGCTATGACGGTAGCTATAGTAAACGTTATAAACGAAGATAGCGAAGCCGATGCCCATTCCAAAAGCACCTACAGTTGAAATAACGTTTAGTGGCAACCACTCTACCACATTTGTTATAAACAATCTTCTAGGCATTCCGTCTAATCCCAGGAAGTATTGTGGGAAGAAACAAACATGGAAACCAATTACGAAAAACCAGAAGGCCCATTTTCCAATACGCTCGTTCATTTTGTGACCGAACATTTTCGGATACCAATATACAAGACCTGCGAAGCAAGCAAATACAGTTCCTGCAATTAACACATAGTGAAAATGCGCAATAAGGAAATAAGAATTATGGAATTGGAAGTCTGCTGCTGCCATTCCTAGCATAACACCTGTAACTCCGCCAAGTATAAAGCTTGGGATGAAGGCTAATGCCCACAACATGGCGACAGAGAATTCGATTTTTGACTTATACAAGGTGGCAAGCCAGTTAAATATTTTAACCCCTGTCGGAACTGCAATTAACATCGTAGATACGGAGAATACAGAGTTGACAAAGGCGCCTGCACCCATTGTAAAGAAGTGATGCACCCAAACTAAAAAGCTGAGTAAGGCAATAATAATCATTGACCATACCATGGCACTATAGCCAAATAGGCGTTTCTTTGCAAATGTGGCGATAACTTCGGAAAATATTCCGAACGCCGGTAAGATTACAATATAAACTTCCGGGTGTCCCCACATCCAAAACAGGTTTGCCCACATCATTGGTAAGCCTTCACCTGTTAATGTAAAGAACTGTGAGCCAAATATACGGTCGATCGTTAGTAATGCTAGTGCGATCGTTAGTATTGGAAAAGCAAACACGATTATGAATGAAGTCACTAGTGTTGACCATGTGAATATCGGCATATGGAAAAGCTTCATTCCAGGTGCACGCATTTTTAGGATTGTTACCATTAAGTTAATCCCGGTTGCTAAAGTACCTATCCCTGAAAGCTGCAGTCCCATTAAGTAAAAGTTCTGCCCTGGTCCAGGACTCATAGCAGCACCAGATAGTGGTGTATAGCTTGTCCACCCAGCATCTGGAGAGCCTCCAATAACGAAGGAAATGTTGAATAACATTGCCCCCATGAAGAACGCCCAGAAACTTAATGCATTTAAATAAGGAAATGCGAAGTCTCGTGCTCCTATTTGTAATGGAACAATAATATTCATTAATCCGATTAAAAATGGCATTGCCATAAATATAATCATAATTGTACCGTGTGTTGTAAAAATTTCATTATAATGTTGGGAATCTAAAAAACCTAAATCCGGAAATGCCAATTGCACACGCATCATCATGGCGTCCATTCCACCACGGAATAACATGACAAGGGCACTCAGGATATACATGATCCCAATTTTTTTATGATCAACCGTAGTTAACCATTCCCTCCATAGCCATCCCCATTTCTTAAAATAGGTTAATAGAAAGAGGATTGCTACTGTTACAAGACCAATAGAGACCATTGCTCCATAAATGAGCGGGTCGCCATCAACTAAAAGGGCTTTTATATTCATGGTTTCACCTGCTTTCCTAATCCTTTACTGAAAAGTTTCCTCTTCTTTAATTTTGTCTAAATGAAGTTTTTGCTCAAAGAGCTCCCGATAACGTTTAACTGAATAATCCATGCCTTCTCTTGTGGCATGATTCACATATTCTAAATGAGTGGAAGAAAATGAATCTATATCTGTTAGACCAGGTTTAAGTAATTCATCATACTTTTTCTGTGTTAATTTTGGGGATTCATTTTGTATGTTGCTTACCCACTCATTAAAGGCTGACTCGCTTTCTGCATGTACCTTAAAGGTCTGAGCTGCAAAGCCCTCTCCATTAAAATTGGAATTACGTCCATCATAGACACCTTCTTCATCTGCCTGAAGGAATAATGTCGTTTGCATACCAGCCATGTTGTATTTTTGTCCTCCGAGAGATGGAATCCAAAGTGCTGTCATCGCATCTGCTGAGGTAAGTTTAAACTCAATTGGGCGGTCCTTTGGTATGTGTAAATAATTGACCGTCTCAATATTTTGTTCTGGGTAGCTGAAGAACCACTTCCAATCAGCTGTTGTTGCATGAATAACCAATGGTTCTTTCGCCGGCTCTGCTTCTACAGGCTCGGGTGCTTTCTCCAAATCAAATAGGGTAGTAACTGTTGGAATAGATAACATTATCACTATGATAATAGGGATAACTGTCCATACTACTTCAATTGCTTTATTACCATGTAGGTTTGGAGCATAGTCACTTTCTTTACGATTCGGGCGATTTTCCCTATATTTGATGATCATGTACGTAAACAAAGCGAATACTACTACAATAATTCCAAGCATAAACCATAGGGAGTATATAATCAGATCATATTGCTTTTCCGCAACTGGCCCTTTTGGATCAAGTACTGATATGCCTTCACAGCCACTCAAAAATACGAGTAAAACAAGTGATGCTAAAACAATCCATTTTGACCGCAGAAGTTTAGATTTCATGGGATTGCCCCTCCTGTCTATCCATTATTTTAAAAAATTTATTCATTATCGGATTTCCCGAGTATACCAAATTTGAATAAGTTTTTTTACGTGTTTTTGAAAGTGTCATGTAACTTTCAATTTATAGTAAAATTTTTGTCACAAATTGTCGACAAACGAAAGGAATTTATCTGTTGTTTTCCCTAAATTAAAGAAAATAAGCCATATATTTCTTTGAATGTTACTTCTTTTCAATAAAGATTTACTATACTGAATTAGGTGTAAGAAATACTTCATTGGATAAATAAAAAAGAATCACTATTTTCTTTATGTTTCAGATGAAGTGGAATTGGGTATTTTCTCATAAGGAATGAAGCGTCTTAAGGAGGGGAGAGGCATGAGTGAAGATCTCCAGTCTCGTCAACAATATAAAAAAGAAAAAAAGAAGGGGAAGAAAGAAAAAAGTAAATCTAGAAAAATTCTATTTCGTACCTTCTTAGCATTTGTTTTAATAGCTGTATTGGCTATCGGTTTAGGTGGTTATACAGTAATAGCATACATAAGTGATGCACCGGAAATTACTCCTGCCCAGTTGGAAAATCCCCAGTCATCTACTATCTATGATATGAATGACCAGGAAGTGACAGATGTAGCTGGGAAAGAATACAGAGAAATTGTTCCACTTAATAAAATACCGAAGCATGTGCAAAATGCTTTCATCGCCGTAGAAGATGTCCGATTTTGGGAGCATGGAGGCGTTGATATTAAACGTATTGGTGGGGCTGTGCTTGCGAATTTAAAGAATGGGTTTGGGGCGGAAGGTGCCAGTACCATTACACAACAGTTAGTGAAAAAATCTTTTCTCAGTCCGGAGAAAACGATAGAAAGAAAAGTCCAGGAAGCTTATTTGGCAGTGAAAATGGAGGAAAAGTACACCAAAAAAGAAATATTGGAAATGTATCTGAATAAAATTTATTTTGGTGAAGGAGCCTATGGAGTTTCTACAGCAGCGGAAGTTTACTTTGGTAAATCAGTAGACGAGCTGACCACCAGTGAAGCAGCTCTACTTGCAGGCCTGCCACAACGGCCAAGTGGTTATAATCCATACAAGCATCCGGAGCTTGCTAAGAAACGAAGAGATACAGTTATTTCATTAATGGAAAAGCATGGTTTTATTTCCGCTGAGGAGAGCGAAAAAGCTCAATCAACTGCAGTAAAAGATATGCTAACAGAGCAGCAAAAAGACAATACATCTTACGATAGCTATATCGATCAAGTTATTTATGAGCTAAAGAAAAATGGGATTTCTGAAAAAGATCTTTATACTTCTGGCTTGAAAATTTACACTACCCTTGATCCAAAGGCTCAGAAATTCACTGACAAAGTATTAACGACAGATGAATATATCTCCTATCCTGACGATAAGCTGAAAGCTGGTGTCGTCCTCCTTGATACAAAATCAGGAGCTATTCGTGCAATTGGCGGGGATAGAAGTCCGGGTGAGGAAGATATTAAGAAAGGATATAACTATGCAACACAATTAAGACGGCAGCCTGGTTCTACTGCAAAGCCGATTATGGCATATGGCCCAGCAATTGAAAAATTAAAATGGTCTACGTATAAGCAGATTAAAGATGAAGAGGTAGAAATAAATGGAAAGACTTTCCGGAACTGGGATAGAAGGTTCCATGGTGAGATTTCTATGCGTACCGCATTGCAATGGTCTTATAACATTCCAGCAATTAAGACCATGCAAGAGGTCGGCCCGGAGAATGCTAAGGAATTTGCAGGAAAATTAGGAATCAACTTGGAGAATGTATATCCATCTTATGCAATTGGTGGATTTGAACACGGGACTTCACCACTTCACATGGCGGGAGCATACGCTGCTTTTGGTAACAAAGGCGAATATAATAAACCACATACCATTCGGAAAGTAGTTTATCCTGAAGGTAAGGAAGAAAACTTTCAACCGAAATCAGTAAAAGCAATGAGTGACTATACAGCATATATGGTTACAGACATGTTGAAAACAGTGGTTAAAGAAGGAACTGGAACAATGGCGAATATTCCTGGTCTGCCATTAGCAGGGAAAACCGGTACAAAAATGCTACCAGAGCATATTCAGGGTGAAGGTGTATCGGATGCATGGTTTGCAGGCTATACAACTGACTATACTGCAGCAGTTTGGACCGGATATGATAAAACAACTCAGGAAACCTATATTAAAAAAGAAGATGATGATATTTCCAAATTGATCTTCAAGTATATTATGGAAGAAGTATCAAAAGAAAAAGAGACATCCGACTTTGAAAAACCTTCTTCGGTTATAGAAGTGGAAATTGATAAAGAAACCGGCCTTAAAGCAAATAAATATACACCAGAAGAAAATACTGTTACCGAATTATTCGTAAAAGGTACTGTTCCTGAAACGAAGCCAATTCCAGTACCAGATAAGCCTGAGCCGAAAGAGAAAGAAGATAAGAAGGAAAAGGAAGATAAAGAGAAAGAGAAAGAAAAAGATAAAAAAGAACAAGAGCAGGAAAAGAAAGAGCAAGAACAGAAAGAGAAAGAACAGAAAAAGAAAGATAAAAAAGATGAAGAAGATGAAGAAGATAAGAAAGACAAGAAGGAAGAAAAGAACAAAGATCAAGAGCAAAACGATGATCAAGGTAAGGATCAAGGAAAAGATCAGGAGCAAGATCAAGAGAATAAAGACGACCAACAGGATAATGAGAAAAAAGAGGAAGGTAGTACAGGGGATGGATCTAATAAAGAAGATAAAGAAGACGAGAGCTCCTCGGGAAATAAAACAGATGAACAATCGGATGGTGGTAGTAAGGAAGATGTAACTAGTCAAAGTAACAGCCCAAATAAAACAGAGGATTCAACGGATGCACAGAAGAAGGATTCCAGCTCAACGGAAAAAGATACTGGGGGCTGATCCTTCCTGTGAATTTTCAGTGAAAAAATCCACTATGTAAAAATTTTTTACTAATTTTGTATAATCCCTTGCATTTTATTTTTTTTCCATTATAATTAAGAGTAATTATTCTTGTTCGGTGTGTAAGAAGGATTTAATTTTCACCTTCGATTTCTAATTGAGCAACAATAGTAATATAATGTGGCTATGCCACGTAGGAGGAAACAAACATGCAAGAAGGTTCAGTAAAATGGTTTAACGCAGAAAAAGGTTTCGGTTTCATCGAAGTTGAAGGTGGAGACGATGTATTCGTACATTTCTCAGCTATCCAAGGTGAAGGATTCAAAACTTTAGAAGAAGGTCAAAAAGTTTCTTTTGATATCGAAGAAGGACAACGCGGACCTCAAGCAACTAACGTTGTTAAGGCGTAACTTATAAAAAAAGGACTCTATTACAGAGTCCTTTTTTATTTTCCTCTAGAAACATCCTGAGCTTTTAATTTGAGATGTTAAAAAGCATCCCTTATATATATAGAAATTACACTTCTATTTAAGTAGAATTAGGTAATTTCTTAGAACGGTCTTCCCAAGATACATCATTTTCTTCTGTTTTATATTTTATATTGGAAATTGAAACACCTAATAATGTGAGGATTCCACCAAGAATCGCATATATTGTAGGTGTTTCGCCCAACCAAACCCAAGCAATCAGGAAAGAGAATGCAGGTGTAAGGTATAGGGCACTTGTGGCTTCGGCTGCTCCATTTTTTGATGTTACATATGCTATTGCAAAGTAAGGTACAACTGTTGGGAATATTCCCAGATAGATGACTACTAACGTAACCTCCATAGGCGCTTGTAATATCTCCTGCCCCAATCCAGGGGTAAAAAACAGCATGCTGATGGTTCCAGCCCAAATCGTATACATGGTAAAAGGAAAGAATCCGTATTTCTTTAAATAGGTATGTTGGAAAACAAAATAAAAGCTTTCGGATAGAGCTGCCAGTAAAACTAAAAATATTCCAATAGTAAATGAAAAATTAGTAGAAGAGCCTCCTATCGTAATAAATACGACTCCGATCAAGGCGATCAATGCACCCATCCAACCTTGGACTTTCAGTCGCTCACCAGAATAAAGAAAAGCTATGAGCGCTGTAAAAATTGGCGTAGTAGAAACGAGTAAACTTGCTACACCTGCACTCACGGTGCGTTCCCCATAATTTAAGGCTACATGATATACGGCAAATGCCAAAAACCCCAATAAGAGAATGACTGGTATATCCTTTAATTCAGGCAAAGGCATATTTAAGAAGATAGCGATAATCAGTAATAGAGCAGAGCCAATGACAAGCCGTAAAAGTGAAAGATGCTCTGGGGAGTATGCTGTTAATGCTATTCGGATACCAGGGAATGCTGAGGCCCATAGGATAATGGTTAATAATTGAGCAATAACTATTTTTGGTTTTAATTTAACTCTCATAATTAATCCCCCCGTCTCTTAATCCAACCAACTTATTTTTGTGTTTCCAATCATAACGGCATTTTGGTAAAATGTCTTCAACCAGTTTATTAAATGAAAACCAACCAGTTGTTTGAAATGAGGGGTTAGATGAGTAAGCCTAAATATATGGAAATTATAGAATGCATAAAAGAAAAAATTGCCAAAGGTGAATGGGTAATAGGTAGTCGGATTCCCAGCCAGCGAACTCTCGCAGCGACATTTAATGTTAATAGGAGTACTGTAATTACGGCCTTGGAGGAATTGATGGCAGACGGACTTATTAAAGGTGTAGCTGGCAAAGGTACAATTGTTACTAATAATACGTGGACATTAATGGGGAATAATCCAACAGCAAATTGGAATGAAAATGTTTCATTAGGGACACATAAGGCAAGTGTAGCAACTGTACAAGCAATTAATGAGGCGGAAGCAAATGAAGCGTTTATCCAATTGTGTAAAGGTGAATTGGCAAAAGATTTGTTTCCTGGAGATAAAATGAAATCAGTGGTCAAAAGAGTCGCAGAACAAGAAATAGCATTAGGTTATGAAAAGCCAAAGGGGAATATTCGACTCCGTTACGCAATAAGCCAGTATTTAAATAAGAGAGGGATGGACGTATCACCTGAAGCAATTTTAATTGTATCTGGTGCGCTTCAAGCCTTGCATCTTATCTCAATTGGTTTATTAAAAAAAGGTTCCACCGTATTTCTTGAGAAACCTTCCTATCTCTATTCTCTATCTGTATTCCAATCTGCAGGTATGCAGCTGAAGGGACTATCAATGGATCAAGAGGGACCAATGCTGCATACTCTCTATCAAGCGAAACACACAGATAACAGTATAGTTTATACAAATCCTACTTTCCATAACCCCACTGGAAAGCTAATGTCAGATAGAAGGAGAGAGGAACTGTTGGATGTCTGCAAAGAACACCAACTTCCAATTATTGAGGATGATGTGTACAGAGATTTATGGTTGGATTGCCCCCCGCCAGCTTCATTAAAATCAAAGGATTTGAACGGGAATGTACTCTACTTGGGAAGCCTCTCCAAAACGTTAAGCCCAGGCTTACGAATTGGCTGGATTGCTGGTACAGAATCGGTCATCTCACGTTTGGCAGATCTTAAAATGCAATCTGATTATGGTTCTAGTACTCTTTCCCAACTTGTGGCAGCAGAATGGCTTACAAGTGGCCTTTATGAAGCTCATATCAAAACCGTAAGAGAACAATTAAGAATTCGTAGAACTGCTGCATTAGACGCGTTGGATAGTTACGTTTCTGATTATGCTACATGGGAAATCCCCCAAGGAGGATTGTTTATATGGCTAAAAGTAAAACCCGAATTCAAAACACCTAAATTATTTGAAAAAGCATTATCCAAGGGAATTGTATTAAATGCAGGCAGCATTTACGCAGAAACCTCCGGGCAATTTATAAGAATCTCTTATGGATGCGCCTCTATGGAAGAAATAAGAAAGGGAATATATGAATTAGGGAAATTACTTAAAGATATAAAATAGATTTCTATTAAAGATGGCGGATGTGACGGACATTGGGAGCGGGAAATCGAGTGTGAATGTCTATCATAAAGGTGATGACGGACATTGGGAA
>NZ_BAZS01000031.1 GCF_001310895.1 Virgibacillus halodenitrificans JCM 12304 | reverse complement strand
AAAGAAGACACTGCGAGATTACGAGCAGATGTCGCGCTTGTACCCGGAGGTGTGAAAGCGTCCGCATGCAACGAAAATCAATGGGGCACTTCTCCTCAAATATTTCACTGAGTTGTTCATCAATAAATTTACGTCGCATTTTCCTCCAATTATGAATGAACAAAATACGTTTGTACCCCAACATTTGCAGTAGAACCAAAACTTTGATTTACTATGAGCTTATGCATAAACAGCAATGCCCACCATGTATTATTTCTATGATCATTCCAACAAACAGCACAACCTCTGTGTTTTAAACTCTTACCGTGCATCAACAATATCCATTATTGGAATGGAATAATTCTCTCCATTTTGAAGTAGGATTTTATTATTAATCTCATCTATTTTTTTAATCACTCCACTATAATTGATAATCATATTATTATGGTATGCGCTAACCGTGATGATTTTTTGATTTTTAAGGGCCAGAACGATCACTTCATTTAGCCTTTCCTTTTCTTGTTCATCTAATAAGGGTCTTGTTATTTTCTTATCTTCTGCCCACATGATTTTAAGCAATTCTGCATGCTCTGGCAGCATCATAGATGACCATTTTATATTCCCTCTATCTTGAACCATTATTACCACCTCTTTATTATTATAAGCGAACATAGGTTCTTTTATCAATGAAAAAACGTTGCTATATATTTTCAAACAAACGTTTGATCAATTAACTGATAATATAGGTCAATAAAGAAAGCTGTTTTTTTAGGTAATCAATGCAAGGTCTCTACAAAATATTCTCTAATTCGCTAAAAAAATCCCCATTTTGTCTGTAATTTGTAGGTTCATGCGGTTGCCCGGGAAATATTTCTCGTTATTTCCTTTTATGTGAGGGACTTATTTATATAGACAACCGTAAGATGCCTACACAATTTAAAATCCACAGCGTACAATAACCTAGACTATGCTTTGTATAGGGAGGATCTGTTATGTTTAACCCAAATCAACATAGAATGGGCTTATACCCCTATCGTAATTTAGAAAGATCAGCAAATTTTCTTATGCCTTCCCAGGCAATGAACTATCCAGAAAGGCAGAAAGGGCTGCAATCTCTTATTAGCAGGTTTATAAGACCAAAAGGGGGAATTGGTGCTTTAAATAATACAGCTAACACCGCTTCAACTTTGGCAACAAGCGGAGGAATAACAAGCAAACTAGACAATGTGCAGAACATATTAAAGATGGTGCAAACAACAGCACCACTTGTCCAGGAGTATGGACCGATGGTAAAAAACCTGCCTGCAATGTATCGAATGATGAAGGCATTTAAAGATATGGAAAATATAGAAGAAACAACAGAAAATGAAGGAGCAGAGGAAGATAAAATTTTGCTCGAGAGTATCCAAGTCGAATCGGATGAACGGATAGTTTCAAAAAAAGATACCCGGGGTCTTTCTCAACCAAAATTATATATCTAACAGTTGAAACTTGATTTTTCTTCTAATAAACGAAAAAATAGAGATAGTATAGATAAAGGAATGGAGGCAGATAAAATGAAGGAAAATATAGAATTGGCTACATTTGCAGGTGGATGTTTCTGGTGTATGGTAGAACCGTTTGATAGAAGACCGGGTATCATCAAAGTAGTGTCGGGTTATACCGGGGGAGATATAGAAAACCCAACGTATGAGCAGGTTTGTTCAAATAAAACTGGCCACGTGGAAGCAGTACAAATAACTTTTGACCCTGCTATTATGTCCTTTGAGCAGCTTGTTGAAACATTTTGGCAGCAAATTGACCCGACAGATGCTGGAGGTCAATTTAATGACAGGGGAGAGTCCTATCAGACAGTGATTTTTTATCATAATGAACAGCAGCGACAAATAGCGGAAGCTTCCAAACAGAAATTGAATAACAGCGGAAAGTTCAATCAACCAATTGCTACAAAGATATTACCTGCTACGCCTTTTTACGAAGCGGAAGAGAAGCATCAGGATTATTACAAGAAGCAGTCCTTCCATTACCGTCTATATAAGAAAGGGTCTGGAAGAGAAGATTTTATCAAATCAAACTGGCAACCGAAAATAGAAAAGAGTGAACTAAAGAAAAAATTGACTCCTACTCAATATCAAGTTACACAGGAAAATGGAACAGAAAGACCCTTCCAAAATGAATATTGGGATAATGAAGAAGAGGGGATATACGTAGACATAGTTTCTGGTGACGTGTTATTCTCTTCTAAGGATAAATTTGACGCAGGTTGCGGGTGGCCGAGCTTTACCAAACCAGTTGATCATTACCATATTAAAGAGAACACAGATAAGTCGCATGGAATGATTCGTACAGAAGTCAGAAGCAAAAATGCTGACTCTCATTTGGGTCATGTCTTCAATGATGGGCCCAAAGAAGCTGGAGGGTTACGTTATTGCATGAACTCTGCAGCCATGCGTTTTATACCAAAACAGAAGATGGATGAAGAAGGTTACGGACAATTCCATTATTTATTTCATTCATCTAATTGATTATAATATTATTATGTAAACACGGAGGAAATATAAATGATTCATTTAAATTGGGAAAACAAAGAAACCATCAAGCAAATAGAATGTGTTCATGTAGATGCCAAGAAATTTATTGTGCATGATAAGCTTACACCTGGAAAGAAGTACGATGTAAAGAATGAAACAGATGAATTTTATTTTATTATTGATAACAGCAACCGCATTGGTGGGTTCTTAAAAGAGTATTTTAAAGAAATAAGCTAACAAAAAGCAACAGGAATATCCTGTTGCTTTTTGTTAGTAAACCATTGTTTACACATATAGACTTGCGAGCATAATTCCTAAGCTTCTTTGATAAATTTCCGGGAATTGACCAATTGGCAAAGGATTTACTCCTCTACCTAATTCTATCGTATACCCGGGCCGTCTAAACTCCTGAATAAACCAATCTTTGTACCCAGCGTAGCTATCAATGTATCTAATTGGTGCATACCCGCTCACGCGCGAGTATTCCTCTACAATTTGCTCTGAAATTGGTGGCTCCATACCTTGAAATCCCCAATAAATTTCTTCCCCTTGTGTATGAAAAGCATTTACGATCGAAAAGTTACGATTATCAGCAAGTTCTGCCATAGCAATCGACTCAGGTTCAGTTAATGGCTCATACCCTGGAAAGTCTCGTGGTTGAGGCGTTGTAGGTTTTCTTTCTGCTTCTGTTTCCCATAGGGCAGGATATTGTTTGTTTAAATCTACCCCTCTAATATTTGCTTTCCAGTTACTGAAATCTTTCTGTTGATTATTGATTTCTAATACTTCTTCCTTAAACTCCCCGGCTGTGGTTGCACCTTGTAATACAAGATTAACGCCATCAGGGTTAACCATTGGTACAATGGATAAATTAGTTTCCATATATAGTGGAAGTGTAAACATACCTCGGATTGGTTCATGTGTTATTAAGGAAAGAACATATTCATTAATAAAACGCATTAGTACAGGAACAGTAATCCATTCATTTGCATGAAAAGCTCCATTTAAATGAACTTGCTTTGTTCCATTTCCTATCTGGAGTTCAATTAGCTCTTTACCCATCACTGAATTTCCGATCGATTGCTTCTTAACAAACGGGTAAATATTAGATAGTTCATTTAGGTCAGCAACCAT
This sequence comes from Virgibacillus halodenitrificans JCM 12304, assembly GCF_001310895.1. Taxonomy (GTDB): domain Bacteria; phylum Bacillota; class Bacilli; order Bacillales; family Amphibacillaceae; genus Virgibacillus_Q; species Virgibacillus_Q halodenitrificans. Next base: position 48,689 of record NZ_BAZS01000031.1, on the reverse strand, counting down.
TCTCTCGTATGTGTAGTTATTTACGTCTTTAATAATTAGTTCACTTACCTTTTTGGGTAAAGATACAATATCTCCAATTTGCAGGTTTTGGGAGTCTACACTTGGATTCAAAAGCAATAAACTATCTATAGAAATATTATTCGTAAGCGATATCGTCCAAAACGAATCATCAGCTTGTACTGTATATGATGTCTTTCTGTACCCTGGTATTTGTACTATTTGACCAACCGTAAGCTTTTCTGCGCTAATTAATGGATTTGAATTTTCAATCAAGATCAGTGGAATTCCAAATAACTGGCTATAATACCAGTATGTATCTCCATTACGTACCTTAATCTCCATGGCAATCTCTCCTTAACCTCGAATACTAATTCATATGAAGATAACGTTAAAACATGTATACAATAAGGAGAGATTGTTATTTAACCTCTATATCTTTTATTTTTTAAGATAATTACGTTATAATAATGGTGATATAAATAAGATCATTCATCCCACTCATTTTCAGAAGCAGCTTAAGGAGGAAAAATAAATTGGCATTTATAATTACATCACCGTGCAAAGATGAAAAAGCAGGGGAGTGCGTAGAAGTTTGCCCTGTTGATTGTATAGAAGAAGGTAAAGATATGTTTTACATTGATCCGGATATTTGTATTGATTGTGGAGCGTGTGAGGCTGTCTGTCCGGTCGAGGCCATCTATATGGAGGATGAAGTACCGGAAGAGGAAACTGAATATATTGCTTTGAATCGAAAATTCTTCGAAGAGCAATAAAAAGATCACTGTCCGAGGACAGTGATCTTTTTATTGCTCTTTTAATTCACAGAAACTTTATTTTATCTTAAAGTTGTTATAGCTTACTTCTTCATCTTGGTGAATAATTTGTACATCATTTACGCGAATAAAACTATTGAAACCTTCTTTCATTCATTTTCTCAATAAATTTATTTACAACTTGTTCTTTTCCCTGTACCTCCAATTTAACGGTGCCGTCATCCTGATTTTGCACCCAACCGGTAATGTCATTTATATCAGCATATTGCTTAGCTGCATTACGAAACCCGACTCCTTGAACCTTTCCACTTACTAATAGCATTAATCTCATAAAAAGTCACCTCAATTCATTCTCTTTATAACTAATAACCTAAACAGGGTCTATTTAAACTACTATAAATATAAAATAGTGTGATGATGATCACACTATTTAGAATATTTACTATAATTATTTGTTCTGAATTTTCATTAGTGATATGCTGAAAATACGTAGTATAAATGGAAAATCATAGTATCTTTATGTTAAAAACTAGAAATAATATTAAAGTTAAGGGAGTGATTAAAAAATGTCAGGACCTGCATTGAGGAAAATAGACAGCCATTCGGCCATACATGAAGCAGCATTAAATGAAGCAATTGAATTAACAAATCTGCTTGATCAGCTAGTAATTAAAGAACAACATAAAAAAGCATTGGAAGTTGGTTATATTCTTGTAGAACAATGGGAAACTCGTACGCTTCGACACGCAGAAGAAGAGGAAGCCGGTTTATATAAGGAAATTGTAAAAGATAATCCTGATCTACAAAGTGAAATTACTGCATTAACGAGAGATCATAATTTGTTACGTATCATAATTAAGGATATAAAAGAGAAATTTAATAAAGAGAAAACTATTTCTGATAACATTGTACAACTTTTTCAATCTCTAATTATTATAGATGAACTACACAATCAAAAAGAAATGGAAGTGCTCCCTGAACATTAAAAAAGGAGGCTTAAAAATATGGAAAGATCCACTCAGCAGCCCTTACGCATCCTACTGCCCGAACTCTATCAATATATTATTGAATATCTTGAAGAGCAACATAATATCCACTCATATGACATTCAAGTATTTGTAATGAATCAACATGACGGTTATCAGCTCTCTTTCGCTTTTGGAGAGGACTACAGTCACCAAGAAAAAATAACTCTTTCTTTAAAGCAAATTCAAAATAAAGAAGACAATATAAAACCATTTATTATGGAATTTGGTGAAAAGTGCAAGGAAACAATGATAGCTGATTACTACAAAATGATGAAAATGTAAAGGGGTGGAGATAGATGTTCATGTTTGAAGATGAAGCCAATATTGTCCAAGATCGGGAAGATTTAATTGCAATACTAAAAATGCGCTTTGAAGAAGTGCCGCCTCAAGTGACAGAACGTATTTATGAGATTAAGTCGTATGATAGCTTAGAAAGATTAATACTAGTTGCATCTAATGTCTCTAGTTTATCTGTATTCCTGGAAGAACTAGAGGAAGGGCAAGATAGTTTTAAAATACTTGGTGATCGATTTGATCCAATAAAAGGCCAGTTAGAAGGGGGTAGTAAAATTGAGAAGTAAGAATAAACTATTCGAAGCGTTAAAGCATATTAAACCTGGTGAAAAGATTAACGATAATTGGACAGAAGAGAGCAAGAGGCCGAGAGACTCAGAAGATATTTATCGGCGGCGTTGGCAACATGACAAGATTGTTCGCTCTACACATGGAGTAAATTGTACTGGCTCATGTAGTTGGAAAATATATGTGAAAGATGGAATCATAACTTCTGAAACTCAACAAACAGATTACCCTAGTACGGGGGATGATTTTCCAGAATATGAACCAAGGGGCTGTCCAAGAGGAGCAAGTTTCTCATGGTATTCTTACAGCCCTATTCGCGTAAAGTATCCTTATATTCGTAGTGATTTATATGAGCTTTGGAAGCAAGAGCGCAGCAAGGCAAGCGATGCGGTCCAAGCTTGGGAAACAATTGTCAGCGATCCTCAAAAACGTGAAAAATATGTGAAAGCAAGAGGAAAAGGTGGCTTCGTCCGTGCGACATGGGAAGACATGTGTGAAATTATTGCGAGCGCTTCCATACATACAATTAAAAAGTATGGACCAGATCGTATTGCCGGTTTTAGCCCTATTCCTGCTATGTCAATGATTAGTTATGCTGCTGGCACAAGATTCTTATCTCTAATCGGAGGTACAATATTAAGTTTTTATGACTGGTACGCAGATTTACCACCAGCATCTCCTCAAGTATGGGGAGAGCAAACGGATGTACCTGAAAGCGCTGACTGGTACAATTCCAAATATTTTATAATTTGGGGGACAAACCTTCCTCAAACACGTACGCCTGACGCTCATTTCATGGTAGAGGCAAGATATAATGGGACAAAAGTGGTTGGCGTGAGTCCGGACTATGCGGAATACGAAAAATTTGCAGACATTTGGCTTCCGGCCCGTGCAGGAACGGATGCTGCTTTAGCAATGGCAATGACACATGTTATTTTAAAGGAATTTTATGTAGAAAAGGAAACTCCTTATTTTACATCATATGCAAAAAAGTTTACGGATTTGCCGTTTTTAGTAACGATTGAAGAAAATGAGGATGGTAAGATGCGTTCTGATCGTTTTCTCCGTTCTTCAGATATACAAAAAGACCTTTCGTTAGGTGAATGGAAGACGCTGGTTTGGAATGAGCTTACAAATTTGCTTGAAACACCAAATGGCAGCATGGGCTTTCGTTGGGATGGAAGCAATCAATGGAACTTAGAATTAAATAAAGAGGATGGAAGTTCAATTGATCCAAGATTAAGCTTCATTGATCATTCCGATGAAATAGCAATGGTAGAATTCCCCTATTTTGCAGAAAAAAGTGGGAATACATTGACTCGTGGAGTACCGGTTAAAAACATTAAAGATATTAATGGAAAAACATTAAAAGTAGCTACTGTTTATGATTTAATGATGGCACATACGGGAGTCGACCGTGGATTAGCGGGCGATTATCCAAAAGATTACAATGACCCTAAGCCATATACACCGGCATGGCAGGAGAGTATCACAGGAGTAAGTAAAAACCATGTTACCCAAGTGGCAAGAGAATTTGCGGATAATGCGGAACGTACAAAGGGAAAATCCATGATTGCAATGGGAGGCGGTACAAACCATTGGTATCATAGTGATCATATATACCGAGCAATCCTTAATCTTGTATTATTAACTGGCTCTCAAGGTGTAAATGGAGGTGGTTGGGCTCATTATGTTGGTCAGGAAAAAGTTCGGCCACAGGAAGGCTGGCAACAAGTTGCTTTTGCGAATGACTGGCAAAAACCACCACGCCTACAGAATGGCACTTCTTACTTTTACTTTGTAACAGACCAATTCCGTTATGAGACCAAGCCAGATCAAGAAGTGAAAACGGATTGGGCTAGCAAGTACGATCAAACGCATCCGGCCGATCTAAATGCACTTGCAGTTAGACTTGGATGGCTGCCTTCTTTCCCTCAATTCTCTCAGAACTCCATAAATTTAGTTAAAGAAAGTAGAGAGAGAGGAGCTAAAACGGAGCAAGAAATTATAGAAGATGTAGTTAAGCAGATTAAGAATGAACATATAGAATGGGCAATTGAGAACCCAGACGATCCTAGAAATTTTCCGCGGGTATTTTTCAACTGGAGATCAAACTTGTTAGGTGATAGTGGTAAGGGACACGAGTTTTTTGTTAAACATTTAGTTGGTGGGGATAATCAAGTAATGGCAGAACCAGAAAATTCCTGGAAGCCGGAAACTGTGAAAGCGGAAGGTGAAGGCCCAACCGGAAAAGCAGACCTTCTCGTTAGTGTTGATTTTCGGATGACTAGTTCTGGATTATTTTCAGATATCGTTTTGCCTGCTGCGACTTGGTATGAGAAGTATGATATTAGCAGTACAGATATGCACCCATTTGTACACCCCTTTAATGCAGCTGTTTCACCACCATGGGAAGCTAAAAGTGATTGGAATACGTTTCGGGAAATAAGCAGGGTATTTTCTGAGTTAGCAGAAAAACATTTGCCTGCTACAGAAGATCTGGTAATGTCACCTCTTGCACACGATACGGAAGGTGAAATTGCTCAATCATTAGGAAAGATTAAAGATTGGCGCAAAGGTGAAGTTGAGCCCATCCCTGGTAAAACGATGCCATCCTTTAAGATAGTGCCAAGAGATTATCCTAATGTATACCAAAAGATGACTACGATTGGAGACCTGGTTAAGAAAGGGTATGGTGGCAAGGGAGTAACTATACCTGGTGAACCCGTACATGACGAACTAAGCGCAAGATTAGGAGCATCTTCCAGAGAAGGCATTGGAAAAGGTAAGCCTGATCTGTATACAGATAAACAAGCAATCAACGCCATTCTTTTAATGTCAGGTGCTACGAATGGAAAACGAGCTGTTGCAGGTTGGAAATCACTGGAGGCAAAAACCGGTCAGAAATTGGAGGAAATTGCAAAAGCAAGGGAGGAAGAGGACTACACGTTAGATGACTTAACAATTCAACCTAGAACCGCTATTTCAACTCCTGTATGGAGCGGCTTGGAAAAAGACCATCGGCGATATTCTCCATTTACAGTCAATACTGAATACAATATACCATGGAGAACATTGACAGGCCGACAAAGTTTTTATATGGATCATGAAATGATGCTTGACTTTGGAGAAGGGTTACCACTATATCTGCCTCCATTAAGTTATGATCCTTTCCTAAAGAAAGAAAAAGGTGTTGAGGAAAGCGGTAAATCTCTTACAGTCAGATATCTGACACCACACCAAAAATGGGGTATTCATACGATGTTTACCGACACAACAAATATGTCGACACTGTTCAGAGGATGGCAAACAATATGGATGAATGAAGAAGATGGGGCATCGATCGACCTAAAAGATAATGATTTCGTTGAGGTATATAACCGAAATGGAGCAATTGCTGCAAGAGTTGTATTAACATACCGAATTCCAAAAGGCATGGTTTATATGTATCACGCGCAAGATAGAACTTTAGGTGTTCCAGCAACATCTATTAATAAGCAACGTGGTGGCACGCACAACAGTGTAACAAGAATTACTTTGAAACCGACACATATGATTGGTGGATACTCTCAGTTAAGTTATGGATTTAATTATTATGGTCCTACTGGTCACCAAAGAGATACAGTTGCAGTCATAAGAGCATTAAAGGAGGTTGATTGGCTTGAGAATTAAGGCACAGGTCGCTATGGTGATGCACTTGGACAAATGTATCGGATGTCACACTTGTTCAGTAACATGTAAAAACACGTGGACAAACCGTCCTGGAACTGAATATATGTGGTTTAATAATGTCGAAACCAGACCGGGGCCTGGTTACCCAAAAAGATGGGAGGATACGGGCCACTACAAGGGAGGCTGGGTATTAAAAAATGGCAAATTACAGCTTAAAGCTGGAGGTCCCATTTCCAAACTGATGAATATTTTTTATAATCCGGACATGGCATCAATGGATAATTATTATGAGCCTTGGACATATGATTATGATAATTTAATTCATAGTCCGAAGCGTGAAAATTTGCCTGTAGGAAGGCCTCAATCCCAGATAACCGGTAAATATATCGATAAACCGGAGTGGGGACCTAACTGGGATGATGACCTTGCTGGTGGTAGTGAGACAACTTCCATGGATCCGACCGTTGAGAAGCTACAAGAACATATCTCTATGGAGTATGAAAAAACATTTATGATGTATTTGCCGAGAATATGTGAACATTGCCTTAATCCATCATGTGTTGCTTCCTGTCCATCTGGCGCACTTTATAAACGAGACGAAGATGGTGTAGTTCTTGTAGACCAGGAGGCTTGTAGAGGGTGGCGTTTTTGTATGAGTGGTTGCCCTTATCATAAGGTTTATTATAACTGGAATACACATAAGGCCGAAAAGTGTAATTTTTGCTACCCACGAACAGAAGCAGGTCTGCCAACGATTTGTTCTGAAACATGTGTCGGTAGAATTCGCTATATAGGAGTAGTGCTCTATGATGCAGATAAAGTAAAAGCAGCCGCGTCTGTAGAAGATCCAAAAGACTTGTACGAATCTCAATTATCTGTATTTCTGGATCCTTTTGATCCGGAGGTTATAAAAGAAGCAAAAAAAGCGGGAATAAATAATGAATGGATAGAAGGTGCCCAAAATTCACCTGTTTATAAAATGGCGATGAAATGGAAAATAGCATTGCCACTACATCCGGAATATCGAACTTTGCCGATGGTCTGGTATGTACCACCACTAAGCCCAATTATGAATCACATCACCAATGAAGAAGAGCTTAGTACAGATGGCTATATTCCAGCTGTCGATCAAATGCGTATACCTATTCAATACTTAGCCTCTATTCTAGCAGCTGACGATACAGAAGTAATTCGTAATGTGCTTCTGAAGTTAACCGCCATGCGTGTGCATATGCGAGGGAAAACAGTTGGTGGAATTGATGAATTTAGACAAAGTGAATTATTAAAGGAAGCTAACACGACACCGGAAGAAATTGAAGATATGGCGAGATTACTAGGAGTAGCAAAATATAATGAAAGGTTTGTTATTCCCACTGGCAGAAGAGAAATGGATGATGATTTATATGCTAAGCAAGGAATATGCAGTTTAGAAGATCTGGCACCACCTGAAGGGATTGTAACAAACATGCAGAGAAGGAGATGATAATATGGGACCACAAGAGAGAGCTATACTAATCATAGCTTCAAGGGTATTATCTTATCCTGATGCGGATCTTTTTGAAGCTAAGGAAGATATAAATGCATGTATGTCTGAAGAAATTCCATCAGTAGCTGCTCGCAATAGATTGCAAGTAGCAATAAACCCGCTTTTCGATTTTAAACCAGAAGAATTACAACAACTATATGTGTCCATTTTTGATCTAAAGGCAAAATTTGGCTTGTATCTCTCTGCACATGAACTTGGGGATAGTCCGAAAAGAGGTGCAGCATTAATTAAATTACAGAAGTTGATTAATGTAGCGGGTTATGATCGGACAGATAACGAATTGGCTGATTATATACCTATGCTATTAGAGTTTTTAGCCGTTTCTCCAGAAACAGAAAATAGTGCTCGGCTAGTCAAGAGACTTTCGGTTGCTTTACAAAGAATAAAAGAGCATTTACCAGAGAATAATCCATATTACGGTATTTTCAGTGTCTTAATGGATTTTGTTTTTCCACAACCGACAAGAGAAGATATTAAGAAATTGGAATTTGAGCGTGAAGAGGCTGACCTTGAAGAATTACCTTATCCCATAATGTATAAATGATAGGAGGATTAAAATGAGCGACATTTTTTGGTGGGTCGTTTTTCCGTATATCTGTTTGGTTATAATGGTATTCGGAACATTATATCGGTTTGCTTTTCGTCAGCTAACATGGGCTGCTCCATCAACCGAATTTTTTGAAAAAAAAATGGTTACGCTTAGGTTCTCCCTTATTTCACTACGGGATCATCTTTGCATTCATTGGGCATATTATGGGGATTGTATTGCCTTTAAGCTTTTACAATGCTATAGGTGTTACAAACCATCTTTACCATATAGGGGCTGTTTATGGTGGAGCGTTAGCAGGAATAATGGTAGTTGTTGGGCTTATTATCCTGCTTATTCGTAAGATTGTAATAGATCCTGTTCGTATACATGCAACCTTTGCTGACTTTTATTCAGTAATTGCTTTATTAATTATCTCAGGTATTGGGTTATATATGACACTATTTCAGAACGTAACACCTGAAGAATTTGATTATCGTTCAACGATTGGTCCATGGTTTCGAAGTTTGTTTACCCTTAATCCGAGTTATCAGTTAATGAGCGAGATACCTGTATTGTTTAAGGTTCATACTTTATTGGCCTTCGGATTATTTGCTTCTATACCATTTACGCGATTAATCCACTTTTATACAATTCCTGTAGCATATCCGGTCCGTTCACCTCAACAATACAGGTCGCGAGCACAATATAAAAAAAATAAATAAGTATAGTATTTTTAGTTCGGGAGTTGATTTCCCGAACTTTTTCTTTGACTAAAATCATTTTAACCAAGAAGGAATACGTATATTTGTAATTTACAGGGAGAAATTAAAGGTAATAATATACGAAGGAGATGTTACATAATGGAAAATTCATCGATTCCTCAATTCCCAGAACCTTATTGGAGAGAAAATAGTAAAATTCCCTCTTTTGATAAATTAAATGAATCCGTAAAAACAGACGTCGGCATCGTGGGAGGGGGGATCACAGGAATAACTTCTGCTTACTTACTCTCTAGACAGGGGTTGCAGGTAACTTTAGTAGATGCTGGTGTATTAGTTAATGGAACTACAGGCCATACTACAGCAAAAATCACAGCTCAACATGGGCTAGTTTATGATGAATTAATTAATCATTTTGGTGTAGAGAAGGCTACTCTATATTATCAAGCTGCTGAAGAGGCCAAGCAATTCATTGAAACGACAGTTAAAGAATTAGGCATAAATTGTGATTTCCAAAAAGAAGATGCCTATATATATACAAATGAGGATAATTTTATAAAACAATTGGAACTAGAAAAGAAAGCGTATGACCAACTAAGCATTTCCGGAGAACTTACAAATAGTATTCCTTTAGATCTTCCAGTCAAAGCTGCTCTGATTATGAAAGAGCAGGCACAATTCCATCCTATCAAATATTTAAAAGCTTTAGTAAAAGAATGTGTCAAAAATGGGGTTAAATTTTACGAAAACACAACTGCTGTAGACATTGAATATAATAAACATCCTTCTATTGTTATGCGTGATGGCAATCGGGTAACATGCAGATATGTGATAGCAGCATCGCATTTCCCATTTTATGATAAGGAGAGTTTCTATTTTAGCAGAATGTACCCCGAAAGATCGTATTTGATTGCTATAAAAGCAGATCATAATTTTCCTGGTGGAATGTATATCAATGCAGAATCCCCAACAAGATCAATTCGTGCGACTGAACATAATGGCAAGAAATTATGGTTGATAGGTGGAGAAAATCACAAAACAGGGCAGGGGATCCCTACAATGGAACACTACAAAGCTCTGTACAACTTTGCTGAAAATCATTTTACTGTTAAAGATTATCTTTACAGATGGTCAGCTCAAGACTTAACCACTTTGGATAAAGTTCCATATATAGGAAGGATAACCAAAAATGAAGATGCAGTCTTTATAGCAACCGGTTTCAGAAAATGGGGAATGACTAATGGTACCATCTCAGGGAAAATTATATGCGATCAAATATTGAACAAAGAAAACGTGTATAGTGAATTGTTTTCACCGTCAAGATTTCAAGCTGATCCATCTGTGAGAAAATTCATTAAAATGAATACAGACGTTGCAAAACATTTAGTAAAAGGCAAATTGGAATATACAAAGTCGGATGTAAGCAAGTTAGAGCCGGATAATGCTATGGTAGCAAGAATAAAAGGAAATCGTACAGGTGTATATAAAGATAAAGAAAATGAGCTCCATATGGTTGATACAACTTGTACACATTTAGGCTGTGAGGTTGAATGGAACTCAGGAGACCGCACTTGGGATTGTCCTTGTCATGGTTCGAGATTTTCATATACAGGAGATGTCATTGAAGGTCCAGCAAAAAAACCGTTAAAGAAAATTGAAGACCATAGCTAATAACAACGATCAACAATAAACTAGTAAATAATATAATACTTAAGATAGTAAATTTTAGTTTCATCTCACTATCTTAAGTATACTTTTATTATGAGACAACATTTATAAGTTTTGCACTAACTTCCGATAATATATATTATGTAAACTAGAAGAAGTAATAATTATTTCTTGATTCCTTCCCTTCTTGAACAATGTCTCTAACTCCCCCGAGAATACGCTATAAAAACTTCCACCTTCTCCAACATTTTGAAACACTTTCATTTATGATTCGTACTAATAGTAAATTATCGTAAAGAAGGTGAAAATATATGAAATATTCCACTGCAAGGTGGCTAACTCTTATTTTAGCAGCCATAAGCGTAATTTTAATTTCAACCTATTTTTATTTGGACTCAAATAATATGATGATCCCTTTTTTAGCTATTATTATTAAGCCTGTGATGTTGATATTATTATTTTCTTGCAGTACTATATTACTAGCCAATATAATAGCTTCCAGAACAGAAAGCGAAAAAATTTCAAGAAATCATTTACTAAATGCAATTGTACTAGTCATTAGCTTATTAACATTTAAAGTATTACTATCATTTTTAAATTAAGCTTAAGTTCTCTTCCGCTTCTTACTTGGTGAGCGTAAAAATCTTATCCTGCCAATAATAAAACCCAATCTAACGGTAAGATTGGGTTTTATTTAATACTTCTAACTAAACAAATCCATGCTTAAATATCGTTCTCCGGTATCTGGAGCTATACAAACAACGCGTTTTCCTTTGCCTAATTTTTTGGCAATATTAATTGCAGCATATATAGCAGCCGCCGCTGATGGCCCTACAAAAATCCCTTCGGTTTGTACTACTTTTCTAAACATGGTAATGGCTTCTTCATCACTAATTTGAATAATTTCATCGTATACTGATGTGTTTAATATTTCCGGAATAAAACCAGGACTTGTTCCAACTAACTTATGACTGCCAGGTTTACCACCAGACAGAACAGGTGATCCCTTTGGCTCAACCACAGCAATGTGCAAGTCCGGTAACTTCTCTTTTAAAGCTTCCCCAGTACCTGTTACTGTGCCTCCCGTACCAGCTGTACAAACAAATGCATCCAAGTTTCCTTCGGTTTGTTCATATATTTCAACTGCAGTAGTCGTTCGATGGATATCCGGGTTTGCTGTATTTTCAAATTGTTGCGGGATAAAGCTGCCTGGAATTGCCTTTTGTAATTCCAACGCCTTTTTAATCGCTCCCGGCATCTTTTCTTTGCTTGGAGTAAGCACTACTTCTGCTCCATATGCACGTAAGATATTCCTTCTCTCTTCTGTACTATTATCGGGCATGATCATTATGGCATTATATCCTTTTGCTGCTGCATTCATAGCAAGACCAATACCTGTATTTCCACTTGTTGGCTCAATAATTGTCGCACCTGGTTTAAGTAACCCTTTTTCCTCAGCTACTTTTATCATGTTATAGGCAGCCCTGTCTTTTACGCTCTTGCTAGGATTAAACATTTCTAATTTCACATAAACCTCTGCTGCATCTTCAGGTATAATTTTATTTAATTTTACGAGCGGTGTTTCTCCAATAAGTTCAGATATATTGTCTACGACCTTCATGATAACCACCTTCTTTTCCCTTTAAACTTCCACTAATAAATCCGAGTTATTTACTAAACTTAATTTTATCATCTTGTTTTCTGGAGTTCAATTTTTATTGCTTACGTTTAGGGTACGTAATATAACAAAAAAATTAAAAAATGTATGTTTTTAATCTAAGCGTTTAAAATATTTGTAAATGAATGCAAACTATATTTTTATTAATAAAAATGTTTATAAAGGAGAACTTACAATGGGAAAGAATCAGCGAAACCATAGAGGAAATAACAATGCTAACAATCATAATATAGATAATGTAGAGTTCGCAAACGAGTTCTTTGATAAGTATAATTTAGAAAACACTTATAATAACAACCGTAATATCCGCCGTCATACTAAGAATGAGAACAATAAATAGTATTGTATATTAAAAGAAACCTGATTACCCCAGGTTCCTTTTAATAATTACGCAAGACGCTTGCGCTTTTCTTATTTATTAATTTTTTTCAAATCTTCCACAGCGGGACCTTCTACAACTTCTCCTGTAGCAGAAAATCTAGATCCATGACAAGGACAGTCCCATGTATGATCGCCATCGTTCCAAGCTACGTCACAACCTAAGTGGGTACAAGATGTATCAAGCAAATGAATTTTCCCTTCATTATCTCTATATGCTCCAACATTTTTCCCATCCATTTCTACGATGGAACCTTCCCCTTTTCCAAGTTCCTCATAGGTCTTTGCTTGGCTAGCATCCTTATATTGATCAATTGGATTCTTTTCCTCTGCTCCTTCTTCCTTAATGGCTGCCATATTCCTTTGAGGGGAGAATAACTCTTGATAAGGATTTTCTCTATCTAGAATCAAATCAGCTATAACCTTTGCGCCGGTTACTGATGCTGCTAATCCCCACTTTGAAAACCCAGTCAAGGTATACATATGGGTTAAATCTTCATGTAATTTACCTACAAAAGGAATCCGATCGGAGGAAATGTAATCATGAGAAGACCAATGATTCACAACTTCTATGTCACCAAAATGTTTTTCTGCGAATCTTACTAATTCATTGTAGCGTTCTTCAGATGATTTACCATCTCCAGTTGGGTGGCTTTCTCCTCCTACAAGGATATAATTTTCTTTCTCGTTGAATATCCCTCTCATTGTTCTCTTAGGTAGATCAGTGTTAATATACATCCCATCCGGAAATTCTTGATTAGATTTTATAGCTAGTGCGTATGAACTTTCCGTAGATAAGTTATTTGAATAAAATTTCTCATCTGTTTCGTATACAGGGAAATGTGTTGCAACAACAACTTCTTTCGCAGTTACAGTATAACTTGAATCTGTTTTACAAATAACTCCTTTTTTTTCTTCTTTTATATCCATCACCCGTGTGTTTTCAAATACTTCCCCTTCATATTGCTTGATAAGTTCAACCATTGACTGTAAAAATTTAACCGGATGAAATTGAGCTTGATTTCGCATCATAATAGCAACTTCTATATCTAAGTTTAATGGGAGACTCTCAATAAACTCGCCCTCTATACCTAACTTTTCATAAGCCTTTGCTTCTTTTTGTATTGCATCACGATGCTTTGCTTTTTCTGTAAATACAAAAGCATCCTTTTCTTCCAACTCACAATCGATATTATTTTCCTTTGCTAATTCTTTTATTGTAGCAATCCCTTCCATATTTGCTTGATAATACAATTTAGCTGCTTCCTGACCATATCGATTAATTAATTCATCATAAATTAAATTGTGTTGTGCTGTAAGTTTAGCCGTTGTATAACCCGTCGTTCCACTAAATAAGTCGCGAGCTTCCAATAGAGCTACTTTTTTCCCTTCCTTTGCCAAATTATAGGCCGTAAGTGTACCAGCAATCCCTCCACCGACGATTGCAATATCAACCTTTATATTTTCTTGTAATTTTTCATAGCTTTTAGCTTTTCCTGTTTCACGCCAGTAAGATACTACTTCTTTTTGTAATTTTGTACTCACTTTAATAGCCTCCCTAAGTCTAAAATCTTCCTGTTAATTTAATAACCTAAAACCAACCTGCCTAAACGAAAATATGAAAACTTTAGATCTGTACAGTCATTCAACCGAATAAATTTCCTTCATTTTCAGCCCGGACTTCGATACCCCTCACCCACTCAAGGATACCCCTCAATTATATCTGCATACACATAGGGGTATATGTACATACCTGGTGTTCTGATTGAAGTTACTGTTAATACAAAGGGAATCGTTGTGAAATTTAACCTTTTAATAGGGGTATATAAAAAACCTCTTATGAACTAAGTTCACAAGAGGTTTCATTAAACTACAAAATATAATCTTAAACTAATATAAAGAGATATGTCAGATTAACGTATCTCATATTAATTTTGCCAGATTTTTAAATTCTAATTCACTGAATTTCTTTTCAATTATATTCCTATCATATTTCCAAAGTGCATCTTCTATTTCACAACGAACTGGCACATCGCATTTGATTTCTGCCAGTTCTCTAGATAGATGGAGCATATCCAGGTTATCACTTATTTTAGCTCGTATACCTTTAGGCAATTGTTCTATATTAGCCAATATTGCATCAATAGTACCATGTTCTTTAATTAATTTTAAGGCAGTCTTTTCGCCAATTCCTTTCACTCCAGGGTAATTATCAGAGGAATCGCCCATTAAACCCTTAAGGTCAACAATTTGATTAGGATGGATGCCCTTTTTATCGTAAAAATTATTCACGTCAAAAATTTCATAATTACCCTGGCCTTTCCTCATAATAGCAACACTTATTCCCTCATCAACAAGTTGAAGAATATCTTGGTCTCCTGTAAGAATTATTACCTGATTTTCTTCTGAATAAGCTTTTGCCAAAGTACCAATGCAATCATCTGCTTCATAATTAGTGATACCGATATTAGGCATGTTAAATGCCTCTGTTACTTCTTTTACAAGCTCAAATTGAGGAATTAATTCTACAGGTGGTTCTCCCCTGTTTGCTTTATATTCATTGTAAAGTTCACTTCTAAAGGTTTTGCTTCCCATATCCCAACAACAAATAACATGTGTTGGTTCAAATGTTTGGACCGCATCCAGAAAATATCTCAAGAACTGATATACTCCATTTGTAGGAATGCCTTTACTTGTCATCATAAAGTTCCCCCTAAATGCAGTCGCAAAAAAACCGCGGAACAGAAGAGCCATCCCATCAACTAATAATATATTATTTTTGTTCATTTTCATCCATCCTTATATCATGATTGGTTAAGATTACAGTTAAAGTTGATAGTTTTTGATTGATGACTTCGATATTTACATGAGAAGACATCATTTCCAAGTAACTATTTGTATGCTGCTGAAGCTGTTCCTTCATCTCACGCTTTATTATAGTAACTAATTCCTTCCATTGGCTTAAATAATCCCGGGTCATCAATGACTTATTCTCGCTTAAATAACTACTGATCAGTGGCTCTAATTGTTCATAAATTTTATCTTTCATCTTTTCTTTTTCATTCTGTGCAAAGAATGTCTTCGTGTTTTTGAACATTGATAAAGCTTTATCAAATTGCTGCAAATCAACTGACTCGAAAGCAATAGAAAATACCGGAGTAGCTAAATCTGCAGCTTCGTATTTAGGAAAGGTTAATGTATCATCTATTGAATTACTGGTTTTTATTAAATCATCATACATTTCTTTAGCCAAATTATTTTCCATCGCTTCCACACGCAAAGAAACCGCCCGCAATTCTTGAAGTAATTCATGGCCAACATAACCAATTAACTGCTCTAAACTTTTCCATAGCTGGACTTTGGCATCCTTACCAGATTCAGTAATTGTCGTTGGGTTAAATGTTTCCTTGAATAGATCATGGAATTGAATCGAAGTCCTTTCCAATACGTAATGGAGTTGTTTTTCAATTTTTTGGATAAGTTGATCTTCCTGAATAGTTGTATCTGTTTTGTCTATTATTTTCGTAACTGTTTTCTGTTTATCTTGCAATTGCAATCTAAATGATTCTTTTGATTGTTGATCCATATTAACAGACTCTTTGTAATGCGCCATATTCGTATAAGCCCGTTTCATATCCCAGATAGCTGATTGAGCTGTTAATGCTGATAAGTCTTGATGAATAAACTGATAAAATTCATTCTCAAAGAATTGCATGTCTTCATTGAGTTGGGATTTATTTTGTTTTTCCCTTAAAGCCAATTTACTGGACACAGGATAAAGTCTTGGAATTCTAATTCCAAGTTGAACTAATTGTTCTTTAACATAGTTCGTTACCATATTGATTTCTGTTTGGTTTTCTGCAAGGTCTGCTGCATTTACAATGAAGAACATCTTATCTAATTGAAAAGTGTCTTTAACTCTCCCTAGTTGTGTTAAGAAGTCTTTATCCGCTCTAGCCAATGCGTGATTATAATAAGTTACGTATAAAATTGCATCGGCATATTTGATATAATCAAAAGCTACATTCGTATGCCGAGCGTTTACCGAATCTGCACCAGGAGTATCTACAAGTGTGATCCCTTGTTGTGTCAAAGAGCAATCATAATAAAGATCAATCGACTCTATAAAGCTAGCTTTTGCTTCATCCGCCACATAGGTGGCAAACTCATTGATTGGAACTGTTAAAGTGGATCCAATATATTCTTTAATATCTTCATATCCCGCTAACATAGCGCGCAAATAGGATTGATATAAATTACCGAGTTTTTCATGGTGTTGGATATTATCCTGTTTAATCCACTCCAGTAATTCCTGAAAATCCCCTTCTTTAGAGGACACATTTTTGGTGATCAGTTTTACATCATTTTTTAACGTTTCTTCATTCTTAACTGTAATGACTACAGATCCATGCGGATATTTTTCACAAACCGGATTTATCCGATTTACCGTAGCTGTTGTTGGATTAGGTGAAACAGGTAAGACTCCCTCGCCTAGAAGGGCATTAGCAAATGAAGACTTCCCTGCACTAAAGGCTCCAAATAAAGCTATCGTGTAAGACTGATCTTCCAGCTTTTCCTTCTTTCGTTGTAAATCTTCTACTATACCTTGAAAACCAGGAGAATCCTTAATTGTTTGAATTACCTTCTCCACATTATCTATAATTTTTTCTGTTGTCATTGCTTTATGTTGTTTGTTTAACTCTGTGGGTACAACTCCAACCTTGTCATTCTCTCCAGTTGACTCAAAGCCGAGGGAATTCTCCTCTGCCATTTTAATTGTAACGTTGGAATCTTCAACAGCTTTCTTAATTTGCTCCCACGTTGCTTCTTCCACCTCATTTAACATAAGTTGTTTCTCTAATTGGTCCAACTTTTCATACAAATTATTTCGCAGGTTTTCTACTCTTAAATGTTGTAAATGTGCTTTTTTAAGCTCATTTAGCTTCTTTTCAATTTCCGCTATTTTTTGTTCATTTGCAGATACCTGCCGCTCTTTTATTCTCCCAATAAGATGGAGTGCTTCTCTTCTTGTATCTGCTTTTTATTTCGTTTGCTACTTCATTGGTGTAGTTCAACACATATTCACCATTTACCTTTGCCCCAGGTTTTAGTTTTCCAATTATACTATCTTCAGTTAAAGAGATCCCTAGCTTTTGAACCATTTGCTGTAATGAAGTGTTGGAAAGCTTGTTTACCTTCAATAAATTGGTGAATTTATCACGTAATTTCCATTCAATCGCTGTTTCCGTGTTCTTCTGAAGGGCAGTTAGAAAGTTTTCCATTCTATTCTTTCTAGCTTCATCTGTTTTTCGTTTACTACTTAGAAAACCGACTTTAAAATCTGGTTGCCTGGAATGCAAAAACGCCTCTGCAATATCCCTAAGATCTGCTGGCATCAAATAAGCATTCTTTAATGTTTGATTCAATTCTTCAATAAACTGCTCTTCTACCTCCGCGGGTTCCTTCAAAAGGGCAGAAAGCTGGTAATTGAGTTCTTCTATATGGTTAGTGTCTGGTGCCGAGTTAGCCTCGCCATCAGATATTTCGATTTCCATTTCTTCATATTTTTCTTCAAGAAACCGTTTATGTCCTGCCATTATCTGCTTAACTGAAGGTCCAATAGTATAAATATCTCTACGTTTTCCATTTAAAAAAGCAAATAGTTTATTCTTTATAGCCTCAAATTGATTATGTTCTGCATTTGAATCTGTTAAAGAGGAAAAGAAGATTTTCTCTGGTGTAACACCCCATTGCTTAAATGTTTGTTCAATACTTTGTTGAAAAGCTTTAAATGTTAACTCTTGCTCATCGTGTTTGTCGATCTGATTAACGATAACGTAATAAGGTATAGACTTATCCTGGAGTCCTTTTAAGAATTCCAAATTGACTTCAGATTGCACATGATTATAATCCATTACATAGAAAACAATATCAACCAAATGTAAAGAACCCTCTGTCATAATCCGATCCGCATCATCAGCAGCATCTATACCTGGTGTATCGATTATATAACAGCCCGGGGGAATGGTTTTTTTAGACGTACTAATATCAATCTGTTTAATAGCTTTCTTATCCTTGGAGTAAGCTTTGATACGATCAATGTCATAAGGTTCTGTATACTGTATCGGTTGCTCATGACGAAAATAAACCCTCGCATAACCGCCTCCTGATGTTATTCTTACGATGTTAGCACTTGTTGGAATTGGACTCTTAGGTAGTATATCGTCATCAAGAAGTGCGTTAATCATAGAGGATTTTCCAGCAGAAAAATGTCCAGCAAAACTAATCATGATCTCTTCTTTTTGTTGTTTTTCATATAAATCTAAGATTTTTTTAGCATTAAGTTCATCTTCATTATTTATCATTAATCTATATAGAGCTGCCAAATGATGAAGCTTTATCTCTCTATCTATTTTTTCTTTTAAAAACACAACATTCATGTCCCTTCCTCTGTATCATCTAGCGTCTATTATACGGAATAAATAGCAGTTTTGCTACCTTGTTTATGAAAAGCCAATAAGTACATATAGTTCTTTGGACGGCTACTGGATCGTATTTTGGTTTTTATATCAGAAAGAAAAGTCCCTTACAGAGAAGATAGTTTAAGTTCCTGCTACTCGAATTAATCGCCTTAAACAAAATTATATGCAACTGCAGGTAAATTGAAGTATTAAAAAAACCAGCCAAAATACAGCTGGTTTAGGGAGAAGAAGTTTAAGCATCATTATCAAGATTGCGATACTGTCCTCCATAAAAGAGAATTGGATTTCCATCTTTCTTATCTATTTCTGTAACCTCCGCAATAAAAATCATGTGATCCCCCGCGAGAGCTTTTTCTTTTATTTGGCAAGACAACGTTGCAATGGAATCTTTAATGACCGGTACACCATTTTGTTGAGAAAATTTGATTTCTCTATCTTTCTCCATCTGCTTTGCAAATATCATGGATAATTCTTTTTGTTCCTCTGATAGTATACTTAAACCAAACTGTTCTGTTTCTTGTAAAATTGTATACATACTTGCCTTTTCATCAATTGATATAGCAATTAGTTTAGGATCTAAAGAGACAGACATGAAAGCATTAACAGTCATTGCCTTAATATCATTCTCAAAATCGGTTGCCACCACTGTAATCCCAGTTGCAAACTTTCCCATAACATCACGAAATGTACGACTATCCATAATCATTCCCCACTTTCCTTTTATTGCTTATAGTTCAGCGTATCATTATTTAAGCAAAAATTGAATAAAACTGCCTTTCAGTTTACATAATATAATTACGGTCTACTAAAATAATGCATGACCAAACAAACGTTCGCACACAGTAAAAACCGAACATTATTCGAAATTTGTATAGAAATATTTCGAACTAGTTCGGCTAGATTGGTCAAAGAATATAATTTATTATAATATGCGAAAAGACTTTTCACGAACGAAGAAATAACTCTCCGGTTACGTTTCCTTTAATAGTTATTCTATGCATTACTTCTACGATCGGTTACCTGCCTAAGCTGGATTATTTAATTTCAGCTATTTTTTTGCAATTTATTATTTCAATAAATCTTATTTTTAAACAGGATATACACCATGCTTTCGATCCGTAAAGCTAACATTTTTTGCATCATAAATAGAAAAACGTTGGATTAATTCCTCTCTTAAACGATTCGGATCAATCACTGCATCAACAACCATCTCAGATGCAAGCCTGTAAATATCGATGTTTTCTTTGTATTCATCCTGTTTCTCTTTAATAAAGGCTGGTCTTTCATCTTCAGGCAGTTCGGCAATTTTATTAGCATATACTGCGTTGACAGCTGCTTCAGGCCCCATAACTGCAATTTGTGCGGTCGGTAGAGCAATACAACAATCTGGCTCAAACGCTGGTCCGGCCATTGCGTACAATCCAGCGCCATAAGCTTTTCTTACAATTACCGATATTTTGGGTACTGTAGCCTCACTCATAGTTGCGAGCATTTTAGCTCCATGTCGAATTATCCAGCTCTTTCCACCTTTGTTCCAATCATAAATCCAGGTACATCGACGAGAAAGAGTAGAGGGATATTAAAGGCGTCACATAACTGTACAAATTTAGCAGATTTATCGGCCGAATCAGGGAAAAGAACTCCGCCCTTCATCCGTGGCTGGTTTGCAATAATGCCTACAGATTTCCCATCTACTCTAGCTAAACCAGTGATTAATTCAGGTGCGAATTTCTTCTTAATCTCACAAAAGCTTCCCTCATCAATTATTTTTTTAATAAGATCATGCATATTAAACGGGGCATTTTGATTCTCAGGAATGATATCTTTAATGGACTTTTCTATCGTTTGCTCTTTTTTAGGTTCGATTTGGGCTGGCTTGTGTCTAAAATTCTTTGGAAAATAACTTAAATAGTTTTTTGCATATGCAATCGCATCTTCTTCCGTTTTAACTAATACATCACCAACGCCAGAAACAGAACAATGCATTTTTGCTCCGCCCATTTCTTCCAAACTAACTTTTTCACCGATTACTTTCTCGGCCATTCGTGGGGATCCCAAATACATAGATGCATTACCATCCACCATAATAACTATATCACTAAATGCAGGAATGTAAGCTCCGCCAGCAGCAGATGGACCGAACAACAAACAAACTTGTGGAATACGTCCAGATAATTTGATTTGGTTGTGGAAAATTTTCCCTGCTCCACGTCTGCCTGGGAACATCTCTATTTGATCTGTGATTCTCGCACCGGCTGAGTCCACCAAGTAAAGCATTGGTATTTCCATTTTTTCGGCTGTTTCTTGAATGCGGATGATTTTCTCTACTGTTCGTTTCCCCCAGGAGCCGGCTTTTATTGTAGAATCATTTGCCATAACACAGACATCCTGACCATGAATTTTCCCAATACCGGTTACAACTCCATCCGCTGGTAAAGATCCATCCATACAATTAGCGAAGAAAGCATCTTCAACATTTAAGCCTTCGTCAAATAACAATTCTAATCTTTTTCGAACAAATAATTTACCTTTTTCTTCGTTCTTCTGATGATACTTTTCATGACCGCCTTTCTCTATATTTTCGATTTTATTTTGTAATACTTCTATATACGACATACAATACCTCCTGAATTATACCCCTTTATACAATGGTTTCCTCTTTTGTTGAAAGGCTTCTAACCCTTCTAACCTATCTCTAGTCGGAATTGTTTCCTTATAAGCAAGATGCTCGATGAGTAGCCCTGTATTTATGTCGGTTTGCATTCCATGATTAATCGCTGTTTTAGCCTGGCGCAGGGCAACAGGTCCATTTCGGGCAATTTTTTTAGCGATCTCCAATGCATCCTCCAATAATTTTTCTTTATCTGAAAGCTGTTCTACCAACCCGATAGAAAGCGCTTCATCACCGGTTACAGGCTTGGCAGTATAGATTAACCGCTTTGCCTGGCCGACTCCAATTAGACGAGGTAATCGCTGGGTACCACCAGCTCCTGGTATGATTGCCAGCGATGTTTCTGTAAGTCCCATCTTTGCATGAGAAGCTGATATCCGAAGGTCACATGCTAATGCAAGCTCCAGACCACCCCCAAATGCAACACCATTTATGGCTGCAATCACTGGATTTTTCATTTTTTCAACAGATTGGATCGTTGAGCCTATATAACTGACAGCTTCAATAACCTCCGAATCTGTCATCCCCTTACGTTCCTTTAAATCAGCACCAGCGCAAAAAGCTTTTTCACCAGCACCTGTTATAATGGTACAGTAAATATCCGGGTTGTTATTTAATTTGTCTATAACATGATTTAACTGGTCAAGTAAATCTTTCGATAATGCGTTTGCTGCTTGAGGTCGGTTAAGGGTTAATACGGCGATATGTTGATCAACCACCTCTAATGAAATGAGTTCCTTCATAACTGCCTCCTTATCAGAATCTATATATGAAGAGAGAATCATAGAGATTATTCTATAATTGCCAGTACGTCCCCTTCATTTACAAAGTCACCTTCCGCAACTTTCAGCTCTTTTATGGTACCTGCCTCTTCAGTAGCTATAGGAATTTCCATCTTCATAGATTCAAGAATAACAACGTCTTGATCCTCTTCTACTTTATCCCCTTCCGCTACAACAATTTTCCATACGTTACCAGCCATATTTGCAGTTAATTCCATAATTAATTCCTCCTTAGTTTTTGGTCAATGATGGTAAATAGTGTTCCTCAACAAACGCTGTTGTGGTTTTGCCTTTTTTGAAAGGTTCACTATCTACGATGTTAAGTAGCATTGGTATATTTGTCTTAATTCCTTCCACTTTATAGTCAAGCAAAGCTTGTTTTAATAAATCAATAGCATCATCTCTAGTATTCCCTTTTACTATTAACTTTCCAATCATTGGATCATAAAATGGAGTTACATCGTACTCGCTTGTTACTGCGATTTCGTTTCGCACTGATTCTCCTTTTGGTAACTCCAGTTTTGATATATGGCCAGGTGATGGAAAAAATGAAACAGGGTCTTCTGCATAGATACGCACCTCTATAGCGTGTCCATCTATTTCTAACTCATGTTGTTCTATGTTAAGTCTTTCATTATTCGCAATGGCAAACTGTGCTTCCACAATATCTGTCCCTGTAATTTCCTCCGTTATCGGGTGTTCCACTTGAATTCTGGTGTTCATCTCCAAAAAGTAAAAATTTTCATTTTGATCCACAAGAAATTCTATTGTACCCGCATTTGTATAGCCTAATGTTTTTGCTGCCTTTACTGCAGCACTTCCCATTTCTTCCCTCGTTCTCTCAGAGATAAATGTAGAAGGGGCTTCCTCAATCACTTTTTGGTTCCTTCGTTGAATGGAACAATCTCTCTCAAAAAGGTGGACAACGTTTCCATGATGATCTGCTAAAACCTGAATTTCTATGTGCCTGGCATTCTCGATTTTCTTTTCCATAAACATTGCCCCGTTACCAAAGAAAGTTAGTGCTCGCTTGGAATTACTTTCAAATGCTTTTGTTAACTCTTTATCAGAACGCACAACCTGCATTCCAATCCCACCACCTCCGGCTGTTGCCTTAAGCATAATCGGATAACCAATTTGCCCTGCAACTTCCAGTGCTTCTTCAACAGATGGCACGGCCTCACTGGTGCCAGGGACAACCGGAACACCAGCCTTCTGCATTTCTTTACGTGCAGCAATTTTGTCTCCCATTTGCTTTATAATTTGACTAGAAGGACCAATAAATATTATTCCTTCCTTATTACAAGCTTCCGCAAAGTCTCCATTTTCACTTAAAAAGCCGTAGCCTGGATGTATTGCATCCACTTTTGCTTCTTTGGCAATAGAAAATATTCTTTCCGTATTTAAGTAACTCTCATTTACCCTAGGGGGTCCAATTAAATAGCTCTCATCAGCCATGGAGACATATGGAGCTTTTTGATCAGCTTCAGAGTATACAGCTACTGTTAAAATATCTAATTTCTTACAACTACGAATGATACGTGCAGCTATTTCACCACGATTTGCTATTAAAACTTTTTTAATCATACGCTCTCTCTCCTATTACTGAAATTGTTTAACAGCTAGTTCTTTTAATTTAAATTTTTGGATCTTCCCACTAGCAGTCATTGGATATTCATTCACAAATTGAATATACTTCGGTATTTTATGATGAGAGATATTTCCTTTGCAAAATGACTTAATATCTTGAACGGTGGTAGTTATGCCTTTCTTTAGAATGACCCAGGCCACTATTTCTTCCCCATATTTCTCATCAGGAATACCGGTTACCTGAACATCAAGAATAGCTGGATGCTGATACAGAAATTCTTCGATCTCACGGGGATAAACATTTTCTCCTCCCCGAATAATCATATCCTTCATGCGCCCTGTGATCTCCAAATAACCATTATCATACAATACGGCGAGATCCCCCGTATGAAGCCACCCTTCATCATCAATTGCTTCTTTTGTTGCAGAAAGATTATTATAATAACCTTTCATAACATGATAGCCTCTTGTCAACAATTCACCTGGTACGCCCGTTTCCTGCTCTTGCTTCGTTCCAGGTATAACAACTCTAACCTCGACATTAGGATGTGGTTTACCTACTGAGCCTACCTTCAGCTCAATGGGATCATCTGCTCTGGTTTGGGTTATTACCGGTGATGACTCCGTTTGCCCATAAGCAATCGTAATTTCTTTTGCACCCATTTCATTCATAACCTTTGTCATCACTTCCATTGGACAAGTTGAGCCAGCCATGATACCTGTACGTAAATGAGTTAGATCGTAAGTGTTGAAACTTGGATGATTCAATTCTGCAATAAACATTGTCGGTACACCATGAAGGGCAGTACATTTTTCATTATCTACAGCTTGGAGTACCTTTTCAGCATCAAATTGCTCGAGAATTACCATGGTTGCACCCTTCGACACTGCAGCCAGTACCCCAAGTACACAGCCAAAGCAGTGAAAAAATGGGACGGGAATACATAATCTGTCTATATTTGTTAGCTTCATACAATCTGCAATCTGGTTACCATTATTAACGATATTATAATGTTTCAGCATTACGCCTTTTGGAAATCCTGTGGTGCCAGATGTATATTGCATATTGATTACTTCGTCATGATTCAAAGAAGATTGTCTAAGGTTGAGTTCTTCGTCGGTAATTTTATCTGCATTCCGTAAAACTTCATCCCAGTTATAAGCGAATGAAAAAGTAGTCTCACCAATAATAATGATATTTTTTAGCCGCGGAAGCTTTTTGGAATGTAAATTTCCTTTTTCTGCTGTAGAGAATTCAGGGCAAACCTTCTTTAAGATGTCAATATAAGATGTTCCCTTGTAACTCTCTGCCATAATTAAAGTCGTAGCATCAGATTGTTTTAAGAGATATTCCAGCTCTTTTGCTTGATAGTTTGTGTTAACGGTTACAAGTACAGCACCCATTTTACCTGTTGCAAATTGGGAAGTAAGCCATTCAGGTTTATTATCAGACCATATAGCAACATGTTCACCCTTTTTGATACCGAGAGCCATCAATCCTTTTGCAGCTTTATCAACCATCTCATTAAATTCACTATATGTTTTTCTCATATTTAGTTCTGGATAGATCACTGCTTCCTGGTCTGGATACAAATTCACTTGTTCTTCTAATAATTCACCAACGGTTATTTTTCTTAGAGACATGAATTTACTCCTTCCATAGTTATTCTAACACCCTAGCTGTCTAGCAATAACTAATCTTTGAACTTCTGAAGTACCTTCCCCGATTTCCAATAGTTTGGCATCCCGCAAATACCTTTCAACCTCATATTCTCTCATGTAGCCATAGCCTCCATGTATTTGTATCGCTTGATTCGCTGATCTGAAGGCTGTTTCTGTAGCATAAAGTTTTGCATATGCTGCCTCTTTGCTAAAGGGTTTATGATTATCCTTCAGCCATGCTGCTTTATGTACCATATTCCTTGCCAGTTCAACCTCCATTGACATATCTGCAAGTTTAAATTGTATAGCTTGAAAGCTGGAAACTGGTTTTCCGAATTGCTTACGTTCCTTTGCATAGGTCAATGCTTTATCCAATGATCCTTGAGCGATACCAAGGCCTAAAGCTGCAATAGAAATACGTCCTCCATCAAGTGTATGAAGAAATTGCTTAAAACCTTTTTCAGGATCCCCTAATAAATTCTTTTTAGGCACACGTACATTTGTTAAGACAATTTCTGCTGTGTCTGAACCCCTTACGCCCATTTTATCGTAATTACTTGTAATCTTTATCCCTTCACAATCTGTAGGAACGATAATCGCCGATATAATATTTTTACCTTTTTCGTTTTTTCCTGTTACAGCTGTAACAATCACAGTCTTTGCAAAGCTGGCATTAGTAATAAAACATTTCTCGCCATTGATTACATAGTCATCTCCATCCTCCACTGCAGTAGTCTTCGTTCCCCCTGCATCTGAACCGGCATTCGGCTCTGTTAATCCAAAAGCTCCTAGCGCTTTGCCCTCTGCTAAAGGGGTTAAAAACTCTTTTTTTTGCTCTTCTGTGCCAAAGTAATAAATTGGACTGGCACCAAGCGATACTGCAGCCGCATAGCTTAAACCGGTGCTTCCGCATACCCTGCCTATTTCTTCTACAGCAAGCGCATACGATAACGTATCCCCACCAGATCCACCATATTCCCCCGGAAAAGGTATTCCCATTAACCCAAGCTCGCCTAATTGATCAAATATATCTTTTGGAAATTCTGCTTTCGTATCAATCTCAATTGCTCTTGGACGAATAACTTCTTCAGCAAAGTCACGAACCATCTTTTTAATCATTGCCTGTTCTTTTGTTAACTCAAAATTCATGTCAAGCCTCCTATTAGACCGACTAGTTGGTCTGTTTTGGTTAAAAATTTAGCTTACTCATGCGGATTATTTCATTAACAATTCCTTGTATTTGCCACTTGTAATAGTTTCAGATTCCAATACGGCATGTAGAATTAAATCAACAAATATATTACTTATGTCATCAATGGTTCTAAATCCACCTTGGTGATACCATTTATATGTCCAATTGACCATTCCTAATATTGCCATTCCAGTAATATCAACCTGAAGATCTGATCTGAATTCTCCTTGTTCCTTACCTTCGTAAAGCGCTTTCATAATAATGTTTTTAAATTGATCTCTTTTCTTTTTTATTAATACTTCATATTTTTCATTCAGATAAATATTTTCCTGATAAAAAACAGAGATATGTGGTTTGTAAATGTCAAATACTTTTACAAAGTCATGGATAATGGCTTGGAGCTTCTTGGTTGGTGATTCATGCATGTCATTCGCTTTTGCTGCCTTCTCCAAAGCATAAGATATGAATGTGTCGTGAATAACATATAGTAGTTCATCTTTTGTTTTAAAATGATGATAAAATCCACCTTTTGATGTGCCAACATCTTCCACAATTTGATTTACGGTGACACCATGGTAGCCTTGTTTTTCGAATAAAAGTAAAGCAGACT
Organism: Virgibacillus halodenitrificans JCM 12304; assembly: GCF_001310895.1. GTDB lineage: Bacteria > Bacillota > Bacilli > Bacillales > Amphibacillaceae > Virgibacillus_Q > Virgibacillus_Q halodenitrificans. Next base: position 21,127 of record NZ_BAZS01000031.1, on the reverse strand, counting down.
GGATAATTTTTTGACGTAATTCCGTTCTAATCCCTCCTTTTACGCATTATAAAAAGTTTACCATATTTTTCTGAATACATAAAGTTTTATAACAAGAAAAGTTAATTGCTTTGCTATCCTTTTAATTTAAAGCTTAGGAGACAGTCTCTTTCGTATACAAATCATTAGATTAGGCTGAGGAGCCGGACTTGGGTTCACTAACAAAGAACCTAACTTGATAATGCAATAGTTTTTTAAGTTCTTTTGCAAATGTTAAGGTACAAACGTTATCTCTTACATTCATAGTAGGAGGAAACTACGAACTAAAGTATATCTTATTTTAAGGAAGCGGAAGGACCCATTGATTTCCGCTGCAGGGGGACGCTTTCCACCGGCATGGCTTCAGCCGCTTCCTCCGCTACGCTACGTCCAGGGTCTTCAACTCATGCTATTCCGGTAGGAGTCACGGGCCAACAGGACGTTGGTCATGCAATCGTTGCCACAAATGTTTTCGGTGGGACGAGGAAACGCAGTCCCAGGACGTGGCGTTCTTAGATCGCCCCCTTTCACTCCAATCAATTTATATCTGCTTTAAAATTTTAAATGCCGAGTAGGCTTTTCACTTGTACTTGAAGATGTTAAGCAAGCTTTTTCCACTTAATGCTAAAGCCATAATTGCTGAAAAAGTAAAATTAAGCCCAGTATTTTCCGTAGCGGTGGTGTAACCAGATTCATTATTTCAGCGAGCTTTCCTGCACAAAAAGCTAATTTAAAATCCTAATCAAGTTAGTTCGCAGTTTATAAATTTTCCGAATCATTAAATAACCCCAATATATTATAATCAAAAATAGTCTTACTTTAAATAAAAACCGAACTTGTTCGAATCTATTTAAATTAGAATTCGAATCAGTTCGGTTTTATGGTTGTAGGTAGCAACAATCTTTAATTATTTAATTCTTCAAATGGTTTGTAATAGTTAGCTTTTTTCCATACTTCCTTTACTTCTCCATGCTGGTCAGTATCTATAACAAATGATCCATTACTATATCGATCACTTAACGGTAGCTCCAATGGAAAAACAGTATGTTTTTCTCCGTTTTCCGTTTGGAAACATAATGAGTCATTATCATCTACAACTAATAGGCCTACAAGGGAATGTGGTTTGTTTTTTAATTCGCGTAGCATTACGAGGCCTCGTTTAGCACGACTTGTTTTCTCAAAATCTTTCAAATTCATTCGCTTGCAAGCCCCTCGTTGAGTTATTAATACAAGCGATGGTTCAGATAAATCATCAAAAACCTGCCCACTTATTACTTTTTCATTGTCTCTTAGTTGTATTGCTTTTACTCCTGCAGCCCGCTGACCGACTACAGATATTTCCTCCTCATGATACCAAAGCCCATAGCCCTTATCGGATGCTACAAATATATCTGCATGACCATTCGTTCTGCAAACCTGCACTACTTCATCATTCTTTCTTACGTTTAGAGCAATTAACGCTTTTGAATATCTTTGAGCATCATACAGTTGTAATTCACTACGTTTTACCATTCCATTTCTAGTAAAGAAAACAAGATAATTATCCTTTTCAAAGTCTCTCACCGGAAGACACTGAATAATACGTTCATCTTGATCAATAGAAGCGATATTTGAAACATGTTGGCCTATATCTTTCCATCTAATGTCTGGAAGTTCATGAACTGGTATAGAAAGATATTTACCTTTATTTGTAAAGAGCAGGATTTTATCTGTTGTGTTCATTTCTATCAAACCTACGAGATGATCTTCATCTTTCATGGCAAAATCTTCCCCATTGGAAGCAGCATATGAACGAAGACTTGTCCTTTTAATATAGCCGTCTCTGGTAGTTGACACTAGCACGTCCTCACTTGCTACCATGACCTCAATATTTATTTTTAGTTCCTCGATCTGCTCTTCTATTACAGTACGTCTTCTATCTGAATACTGTTTCTTTAGCTGTCTTAGATCCTTCTTAATTGATTGAAATAGTTTATTCTCACTTTGTAGCATGGATTCGTATTCAGCTATCTTTTTTCTAAGCTCGTCTGCTTCTTTCTCAAGTGAGGTTATATCTGTATTCGTTAAGCGATATAATTGAAGCATAACTATAGCTTCAGCCTGCGCTTCTGTAAAGTCATATTTCGCTATAATTTGTTTCTTTGCATCTTGTTTATCCTTTGATGAGCGAATAGTAGCAATCAATTCATCTAATATAGAAATAGCTTTAATTAAGCCTTCTACAATGTGGGCACGGTCTTTAGCTTTCCTCAAGTCAAAGTTAATTTGCCTTGTGACTACTTCTTTCTGATGAAGTATATACGCATCCAAAATGTTAGGTAATGATAATAGCTTCGGTGTTTTGTCCTGAATGGCTACCATATTAAAATGGTATGTAACCTGAAGATCTGTATTTTTAAATAGATAATTCAGTATACCTGCACTGTTTGCATCTTTTTTCAACTCAATCACAATGCGTAAACCAGTACGGTCCGTTTCGTCACGTACTTCAGCAATCCCTTCCACTTTTCGGTCAATACGCAATTCATCAATTTTCTTAACCATATTTGCTTTGTTCACTTCAAATGGAATTTCATCTATAATGATTTGCTGTCGATTTCCACGAACATCCTCAACTTTTGTTTTGCCTCGAACTATTATCTTACCTCTACCTGTTTCATAAGCTTTTTTGATGCCTTCAACACCTTGAATAATTCCACCAGTAGGAAAGTCTGGTCCACTGATAACTTTCATTAATTGGTCTACTGTTGCTTCAGGTTTATCGATCTTCATAATGACAGCATCTATAACCTCACCAAGATTATGTGGAGGAATATCTGTTGCATAGCCTGCTGAAATACCTGTGGAACCATTGACAAGCAAATTAGGAAATTTAGCAGGGAGAACTACTGGTTCTGCATCCGTATCATCAAAGTTTGGAATGAAATCAACAGTTTCTTTATCAATGTCCCGTAAAAGTTCGGAAGCGATACTTGAAAGTCTGGCCTCCGTATAACGCATAGCTGCAGGCGGATCACCGTCAATACTACCGTTATTTCCGTGCATTTCAATTAAGAGATTCCTCATCTTCCAGTCTTGACTAAGACGAACCATTGCCTCATACACGGAGGAGTCTCCATGTGGATGGTAATTACCTATTACTGTTCCAACTGTTTTTGCAGACTTACGAAAATTTTTATCGTGTGTATTTCTTTCTTCATGCATTGCATACAAAATACGGCGTTGCACCGGTTTTAGCCCATCACGAGCATCTGGCAGCGCACGATCTTGAATTATATATTTACTATACCTTCCAAATCTGTCACCAATAACTTCTTCTAGTGGAAGGTCTAAAAATGTTTCTGGTTGTGACAAACCAACCCCCCCTTACTATTATACGTATTATATTTCTGTATGAATTTTATCATTATCCAAAATATTTGCGTCGTCTTCCAAACCAAAAGCAACATTACCTTCGATCCATTTTCTTCTCGGCTCTACTTTATCGCCCATCAATGTAGTTACCCTTCGTTCGGCCCTAGCTAGGTCTTCTAATGTTACACGGATTAACGTACGTGTTTCAGGGTTCATTGTCGTTTCCCACAATTGATCTGCATTCATCTCACCAAGACCTTTATATCGTTGAATAACATATCCGCTTTTAAATTCTTTAAGCGCTTTTTTCATTTCTTCTTCTTCCCAAGCATATTTAATTTGTTCTTTCTTTCCTTTTCCCTTGGAGATTTTATAAAGCGGAGGCAAGGCAATATATATTTTACCATTCTCAACTAATGGACGCATATATCGATAAAAGAATGTTAATAACAGTACTTGAATATGTGCTCCATCCGTATCTGCGTCTGTCATAATAATAATTTTATCATATTGTGCATCTTCCAAATCAAAATCACCACCGACACCTGCGCCGATCGTGTGAATGATAGTTGAAATCTCTTCATTTTTAAATACATCCTGCAGCTTAGCCTTTTCTGTATTGATAACTTTTCCCCGTAAAGGTAACACAGCCTGAAACTTCCTGTCTCTCCCTTGTTTTGCGGAACCACCAGCAGAATCACCCTCAACTAAGTAAAGTTCATTTTTCTTAGGGTTTTTTGATTGTGCAGGGGTTAGTTTTCCACTTAGCATGGTATCTTTTCTGCGCTTCTTTTTTCCGGTTCTAGCTTCTTCACGTGCCTTTCTTGCCGCTTCACGTGCCTCTTTAGCTTTTATGGATTTTTTAATTAAAAGTCCTGCTATCTCGGGATTTTCCTCCAGGAAATAGGATAGCTTTTCGGACACTACTCCATCTACTGCTGAGCGTGCTTCGGTCGTCCCCAGTTTTCCTTTTGTTTGGCCTTCAAATTGCAGGCTTTCTTCGGGAACACGGACAGAGACAATAGCAGTAAGCCCCTCCCTTATATCTGTTCCTTCCAGGTTTTTTTCTTTTTCTTTTAGTAAATTTGCTCTCCTGGCGTAATCGTTAAATGTCCTTGTTATTGCTGTACGAGCACCTGATTCATGAGTTCCGCCATCTCTTGTACGTACATGATTCACAAAAGAGAGCATACTTTCTGCATATCCGTCATTAAACTGAAATGCAAAATCAACTTCTATCCCTTGGGCTTCACCCTCGAAAGAGACAACGGGATGTAAATCATCTTTTTCTTCATTCAAGTAATTTACAAAGGACTCTAATCCATCAGGGAATTCGTATGATACATGCATTTCATGTCGTAAATCATTTAATTCAATATGAAGGCCTTTAAGTAAAAATGCAGCCTCACGCAGTCGCTCTGATAAGGTTTCGAAGTCATACACAGTGGCAGAAAATATTGCTGGATCAGGTTTAAAATGAATTGTAGTACCTTTCTTTCTTGTACTTCCTTTTTTTTCTAAGGAACTTACTGGCTTTCCTCCATTTTCAAATCGCTGAAAATAAGTATTACCATCCCTATGAATAGTTACCTCTAACCATTCGGATAATGCATTTACTACAGAAGCGCCAACTCCATGTAGCCCACCACTGGTCTTGTAACCACCTTGTCCAAACTTTCCACCAGCATGCAAAATGGTAAATATAACCTCTGTTGTCGGTTTTCCTGTGCTATGCATACCTGTTGGAATTCCACGGCCATTATCTTCTACTGAGATACTATTATCCTTATGTACAGTAACTTTTATAACATTGCCATATCCTGCCAATGCCTCATCGACCGCATTGTCCACGATCTCGAATACTAAATGATGCAATCCGCGCATGTCCGTGCTTCCAATATACATACCGGGTCTTTTTCGAACTGCTTCTAAACCCTCAAGTACTTGGATAGACTCATCATTATAACTAACTGGTTTCTTTGCCAAGATATCATCTACTCCTTTTTATTTAAGCAGGGGTCCATCATTTCAATAATAATTTTCTTGTTTATAACATAATAGAACAAATGTTTGCGTTTGTAAATATGATTGATTATCACTAAGCTTCATTACAGGCATGCTATTAAGTATACTATACATGAAAATGGCTTGTATAGAAGGAAAAAGCAATGAATTCTCTTATAAAATTAAATTCCGCTTTCTATAAAAGTGAATAGAACAAATTAGAACAGGATGAGTTTAAGCCAAAAATACATATTCTCCATAAGTTCTACTGGTTAGTTTTGGAAGAATAATAAAGGGATGACATTAATGTCACCCCAAAAACTTTTATTTTCCTACTAATACAGCATGTAATACTTTTATACACATATCCATGATTACCGTAAAATCTCTTTCTGTCAAATAATCATATGCTTCCTCGTTTACAATTCCCTGCTGTGCCCAAAATACACGACAATCTATATTAGCTGCTTCTTTCGCAATACCAGGTAAAAATTCTGGTCTTCTAAAAACATTAATGATATCCACTTTTTCAGGAATATCTGTTAAAGAAGAATATGCCTTTTCCCCCAATACTTCGTCTACAGTAGGATTTACTGGAATAACTCGATAACCTTCTTCTTGCATGATCTTAGAAATCTGGTAGGATGTTCTACCCGGATTATCTGACAAACCAACAACTGCAATTGTTTTTGCTGTTTCCAGAATTTCTTTTATCGTTTCCCTGGAAGGATTCTCCCAACTCATAATATGCCTCCTTCTAATTATCAAGCAGATTTTTGTTTATTAAGAAGTCTTTAGCTACCTTACTAGGAGATTGATCGTCATAATCTACTTTGTAATTCATCTCTCTCATCTCTTCATCACTGATCTTACCAGCAAGTTGATTTAATATTTCTTTTAATTCAGGATATTTATCAAGTGTCTCATTTCTCATTAATGGAGCACCTTGATATGGAGGAAAGAGATTCTTAGGATCTTTTAGAGTTACTAAGTCTAATTCTATCATATAACTATCTGTGGCATAAGCATCGATAATATCCACATTACCGTTTGCAAGCGCATCTTGTCTAATACCAGGCTCCATCGTTTTCACTTGTGCAATATCCAGATTGTACACGTCTTGCATTCCGACATAACCGTCGTATCTATCTTTAAACTCAAGTGTAAATCCGGCTGTGATTTGGTCTTCAATTTGCTTTAGGTCTCCTATTTCTTTCAAATTGTATTTATCTGCTAATTCTTTAGTCGTAGCTACAGCATATGTGTTATTAAATTTCATTGGTTGCAGAAAAGCCATATCATATTGTTGGCCCATTCCTTCTTTTGCTTGTTGATACACTTCTTTGGGATCATTACTATTTGCCTCTGATTCCATATGTGTAACAATAGCCGTCCCGGTAAATTCAGGATAAATATCTATACTCCCGTTCTTTAAAGCTGTAAAAACAAATGCGGTTTTACCAAGACCAGGCTCAAGCTTCACAGATAAGTCAGATTCTTCCTCAATCAAATGCTTGTACATATTAATTAATATAGCAGGTTCAGAGCCTAATTTACCACCAATTACAATATCTGCTTTTTTAGTACTATCTAAAAAGAAAGGAGTGGTTACAACAATAACTGCTATTATGAGCATGGCAATAAATGCTTTAAAGCCTGCTTTTTTTGAAACATGTTCAAACCCTCTTAAAATGAAATCGAGCGCAATTGCAAGCAATGCAGCAGGAATGGCGCCTAACAATATTAAGTTAACATCTGCTCCTCGGTCAATACCCAACAAAATAAGTTCTCCCAGGCCACCTGCCCCGATTAAAGCAGCGATTGTTGTAGTTCCAACAATCAGAACCATAGACGTTCTAATACCGGCCATAATTACAGGCATAGCTATAGGGAGTTCAACTTTCGTAAGCCGTTTGAATGAATTCATACCCATTCCCGTGGCAGCTTCAGTTAAAGCCGCATCTACTTCATTAATACCAGTATACGTGTTCCTTAGAATAGGCAATAGCCATATGCTGTCAATGCTATAATTGCAGGTGTGGTACCTATTCCGAAAAAAGGAATCAGAAATGCCAGTACAGCGAGACTCGGTATTGTTTGCATAATAGCCGATACACCAATAATAGGCTCGGCAACTTTTCTATACCTTGTCAGAATAATTCCAAGGGGGACTGCAATAATTATGGCGATAACCAATGATAGCAGAGAAATTTGCAAATGCTCCCAAATTGTTTCTATAAGCATATCTTGTCTACTTTGAAATACGGAAATGAATTCATTCATGAGTGAATCACTCCGTTTTCTACTTTGGTTTTACTTTTTAAATAATTGACAATCAACTTATAGCTTAATACACCAACCAACTTATTGCCATTTAGCACGGGAAGCTTTTCTTTTGATTGAAGAGCTTCTGTGGCCTTGTATAAAGGAATGTTATTGTCCAAAGTTTCCCCGTCGATTAGTTTTCCGTACTGAAGGGTACCTAAATAAGTACCATTTTCCTCTATAACAAAATAAATTTTCTGTGCATCATATTCTCCTTTTTTATATAGTTCCTGAGAGAGTACGATATCATCTTCCGGAACAGCTATTACATCAACAGCTGTTTGCCAAGGAGATTTGCGCTCCCCAATAAAATCTTTTACAAAGTCAGTAGCCGGATGAAGAATGAGGTTCTGAGGAGTGTCTACTTGAACAATTTCTCCGCCCTTCATTAAACAAACTTTATCTCCTAAAGCCATCGCTTCATCAATATCATGAGTGACAAACAGAATTGTTTTTTTAATTTCCTTTTGTAAATTGCGAATATCATCTTGTAACTGTTCCCTGCTTATCGGATCAAGCGCACTAAATGGTTCGTCCATTAAAATAATATCTGGGTCCGCTGCAAGTGCCCTAATAACACCTATCCGTTGTTGCTGCCCTCCGGAAAGTTCCTGAGGCATTCGCTTTTTGAAAGTGGAAGGATCTAAACCAACCATTTGTAAAAGTTCCTCAGCTCTCTTATCAACATCCTTGCGTTTCCATTTTTTCATCTCAGGCACTACAGAGATATTTTCTCCTATCGTCATGTGGGGAAACAAAGCAATCTGTTGCAGAACGTAACCTATATTCCATCGTAACTCGTGGATGTTATACTTTTTAATATTTTTATTATTTATGTATATGTCTCCTAAAGTAGGTTCAATTAAACGATTGACCATTTTCATCGTAGTTGTTTTGCCACAACCACTTGGCCCGATAAGAGTTACTATTTCTCCTTCTTCAATATGTAATGAAAAATCTTTTACTGCTTCTGTTCCATCTGAATAAGTTTTATTCACTTTTTTAAACTCAATCATAATCTTCTTCCCTTCTTTAGGGTTACTTTTTCTATTTATTCACATACCCTTTTTCTTTGATGTAAAACCTTTCAAATATTTTCGTGGAATTTATAGTACTTTCTAACCCATCTTCATGCTAAAATATATACTATACCCTTGGACAATACTCAAGAAAGTGGGAATTACAATGGAATACATATTATTTGCAATTATTGCATATCTTTTAGGTTCTATCCCTTCCGCACTAGTGGTAGGAAAATTAGGATATAATATTGATATCCGCCAACATGGAAGTGGAAATCTAGGAGCTACGAATACATTCCGTGTGTTGGGAATGAAAGCCGGTATAATAGTTACCTTGTCCGATATTCTAAAAGGGACTGCTGCCACATTGCTGCCACTGTTAGCAGACGCAGATGTGTATCGCTTAATCATTGGCTTATTCGCAGTTTTGGGACATACCTATCCTATTTTCGCACGGTTTAAAGGTGGAAAGGCCGTTGCTACGTCAGCAGGGATTATTTTAGGAATTAATCCTTTACTGTTTGCTATTATGATTGCAACCTTTTTGATAACACTATATATATCAAAATATGTCTCTTTATCATCTATGATAACAGGAATTGTTACAATTATTGTTTCCTCATTATTTAAAGATATTGGTCTTATTATTGTAACCTCTATCTTAACTATTTTTGTATTTTACCGTCATAAAGCGAACATTAAACGAATTAAAGATAAAACAGAACCAAGAATCACTTGGATGTAATGAAAGCATTCAAACTAAAAAATTGAATAAAACCTTTACGTACAGTATACTTTGACTATCTACACAGAGAAAGGGGACCATGTTATGGGCAACACAAAGACATTCCCGTCAAGAAAATTACCAAACAAAAAAGAACGCCATAAATTATTTGGTTCTGTGACTCCTGTCCTAAAAACAAAACCAGTCGAAAAAAGTGAAATGGCAGATTTACAGAACACAAAAAAAGACTTTTTATTTGATCTGGATGCTGTTGGTGTAGCCAATGTGAAGCATCCTGTTACAATATACAGTAAGCTTGAACCACATGTACAAACTAGTGTAGGGGAAATTCAATTCACTTCCAGCCTAAAAAACACGAGTAAAGGAACTAATATGAGCCGCTTTACTGAACAGCTGGCTTATTACCATGAGAAGGGTTTTACAGCAGAATTCTCTACACTAAAGCAGTTTGTGAAAGAACTGACAGAACGCCTGGAGCAATCCGATGCCACCATAGAAATGGAGTTTCCTTGGTTTTATGAACGAAAAGGCCCCCAAACTGAGCTTGCAGGAATGAATCATGCTAATGTGGCCATGCGGGTGACCTATGATCAACATACTGGATTTTCGTTAGGTGCATCTCTATCCGTATTTGTGACTACACTTTGCCCATGTTCTAAAGAGATAAGTGAATATAGTGCACATAACCAGCGTGGAGAGGTTTCCATTGACGTTGAACTGGACGAGTTGGAGGCTGTTAATGTCGATGATTGGAAGCAAATGTTGCTTGAGGCCGCTGAAAGTAATGCCAGTTCCAGACTGCACCCTGTTCTTAAGCGTCCAGATGAAAAAATGGTTACAGAACAAGCATATGAGAATCCTCGCTTTGTAGAGGATATGGTTCGTTTAGTAGCTGCTGATCTATACGAAATGGATCTGGTAACTAAATTTAAAGTCCAGTGTCGTAATGAAGAATCTATTCATATGCATGATGCCATCGCATCAATAACTTATGATAAAAACAACATGACTTTTCCATCGTGAGGTTAAATGAAATGAAATTTTTATTTATAGGATTAGTAAAATTTTATCGGTCAGCCATCAGCCCTTTCACACCAGCATCATGTCGCTTTTATCCTTCCTGCTCAGCATACAGCTTAGAAGCTTTTCAGCGATTTGGCACATGGAAAGGACTTTTTTTAACAATAAAGAGGATTAGTAAATGTCATCCATTTCACTCAGGTGGCGTAGACCTTGTACCAGAAAAAAAGAAAAATAAATAAACTTCATTTAAAAGAGCTAAACAAATGGAATATACTCCTTGTTTAGCTCTTTTACCTGATGCTAGAATACCTATCAAAGGTGAAATCTACTTAATTGCTCCCTTTGCCCTTCTTTTGTTAAAACTTCTTTCTGTTTTTCACCAAATAAATCATAATGTGGATAGTTTTTATCCATATGTATCCATTCAGGTAGTAAACCGTATTCTCTCCCCCATAAAATCAGTTTTTCGACGTCCCGGCAACCAACCTTTGTAACGGTGAAGCAGCCTGGAAAACGCTTATCCATCCAATAGTGAGTTAAAATAGCTATTTTTCCATTAGAAACTTCTCTTTTCCATGCTAATAATTCGTTTTTTTTCACACCGAAAGCCATTTTTATTCTCCCTTTAACTGTTTTTGATATGCTTCATGCCAATCGGGAAAGGTTTTTTTTAAAGATAATGGACGGAAATTCTCTTTATTAACTATTACGTGCTCTGTAGTTCCTTCTACTGAAACTACTCCATCACCATCGTAAATTCTATAACCATACACAGTTCGTATTCCTGTATATTTTTCAAGCCATGTTTCTACCATGGCTTGCTCTCCGTACCGAATGGGTTTAATACACTTTATTTTTGCATCCGTTACCGGTGAGACTACATTAAACTTCTCCATATCAGCATATTTAAAACCTAGCTCTTCAATATATTTTGTCCTGCCAATCTCAAACCAAACTAAATAGTTTGCATGATAAACGACGCCCATTTGGTCTGTTTCCTGGTATCTTACCTCAACAGGTGTTCTTACTTTTAGCATTCTGATCCCCCTCATATTAATACATTGCTTATCGTAACATATTTTCTATTAAATCGCTTTTTACTTAACTAGGAAAGAAGGAAAGATAAAATAAAAAAATTGTTGCTCTATAGTGTGGAAGTCCACTCCGAAAAAAAGAAATCCGAACCACGATTCCTTAATAGTACGAATCGGTTCGGATATTCAATGTATAAAAATTTTTTGTCACAGCCTCTTTATACATTAATCATTATTATAGTTGTATTCGTCCTTAATCTCTGCTCTCATTCCTTTAATCGATTGTTCACGACGCTTATTTTTTTCCTGAATTTTTTGTTTCTCTTCTCCAGAGCTAAATTTCATTGTCTCATGCGCTTCCTCTATATTTTCAATTGTGTCTTGCACCATGCTTTGTAATTTTTCCACGTTATCACTTCGGTCATCTGGTTTTGGTTTGTAATCTTTAGACAATGTATATTCTCCTTTCGATTTAACTAAAGTTATTATTTGTTTATGAAAAATGCTTATACATAAAAAACCCTTCCATTTTCTAACGGAAGAGTTTTCTCTTTCTTACTTTTTGTATACGGTTTTATGCATTCTTTGTTCCCATTTACGCTCCAATTGTTCCATGAGCATCTTGTCCTTTAGAATATGTTGTCGATTCTCGGCTAAAAGTTCTTCAAAAGTTACTTTTCGTTTCAAAGAAATGGCAATTCACTCCTTTTAAATAAAAGTATTGCCACTTCTTAGAAAATATATAACATCTTACTCTAAAGACTCTAATGTTTCTTGCATAAATTCATAAGACATTGGCCCTACTTTTCTCTCTTTCTGAATTTTACCATCTGTACCAATAAAATAAGTAGTAGGGACTGTAAAGGCTTTATATGTTTCGCCTACCTGAGAATTTTTATCAAGTAAAATGGGATATGTATAATTGTACTTATCAATAAATTCCTTAACATCTGATTCCTTGGTTTCGGATCCAGTTAAATTAACTGCAATAATGTTAATCTTATCTCCAAAGTCTTCGTGGAATTTTTGCATTTCTGGCATTTCTTCACGACAAGGTGGACACCAGGTTGCCCAAAAATTCAAAATAACCTTTTCACCACGTAAGTCGGATAATTTAAGCTTTTTTCCTCCCAAAGTTTCTAGTTCGAAATTTGGGGCCATTTGACCAGGTTCAAGTCCTGCGCTCTCAGGAGGTGCAATCATTCCGCCCTTTGATTCTTTTATATCACCTGTCGATCCGTCTTTATTTTCCTGAAGTATATTAAAGACTACAATACCAATTAAGACAAAAAGCAATGCTGTTCCTAACCATTTTTTTAACATGTTATAAGCTCCTTACACATTATATAATGTAAATGGTAGACCGATTAAAGTTTTTTGTAAAGTATAAAACCAATTGTTCTAAAAAAGTTCATTAGACAGTATGTTAATTGCTTTCTTTATAAAAAAGATCTTTTGGAAATGCTGGAAGATTTATCTCTCTTACGATTCAATGAATAATCTAATATATATTTAGAACGCAATTAAATAAATCCCTTCTTCCATAAGGTATGGTAGAAGGGATTTATCGTTATAAATTAAACTTCAAGTTTGTTACGTAAAACCATTTGTAAGATGCCACCATGGCGGTAATAATCGATCTCTACGTCACTATCAAATCGAGCAACTGCATCAAATGTAGTTGTTTTACCATCTTCACTCACAGCAGTAACTTTTACTAGGTCATGTGGTTTTACATCTTCATTAACTTCAACTGTAAAGCTCTCTTTTCCAGTTAAGCCTAACTTATCAGCACTGTCGCCTTTTGCAAACTGTAAAGGCAGAACTCCCATCATTACAAGGTTGGAACGATGAATACGTTCAAAGCTCTCAGCAATAACAGTTTTAATACCTAACAAGTTAGTACCTTTTGCTGCCCAGTCACGAGATGATCCCATGCCATAATCTTTTCCACCAATTACAATCAAGCCTGTTCCATCCTGTTGATACTTCATGGCAGCATCGTATATTGCATAACATCTTCTGTTGGCCAATATGTTGTATATCCGCCCTCTGTACCTGGAGCTAGAAGGTTACGGATTCGAATATTAGCGAACGTACCACGCATCATAACTTCATGGTTACCTCGGCGTGACCCATAGGAGTTAAAGTTTCTTGGAGAAACTCCTTTATCTTGAAGATATTTTCCTGCAGGCATATCTTTGGCAATTGCTCCAGCAGGTGAAATATGGTCAGTTGTTACAGAGTCACCAAACTTCCCAATAGCTCTTAAGTTGGTCAATGGTTGAACCGTACCTGCATTTTTGCCAAGACCTTCAAAGAATGGTGGGTTCTGAATGTAAGTAGAATCCGCATCCCACTCAAATAAAGGCTCATCAGTTGTATTGATCTCATTCCATTTTTCATTAGATTGGAAAACATTCTCATATTCTTTTCGGAATATTTCAGGTGTTACAACCTTTTCTACTTGATCCTTGATCTCTTCCATTGTTGGCCAGATATCATTCATATAAACTGCATTTCCATCTTTATCTTTGCCAAGTGGCTCTTTAGAAAGGTCGACATCCACTGTCCCAGCTAAAGCGTATGCAACTACTAGTGGTGGAGATGCAAGGTAATTAGCTTTCACAAGTGGATGGATACGCCCTTCAAAGTTTCGGTTACCAGATAAAACAGAAGAAACAGTAAGATCACTTTTCATAATTGCCTGTTCAATTTCTTCACGTAATGGTCCAGAGTTACCAATACACGTAGTACACCCATACCCTACTAAGTTAAAGCCAAGTTGGTCAAGGAAAGGCATTAGTCCAGAATCCTCAAGGTAACGTGTAACAACCTTTGAACCAGGTGCTAAAGATGTTTTTACATAGTCTGGTACCTGTAAGCCTTTTTCTACTGCTTTTTTAGCTAGCAATCCAGCTCCAAGCATAACGTACGGGTTGGAAGTGTTTGTACAAGAAGTGATAGCTGCAATTGCTAGAGCTCCTGTTTTCATTACGGAAGTACTTCGTTTGGATGTTCCACAGTTACCTCTTTATCAAATTCAGATTTATCCATACCAAACCCTTGGTTACCTTCTGGAGCAGTAATTGCTTTGTTGAACTCTTTCTTCATATCAGATAAAGCAATCAAATCTTGCGGACGTTTTGGACCGGAGAGATTAGGTTCCAATTCAGATAGATTAATCTCAACTAACTCCGTATATTCCGGATCTTCCTGATCTGCAGAATACCACAAGTCATTTGCCTTACAATATTGTTCTACTAAATCAATTTGCTCTTTGTCACGACCGGTTAGGCGTAAATAGTTTAACGACTCTTCATCCACCGGGAAGAAACCACAAGTAGCTCCATACTCTGGTGCCATGTTGGAAATAGTAGCACGGTCAGCAAGTGGCATATCTTTTAATCCAGGTCCAAAGTATTCAACAAACTTACCAACAACATTTTTCTCACGTAGGACTTGAGTAACCTTCAATGCTAAGTCAGTTGCTGTCGTACCATTTGGGAAGCTCCCAGTAAATTTAACTCCAATAACTTCCGGAGCTGGGAAATATGATGGCTGACCAAGCATGCCTGCTTCTGCTTCGATACCGCCAACACCCCAACCAAGAACACCTAGTCCATTAATCATAGTTGTGTGGGAATCAGTACCTACTAGTGTGTCAGGGAAAGCATCATATTCTCCATTTTCATTTTCTAATCCGTGTACCACGTTAGCAATATACTCCAGGTTAACCTGGTGCACAATACCTGTTGCTGGTGGAACCGCACGATAGTTTTCAAATGCTTTTTGGGCCCAGTTTAAGAATTCATAACGCTCTGCGTTTCTCTCAAATTCTAAGTCCATGTTCGCTTTCAAAGCATTTGGTGTACCATATTGATCAACTTGCACGGAATGGTCAATTACCAAATCTACAGGTACTTCCGGATTTATTTTGTCAGGTTCGCCACCCATATCGACCATTGCTTTTCTTAAGGATGCCAAATCAACTACAGCTGGAACTCCTGTAAAGTCCTGCAGAATTACCCTTGAAGGTTTAAAAGGTACATCAACACCTTTTCCTTCGTCTGTACCCCATTTAGACAGCCTTTGTACATGTTCATCTTTAATTTGATGCCCATCATGTTGGCGTACAAGTGACTCTAAAAGTACACGAATGGAAAAAGGTAAGCGTGAAACTTTACCTAATCCAGCTTCTTCTAATGCTTTTAAGTGATAATAGTTATACGTTTTCCCATTTAACTCAAACTGTTTTTTTGCATGAAACGTATTATTCGCTCCCATAATGCAAACCCCTTTCTTTCTTTTGTAGCAAGTTATATATCGTGTATAACCTAACTACATTTCAAACATTGAGCTTTTTCTACAATTCTTTTATTCTAGTATAGATAAAGCCTTCTTTTTCTATCTTATAGGAAACATTAAAATAAAACAATGGTATAGACTCTGTCAATATATATTAAAATCTTATGTAAAGTGATAACAAATACTTATACGAAAACAGGACTTATAAAATAAATAGTTATAAATAAAATTGCAATTACTTTACCGGAAATATAATATGAAACGTACTTCCTCTATCTTTGTTTTGTGTGATATCCAAAATTGCATTATGCTGTGCCAATATTTGCTTTGAAATCATCAAGCCAAGACCAGTACCTGACTGTTTCGTTGTAAAAAACGGCTCTCCGATTTTATTTATAAGATCAGATGGTATACCTCCACCTTCATCAATGACACGAATAATTACGGATTCGTGATTTGCTTCCAATCTGATAACAATTGTTCCGGGTTGGTCCATCGCCTCAATTCCGTTTTTAACTAAGTTCAATATAACTTGTTTAATTTGTGATCGATCACAATATATAAATGCAGTTTCTTCACTTTCGAAACCTAATTGTATATCCTTCAATTTTGCTTGAGGCTTCATAAGCATTACTACATCTTCAATCATTTCATTAATAGCTTCTGTTTTTTTATTATCCGTTAAAGGCTTAGAAATAAATAATAGTTCAGAGGTTATAGATTCCATTTTTTCGATTTCTTCAAGCATAATTTGATAATATTCTTCTTTACTAGTTAGTCCTGCTTGTAACAATTGCAAAAATCCTTTTAAGGAGGTAAGTGGATTTCTAATTTCATGAGCAATTCCAGCAGCCAATTGTCCTGCAATTGACATTTTTTCGGATCTAATCATCATTTCTTCTGATTCTTTCTTATCTGTTACATCTTTGAGAGTAGATATAAAATAAACTTCGTCTTTATCTACTAATTTTTCTATCGTACACTCAAACATAATATAGATTCCCTTGTCATTTAAGACATTAATTGAGAAAACCTGGGCAGGATCAGCATGATTAAAATTTTTTTAATAAATAAGGCATCTGCAGCTGACGTTTTTTCATACCATTTTTCCCCTACCATCTTTTCAACAGAAAATCCTAATATTCTCTCTATTGATTCTGATAAGAAAATGAATCTACCATCCTTATTAAGAACCAGGATAATATCATAACTATTTTTATCCACCCAGGACAACATAGCTGGCGTTAATGATGATAATTCAGGAAAAATTTCATTATGAAGGTAACTATCCTCTTGATTCACAGCCTCGTCATTATCTGGTCTCATCTATATACCCCCTTCAATAGTGTCACTTCTAAACATTTTAACCCTATACGCTCTTAACTATATGATATCTTTCACTTATGTATGTCTCTTGTCTGTTAAACTTTTTACTATTATAATATAAATAGACCATTACTAATTATAACTTGTCAATTATTAGTAATATACTATAAGTACTAAAAAAAATAAAATTTACTTTTTGTGGTAATCAATTGAATTTTGTGAAAATAACGTATAATAATTAGAATAAGGGTGAAATTATGTCTGTGATTTTTGATTACTTAATTATAGCTTGGGGATTTATAATGATTGGTCTAATGGGAATTGGCGGCTTTTTTATGTTTCGTAAGTTTCTTAAGCGACTACCTAAAGAAGATGGCAAATCAATCATGGATTGGGAAGAATACTACATGGATAAGTCTAAACATATGTGGGAAGAGAATGAAAAAAAGTTGCTTGAAGAATTAGTTTCACCCGTGCCCGAATTATTTAGAGATGTAGCCAGACACAAAATAGCTAGTAAAATTGGAGAAGTTGCGCTCACTAAAAATATGAATAAGATTAATCAAGATGTATTAATTCAAGGATATATACTAGCCACTCCAAAGCGTGACCATAAGTTTTTACGCAATAAATTAGAACAGAAAAATATAGATGTTAAACCATACGAACAATTCTTTAGCCAATCTCAAAACGATTATTCAGCAGATTGGGATAAGCGATATAAAAAAAATTAGAGCGTCTAACCATTGGTTAGACGCTCTTTTTTGCTGAAGCGTTCATTTTCTTTTCTAATTTCATAAATTTTATTAACATAGCCAGCCTCCAAGTGACAATCATCCCAAATGCTAGCAGATAAAACATGCCACTCGTCTGCCCAAGAGAAATTGTACTTCCTATTGCTAGCTTAAATATGATACGAAATAACAACAGTCCAACTAATATAAAAACAAATGCTTTTGATGGGACTAAGTATATGGCGTTTTTACGAATTTCAAAGTTAGATGTTTTTATTAAGAATATGGAGCAGATAATACCAACTATGATTGCTTCTGCAAACTCTGAAAAAGTAACTCGAAACTCTGGAACTACAAACATTAGTGCACCTGTACTCATAAAAATAGGTGGCAGTATAATTTTTTTAACACTAGCCGGTTGCTTTGCGGCTTTTAGTCTTACAAAAATCATTGTGACAGCCATAAATGCTGCTACTATTGTACTTGCCACTAACCAAAACATCAAATCACTCTCTCTTGAGGCTTAATTACTTTTAAAACTGTTATGATTAATATGTAGAACTCTGTTCAATGTCTCTAGAACGCAATTTTCATTAAAGGGTTTAACTAAAAAGTCTTTTGCGCCGGATTCAATTGCTTCTACTACCACTTTTTGTTGATTCATTGCTGAACACATAATAATCTGGGCGTCAGAGTCAAATGTAATTATTTCTTTCAAGGATTCTATGCCGTTCATAACCGGCATAGTGATGTCCATGATAACAAGATCGGGCATCAGCTTCTTATACTGTTGAATTGCCTCTAGCCCATCATTAGCTTCTCCTACTACCTCGTGACCTGCCTCCGTTAATATAGAAGTTAAACTCATTCTTATGAATGCAGTATCATCTACTAATAATACTTGCCCCATTGTTATTTTGCTCCCTTCTACTGATCATTGGCAATGGTTAAAATAATTGTCATCATCACTCCGACCACAGTGAAATATACACCAATATCAAAGATCATAGCGGTTGCCAATTCAATTTCTCCAAAAATAGGCAAGTGAAAGTACCCAAATGTTTGAGATAAAAATGGCACATTAAAAATAAATGAGCCTAAACCTGTTCCGACTGCAAAAGACAGTCCAATAGGAATCAATAATGTGAAATTGATTGGAATAATTTTTTTCACAACTTCCATTCCGTAAGCCATATACATGAGAAGGATTGCTCCTGATGTCAGCAAACCGCCTACAAACCCTCCCCCTGGAGAGTTATGCCCCGCCAACAATAAATAAATAGCAAATCCGAGTAAGATAAATGCGATTAAAGATGTTGTTGTACGTAATACAAGATCATTCGGTTTATACATGTAAGCGTGCTCCTTTATCCTATTTCTTCTTCCTATATTAATATACGACTATAATAAAATCCATTAAAAACCATAGAATCCAAACCAACCCGCCAAAAATGAAGTTAATTTATCCATCCAGTTAAAGAACAAAGCTACCCCCATAAAAATCATGACATATCCACCAATTTTCACAAGTTTCATGCTATGTTTTTTGAACCAGTTTAGTTTGCCGATAAAGAAAGCAAGTAGTAAAAAAGGTATTGAAAAGCCGAGAATGTAACTGATCATCATAATCATACCTGTATCTGGATTAGTTGCAGCCAGTGATAGCACAATTGCTAAAATAGGCCCTGTACAGGGAGTCCACCCAAGAGAAAACGCCATTCCAATTAAAAACGATCCAGCAAAACCAGCTGGTCTATTTTTAAACGTAATTTTTTTATCTTTCATTAGGAATTTAAAATTTAATATCCCGACAATTACTAACCCAAAGAAAATGATTAGTATAGCTCCCACTTGCCGAATGATGTTCCTGTACGTAAGTAAAAAATCAGAAACGTATGAGCTTAGGAAGCCCATCATAATAAATACACTGGAAAAACCAATTAAAAAGAAAATAGTATGAAAAATAGCTTTTTTATTTAGCTTTTTATTCTCCTCTTTTATTTCGCTAACACTCATTCCTGTTATGTAAGATAGAAATGCAGGATATAAGGGCAGCACGCATGGTGATATAAAAGATAAAAAGCCTGCACCAAACGCTAAAAATATATTTATCTCTGCCATAGTATACCTCCTAAAGATCCTTATTTACAGTCTATCAGATAAAAAAATCAAGGTGTATATCGTTTTTGACAAATAAACGAAAATTTTTGGTTATTCTCAACGAAATGCATGGAATGCAAACACCCCTTGCTATTCATAGCAAGGGGCTTGGACCATGGATAAGAGAATTAGTGCTTTATTTTCCTGTCTGATTATTCATAGCACGCATCATCTGATTAATTTTCTTCTGTGATGGTTTCTGCCCCATCTGCATCATTAACGTACGAAGCATTTGCTCATTAATAGGTGGATTCTTTTTTAAATAGCTCATCATATATTTTCTGGCAATGAAAAATCCAAGAGCAACACCAACAATTAATGCTGCAATAGCAATTAATACGACCAAATAGTGCTCATGTCAAGCTTTCCTCCTTCGTGTTGTCTCTTATACAGTATAGTAAATCAAAGAAAGGAATACAATACTTGTTCACTCTCATTTCCATGATTACTAGTAATTACAGGAGAAATCCATCCAAAGTTATTCACATTTCTACCTGTGATAAACAAATTGCTATGGAAACTTCTTAGCATAGGAAATAATATTTCTTCTGCATCCTGCAAAGAATTACAACGAAATTTTAATTGTTTTTCATCCATATGTAAAGAAATATAAGTCTTTTTTTGATGAATGATTAGTTGTGAGCCATTAAATTGTAACATAAAAGTCTTATTATAGTAGTTTTTTATATGTGAAATTAAATGTGATTTAGGAAAGGAACGTGTAATATAATTAAACTGTTTTTGTAAAATATCGTTTGATAGATCGTTTCTATAATCTTTAAAAAAATGATATAATAAATTACTTTTGTGGAAATAATGTGCTGCAACCTCTTCTTTTATCCAGTAGATAGAATAAGCATCCATTTTATCTCCCCCTTTATATAATCTATTATACGCATTAAATTTCAGAATAATGTCACATTGTAACGCAAAATAACACTTGTTTTGTCGATGAGAAGTATATTAGTTCGATTCTCAAGTTTTAAATAGATTTTTAAATGAAAGCAGCTACACATTTTTTTTAGAATAGTCAAGGTACTATTAGCCATAAAAAAATAAAGAGCTAAAAATAAA
>NZ_BAZS01000030.1 GCF_001310895.1 Virgibacillus halodenitrificans JCM 12304 | reverse complement strand
TATTCGCTCTGCTGCTGATTAATTTGTTCTCCGGCGGATAGTATCGCTCTGCTGCTGATTAATTTATTCTCCGGCGGAAAGTTTTGCTCTACTGCCGATTAATTCATTCTCCGGCGGATTATTTCGCTCTGCTGCCGATTAATTCATTCTCCGGCGGATAATCTCCGCTCCGCTACTGATTGTCCCCACACTAGTTCGCAATTTACTCCAACTATGAATCAAAAAAATAAGTTTGTTTCCCAACATTTGCAGTAACACCTTAAAATCAGATTGTTTTTGTATTACTAGACTGGTTTTGAACTTGGGTTCAATTTATTTCGTTTATGAGGTAATATTGCCAGCAAAAAAGGCTACGCCGCAGTTTATTCTAGCTGCAACGTACTATCTTCACTACAGCTTTGCCGTAACTATTCGGTCTTTTCCATTAATATCTTGGATCGTGTTTCGCTTACTCTGTGGATAATTTTTTTGGATAATATCATTTACAGATTCACTTTGAGCATGCCCGATTTCAACAGCAATATACCCGTTCAACTCAAGTACACTTGTGGATTGAGATATAATTTCTTTATAGGCTGCCAGTCCGTTCTCCTCTGCATACAGAGCCATATCAGGGTCAAAGTTTTTAACTGTGTCTGCTAATGTTTTTTCTTCTGATCGAGGAATATAAGGGGGATTAGAAACAATAATGTCAGTTTTTATCCCTTGATCAATGAGCGGTTGTAAGAAATTACCTTGATAAAACGTCACTTGTGCTTGATGATTCTTTGCATTTGTTTTAGCAACCTGCAGTGCTTCCTGCGAAATGTCAGTAGCATACACCATTGCATTGGGTAATTGCAGCGCAAGCGATATAGCAATAACTCCACTGCCCGTACCCACATCCACAACTCTAATCTGATGCTCAGAAGAAGTTGTTTCTATGTAGTTGGCAACATGTTGGACAAGCTCTTCTGTTTCTGGGCGAGGAACTAATACATGCTCATTCACTTTAAATTTCCGTCCGTAAAATTCCTCATAGCCCATTAAATGCTGTATAGGCATCCCTGTTTCTACATGCTTTTCTACATCTCTCTTAAATCTTTGAATAATATTCGGATCTATTGGCTCCCGCATATTCATAAAAAAATCATTTCGACTATAGTTTAAATGATGCTGCAATAATATCTCTGCAACACGTTGTTCTCTATGATGCTTTTCTAAAAAAAGAGAAGCCCATTGAAGGACTTCATATTGTTTCATTTGGCTCATTTTATTCACCAATCTGTTCTAATTTTTTGGCTTGCTCTTCCATTAACAATGCATCAACAAACTCATCTAGCTTGCCTTGTAAAATTTGATCCAGCTTTTGAATCGTTAAACCAATACGGTGATCCGTCACACGATTTTGAGGAAAGTTATATGTGCGAATTCGTTCAGAACGGTCCCCAGTTCCTACTGCGGACTTTCTATTTTCATCGTATTCTGCTTGAGCTTCTTGTTGGAATTTATCATAGATACGAGCACGTAAGATCTTCATCGCTTTTTCTTTATTTTTAATTTGGGATTTTTCATCTTGAATAGACACAACCACACCGGTAGGTACGTGTGTCAAGCGAACGGCAGACATGGTTGTGTTTACACTCTGTCCACCAGGGCCACTGGAAGCAAACGTGTCCACACGAATGTCTTTTTCATGAATATCAACCTCTACCTCTTCCGCTTCAGGCAAAACAGCAACTGTAGCTGTTGAGGTATGAATACGACCACCAGATTCCGTTTCCGGTACACGTTGAACGCGGTGAGCGCCATTTTCATATTTTAATTTTGAATAGGCTCCACTTCCGTTAATCATAAAAATAATCTCTTTGTATCCCCCAACACCAGTTGTGCTGGCTTCCATTACTTCTGTCTTCCAACCGTATTGTTCCGCGTAACGGGAATACATACGATATAGATCTCCGGCAAACAATGCTGCTTCATCTCCACCTGCAGCTCCACGTATCTCCATGAATACGTTCTTATCATCGTTCGGATCTTTTGGTAAAAGAAGAATTCGCATTTTTTCTTCCAATTCTTCTTTACTCTCCGATAGTTCTTCTATCTCAGCTTTTACCATTTCCTGCATTTCTGCATCCAAATTGTCGTCAAGCATTTCCTTGGCATCTTTTAATTGAGAGGTTACATCTTTGTATTCACGATACGCTTGTACTACATCCTCCAAACCGGATTGTTCCTTTGAATACTCGCGTAACTTCTTCGTATCATTTATAATTTCTGGATCACTCAATAATTCATTCAATTTATTATAACGGTCTTCTAATGTTTGTAATCGGTCTAACATTACGGCCACCTCTTTCTGATTAACAGTATAATTATAGTATACTCACGTTGCAAGGTCAAAGTTATTTCGCAGCATAGAGGAGTGCATTATGCTAAAGTAAAACTTGATGCTTCTATCTGCACTAAAAAAAGCACCCTCAGGCGCTTTTATCTAATCTGTTTAAATAATCCTTTACAATCTTGTTGCTGGGCTTATTGGGAACTTCATGATGATGACGACATCTTGGCTCATAAGATTCTGAGGCTCCCACCAGAATAACTGGATCATCATAGGAAGCTGGTTTTCCATTTATCAACCGCTGCGTTCGACTTGCTGGCGAACCGCAGATAGGACAAATAGCATTTAGTTTTGTTACTGACTCGCTAAGTGCCATCAGTTTTGGCATTGGTCCAAATGGTTCTCCTCGAAAATCTGTATCGAGGCCGGCGACGATAACTCGAATCCCCTTGTTTGCAAGCTCATCAACCACTTCCACAATATTTTCGTCAAAAAATTGCACCTCATCAATACCAATAATATCTACATCAGCATGAAGGTGTTCCAAAATTTCATCTGAGCTTTTCACAGGTCTGGCGACAGTTGAAGAACCATTATGTGAAACAACAGCCTCGTCGTCGTATCTGTCATCAATAGCTGGTTTAAATACACGAACAGATAGCTTCGCGTAAGTTGCCCTGCGTACGCGGCGAATCAATTCCTCAGACTTACCAGAAAACATACTGCCGCAGATCACTTCAACCCAACCACTTTGTTTCATTACATACATGAGCAAAGGGCTCCCTTCTAAATCTATGTACAATCATTATTATTATTTTTAAAACGTTCCTTAACTAGTTTACCACTATTTTTGATAAGCTAACATGGTTTTTTAACTTTTATATAAAAGCACAAAACTGGACCTTGATTCCACTAACTCAAAGCCCACCATGGCTCTATTTAACTGTTGAAAAGAATGGCTAAATAACACCGCTACGGAAAAATACTGCGCTTTTCGGGGGCGGCTGAGGCCATGCCGGGCGGCAAAGTAGACACTGTGAGGTAACGAACAGATGTCGCGCTTGTACCCGGAGGTGTGAAAGCGTTCATCTGCAATGGAAATCAATGGCGATAGATAATCATAAAAACGATCATTGGTTAAGCCCAACATATATTTTATTAACATATTTACTATATTTAAAAGTAAAAAAGCAGGCAAAATGAGACGCTTTGCCTGCTTTCCCAAAACTAATTTTTGCCATGCATAATACACGGACAACAATCAATAAGGGCATTGACAACCATTGGCTGCCAATGCTTTATTAATATGATGCAACGGTTTGATACCGTTCATCTATTAGTTCATATTATATTTTTTCTTGAATCGGTCTACACGGCCGCCGACTTTATCAGCTTTTTGTTTACCTGTGTAGAATGGGTGTGAATCTGAGCTGATTTCAACACGGATTAAAGGGTACGTATTACCGTCTTCCCATTCAATTGTTTCGTCAGAGCTTTTTGTTGATCCACTCAAGAATTTAAATTCTGAGCTTGTATCAAGAAAAACTACTTTTCTGTACTCTGGATGAATATCCTTTTTCATGTTCTTTCCACTCCTTTTTGCCCTGAATCATTTTGAAACAGAGTTATTGTAAGAGCCGTCATAGGTACAATACCTTATCTAAACTCACATAAAGAGATTATAACAGTCTCCTGCATTGTTTGCAATAGAAAATCATTACCTGTCCAGTTAAAATTATAACATACATTTTATATTTTAGACACATAAAATAATGGAGAAACTAATGTTGTTCAGCTTATTTCTTTGTGCCTCTTCGTTTCATTTCTTCTTCCATCTGTTGAAAGAACTCTTCGTTATTCTTGGATGCCTTTAACCTTCTTAAGAAACGTTCCAGGAAGTCATGGGAATCCTGCATCGTCTTGCGAATTGCCCACATTTTATCAAGTTGGCCTTTATCCACTAGCAATTCTTCCTTACGTGTACCGGAACGAAGAATATCAATCGCAGGGAAAATGCGACGTTGAGCAAGATTTCGATCAAGATGCAATTCCATGTTACCTGTGCCTTTAAATTCTTCATAAATAACATCATCCATACGCGAGCCTGTATCAACCAGAGCAGTAGCCAATATTGTAAAGCTTCCACCTTCTTCTATGTTTCTGGCTGCTCCAAAAAATCGTTTCGGACGATGAAAAGCAGCTGGATCTATACCACCAGAAAGAGTCCTGCCACTTGGCGGAATAGCAAGGTTGTATGCACGCGCAAGCCTTGTAATACTGTCCATCAGTACAATCACGTCTCGCTTATGCTCCACCAAGCGCATTGCACGCTCCAATACGAGCTCTGAAACTTTAATATGACTTTCAGGTACTTCATCAAACGTAGAACTAACTACATCTACATCAGGGTGTACAGATCGCTCAATATCGGTAACCTCTTCAGGACGTTCGTCAACTAATAGAATAATTAATTTGGCATCCGGGTGGTTTTCAGAAATACTATTGGCAATTTGCTTAAGTAACATTGTTTTACCGGCTTTAGGTGGAGCTACAATAAGACCACGCTGCCCAAATCCAACCGGTGTCATCAGATCGATAATGCGGGTTGATAAGTTTTTTGTAGAGTTTTCAAGCTTCATTAATCGATCCGGATAAAGTGGAGTTAGTGCTGGAAAATGGACTCTTTCCTTTGCAGTCTCAGGATCGTCGCCATTTACGGCATCTACATGCAATAGACCATAGTAACGTTCATTCTCCTTTGGAGGTCTTACTTTACCAGATACTTTATCACCATTTCTTAAATCGAACCTGCGTATCTGTGAGGCAGATATATAGATATCTTCTGCGCTTGGAGAGTAATTAATTGGGCGAAGAAAACCGAATCCTTCTGAAGGAATAATTTCCAGAATTCCATCCATAAATAAGAAACCATCTTTTTCAGCCTGTGCTTTTAAAATAGAAAAAATAAGTTCTCTTTTTGTTAACTTTGCATAATATGAAACTTTGTATTCTCTCGCTAGTGTGTAAATCTCTTTTAAAGTCAGAGTTTCCAGATGAGAGATTGTTAATGCTGCCATAGAATCACCACGCCTATTGTTTTTTATGTTAGTAATATTCGTAAAATATATTCAACACATCATTGGTCTATGTTTTAAACCTATTTAGATGAGAGTTTCACTTCTTTATTAAAGGTAAGTCTTCGTAGAAATGAAGGAAAAATCAGAAGCTAGATTAGGAGTTCTTTTAACTGCTTTCCAAAACCTTATACCATATTACTCCTTTGGTTCATATTATTCAATACTAAATTTTAGGTTTTTTATATTTTAATAGAAAGGGAAGCAAACGGCTTTCGCTTCCCTTTCTATTGCAGTTTTAAAAAGTAGGTTTGAAGGTAGTATTAACCATTTTCTTTCCGTTCATACGGTCTATGGCCTTATTACCAGGTCTGGTTTTTTTCTGTAGACGATGCTCTCCATCAATAAAACGAACTCTTAGCACGTATAATTACAGTTCGGAATTGGCCTTATAGCTTTAAATTGTACACCTTTTAATAATTCCCCATTGGCAAAAATTACATTATCATCACCACAAAAAGTACCTATTTACTCTCCTTCTTTGCTAATATCCCATTCCGAAATCATATAAAGGGGGTCGAGTCCCCCCCTTTAATATGAGTGTGCCGTTAACTTCTTTATACAATACTTTTTTAACAAGCATGTACTTGCGACCATTTAAATGGAGTTAGAAGAGTGAAACGGGTGCTTGCGCTTTTGTTTTTACATGTTTTGGAATTGTGTTATTTCTTGTTCGGTCATTTCTTCTCGCCATATATTAGCTCCGAGGTTATTTAATTTCTCTGTTATTTTTTCATATCCACGGTCTATATGCTCAAGCCCAGTTATTTCAGTAATCCCATTTGCCATTAAGCCAGCTACAATTAATGACGCTCCTGCTCTCAGGTCACTTGCTTTCACACGTGCTCCCTCAAGCTGCACAGGTCCAGAAACTATTGCTGAACCACCTTCAACTTTAATAGCTGCATTCATTCGCCTTAGTTCGTCAATATGCTTTAACCTTGCAGAGTAGATCGTATCTGTAACCACTCCGGTATTCACTGCTTTTGTTAATAATGAAGTGAAAGGTTGCTGTAAATCTGTTGGAAAACCAGGATAAACCAATGTCTTAATATCAACACTCTTCAGTGGGTTCCTTGGTGCAATTAACAACTGTTCCTCATTTTCTTCAACAGTTACACCCATTTCCCTTAACTTGGCGAGCAATGATTCTAAATGCTGGGAGATAACATTGTCTATAATTACTTCTTTTCCTTGTGCAGCGGCTGCAATGGCATATGTACCTGCTTCAATCCTGTCGGGAATAATCGTATGTCTGCAGCCATGTAAAGAAGGTACACCTTCGATTCGAATCACATCTGTACCTACACCCTTAATTTTCGCTCCCATATTTGTTAATAAAGTAGCAACATCGATAATCTCAGGTTCTTTTGCAGCATTCTCAATAATTGTTTTACCTTTTGCCCTTACTGCAGCAAGCATAATATTAATTGTTGCTCCGACGCTTACTACATCTAAATATATTCGGGCACCCCGAAGCTCTTTCGCTCTTAAATAAATGGCTCCCTGCTCATTCGTCACTTCAGCACCAAGCGCTTCAAAGCCTTTGATGTGCTGGTCGATAGGACGTGGCCCTAAGAAGCAACCTCCCGGCAAGCCGATTACTGCTTTGTTAAATTTCCCGAGCATTGCTCCCATAAAATAATATGACGCACGAAGCTTCTTTACTTTACCATTAGGTAATGGCATTGCAACCATTTTCTCTGGGTCGATATGGACAGTTTGTCCGTCCCAATTTACTGTACCACCGATTTCCTCCAGCAAATCTCCAAGTGTGTACACATCGGAAATTTCCGGGAGCCCTTCAATTGTTACTTCTGAATCAGCTAAAATAGCTGCCGGAAGTAAAGCTACCGCACTGTTTTTCGCACCACTGATTCTTACCTGGCCATTTAAAAGATGGCCACCTTCAATTAACATTTTTTGCATATTAAAAACCCCACTTTTTGACGCACAGGACAAGGAAGCTACCTATACGTGAATAGTAATTTTCCAGAGTATAATAATTTGTGCCTCTTGGACCTATTCCGTCTTTTATCGGTAGCTTGTGCAATATTTCCAAATTTATCCGCTTATTTTTGGTTATTCCAATCCGAAAGAAACTTTTCTATTCCCTGGTCTGTTAATGGATGTTTCACCAGTTGTTCTAAAACCTTGAATGGGATAGTAGCTATATGCGCACCGTTTAGAGCAGCATCAATAACGTGCAGTGGATGTCTAATGGAAGCAGCAATTATTTCAGTATCAATTGCATGTCTGTCAAAGATTTCTGCGATTGTTGCTACAAGATTCATTCCGTCATGACCAATATCATCCAAACGACCAAGGAACGGTGAAACATAAGTTGCCCCAGCACGAGCTGCTAATAAAGCCTGATTAGCATTAAAAA
Source organism: Virgibacillus halodenitrificans JCM 12304 (assembly GCF_001310895.1). Classification (GTDB taxonomy): domain Bacteria; phylum Bacillota; class Bacilli; order Bacillales; family Amphibacillaceae; genus Virgibacillus_Q; species Virgibacillus_Q halodenitrificans. The sequence continues at coordinate 46,318 of NZ_BAZS01000030.1, read as the reverse complement.
TCAATGTAACATTCGTTTTGATATTTAAATCACTAAACGCCTTGACAGCCTTCAAGCCTTCCAATGTCATAGGAACTTTTACCGTGATATTAGGGGCAATTGCCGCTAATTCTTTCCCCTCCTTAATCATTCCCTCTGCGTCCTCAGAAATAACTTCAGCACTGACAGATCCGGATACTTCCTCTGTAATCTCAGAAAGACGATCATGGAAAGATACACCCTCTTTAGATACCAGACTCGGATTAGTTGTAACCCCTGATAAGACTCCAAGTTCGTTTGCTGTACGGATTTCCTCAATATTTGCAGTATCAATAAAAAATTTCATTTTAATTGATAACCTCCTCTTAGACTACTTATTTTATAAGTATATTTTAAAAAACTAATAAAAATATGAATAAAGGCGCTTGTGCTCATATACAGCTCAAAGCGCCTGATAATTATGCCTGTTGAGATGATCCAAATTCACGCATTTTCCCTTTTACAGTTTCCTTGATGGCTTCTGTACCAGGGCCCAGATATTTACGTGGATCATACAAATCCGGCTTATCATTTAAGACTTGACGGACTGCCTCAGCTTGCGCAATCTGGTTTTCTGTATTCACATTTATTTTAGAAGTACCGTATGAAATAGCACGTTGAATATCTTTTGTAGGAATCCCTGTACCACCATGTAAAACAAGAGGTAATTCGATTGTTTTGGAGATTTCCTCCATTTCAGCAAAGCCTAGATTAGGCTCTCCTTTGTAAGGGCCATGTACAGAACCAAGTGCAGGAGCAAGACAATCAATTCCCGTCTTCTCAACCAATTCCAAGCACTCCTTAGGATCTGCATAAATAACGCCATCAGCTATAACATCATCTTCCTGCCCACCAACTGTACCCAGTTCTGCTTCTACAGAAACACCATGAATATGTGCAAGCTCTACTACTTTAGATGTTGTTTCAATATTTTCTTCCAGTGGATCATGTGAAGCATCAATCATAACAGATGTAAAGCCTGCGTGAATTGCTTCTGCACATTTTTCAAAACTGGAACCATGATCTAAATGAATTGCTACAGGAACAGTCGTGCCATAAGCTTCCATTAAGGATTTAACCATAGAGACAACAACATTAAAACCGCCAATATATCTTGCGGCACCCTCCGACACACCAAGAATGACAGGAGATTTCTCTTCTTCTGCAGCTTGGAGAATCGCTTGTGCATATTCCAAATTATTCAAATTAAACTGACCTACCGCGTAGCCTTGCTTTCTTCCTTTTTCAAGCATTTCTTTCATTGATACTAATGGCATCTTGTTTATTTCCTCCTCTGATGAAGTTACAGTCTGTGAAAATTATATCATCTTTTACAATATTAGAATACCAACAACAGCTTGTTCGCGCAACATTACAGAAAAACTAATCTGACACGATATGTGCAACCAGTTCAATGACTTTATGAATACTGAACGGTTTTCCAAGTACCTCTTTCAAATATTGATATTTGATTTCTTTTCTTTTAATATTCTCCACCAATCCACTCATTAATATTGCCGGGATTTCATATTGTTCTTCTTCCAGTTTATGTAAAACCTCTTTCCCACTTAATAATGGTAGCTGATAATCAAGTATTATGAGGTTTAAGTTCTCCATTCTTATTTTCTCCAATGCTTCTGTTCCTGTTTGGGCTGTGATTACCTCATACCCTTGATCTGTGAGCACGTCCGTTAATAACATGCGAATCCCAGGCTGATCATCCACTATTAGGATTCTTCTTGCCATACTCATTCCCCTTCCTTCCAAAAGATTCCCCCAACGTATTTCCCTTACTGTATTAAATTCGCTATTAAACCCCTAAATCCTTTAAATTCAAGTTAAATAAAAACTCACATTTAGCAATTGCTAAATGTGAGTCATTCCGTTACTTACATCTAAATTTATTTATTATTAACAGAAGCACCAATGAAACCTTTAAATAAAGCCTGTGCTCTTGTAGGACGAGACGTAAATTCAGGATGGAACTGACAAGCAACAAACCATGGATGATCTTTTAATTCAATTGTCTCCACGAGGCGACCATCCGGGCTGGTTCCGGAAAATATAAAGCCATGCTCAGCCATTTGGTCGCGATACATGTTATTAAATTCATAACGATGACGATGACGTTCTTCTATTGTTGCTGCACCATTATATGCTTCTTTTACTTTTGTACCATCTTGAAGCATACATGGGTAGCTGCCAAGCCTTAGTGTTCCACCTAAATCAGAAATATCCTTCTGTTCAGGTAATAAATCGATAATTGGATATGGAGTTCCTGGGTCAATTTCAGCAGAATGAGCACCATTTAATCCTACAACATTACGAGCAAACTCAACTGTAGCAAGCTGCATACCAAGACAAATACCGAAGAAAGGTACATTATTTTCTCTCGCATAGCGAATGGCTTCTATTTTCCCTTCAATACCACGGTCACCGAAACCACCTGGAACAATTATACCATCAACATGAGATAGCTCTTCTTTAATTGTCTCTTTATCAAGTTTTTCGGAATTAATCCAATGTACTTTGATGTCTGCATCATACTCGAATCCCGCGTGTTTTAAAGATTCTACCACAGAAATGTAAGCATCCGGCAATTCAACATATTTACCAACGAGCCCTATTTCTACTTTTTGTGATAAATGACGAACTTTAGTAACAAGCTCTTTCCATTCATCCATTTCAGCTTCCTTACAATCCAAACCAAAATGCTCACATGTTATTTGATCAAGATGCTGCTCCTGAAGGGAAATTGGTACTTGATAAAGTGTGTCTGCATCCTTCATTTCAATAACAGAATTTTTATTAATGTCACAGAACAAAGCAATTTTTTCTTTCATCTCATTACTAATTTCATGCTCTGTACGTAATACAATTACATCTGGCTGGATCCCCAATGAACGTAATTCTTTCACACTGTGCTGTGTTGGCTTTGTTTTCATCTCACCAGCGGCCTGAATAAATGGAACCAATGTACAATGCAAATACATGACACTGTTTCGGCCAACATCATTTTTAATTTGTCGAATTGCTTCAAGAAAAGGTAAAGATTCAATATCTCCAACAGTCCCGCCAATTTCTGTAATAACAACATCAGCATTTGTTGCATCACCAGCACGAAATACCTGATCTTTAATTTCATTCGTAATATGCGGAATTACCTGAACAGTGCCACCTAAATAGTCGCCACGACGTTCTTTTTTGATTACACTGGAGTATACTTTTCCAGTGGTAATATTACTGTACTTATTTAAATTAATATCAATAAAACGTTCATAATGCCCTAAATCGAGGTCTGTTTCCGCTCCATCCTCTGTCACAAAAACTTCTCCATGCTGATATGGGCTCATTGTCCCTGGGTCGACATTAATATATGGATCGAACTTTTGAATAGTCACTTTCAAACCCCGGTTTTTTAATAGACGACCTAAAGACGCTGCCGTAATTCCTTTACCTAAAGACGACACAACGCCACCTGTCACAAAAATATACTTGGTCATTATTTTCCCTCTTTCTTCAAAATATTCTTCGTTCAATTCGTTCATACAGGTTGCTATATCTCATAGTCTGCACCAAAATTGGCAGAAAATAATAAAAGCGCCTCCCCATATATAGAATGGGGAAACGCCTTGATAAGTAAATTTAAAGAGCCCAATAAGAATTGTACTTTCAGCTTAAAGAAAAGTCAAGCTAACTTTTTTGTTAATCGTACCCAGCTATTTCTTTTCTTCTTCGTCTTCGTCATCTTCATCTTCGTCGTCTTCAAAATCATCAAGTTCCTCATCAAACTCTTCTTCTAAGTCTTCATCAAACTCATCATCTTCGTCATCATTGAAGTCATCTGCAAGCTCTTCAATATCCTCGTCGACAATATCCAGTTCTTTTTCTGTAATATCAGCATCTTCATCTGCTTTTTTCTTTTTCTTTGCCTTCTTTTTCTTTTTAGGTGCTGCAGTTACTTCTTCGTCAGCTTGCTCAACTGGATACCAACGTTTTAATCCCCATAGATTAGAACCAATGGTAATAAAACGGCCATCCACATTTAAATCTGTATAAAATTGGGCAATATTATTTTCTTTATCCTGCTCAGTAAATTCTTTTATTTCTGCAATTTTTTCGAATACATCTCTAAAATCAAGCGCCTTTTTTTCATCCAATAAGATTAAATTTGCTAATTCAATCATGGACATTGTTTTAAGATCTTCGTGGCTGTAATTCGATAAGCTCACGGCAACGCACTCCCTTTACTTATATATTGAGGGCATCTAGCCTCATTTGTAATTTTTTTACTCATTCTAGAAGAATTATACTATAATTTTCCGTTTGTGATAAACCATACCATTCATTATAAACAAATCTACCACGTTTATGCTATAGTTTAAGCAAAAAAATGTACACTTTTCTTCCCTGAAAATTGTGGTGCTATTGCAAATGATAGGATACAAAGGTTATATCGTTTATTCATAGTACCAGGAATGCGGCGAACTAGAGAAATTTAGATATCGTGTGGGAGGGAAAGCAGTTGAAACATTTTATCAGCAGTAGAACAAAGTTATCCGCTGCAGATCATTTTTATCGGCAGTAAAACAAAAAAGTTGCTACCCCTGTTTTGGAGTGCAACTTTTTTTACTTAAAATGAAGTGACACTGCAACTTTACAATGAAAGTATTGTTAGCTGTCTATACTTTTTCCACGACGTATGCTTTCTTATTTCGAAAGTGCTTTTCTGCATCTTCCATGGAGTGTTCAAAGAATCCTTCAAACTCATGAACGACTTTATATTCTCTTTCCGGATCTGTAAAAAGCTGATTTTCGTTATTGGATAGTACTACAACATCTTTCGTACTCACAAAATTATCTAATTCTCTTGCTGTATAATTTTGTCCTTGCTTTAACGTTTGCACACTTAAGTTAGACATAATAGAACCTCTCCTTTATTAAAGCATTCTACTTTTCCTATTTCCGTTTGCGCTTCGTTCTAAACTGGAATTAGAATGAGGTTCTATTCGTAAGTTTTATAATAGCAACCCCCGCCCAGGCCATACGGTTATAAACGGGAACTTCCGCTTTTGATGTCTACATATTCCTTCTGTATTGGCCGCCTACTTGGTAGAGGGCGTTGGTTATTTGGCCGAGACTGGCTACTTTTACGGTTTCCATGAGTTCTGCAAATATGTTTCCACCTGATGCAGCAGTTTGTTTTAACCTTTCAAGAGCTTCTTCAACCTCGTCTTTGTTCACTTCCTGGAACCGCTGCAATTCACTGATTTGATGCTCTTTTTCTTCTTTGGAAGCACGGGCAAGCTCCATGGAGTCAATTTGGTCTTCCGATGGTGGGTTCGGGTTTAAATACGTATTTACGCCCACAATTGGTAGTTCACCGGAATGTTTTTTACCTTCATAATACAATGACTCCTCTTGAATCTTTCCTCGCTGATATTGTCGTTCCATTGCTCCGAGTACTCCGCCACGATCATTCATTTTTTCAAATTCCTGCAGAACGGCTTCTTCTACTAAATCTGTTAGCTCTTCTATAATAAATGAGCCTTGAAGCGAGTTTTCGTTTTTAGTCAGGCCAAACTCCTTGTTTATAATCATCTGAATTGCCATGGCACGGCGAACAGATTCTTCTGTTGGCGTTGTAATTGCCTCATCATACGCATTTGTATGAAGAGAATTTGTATTGTCCTGAATGGCCAGTAGTGCTTGTAATGTTGTTCTTATGTCGTTAAAGTCAATTTCCTGTGCGTGTAGTGAACGCCCGGAAGTCTGGACGTGATATTTTAGCTTCTGACTTCGTTCATTCGCACCGTATTTATCACGCATCGTAATTGCCCAAATTCGACGGGCTACACGACCGATCACGCTATACTCAGGATCAAGACCATTTGAGAAAAAGAAGGACAGATTCGGTGCAAATTTATTTACGTCCATTCCTCTACTTAGATAGTACTCCACATAAGTGAAGCCATTTGCCAACGTAAAGGCAAGCTGTGTAATTGGATTTGCTCCTGCCTCAGCAATATGGTATCCGGAAATAGAAACTGAGTAATAGTTGCGAACTTTCTTATCAATAAAGTATTGCTGAATGTCACCCATCATACGTAGAGCGAATTCTGTTGAGAAAATACAGGTGTTTTGTCCCTGGTCCTCTTTTAATATATCTGCTTGTACGGTCCCTCTTACTACAGCGATGGTTTCATCCCTTAATTTTTCATATTCTTGTTGGTTTGGCTCCCGGTTATTTTCTTCTTTAAATTTATTTACCTGCTGATCAATTGCAGTATTAAAATACATAGCAAGAATAATTGGAGCAGGGCCATTTATTGTCATAGAAACAGAAGTCATTGGATTCGTTAAATCAAAGCCAGCATATAATTTTTTCATATCTTCGAGTGTACAAATATTTACTCCGCTTTCTCCAACCTTCCCATAAATATCAGGTCGGTGTGCCGGATCTTCACCATATAAAGTAACCGAGTCAAATGCAGTAGATAATCGTTTTGCTTCTTCGTTTTTAGACAGGTAATGAAAGCGGCGGTTCGTTCTTTCTGGCGTTCCTTCTCCTGCAAATTGACGTGTCGGATCTTCTCCCTTGCGTTTAAAAGGGAAAACTCCTGCAGTAAACGGAAATGCTCCAGGTACATTCTCCTTAAGGAGCCAAGTCAGACGTTCCCCCCAATCCTGGTACTTAGGAAAGGCAACCTTTGGAATCTTTAGCCCAGAAAGTGATTCAGTTGTCAGGTCCATTTCAATTTCCTTGTCACGGACCTTAAACGTCATTTTATCTTTGCTATAGCTTTCCTTCGTTTCGTCCCATGAGTCAAGTAATTTCCTCGAACGGGCATCCAATTGTTCATTATATTTCTCCAAAGACTGTTCAATGGCTGTTTGGACCTCATCCTCTTCTAAAACTTCCTTTGCACCTTCCAACTGGTAGATCTTTCTTGCAACCTCACTCTGATTCTCTGTATGTTTATGATAGCTTCGCACATGTGTGGATATTTCTCGTAAGTAATGCCTACGCTCATTTGTAATAATCATATTTTGCTTTTCTGCAATAATATTTCTTTCAAAATTTATCTCTTCTGTCCACGCATAACGCTCATTCAATGTATCAATTAGTGAAGCAAATAACGCATTTGTCCCTGCATCATTAAATTGGCTTGCAATAGTCCCAAAAACCGGGAATTTTTCTTTATCCTGGTGGAATAGCATATGACTTCTTTCATATTGCTTACGTACTTGATTTAATGCATCCTCAGAGCCTTTTTGTTCATATTTGTTAATAACAATAAAATCAGCGAAATCAATCATATCAATTTTCTCAAGCTGGGAAGGCGCACCAAATTCTGCTGTCATTACATACATCGATAAGTCGGTAACTTCTGTTATGGCAGCATTCCCCTGACCAATTCCACTTGTTTCTACAATAATAAAATCAAAGCCTGAAGCTCTTACAACATCGATGACATCCTGAATTGCTTTAGAAAGCTCACTGCTGGAATCACGTGTTGCTAATGAGCGCATATAAACCCGATCTGTGAAAATCGCGTTCATACGGATTCGGTCACCAAGTAAGGCTCCGCCTGTTTTCTTTTTTGTCGGGTCGATGGAAATAACAGCAATCTTTTTATCGGGAATTTCATTAATAAATCTCCGGATGAGTTCATCTGTAAGCGAGCTTTTTCCAGCTCCTCCCGTTCCGGTTATTCCCAGTACAGGTACATTGTCTTTCGCTTGGTTCTGCAACTGGTCAATGACCTGTTGTTTTTCTTTCTCGTCGACTTCAGCGTTTTCCATATACGTAATAAATCTGGCAATCGCTTGACGTTCTCCGTTAAATAATTGTTCCTGATCTTTTTTTATATCAATTGGCGGTACATAGTCACATTCCTCCAGCATGAGGTTAATCATTCCTTGTAAACCAAGCTCTCTGCCATTTTCCGGCGAGAAAATTCGTGACACCCCGTACTCATGTAATTCCTTTATTTCACGAGGGATAATAACTCCACCGCCCCCGCCATAGACTTTAATATGTTCTGCCCCAAGCTCCTTCAACAAATCAATCATGTACTTAAAATATTCTACATGCCCACCCTGATAGGAAGAGATAGCAATCCCCTGTGCGTCCTCCTGAATGGCTGCATGAACAACATCTTCTACAGACCGGTTATGACCCAAATGGATCACTTCTGCTCCGCTTGCCTGTAAAATTCGTCTCATTATATTAATTGACGCATCATGACCGTCAAATAGACTGGATGCTGTGACAAACCGTACTGGATTTGTCGGTTTATAAATTTCTGGTTGTTCCATTTGTTACCCCTCCTTCAATAGTAAATCGCTTTCATTTCTCTGTTACTACTATACCTAGCATTTGCAAGTTAAAATGAATTTGTCTATCCATATATTGTTCAAACGTGAATTGCCGTTGAAGCATCCACCGTCTGAAGCCCCACATCTGTCCTTGGACAAAAATATTATTGGCAAGTAATGCAACATCCTGATGCGAAATTTTTTCTGGAAGGCAGGTAAGGATCACTTCCTCCAACATTCCTACCATGTCACGTTCCTTCTGCAGTACATATTCCTTCGTATCTTTTTTCAATGACTTGGCTTCCTGGTACATAATTAAAATTTCTTCCTGCATCTCATCCATTAAGTAAAAATACGACTTCATTACAGCTATCAAATTATCTACAGATGCCGACTCCAAATCAATGGATAAACTTAACCGTTCACGCACTTGCTCATAAATAGAATCACATACAAGGAAAAGCACATCTTCTTTTGTACGGATATATTCATAAAGTGTACCAATACTGAAGCCCGACTCCTTAGCTATTTCTCTTGTTGTGGTCCGATGAAATCCCTTTTCCTTAAAGAGCTTCATCGCACCTTTAATCATCTGATTCCGCCGTTTCTCCACTAACTCTCTATCTTTTACAGAGGAAAGGACCTGTTCATCACTCATTTTCTCTCCCCCTCTTTTTTCCACTGCTCATACCATCTGCTTGCCAATTTATATGGATCACTGTCTGCCTCAATTGTGGCTAGTTCATCGTTTGACTCAAGATAATTTCTTACGTCCCGCCAGATCTCTTCGCGAATCAATTCATAGATTTCCAGTTCCTGCTGCTGGATGCGCTGCTTGCGACCTTCCTCTGTACGATATAAATAATCATGATGTTCTTTAATTTTTGCCCAAAGTTTATCAATACCTTTGTTTTCTGTAGTAATTGTTTTTACAATGGAGGTCATATGCTTTTCTGTTGCCGTCATCATAACCAATTCTTTTAATAATGCCTTCAACTTACCAACACCATGTAAGTCTGCTTTGTTAATGACGAACAAATCAGCGATCTCCATAATACCTGCTTTAAAGATTTGTAATACATCCCCGCTATTCGGTGTCATCACAACAGCCGTTGTATCAACAATTTTCATAATATCTAACTCAGATTGTCCGACACCAACTGTTTCGACAATAACAACATCATAACCGTAAGCATCACAGATACGCACTGCATCCTTTGTTGCTCTTGCCAAGCCGCCTAAGCTTCCCCTTGTTGCCATACTGCGGATAAAAACACCATCATCTGTAAAATGCTCATTCATTCGAACACGATCTCCAAGTAAGGCTCCACCACTGAACGGACTAGTCGGGTCAACTGCAATAACAGCAACGGTTTTGCCTTCTTGGCGTATATGTGAAATCAGGCGATTTACAAGAGAGCTTTTGCCAGCACCAGGCGAACCCGTTAATCCAACATAAAGGGCATGCTTTTTAAGTGAAAATATATCACTCAATAGGTCGAGCTTCTCTGGATGATCATTTTCCACCATAGTTATCGCTCTTGCCAGTGCCCGTACATCTTTATTTTTTATCCGTTCAACTATTTCGTGCATGGTGGACATCCTTTCTAATCCATTCCTTCTTCTATTTATTTACTATGCCAGTTTTTCTTACAAGCTGTGTATCACTGTGAACTTATTTCGTTAGCATACGTCCAATAACAAGGCGTTGAATTTCATTTGTACCTTCATAGATCTGTGTAATTTTCGCATCACGCATATATCGCTCTACCGGGTAATCCTTTGTATATCCATAGCCACCGAATACTTGAACTGCTTCCACCGTAGTACGCATTGCTGCATCTCCTGCAAACAGCTTAGACATCGCGGATGCCTTTCCATATGGAAGACCCTGTGATTCAAGCCAAGCAGCCTGGTAGGTTAATAGTCGGGATGCTTCTACATCTGTAGCCATATCTGCTAATTTAAAGGAGATCCCTTGGTTTGTTGCAATTGGCTTACCAAATTGCTCACGCTCTTTTGAATAATCTACTGCTGCATCCAAGGCTCCCTGCGCAATACCTAGCGCTTGTGCTGCAATTCCGTTACGTCCCCCATCCAATGTGGTCATTGCAATTTTAAACCCTTCGCCCTCTGTTCCGAGCATGTTTTCCTTTGGTATGCGACAGTTTTCAAAAATAAGTTCCGTTGTTGGAGATGAACGAATACCTAATTTCTTTTCTTTTTTACCGAATGTGAATCCTTCCGTACCCTTTTCAACAATATAAGCACTGATGCCTTTATGCTTTGCATCCGCATCTGTTTTAGCGAAAACGATATAAATATCAGCAACGCCACCGTTCGTAATCCAAACCTTGCTGCCATTTAAAATATAATGGTCGCCATCATCCTTTGCAGTTGTTTTCATGGAAACAACATCACTTCCCGCACCTGGTTCAGATAGTGCATATGCACCCAAAGCTTCTCCTGTGGCTAAACGATATAAAAAGGTCTTCTTCTGTTCTTCATTACCGTATTTAAAAATAGGCCAGCTTGCGAGTGATAAGTGTGCAGATAATGTTACTCCTGTAGAAGCACATACACGAGACAACTCCTCTACTGCAATAACGTAGCTTACATAATCTGCTCCAATTCCGCCATACTCCTCCGGCCAAGGAATACCAGTTAATCCAAGCTCGCCCATTTTATCAAAAATCTCACGATCAAAGCGTTCCTCTTCATCACGCTCCGCTGCTGTCGGTTCTACTTCCTTTGTAGCAAAATCCCTTACCATTTTACGTAGCATTTCCTGCTCATCTGTCAATTGAAAATCCATGGTTGTTCCCCCTTAGTTCTTTAGTAGATTTTTTGCAATCACAATATGTTGAATTTCGTTGGCACCTTCATATATTTCAGTTATTTTGGCATCACGGAAAAAGCGCTCTGCAGGATAGTCCTCCGTATAACCGTAACCTCCATATACTTGCACTGCCTCAATCGCTGTTTGAACTGCTGTTTTCGATGCATACATTTTGGCCATTGAAGCTTCTTTTCCGCAAGGGATTCCTCGTTGGACAAGTGCTGCAGCCTGATAGACTAATAGTTTAGCAGCCTCTACGCTTGTAGCCATGTCTGCCAATTTGAATGAGATTCCTTGATTAGCAGCAATCGGCTTACCAAATTGCTCCCGCTCTTTTGCATAACCAACTGCATGCTCAAGAGCAGCTTCACCAATTCCAAGAGCTTGGGCGGCAATCCCAATCCTTCCAACATTTAAATTGGCCATTGCAATCTTGAAGCCGTCTCCTTCTTCCCCAAGTAATTGTTCCTTTGATATCACACAGTTGTCAAAGGTTAATGCTACCGTATTAGACCCATGTAGCCCCATTTTCTTTTCCTTCTTGCCAATAATAAGGCCCGGAGTGTTCTTTTCAATAATAAACGCACTAATTCCTTTCGATCCTTCTCCAGTTCGGGCAAAAGTAATATAGGTATCTGCCTCGCCACCGTTCGTGATAAATACTTTGGAGCCATTCAATATATACGTGTCACCGTCTTTTTTTGCTTTTGTTTTTAAATTGCCGGCATCTGAGCCCGCGCTTGGTTCTGTGAGTGCAAAAGCTCCTAAATACTCTCCACTTGCCAGCTTTGGTAAGTAATGTTTCTTTTGATTTTCATTACCAAAATAAAGAATTGGGTTACTGCCTACGGAAGTGTGTACAGATAAAATAACACCAACTGTCGCACTTACTTTAGATAGCTCATGGATCGCGCTAATATACGAAACAAAGTCCATCCCACTACCACCATATTCTTCAGGTATTGGTATTCCCATCAGCCCTAATTCACCCATCTTCTGAATAATTTCCTTTGGGAAGCGATCCTCTGTCTCCATCCGTTCTATTTCACCTGTGATTTCCTTCTGAGCAAAATCCCTTACCATTTTCTGCATCATTTGCTGTTCTTCTGTAAAGTTCATATCCATCTATATTCCACCCCTCTGCCGTTTCATGATGTATTAGTTATACTGATAAAAGCCCCTGCCTGATTTCTTGCCAAGCCAACCTGCTTTTACATATTGGCGAAGTAGCGGGCACGGTCGGTATTTACTATCATTGAAACCTTCGTAGAGTACTTCCATAATATACAAGCACGTATCCAGTCCAATAAAGTCAGCCAGAGTCAGCGGTCCCATCGGATGATTCATCCCAAGCTTCATTACTTTATCCACATCTTCAACGGAAGCTACTCCTTCATGTACAGCAAAGACTGCTTCGTTAATCATCGGCATTAAAATCCGGTTGGCGGCAAAGCCCGGAAGATCAGCTACTTCTACAGAGGTCTTATTTAGTTTAGCTGTCATCTCCTCAATTGCCTGATATGTTTCATCACTTGTTTGTAATCCGCGAATAATCTCTACCAGTTTCATCACTGGGACTGGGTTCATGAAATGCATACCGATTACCTGATCCGGTCGATTCGTAACCGCAGCAATCTCTGTAATAGGCAGGGAAGAAGTATTTGTCGCCAAAATAGCATGTTTCGGTGCAAATACATCCAAATCACCAAAAACTTTTGCTTTCACATCCATATTTTCCACAACCGCTTCAATAACAAGATCACAGGATTGTGCATCTTTTAGATGATGAGACGGCTTTAACCTGTTTAACGTCTCCGTTTTATCCTTGTCGGTAATTCGCTCCTTGTCTACCGCACGGGTTAATAGTTTTTCAATGTTCTTTAGTCCCTTTTCCAAAGCTTCCGTGTTCATATCATGAAGCAAAACGTCAAATCCTGCTTGTGCACATACTTGGGCAATCCCTGCCCCCATTTGACCTGCGCCAATTACCATTACTTTTTGTATTGCCATATGTATCTACCTCCATTTTTAAAAAAAGCCGTTGTAAACGAAAGGAGCTGACTCTTTTATCGAATCAGCTTTTCCCTTCTTATGGGCACAATTACTGTTTCGATACCTCAATTAACACGGCATCTCCTTGCCCCCCACCACTGCAAATAGCAGCAATACCAAGTCCGCCACCGCGTCGCTTTAATTCATGAATTAATGTCAAAATAATCCTGCTCCACTAGCTCCAATTGGATGTCCCAATGCAACAGCTCCACCATTCACATTTACCTTTTCTTGGTCAATACCTGCGATTTTTCCACTTGCTAAGGAAACAGCTGCAAATGCTTCATTGATTTCAAATAAGTCAATGTCCTCTTTTTTATGTCCAGTTTTTTCTAAAAGCTTATTAATGACGAGCCCAGGTGTTTGCGGGAAATCCTTTGCTTCAACAGCTACCTCAGCATGTCCCAACACTGTTGCCATAGGTTCTTTCCCTAGCTCTCTTGCTTTCTCATCTGACATCACCACAAAAGCACAAGCACCATCATTCACGCCAGGCGCATTACCCGCAGTTATAGTTCCATTTGGATCAAAAGCAGGCTTTAATTTAGCCAGTTTCTCCACACTTGTATCTTTTCTTGGTGCTTCGTCTGTATCTACTACAATTGGATCCCCTTTGCGCTGAGGGACTTCAAGTGGAACAATTTCTTCCGCAAATTTACCAGTTTCAATCGCTTCTCCAGCACGTTGATGACTCCTGTATGACCATTCATCCTGTGCCTCTCTAGTTAACTCATATTCTTCTGCGGTAGAGTTTCCATAGTTGCCCATATGGACGCCTTTAAAAGAACATGTCAATCCATCATGGATCATCATATCTTTAACGGCTTTATCACCCATACGATTTCCCCAACGAGCATCTGGCAGGAAGTAAGGAGCGTTACTCATACTTTCCATTCCTCCAGCGACAATTACTTCTTCATCGCCTAGACGGATTAACTGATCAGCCAATGTTACACTTCGAAGTCCGGAAGCACATACTTTATTTATCGTTTCCGTTTTTACATGCCATGGAATACCTGCTTCTCTTGCTGCCTGTCTGGAAGGGATCTGTCCCTGTCCTCCCTGTAATACAGTTCCCATAATTACTTCATCTATCTGTTCGCCATCCATTTGAGCTCGTTTCAACGCTTCTTCTATTGCTTTTCCACCAAGCTGTGAAGCTGTGAATGATTTTAAAGAACCGCCAAATTTGCCAAAAGGTGTTCTCGCACCTGAAACAATAACCGTTTTTCTCATACTTACCAGCACCCCTTATTTTATATTTTTGTTAACGCTTTCTTTTTAATGAAATTATAATGATTGAACGCTCGCTCAATCATGCCTCAAAAATTAGAGGGGCATATGGATACCCCTCTATTAGTCTAACATACTCATTTGTTTTTTTCTAAAAATTATACAGAATTTAAATATAGCAGTTTGGTAGATTCATTTTAAGCAGATTTTGTTTCTTCTTCAACGAATACTGATAAAGCAAGGATTTCAGCTACATCCATCGTACTTATATCCTCTTCTACCTCTTTTGCTTTCGTTCCATCACTTAACATTGTTAAACAATATGGACATGCGCTGGAAATCATGGTCGGTTTTACAGCTAGCGCTTGTTCGGTACGGGCTACGTTTATACGGTTTCCAGTAGTTTCTTCTGTCCACATAAGCCCACCACCTGCACCACAGCACATGCCATTTTCCTTACTTCGGGCCATTTCCACTAATTCCAGGCCAGGTATGGATTGCAAAATTTCCCTTGGTGGATCGTAAACACCGTTATATCTTCCTAGATAACAAGAGTCGTGATAGGTCAAACGCTGATTAATTTCACGTTGGGGTTTAAGCTTCCCATTCATCACTAGGTCATAAAGCATTTGAGTATGGTGATAAACCTCTGCTTCAAAACCAAAGTCCGGATACTCGTTTTTGAAAATATTATACGCATGCGGATCAATAGTTACAATTTTAGTTACACCATTTTTTTCAAATTCCTTTATGTTTTTCTCGGCGATTTCCTGGAATAAAAACTCATTACCAATACGGCGTGCAGTATCTCCAGAGTTAGCTTCTTTATTTCCAAGAATAGCAAAGCTGATACCAGCTTGGTTCATTAGTTTAGCAAAAGCAACAGCAATCTTTTGACTGCGACTGTCATATGCACCCATAGAACTTACCCAGAAAAGATATTCAAATTCCTTATCTTCTTTTTTAAGTTCTTTTACTGTTGGAATATAGCAGTTTCATCCAATTCACGCCATTTAATCCGATCCTTTTTAGATAATCCCCAAGGGTTACCCTGACGTTCAATGTTCATTACTGCTCGTTGGACATCCTGATCCATTTTTCCTTCTGTCATTACAAGATAACGACGCATGTCTATAATTGTTCCTACATGTTCATTCATTACCGGACAAGCTTCTTCACAATTACGGCATGTTGTACAACCGGAAAGCTCTTCCTCTGTAATTACATCACCAATTAAACTTCTGCTCTGTACCGTAGCAGCTGCCTCATTTTGCCCGCTTGCCTGATTCCCTTGTGTACCAGCAAACGCATATGTTGGTACCCATGGGGACTTTCCTGTAACCGCGGCACCTTTTTCTGTTAAATGGTCGCGAACCTTTACCATAATGTCCATCGGGGATAACATTTTCCCTGTCCCAGAAGCTGGACAAACATCAGTACAACGACCACATTCCACACAAGCATAAAAATCGATCATCTGAAACTGATCAAAATCTTCTACTTTTCCTACTCCAAAGGACATTTCCTCTTCATTCTCCACGTTTTCTTCATCTATATCAAAGTCGATCGTCTTTAATTTACCTGGTACCCGCTTACTTAAAAATACATTAATTGGTGCAGCAATTAAATGTGCGTGCTTCGATTGTGGCACATAAACGAGGAACGTTAGAATTGTAATCGTGTGTACCCACCATGCAATATAAAATACAACCATCGCTGCTGCTGGAGACATCCAACCAAATCCTAAAGCTATTAAACTAGCTACAGGCTCCAACCAAGTGGCTTCATGACCATGCCAGATTTGTGCCATTCCATTTCCAACAAGCACAGAAATCATCAGGGTGCCAATGAAAAGGAGGACAAGTCCTGCTTTAAACCCACGTTTCAAACGCACCAGCTTTTCCATATAACGTCTGTAGAATGCCCAGGCTACTGCAACTAGAATCATTAATGTTACTAGTTCTTGAAAGAAAACAAATCCTGGATAAAAAACACCAAAAGGTAAATGATTTCCTGGTGACAATCCTTTGACAAACATATCAATTGCTCCAAATTGCACAAGGATAAATCCATAGAACATCATGACATGAATTGCTCCTGATTTTTTATCCTTTAAAAGCTTGGATTGTCCGAAAACAATTTTCCCCACACGGCGGAGCCGCTCTTTAAAGTCCCGGTCAAATTCTGATTTCTTCCCTAGCCTAATGTAAGCCACTCGTGTTGCAACAACTCTTCCGAATAAATAGAACCCGTATAAGGTTATTGCCACAAATGCCAGCGTATTGATCAGCAAAAAAGTATTCATTTCTCGCTCCCCCTTAAAAATTTAGCTGCCCTTCTATCTTAATAGTATAACTAACAATGATAACGATTGCATTTTTCTGATAAGTAAGGCATTTTTATAGGACACCTACCTATACTATAAATTATGAATGATCATTCAGTCAACTTCTTTTTTTGTTTCTATAATAACTTCTAATTACTTTAAACCAAACCATTGGAGTAATAACCCTGGTTAACCCTGTATTTTCTCCTGACTATTAAAAAGGATTGTACTGCAAATATTAAGGTACAAACGTATTTTGTTCATTCATAATTGGAGAGAACTCCGAACTAACCCTGAAATAATTGAGGAAGAGTGCCTCATTGATTTCCGTTGCATCCGGACGCTTTCCACCGGCATGGCTTCAGCCGCTTCCTCCGCTACGCTCCGTTTAGTGTCTTCGGCTCATGCTATTCCGGTAGGAGCCGCGGGCCAAAAGGACGTTGGTCATGCAATCGTTGCCACAGGACGTGGCGTTCTTAGATTGCACCCTTCAGCTCCAATCAATTTGTATTGCTCATTTATTTTAAAAATAAAATTTAAATTGACGTAAAAAAAATAGACAATAGCGGAGGAAAAATACGTAGACTACTGGGGGAGATGAGGCATCAGTGTGACCCCGGAATGCGTATAGGGGTTGGAAGGCTAAAGTCGCGACGTCCTGGGGCTGCGCATACTCGCCCCACCAAACCCCATTGTCGCAACGCCTTCATGACCAACATCGTGTTGGCCCGAGGCTCATCAGCCGCCCCCGGAAAGCGCAGTATTTTTCCGCAGCGGTGTTATTTAGCTATTTCACATGAATAGCTAAACTGGTTTTCTCTAGTTCAGAATTTAACTATATCCCGAATCATTGAATAACTCCAACATATATATTAGACCCTTAAAAAAGAAATCGCTTTCAAACCAAGGTATAGATATGCCGGTTTAGAAAGCTATCTTTTAAACCGGCATATGAACAGATTTGGTTACATCTTTTCTGGTGCAGATACACCAATTAAATCAAGAGCGTTCTGTAATGTGATTCTTACAGCCTTCATTAAAGCAATTCGCGCTTGGGTTAATTCTTTATTATCTGCATCCAATACTTTTTCTGCATTGTAGAAGCTATGCAGCAATGTGGCAAGATCATATACATATTGTGTTACTTTGTGAGGTGTCTGTTTTTCCGCAGCATCTGCTACTGTTTGTGGAAATTCACCTAACTTCTTCAATAAATCCATTTCTTTTTCCGCATTCAGCAAGGTTGTGTCAAACTCTCCGTCAACAGCAAACCCTTTCGTTTCCGCTTGTTTCAGCATTGTACAAATACGCGCATGCGCATATTGAACGTAAAAGACTGGATTGTCATTGGATTGAGAGCGTGCTAAATCCATATCAAAATCCAATTGAGAGTCATTGGAACGAGTGACAAAGTAATAACGAACAGCGTCTATACCCACTTCATCCATTAGCTCACGTAAAGCAACTGCTTTCCCCGTACGTTTACTCATACGAAGTTTTTCACCGTTTTCAAACAAGTTTACCATTTGAATAATTTTTACAGCAAACTTATCTGCAGAATAGCCTAACGCTTGGATAGCTGCACGCATTCTCGGAATATAGCCATGGTGGTCAGCACCCCATACGTTAATAATCTTATTGAAGCCACGGTCCAGTTTATTTTTATGGTACGCGATATCCGGAGTTAAGTACGTATAGCTGCCGTCCTGTTTAATAAGGACGCGGTCTTTGTCATCATCAAATGCAGTAGTGCGGAACCAGGTAGCACCGTCTTTTTCATAAATATAATCACCCTGCTGCAGCTTTTCCAATGCTTTCGAAATTTGATCATCATTATAAAGGGAACGCTCAGAGAACCAATTATCGAATTTAACACGAAAAGCCTCCAAATCTTCTTCAATTTTTCCTAATTCGTATTTCAAACCATATTCTTTAAAGTAAGCAAGCCGTTCCTCTCGATTCGTTTTGGCCCATTTATCACCAACTTCTTCTGCTAACTTTTTACCTATTTCAATAATATCTGCACCATGATAACCGTCTTCAGGCATAGGCGTTTCCTGTCCAAGTGCCTGCAGATAACGTGCCTCAACTGATAAGGCCAGATTATCAATCTGGTTACCCGCATCGTTGATGTAATATTCACGTTCTACATCATAACCAGCAGCCGCGTAAACATTGCAAAGCACATCTCCAAAAGCTGCTCCACGAGCATGCCCTAAGTGCAAATCACCAGTTGGGTTTACAGAAACAAACTCTACTTGGACTTTTTCACCTTTTCCAGCGTTTGTTTGGCCGTATGTACTTTCCGCCTCCAAAATAGTAGGAATAATTGACTCCAAAAAGTCATTTTTCATGAAAAAGTTAATAAACCCTGGTCCTGCTATTTCCACCTTTTCAATGGAGGCTTTTGTTTGATCCAAATGATCTACAATGTCCTGAGCAATTTGACGCGGGGCTTTTTTAGCTATACGAGCAAGCTGCATTGCAATATTGGATGCAAAGTCTCCATGTGCTTTATCCTTTGGTTTTTCCAAAATGACCGCAGGAAGCTCTTCAGCTGTAGCCAATTTTGCCTGGATCACTGCTGCTGCTATTTCTTGTTTTAACGTTTCTTCCGTTTGAACTAATACGTTCATTGGGATTCCTCCTCTTTAAAACTCAACTTTATTTCCTGATTCCGTTCCTCTTGCCCATTTAGCTTGACTTTATAATCAATCGTTAATGAACCTGACTCCTCATTCGACTGGTAGTGAATAGTTTCTGTATATGTCTCCATATGGATACCACCATGCGGGTGGTAAAACACATTCTCCGTAATCTGACCTTCTCGAAACTGCTGATTCATTTTTACATTTCCAGAACGCTTAATACTCACCTTATTTTGTTGAATCGTAATCAGGTTGTGAATGACAGATTTGTCATCAGATGTTTCCTCATATGTAAGTACATCCAGATTATTTCTCTTATAGTATTTCCCTGTATGTTTTTGTTTATTTGATTCCTTCGCCCCATCTTCTTCAATCATGGTCTGGAGTTCAATGGATACGTTTTTGTGTAGTGCGTTCATGTTAATCCCTCTACTTATATTAATTCATATAATTTACTATTATATCTTTAAATGAATAGGATAATCAATATCTTTCTGGTAAAACTCACTATCTCGTTCATTATCTTTTTAAAATGCTTTATTTTTGTCGTGCTGGTTTCGGTTATAGAGATAGAATAATAAGTAAAAAAATACAGACTACAGAACCTCTTCCATTTGACTAACGGTTCTACTGCAAATGTTGGGGTACAACCGTATTTTGTTCATTCATAGTTGGAGAAAAATGCGAACTACTGAAAATTTTAGCCCCTTGTAGAAGCGGATAACCCCATTGATTTCCGCTGAAGGGGGCCGCTTTCCACCGGCATGGCTTCAGCCGCTTCCTCCGCTACGCTTCGTGCAGGGTCTTCAGCTCATCCTATTCCGGTAGGAGCCGCCCGCGGAAAGCGGAATATTTCCCCGTAGCGGTGATTTAAGCAGCCTCTATATTCTTAGTTACGTCGCAATATATATATTTTCCGAATCATTGAGTAACCCTAGATGTGTATTAGAGTCAAAACAAAAACGCACTCCTGTTTCAAAACAGAAGCGCGCTTTCATTATTTCACCCATCCCAGTAAGATTTCTCGGATGAATTTGCTAGCTGCAATGGCGGTTTTTTCAGAATGGTCGTATACTGGAGCCACTTCCACAAGATCGGCGCCGATTACCTGGATATCAGATTCCGCAATCAGTTGAATAGCTTCCAATAATTCTGTGGAGCTAATTCCCCCTGCCTCTGCTGTACCGGTTCCAGGAGCGAAAGCCGGATCAAGTACATCGATGTCAATCGTTACGTAGACCTTTCTTCCTTGTAATTCCGGCAGCATTTTTTTTAATGGCTCTGCCACCTGAAATTTCGACATGTGCATGCCACTTTCCTTGGCGAATTGAAATTCTTCACGCATACCAGAACGGATACCAAAGGAATATACATTGTCTGCTCCAATTAAATCACATATTTTACGTACTGGGGTAGAATGGGAAAGCGTCTCACCTTCATACTCCTCACGTAAATCAGCATGTGCATCAATATGGATCAGCGCCATATCCGGATGTTTCTCATGCATTGCTTGAATCACTGGCCATGTTACCAGATGCTCACCGCCGAGTCCGATTGGAAACTTTCCCTGTGCAAGCAGCTTGCCAATATATTCACGAATCATATGGAGACTTCTTTCCGCATTACCGAATGGCAACGGAATATCACCTGCATCAAAAAAGGCGACTTCCTCCAAATGCTTGTCCATATAAGGACTATATTCCTCCAAACCAATCGAGGCCTCACGAATTCTTCCCGGACCAAACCTGGAACCCGGGCGGAAGCTCACTGTCCAATCCATCGGCATTCCATAAATAACCGCTTTTGCTTTTTCAAAATCATTTCCTGACATGATAAATACCTTGCCAGAATACGCTTCATCAAATCGCATATTGCTTCCCCCTTTATTCTGTCAATTCTTTCACAAATCTTGGAAGGGCAAATGATGCAAAATGAATTTCTGGCGTGTAATACTTTGTATCAACTTCATGAAAACGTTCTTGCTTCACTTTCAACGGATCATGAATTTTACTCCCAATAGTAAACGTCCATAAACCACTTGGATATGTTGGTATATTTGCTGTATACAATCGAGTTACCGGAAATATTTCTTTCACATCATGAAAAACCTGATGAATCAAATCTGCTTTAAACCATGGATTATCTGTCTGGGCTACAAAAATCCCATCATCTTTTAAAGCTTTATGAATTCCTGCATAAAAACCTTGTGTAAACAGGTTTACTGCTGGTCCAACTGGTTCAGTGGAATCCACCAGTATGACATCAAATGCTTTTTCACTGTTGGCTATAAACATAAAACCATCATCCACTTTTACTTCCACGCGTTCATCGTCTAAAGATCCGGCAATGGTTGGTAAATATTTTTTTGAATAGTGAATGACTTCCCCATCAATATCCACAAGCGTCGCTTTTTGGACAGACGGATGCCTTAGTACCTCACGAATAACACCACCATCTCCCCCGCCAACTACAAGTACATGCTTGGGACTTGGATGGGTAAACAAGGGTACATGTGCAACCATTTCATGATATACAAACTCATCCTTTTCTGTTGTCATAACCATATCATCTAATAAAAGCATATTTCCCCATTCAACTGTCTCTACCATTTTCAAGTCTTGGTAGTCAGTTTGAAGTGCGGCTAAAGTTTTGTTTACCTTTGCAGTAATGCCAAAGTTTGCTGTCTGTTTTTCCGTAAACCATATACTCAATATAAACACTCCTCTTGGTGTTGTTACCTATAAAATAAATTGCACACAAAAACGAAGAAGCTCTCCTTTGTTTCCGTTATGAAACTTGATAGAGCAACATTTTATGCTTTTTTTTATAAAAAGACAAGCACTTTTTGTTTATATCTTTATATCTTTTCCCATAATGATACTAATGCACACATATTGGAGCCATTATAATGAGAAAAAAGTTTAAAAGATTAAAATGGATATTTGGGGTCTTGGTCGGATCTTTTTTTGCGATTGGCTGCCTAATTGGCGGTGTTTATTTGCTGAGCTATATAATGGGGCCGCCGCCCTTATCAAATCAGCAAAATACTGTCTATTACAGCAATGATGGCGAGATTATTGGCGAAGAAAGCGGAAGTGAGAGCCGCCACTGGGTAGAATTAAAGGCAATTTCTCCTTTTCTTATTGATGCCACCCTGCAAATAGAAGATCAGCATTTCTATGAACATCATGGTTTTGATTACAAGCGAATTATGGGTGCCATTATCAAAGATATAAAAAGTCTATCTCTTAAGGAAGGTGCAAGTACACTTACCCAGCAATACGCAAGAAATTTATATTTGACCCATGAAAAGACGTGGTTAAGAAAAATAAAGGAAGCTTTTTACACGGTAAGATTGGAAATGTTTTATTCCAAAGATGAAATTCTCGAAGGCTACTTAAATACTATTTATTATGGCCATGGTGCCTATGGAATTGAGTCCGCAAGTAATTACTATTTTGAAATCCCAGCAAGCGAATTAACCTTAGCACAAGCTGCCATGCTAGCAGGCATACCGAAAGGACCAACCTACTATTCGCCATTAAATGATATAGAGCGCGCAACAAAAAGACAGCAGCATATTTTAGCGGTCATGCGGAACGAACAAGTAATCACAGAGAGTGAATACAAAGAAGCAATTGAAGAAGAACTGACATATACTGCAAAAAATGAAAATGAAGAGGTAATTGGCGCACACTTTCAAGATACCGTACTGCAAGAGGCTGCTGAAATATTGAATTTAGATGTGGAAGCAATTCGTTCTGGTGGCTTTGAAATCCATACAACATTAAATAGGGATTACCAGCAGCAATTAGAGAAGCAGATTAATCAAACCGTACGCTCTTCCAGTGAAGTAGAAGTAGGTGTACTAGCAATTGAGCCAAATACTGGAGGAATACTGGCAATGTCCGGCGGAAGAAATTATGCAGAGAGTCCGTACAACCGTACAACACAGGCGAAACGAATGCCTGGGTCTGCATTTAAACCTTTCTTGTATTATGCTGCGCTTGAAAAAGGATTTACTCCGACAACAGAATTGATGAGTGAGCCAACTGTTTTTCATTTGGAAAATGGAGAGGAGTATAAACCAAGCAATTATAATGGTTATTATGCCAATAAACCAATCACATTGGCACAAGCCCTCGCATTATCGGATAATGTATATGCTGTCCGAACACACTTATTCTTGGGAGTTGATGAACTCGTTGATACAGCAAGGAAGTTTGGCTTCACAAGTCCACTTCCTGCCGTACCATCTCTTGCACTTGGAACAGCCACTGTTTCTGTTAAGGAAATGGTTGCAGGCTATGCCATGCTTGCAAATGAAGGCTATGAGATGTCTCCACATACGATTAAAAAAATTGATAATGCAAACGGAAAAACTGTATTTGAAAGAGAAGAAACCCTTGGAAAACAAAAATTAGATGAAAAGAAGGTTTCCGTGTTAAATCATTTAATGACTGGCATGTTCGACAGCCAATTGGATGGTTATATGTCAGTAACTGGGTCTACGATAAGTAATCGATTGACACGCATCTATGCAGGCAAATCCGGAACAACAAATTCGGACAGCTGGATGATTGGGTATAGTCCGTCATTGGTAACTGGGGTATGGGTGGGGTATGATGACAACCGTCCTATGGAAGCAGTTGCCGAAAAGTCTTATGCTAAGTCTATATGGAGCCAGTTTATGGAGACAGCACATAAGGGTTTGCCTAACGAAGCCTTTGATATGCCTGCAGGAGTTGTCGGTGTCCCTGTAGATCCGTCGACTGGGCAACGAGCTACTGCTTATTGTGACACAAGCCGTGTGATGTATTTTGAAAAAGGTACCGAACCACAGATTCATTGTACAGATCATGTTTATGAAGAAAATGGAGCCAAAGATGAGGAAGGGATGCTAGAAAAATTATTCGACCTCTTCCGCTGATTATTTTTGAACAAAACGAGTTAATATGATTTTCTAATCTCGCTACGGGAAAATATTACGCTTTCCGCGGGCAGCCTGCGAGCTTCGGGCCAACAGGACAAGGGAAGCTTCTATGAGAAACATCGCACGATGAAAAAGTGTACTTCTTTTTCGAGGATGTTGGTCATGAAGGCGTTGCGACAATGGGCTTTGGTGGGACGAGTTTACGCAGTCCCAGGACGTCGCGCCTTTAGCCTTCCAACCTTTGTATGAATGTGGGGTCTCGCTTTTCCCGCTGGAGTCTTCATATTTCCCCTTCGCTAAAGACTGCATTTTAACTCTCTAAAAATGAAAATCAATGAGTCCACCCACTTTCTTAAAATGAGATAAACTACAACCAAGTTATTTTACAGTTTAGCCATTTTGCGAATGATTGGATAACTCCCATATATATTAATACTATTTTCAAGCATAAAAAGAAGCCGACATAAGTAAGGTCCGTCTTACTTCCTGTCGGCTTCTTTTTTGTCCTAGTAATACATGAGTAGCCCATGTACACATATTTTACAAATTTATAGCGCAAAGTACAAGATATTAGAAGAATGTTCATGATTAAGTCACAAAATGTTCACTTTTCAAATTTCACTCCGACAATGCGTCTTTTAATTCGTTTGTAGAATTACTCCACATCTCGCCATTAAAATCGACAAGGAAATCCTTTAGAAGCTTTTTAGAGTGCTCCTCCATATGCTCTACAACTATTTTACCTTTTAGTGATTTCTCCATATGTGTTACATGCTGTGCCATGGATTTATATGCACGCTTGTTCGGGCGATCCACACGTAATTCACTGCCTGCCACACCAGCATAATACGGACCTTTTTCCCCACGCTCCACATTCACCCAGACAATCCAGTATAACCTTCCATTAGGGACGTCTTCTCTGTTGGGCATATATTTAACACGGCGCTCTATATCACTTCTTGCATGCATGGCACCCATATCTACATAAGCATTGTTCTCTTCCGGGTCTATAATGACAGGTGACATATTTTCCAAGCTAATTGTCCCTGCACCATAACCACCATGGCCATCTGTAGAATCATCTTTAATAATGGTAAAAGCATTTGTCTTTTTTTGATTGGAAGATTGATCCGAACTCATCTCAATGCCCTCCTTATATTTCTATTGTTTTCCATTGTAGCATAAGTATATACCTATATTCATATATCTCGCTTAATGCTTCAGTTTATGAATAAATTCGTTCGCTTCCTGAATTTCTTGTTCGCTGTATTTTTGTTTTGGTTTTACTGTATGTACTTTATCGACGACCTGCTCAGCTGGCAAATAATCAAAGTAAAGCATGGTAGAAACAAGTTCAAGAAACCGTGAACTTCTCCCTTGTAGTAATCCCACTTGCTCACTAAAATCTGGCATATCCATGCGGAATTGATTCAGAAACCCTTTTCCATCATCAGTAATGGCATAGTTGTATTGATAATAGTTACTCTTTTCTTCCTTCACTTCCTCAATAAAGCCGAGGTTACATAGTTCCTCTACGCGCAATGTCAGTTCTTCAGAGTATGGTCCATAAAAGTGAAACTGGTATTTCTCTTCAAAAGGCACTTCACATTTTTGAAGTATGTATATCATCTTTTGAAGTTTCTTCCGACCGGTTACTTCCTTAGCAACAGAAAAAAACTGCATTAGCTTTGCATGATTACTTAGCATTTTCTACCTCTCCTTGACCGTATAAAATATCCTTAATCCGCGTTTTAATGTGCTCGTCCTTTAGCTTTTCCAACATATCCTTAGGAAAATATAACTTGTGGTCTGTCCGCTTTTTTCCTGAAATTGCTTCAACTATATCTGAATGCCTGGACAACTCTTTTAAGCTACCATCAGGCATTAGTAGATGGATAGGAAGTCGTTCTTCCTCTTCTCCAGGCCGATAAAAGTCATAGGGTAAATCAGACGAAGAATCGACCACGAGGTAATATTCCGGGTCAATACCTGCTTTTTGGAACAAACGGTATAACTCCATCCAATCATTCATTTGCAGATTGGGATTGAATTCAATGTATTTAAAGAGGCGACGGTTTAAGAACCGCTCACAAAGATCTTGTAATATTTCATCATCCTCTTCCTGCCATAGTTGGAAATAATACGACACAATACCCTCATCCAGCCTTAAATATTCCTGCAAATCTACCTTCCCCTTGAAAAAAGAGATAAAGTGAGTTGGTTCCAATTTAAATGTAAAATCCTCTGTTTCAAATAAAAATTTAGCCCGATGAAGTATTTTTGACAATATTACCTCTGCACTTCTCGTAACAGGGTGAAAGTATACCTGCCAATACATTTGATAGCGGCTCATAATATAATCTTCTACTGCATGCATCCCAGTTGATTTAATAACAACTTGATCCTCCATCGGTCGCATTACTCGCAAAATGCGTTCCATATCGAAGTGTCCATAGCTGACACCTGTAAAATAGGCATCTCTTTGCAAATAATCCATCCGATCCGCATCAATTTGACTGGATATTAAACTGACAACCAGCTTATCTTCATACGTTTTAGCAATGACATCTGCAACCGCTTGATCAAACCCCGGTTCCACTGATTTTAAAATACGGTTAACATGGGTATCACCCAGGATGATTGCCTGAGTATACTGTTCATGATCCAATTTAAATACTTTTTCAAAGGAATGGGAAAACGGACCATGTCCTAGATCATGTAATAATGCAGCACATAAGCAGAGTAATCGTTTTTCATTATTCCAATAAGGACGTTCCTGAAAATTATATATAATTCTCCTAACAATTTCATAAACGCCAAGAGAATGGTTAAAACGACTGTGCTCTGCTCCGTGGAATGTATAATTAGAAGTCCCCAGCTGTTTGATCCGGCGTAATCTTTGAAATTCGGGTGTAGCTATAAGATCCCATATGACACGGTCCTTGACATGTACATACCTATGCACCGGATCTTTAAAAACCTTTTCTTCAATTAATTGTTCCTCTTTATAACACATGACTTCCCATCCGTTTCTTTTCGACTATTTCTTTTTATTATATAATAGTTGGAGAAACTAAAAAAGAGATAACAAGTATTCAGAGTAGGAGAACATTATGAAAAACTGGAAAGACATTATTCGACATACAACATTTCGTTATATAGACCATTCTGTTAATAGAAAATATACTTCTAATGCAATGACATCCTTTGCTATAGACGATGCATTAGCCATTTCGGTTAGTAATGAAGCATCCCCACCCGCAGTACGCTTGTGGGTCCACCCAAACACGATTGTCTTAGGCATTCCGGATGCCAAACTTCCCCATATTGAGGAAGGCGTTATGTATTTGACCAGTGAAAACTATAATGTCGTTGTTCGGAATTCCGGGGGACTCGCTGTAGCCTTGGACGAGGGGGTACTCAATATTTCTCTCGTTCTTCCTAATGTAAAACATATCTCCATATATGATTGTTATGAGGCGATGGTTAGTTTTGTTCAGTATATGCTGCGCGATTTAACAGAGGAAATTAAGGCATATGAAATAGAGGACTCCTATTGTCCAGGAGATTATGATCTAAGCATTAATGGCAAAAAGTTTGCGGGAATTTCTCAGCGACGGGTTAAAGATGGTGCTGCTATTCAAATTTACTTGGATGTGGAAGGTGACAGTCACAAGCGGGCTTCTATGATTAAAAAATTTTACGAAATTAGTAAGCGTGGAGAGCAAACAAATTTCAATTTTCCAGAGGTAAACCCCAATGTAATGGGTTCATTATCTGATCTGTTAGGAATAAAAATTTCCGTTGACGATATGAAACGACGAGTCTATCACGCACTCCGTGACTTTACAGAGGAAATGAATGAAAATGATTTAACGACAGAAGAAATATCGACCTTCAACAAACGATATACGTTAATGAAAAAGCGTAATGAAGTCATCACAGAAATTTTAGAAAGAAAATAAAGCCGTGGAGCGGCCTCCTTAAATTATTGGAGGCATCCTACGGCCTTATTTGTTTTCTTCGCATTGTGGAGGGGCATCAATAAAAAACAATGCAGATAAATTGCTTAAGTAATTATTTTATTCAGCCTGGGCTGCCGTAATCAATGCAAGCTTAAACACATCGTCAACACTACAGCCTCTGGACAAATCATTCACTGGTTTATTTAAGCCTTGTAAAATAGGACCAACTGCTTCAAATTCACCTAACCGTTGAGCAATCTTGTACCCTATATTGCCCGCTTCCAAGCTAGGAAAGATAAATACATTTGCATCTCCCTGTACTACAGAATCAGGAGCCTTTTTCTCAGCAACACTTGGGACAAAGGCAGCATCAAACTGAAATTCCCCGTCAATAATGAGATCAGGATTTTTCTCTTTGGCTATTTCAAGTGCTTCCTCTACTTTTTCCGTCTCCGGTGACTTTGCAGACCCTTTTGTAGAAAAACTAAGCATCGCCACGCGAGGATCTACATCAAAAAGTTTTCCTGTAACAGCACTTTCCACTGCAATTTCCGCTAAGTCTTGGCTATCTGGAGAAATATTGATAGCACAGTCAGCAAAAACGTATTTTTCTTCTCCCCGAACCATAATAAACACTCCGGATGTTTTCTTAATACCTTCCTTCGTCTTAATAATCTGCAAGGCCGGGCGTACAGTATCTGCTGTTGAATGTGCTGCCCCACTAACCAGACCATCTGCCTGATTCATATACACAAGCATCGTCCCGAAGTAGTTCTCATCCTGTAATATTTTGTGAGCTTCCTCTTTTGTTACCTTTCCTTTTCGTCGTTCCACGAAAGTTTCAACCATTACATCCATCTCCGCAAATTCTGCAGGATCCATTAGTTTGCATGAAGATACGTTTACGCCGTATTCTCCTGCTTTATGGCGAATATCCGTTTTATTACCAATTAGAATTGGTGTTATAATTCCTGCTGCTCCTAACTGGCTGGCAGCCTTTAGAATTCGTTCGTCTTGCCCTTCCGGAAAAACGATTGATTTATTTTGTCCGGTAATTTTTTCTTCCAACTGATCAAATAACTGGCTCATGGGTTCATCCCTCCATCGATTTTTATACCTAAATTGTAGACTAAGAACACATCTTTTTAAAGTCGAAGTCCACTAGCATTGCAGTGTTTTAAAATAGTTATGACATTCCAGTGACAGAAAGGAAAAACATACACATTCTTTTCCTTTAACTAAAATCGTACCTCATGAATATCTTACCCCAATTATGATATAGTAAAAACAGATGAAACTTACTTACAATTATGAAGGAGAGATACATATGGTAGAAGCAGTAGAAACAATGGATGGCTGGTGTAGTTTACATGATTTCCGCTCTATTGACTGGACTGCATGGAAGCTTGCATCTGAAATGGAACGTGAAGAAGCAATTCACAGCCTGGAGAAGCTGATGTCCAAATGGGAAAAGGTTGAAGAAGAAAAAAACGGAAGCCAGGTTCTCTATAAAATCGTCGGCCAGAAAGCAGATTTCATGTTTATGTTCCTCCGACCTACAATGAACGAGCTAAATGATATTGAAACAGAATTAAATAAATCAAAAATGGGTGAGTTTCTTATCCCGGCACATTCCTATGTATCCATTATTGAGCTAGCAAAATACCGCCCTGCCAAAGATGGTGTGGATCCGGAAACTTTACCGGAAACGCAAGCGCGCTTAAAACCAATCTTACCAAAATGGGAGCATATCTGTTTTTACCCAATGGACAGACGCCGTGAGGGAGAAGAGAACTGGTATACACTAGAAAAAGATGTTCGCGGGAAACTTTTATATGAACATAGTAAAACTGGAAGGAAGTATGCAGGAAAAATCAAGCAGTTTATTACAGGTTCTATTGGTCTTGATGACTGGGAATGGGGAGTTACGCTATTCGCCCATGAACCATTAGAATTTAAAAATATAGTATATGAAATGCGCTTTGATGAAGTGAGTTCCCGTTATGGTGAATTCGGAGAGTTTTTCATTGGGAATTATCTTCCAAAAGAAGAGATCGCATCCTACCTAAAAGTCTAATTTTCAAATGAAAAGCATGGGCACATTGAAGGTAAAAGAGAATAAGCTAAAGAGCCGTTCAGTTGTGACGGCTCTTTTTTAGGTTCAAATCTATTTGTTGGGTTATTCAATGATCAGTAAAATAGATAATCTATCCTGCAGATTATTTTATTCTCCGGCGGATTATCTCGCTCTACTGCGGATATTCCTGTTCTCCTGGTGATTAATTCCTTCTCACAGAAAAGCTTTCTTTTACTTAATAGCCCCTCCTCCTTTAAACACCTATTTAAACCTAAACTTTTTGTCATCATTTAATCATTCTGGGCATACATATAATTTAGTGAGTCATGCATCATGCTTATGCAGAAATGAGGAGTTTGATGGCCGTTGTTGCACACACGGAAAATTCGGGGAGATATAAATCACATTGTTTTTATTCCCCTTCTTCTTCGGAGTGTCCAGCAGTCTTTCGTTAATCTATGTATGTTTAAATTAAGGAGGTTATTTTATGAGTGAGAAAGACAATAAGCAACAGTATACAGGAAATCCGTATCAGGCATACCCTTATTACTATTACCCACAAACTTCACCAGCGTACTATCCTGCCAATCAGCAGAGACAGTACCCTAACTATCCACAGCAGCCACAAGCCCCTACAACACAGGAGCAAGGAATGCTTCCATTACAAGAATCGTACATTGAAAATATCTTGCGCTTAAATAGAGGAAAAAAGGCAACTGTTTATATGACATTTGAGAATAACAATCAGTGGAATGCAAAGGTTTTTAAAGGAATTATTGAGGCAGCTGGAAGAGACCATCTTATATTAAGTGATCCGCAAACTGGAAAAAGGTATCTACTATTAATGGTTTATTTGGATTACGTGACATTTGATGAAGAAATAAATTATTCCTACCCATATGACGGCGGTAGCCAAATGGCTATGTATTCCCCTAGATAGAATACGAAGAAAACGTTTAGCCATTAAATGGCAAAGGATGGCACCTTAATTACTGAGGGCATCCTTTGCCATTTCAACAAAGAAAGACATGGAGAGGAGCCCACCCTATGCGCCATCCGTACACTAGATTGATCCGATTAGAAATCATATCGATTATCTGTGCGCTAATTATAGGGACCCTTGCACTGATTAAAGGTTTTATCACCCTTATTTTTCTATGTGTATATCTCATTTCTCTCAGTTTAATTGTAGATGCATTAATCCATATTCATACAAATCAAGCACCACTAGCAGCAAAACAAGTGCTGCGAGCTATCTTATTATTTATTTTTACTACTTATTTCATCTTTAAATTATAATGCTTTCACAATGACTGTGCCTAAGATTATCCAACCGATCAGAAAAGCTACTCCTCCCAATGGAGTAATCATTGCGAAGGTTTTTATTGCAGTTGTCGAGTAAATATATAGCTTCCTGAAAAAAGAATGATGCCAATAAAAAACATCCATCCAGCCCAACTGATACCGCTCCCGGTGATTTTTGTTGCTAACAATCCAGTCACTAGTAACGCCATGGTATGAAACATTTGATAGTTAACCGCTTTTTCCCACGTAGCCAAAGCTTTTTCGGAAATTTTTCCTTCTAAGCCATGAGCGCCAAAAGCTCCCAAGGCTACTGCCAAAAAGCCATTAATTACTCCTAGTAATAAAAACACTTTCATTGTAATCCTTCCCTTCTATATTAAAAATCAAATAAGGAATCCCCGTTCGCTTCTTCATGATCAATTGTAGATTTATTTACTGAAGGTTGACCAGCGTTTGCCTTTCCAATCATTGCTTTCATTTCTTCAGGAGAGATTTCATTGCTATCTATTTGATTACTTTTCGAAGTCTCATCCGCTTCCAGCAATAAATCACATAATAGACGGATATTACTTATTGACTTAGACATTTTTTCAGGATTATCCGCCCATTTCTCCGCACGGCCTAACTCTTCTTTCATTTTAATTATAATCGTTTCATTTGCTACTGCCACTTACGATCGCTCCTTCCAATCGATTCAACTGCCATTATATCATGTTATTTAATGAAATTAACTTAAGAAGGGTTTGGACAACCTATTTTTTCAAATGTCAGTTGTTGCCGCACAGTTGGAGGGAACTGCGAAGTGATTTTGTAGTAGTTTATTTCTTTTTAAGGAGGTGAATAGACCCATTGATTTCCACTACAGGGGGACGCTTTCACACCTCCGGGTACAAGTGCGACATCTGCTCGTTATCTCGCAGTGTCTTCTTTGCCGCCCGGCATGGTTTCAGCCGCTTCCTCCGCTACGCTCTGTCCAGGATCTTCAGCTCATGCTATTCGAGGCCACTGAAAAAGTCCGGTAAATTCTTGAGAAGGCTAGTTCCAAAAAATTACATCACCACTTTTTAGCCTATGAGTGGAATAAACTGGTTCTGGCTCTCCATTTATGCATATTAACAAAACAAAATTTTGGGATAGCGTCTTTTGAAAAAATTCTATTTTAGTAGAAAATGACTTTTTCAGTGGCCTCATGCTATTCCGGCAGGAGTCGCCCCCTTCCGCTCCAATCAATTTGTATGAGCTTTTAAATTTTAAATGCCGAGTAGGCTTCTCACGAGTACTTGGAGATGTTAAGCAAGCTTTTTCCTCATAATGTTAAAGTCATTATTGCTGAAAAAGTAAAATTAAGCGAAGGAAAATACGGAGACTTCTGGGGGAGATGAGGCATAGGTGAGACCCCGGAATGCGGTAGCATGAGGAGGCTCATCAGCCGCCCCCGAAAAGCGCAGTATTTTCCGTAGCGGTGATGCAACTAGATTCAATATTTCAGTGAGCTTTCCAACAAAAAAGTTATTTTTCACACTTTAAACATCAAAAATTAGTTCGCAGTATAACTATTTTGTGAATTACCTTAAAACTCCGACGGTTACTTCAAAAGCTAATGTGAACAAAAATAAAACCCTGCAAAAGCAGAGTATAGTGGTTAAAGTATAAAGTTTTTCACATGGATGTTATCTTCCTTTAAAAAAGCTACTTCAGACATTAACAGAACTTCTTTTTTTAATCTTCCTTTCTGTTCAGCTACATGCTGCTCATACATCCACTTAATAAACTCCAACTCTTTGTTGTTGAAAGGCCTCTCTAGATTTGTTTGTAGCTCTCTGCAAAATTCCCCTAGACTAGTCATCGACAACCCCCTGTAGAGTCGAAAAATTAAAATCTACTCATATTGTAAACGGAAACAGCCATTATTTCAATAAAAACTTTTATAAATATGCTGAATTTACAGAAAACTACTCATACTGACAAAATCTTTAGCTTATATAGGAATAATCCTTGCGATTACTTACCTCTTGTAATTGGTCCTTTAGAACAACATGCTCTCTTGTGAATTTTGTAGGTGAATCTATTCCAGCTACAGCAGCCATTTCAAAAACCCCTTCTCTCAATGCCAACAAATAATTACAAACTCTGTATTTTTTCTCTTCAATGCTTAGCGCTTGTTGTAATTTGGGATCTGTTGTCGCTACACCTGTTGGACAATTGTTGGTGTGGCACACTTCGGCCATAATACAACCGACACTAAGCATAAATCCTCTTGCAATATTTATCATGTCAGCACCTAGTGCCAATGCCATCACAATCTTATCTGGTGTAAGTAACTGTCCAGAAGCAATAATATGCGTTCTCTCCCGCAAATCGTATTTTTTTAACAATTCATCAACCATAGGAAGTGCAGCAAATGTTGGAAGTCCTACAGAATCAGCCAATTCATAATAAGAAGCGCCGGTTCCTCCGTTACCTCCATCTACTGTAATAAAATCAGGTATAATGCCTGTTTCCTTCATTGCTTTCATTAAGCTCTCTACCTGTTCCTGATTACCTACAACTATTTTCATACCAACAGGTTTACCACCGACATCTCGCAATTGTTCTAGAAATTCCAGAAACTCTTTGCCGTTATTAATACCATGGAAACGGTTAGGACTGTTTACATCCTTGCCTTGTTCGACCTTTCTAATCTCCGCAATTTCTTTTGTGATTTTTTTACCATCCACATGACCGCCACGCTGTTTTGCACCCTGCGCTACTTTTAGCTCAAATGCTTTAATTTGGTCATTATCACTTTTCTTCTTGAATTCCTCCCAAGAAAAATCGCCATCCTTTGTCCTGACACCAAACAGACCAGGGCTAATTTGCATAATAATATCCACATCACCTTTTAAATGATATGGGGAGACACTGCCTTCTCCTGTATTCATCCAGGTGCCACCTGCCATGCCAAGCCCTTCGGAGAGTGCTGTAATAGCATGATCTCCCAGTGATCCGAAACTCATCGCTGATTGCCCAATAAGGCCTTTAATTTTAAAAGGATGACGGGCGGTGTTCTCGCCTAGTACAATCGCTTCATCATCTGTTAAATAAAATGGATCTAACTCTCCCTCTTCCCGATGTTCTTTTCGACTAAATAGCTTCTCATTATCTATTTTATATAATTTAGTTTTAACTTTAGGCTGTTGATCAACCTTTATTTCGTCTCGCAGCTTAGGGAACATATTGTTTACAACATATAGACCACTCTCGTGGAAATCACGCTCTGATCCATAGCCAATCATTCGATCATTATATTTTCCAGCTTTATAAACAAATTCGAACTCTCTTCGATGAAATGGCTTTCCTTCATTATTGTTATTAAATAAGTATTGCCTTAACTCGGGCCCCATCTTTTCTATGATATACCGCATCTTCCTAATAGAGGGTAATTACGCAGAATGGAATGCTCATCTTGTTTCACATCAAATAAGTAAATCCGCAATAAAACGAGTAATGGAATAAGTATAAGAACAGCTATTAAACTAACTATTACTATTAATAGTGCATTTTCCATTTCAATCTCCTCCCTTTGTCTATATACGTCATAATAGCAATACCCTCCTTCAATCAAGCTAAACATTACACTGGTTCACCTACTTAGAGGAAAGGACAAGCCTTAGCAGTTGTTCTTTACGGTGAAGAGTTATATTTAATTCTTTGAGTATGCTATCTCGGTAGAAAGAACGTCTAGTATAAATTTTTAAAGAAAAAACAGGCCAGTAATGACCTGTTTTTTATAATTCGTTTTCTCCTAGTTTTTCTTCCAGCTCCGTAATGCGTGCACGCAATTCATTTATATCTTCTTTTGTTGCCAGACCAAGGTCCTTTGCCATTTTCTGGGTTTGCTCAAACTGTTTGGCACTCCATTCATCCTTTTTCATTTCGCCTTTATCTGTAAAGCTTTGAAGTACGGTCCTAGCTTCATCCTGTGTCAGTTCATTTTTATCTACAAGTTCCTTTAGTTTCTGATCAAATTTCTCTTTACTTGTTACGGCTGCTCCAAGTCCTAATAAGAATCCCTTTTTTAGTAATTCATTCATTTTTAGCACTCCTTTATTTTATAGATTGAATTACCTTGTAATGCTTTCTGGCAAGTATAGTAAACATAATCACAAAGTAGGTAATACCAGCCAGACCAAAGCTTCCAAATATAGTATAGCCTTCTACATAGCCATACCAGCTTGCTGCAATACTGACTAGAATCATAATAAAATGAAATGACTCCAGTACGAGAAAAAAGTGATGTTTCCATGTTTTTTCTTGTTTTTCCTTATCCCATTCTCTATCCTTTTCCCCATTTTCCAGCCATCCTAACATTGCTTTCGGAAAAGAAAAGATAGGTTCAATGGATTCTTTCGCGTATTGTTTATAAATTGACTCAATTAGCGTCTTGCTGCCAAGCCATTTCTTGATTTTAGGTTTGGCCCATTTTTCTATGTCTGTTTCTGGATATATTGCAAAAAGTATACCTATATTAATAGATATCGCCCGTCCTAAATAGGCATATTCGGCAGACAACTGAATTGGTTGCTCTTTTACAAACAGTTTAATATCCTGTTTAATTTGCTCGAGCAACTGTCCATCCATATTTTTAAATGAACCATCCCGATACATTTCGATCAGTTGTTTTACCATTTTCTTTAGTTTATTCGTGTCTGCATTTGGCAAAACAAAATTCATTTGTTCCAACGCTTCAATTACACGATCGTAATCATCAATAATTACACCTTGAATCAAGTGTTTAAAGTAAGTGGTATCTTGCTTTTTAACTTCTCCCACCATTCCAAAATCCAGTATAGTAATTATACCATTTTTATTAATCAATAAATTACCTGCATGCGGGTCTGCGTGAAAGTTTCCTGGGTTTAAAAACTGCTCACTATAAAAGTTAAATAGATTTTTTGCAATTCTTTCTGGTTGAATATGATGCTTACGCATAAATTCAAGGTCAGTTATTTTTGCACCTTCCGCCCATTCCATAACCAACACTCTTTTTGTACATAGCTCCTCCATAAACGCCGGAATATATACCGTCTTATCATCTTTAAATCTTTCTTTAAAATATTTTCCATAATGCAACTCCTGGGTAAAATCCAGTTCACGATCCATTACCCGTATTAGTTCCAAATAGAGTGATTTTAAATCTGCTTTTTTACCAAAAGAAGTAAAGAAAGAAATAATCCAAAACACAACTCGTAATGCTTTAAAATCCATATGAAAGATTTTTTCCACTTGATACCGCTGAACCTTAATTGCAACTTCCTTCCCGCTTCCTTTTAACCTTGCGTAGTAGACTTCCCCTATCGAAGCTGAAGCAATGGAGGCTTTGTTTATATCCTCTAAATATTCATCAGGTTCCGCTCCCCACTCTTCTTTAAGCAGACGACTTGCATAGCTATATGGCATTGGGGGGACACGATCGACCAAGCCACTCAATTCTTTAATAAATACTTCCGGCATAAAGTCTGTTCTTGTACTAAGAAACTGACCCACCTTTATTAATACCCCACCCATTTTAACGGCTTTTTTCCGATATTCTACAGCCTGTTTATGTAGCAGGTGTTCCCATTTTCGTTTCGTCTGTTCATCCCAAATCCCATGAAAAAGATGAAAAAAATAAATTTGAGAGATAAATTTTAAGACCATCCATACGATAACCGTACACCGGTAAAACATATTATATGTTAACGCATTTTTCACATTAAACACCTCTATAGCCATTTCCCGGTAATATATGAAATAAAACATGTCTGTATACTTAAAAAAACGCTTGGATATTTATACAACCCCCTGTATAATAGTACAAAAAAGAGTTATTCAGGGAGGATTATATGAACAAGCAAAACTACAAATGGAGTGATCATCTTAAATTTATTATTCCTTCCCTCATTGGAATATTTTTATTTATGTGTCCTGTACAAACAAAAGAAGGTTTAACGATACCAATTGCCGTTTTAGCAAATTGGGTTCAGGATAAGCTTGCTGATCAGCTATCTATGATAATGATGATTATTATTGTGCTAACCGCAATAATGACAATAATGGCAAGGCTTAGTTCTATTTTTAAAAATACACCGTTTTTTCAAAACTTATTTCATGTAAGTATATTCTGGACAATTACAAGGGCTGTCGCCGCAGTATTTGCAGTTATGGTTTATTTTGATTTAGGTACGGAAGCAATATATGGTCCCAATACAGGTGAGGTATTATTGGATGATCTGCTTCATGTTCTATTCGCTGTCTTTTTATTCGCCGGATTATTTCTACCATTACTTATGAATTTTGGTTTACTAGAATTATTCGGTACATTAATGACAAAAATTATGCGCCCGCTATTTCGCTTACCAGGTAGAGCATCTATTGATTCATTAGCTTCTTGGATTGGTGACGGTACTATTGGAGTGCTTTTAACTAGTCGGCAATACGAAGATGGTTACTATACAAAGCGTGAAGCAGCCGTAATTGGGACAACCTTTTCTATTGTTTCCATTACGTTCACACTAGTAGTAATTTCTGAAGTAGGCTTAGAGCATATGTTTGTTCCTTTTTATGCAACTGTACTAATAGCTGGATTTATCGCTGCTTTAATTATGCCAAGAATACCGCCACTTTCAAGAAAAGCCGATTCCTTTGTAAAAGATGATGCAGAAGGAATTAATGAGGACATTCCTAAAGGCTACAACTCTTTTACATTTGGTTATAAAAAAGCATTGGACCGGGGAAAAAAGGAAACGAGTGTATATCAATTTTTCAAAGAAGGCGGACAAAATATCCTCGATATGTGGATGGGTGTCGCCCCAGTAGTTATGGCTTTCGGTTTAGTTGCTTTGATTATTGCCGAATACACTCCAGTATTCCAGTGGCTTGGCATGCCGTTTATCCCTTTACTTGAACTAATGCAAGTACCATATGCTGCTCAGGCATCCGAGACGGTTTTAATTGGTTTTGCAGATATGTTTTTACCTGCCATTTTTGCTTCATCCATTGATGCAGAGATTACGAGATTTATTATCGCAGGCTTGTCTGTTACACAGTTAATTTATATGTCTGAGGTTGGTGGCTTATTACTCGGCTCCAAGGTACCTGTATCATTTAAGGACCTGGCAATTATTTTCTTACTTCGAACATTAATTACATTGCCTATTATTACACTGATTGCCCATCTGATTTTTTAATTCATACAGGTTTATAAGCAAATACGAAAAAGACGGTCACCTCATAGATGACCGTCTTTTTCTTTTATAAAAAAAGGGGTGATATGCTATACGTTTTATCTGAAATTTAGTTTCAATTTTTCTTTAATTTTTTCCGTGTTCAGAGAAGTATTCTTCGGAATTTCTTCGTCTACTCGTTCTTCTTCAGAACCTTTTTCTACTAAATCTGCATCATAGCCCAATTTCTCTGCTTCTTCTCTCATAAATTCATAAAAGCTTTGTGTCTTTTCAGGACCAGTATTATAAACACCGATGAGATCATTTTGGACGAACTCTACAATGACGGCTGCCAAATCCGCTACATGCACAAAGGAACGAATGAGATCATCACGAAATGCAATCGGCTTATCTGCACGCAAATGATAAGCTAATTTATCTGTACGTTCATCCAACTTCCCGATCTCGTTTTCTCCATATATCGGACCAGCTCGCAAAATAGCGTAATTTGTTAACTCCTTATCAATGAGCCGTTCGGCCTTTACCTTAGCATTTGTATAATTACTAAACGTATGATCCTCAGGCAGTGTTGATAATGGATCTTCTTCCTTATACGGTCCATTTCCTGCACTATAAACAAAATCAGACGAGAGATAGATTAGCTTCGTCTCTGGAGTAAGATGTGTGATTAAGTGTATTAAGCCTTGATCTGTTAATTCATGTTCGTTTGGTCCAGCCATCACTGACCAAACGACTACATCTGGCTGTTCTTCCTTAAAGTATTCAGAAAACGATTCCGGTTCATTTACATCTAACTTTACTAGATCGTCAAACATGGACGGATCTTCTAAAAACGTCCCACTAACTTCTATGCCAGAAATATCCTTTAGTACTTTATAAACGGATGACCCAACATAACCATTTGCCCCAAATACACAAACCTTCATACCTAACACTTCCTCTCTTTAAGACAGTTAGAATTATGATTCTGTTCCAGGCTGCTTTTTACTTATTTTCTCGTGATAGGCTTTCTTCATAATGGATGCTTTTCCTTCAATTATAGGCTGCCAAATTCCCAGCACAGGCTTACTGGATAGGAGGAGAACAATCCCCATAGAAATAGCTGCCAATCCTACAAAGTCAACAAGATTATTAATTTTAAATACATCTATTTGACGGAAATACTGAATAAAAAACCCATGCAGAAGGTACACATATAATGTCCTTGTTCCAAGTTTAGTAAAAGTCTGCTTACTTTTTGGTATCCATGCCAACACACTCGCTACCATAATTGCTGCTGTAATATAAACCGCTAGTCGAGCTAAACCACCGTACTCACTCATTCCTAAATCTCCATAAGATTTGGATGCAAGTAACCAACCTGAATTGAAATCAGGCATGTAGTAGATAGCAAATGCAATTGCGGCCATTACACCAACAGATATCACTTTAAATACTTTTCGTTTAACTAACATTACTTGCTTCTCTGTTAGCCAGTAACCAGCTAGGAAAAATGGGAAAAACACAAATGTACGAGATAAACTAAATGTGTGTCCAATTTCTCCAAAGTAACCAACGATCAAGCCGATTTGAACAGCAAGTGTAATACTTAATACTGCTGGTATTTTTTTGAACCAATACAGCAAAAGATGCCAACAGAATAAACTAAACAAAAACCATAGAGCCCATTGCGGGTGAAATAAATCATTTTGCCAACCGGATTTCCCGATCATAAAGTAATAGCCTGTATAGATTAATTGGAAAATCAAATAGGGTACAAGTAGTTTTTTTATTAAATTCAGTATATAAGAAATGTTCCCTGAACCTTTGGCAAAAAAACCCGCCAACAAAATAAATGCAGGCATATGAAAGGTGTAAATCCACATATACAGCGTGTTTATAGTTGTAGAACCATCTGTAAATGGTTGAATCATATGACCGAACACCACAAGGAATATTAAAATGAACTTCGCATTATCAAAGAAGGCGTTTCTTTCCATTACACTCATCCTTAAACTTTTATTTACGTATTCTATACCCTATTTTACACGTTTAAACGGAGTTTCAATCCTATTTAAAGTAGTTGTTAACCATTTGTTAGCAGAATGAAAATAACTTGAATATTTGTAATATGTGTGGCAGAAATAAGGTTTTTATATTTCGAGGTAATAGCTATATTTCAAAGGTGCAAGGCGCTAATCTTATTCTACGGCGAACTTATACGCTCTACTGCCGTTTACCTTTATATACAAAAAGAAAAAGCCTCAAAAAATAGAGACTTTTACGTTGCTGTTTTCTTTTTCTGTGTCGTTGTTTTTGTTTTACGTTTTGGTTGTTTTGGCTTCGGTTTTTCTTTTTTAGCTCGCTCTAAAGAGGCTTGCAGTGCATCCATTAAATTATCAGCACCTGTGGCTGTAGCCGGTCTTGTACTTACATCCTTAACCGTAGTTGTTTGCTCATTATTTTTCTTATCTTCAATTAAATCAAGCAATGCGGTGCGATATTCATCTTTATATTTTTCAGGATCAAACTCAGCTGTTAACTGATCAATTAACATTTTCGCAGTGTCGAGTTCTTTTTTCGCGACAGCTACTTCTTCAGGCACGTTTGGCACATCTTGTACACTCCGGACTTCATCAGGATAGTGAATCGTCTCTACAATAAGTGTATTTTCGTATACACGGATCACAGCAAGCTGCTCTTTTGAACGGATAATCATTTTCGCTACGCCAATTTTCCCGGTGTCTTTCAAAGCACTTCGTAATAAACCGTATGCCTTCCCGCCACCTTCATTTGGTGATAAGTAATAGCTTTTTTCGAAATAGATCGGATCAATTTCTTCCAGCTTTACAAAATCTACAATTTCAACTGCTTTATCGGCCTGTTCCTTTTGCAATGCTTCCAGTTCTTCATCATCTAAAATCACAAACTTATTTTTAGCGTATTCATATGCCTTCACAATTTCCTCATTCTCTACCTTTCGATCACAAACCGGACAAACCTTCTCATATTTCACAGGTGATTGGCACTCCTTATGAAGCTGACGAAGCTTCACATCCTTATTCTCTGTTGCTGCATGCATTTTTACTGGTATGTTCACCAATCCGAAACTTATGGTGCCCTTCCACATTGTGTGCATAAATACGTACCTCCCTTTTCTACATAGTTTGTCGGTTGTATATCTTTTTATCCTCTCAGCGAGTATTTTTCTAAAAATAAGCCAAGTTATGAATAAAAGCGCAAGCGTTTTACTAGTACTAGTAAAGAAGAAAGGCGGAAAGACATGCCAGTGATGAAGCTATTAGCAGTAATGACATTCCTCAGGGAGAGAATTGGTTATATGAAATAAAGTACGATGGCTTTCGTTGTGTTATATACTGGAATCAAGGAGAAATTAAACTGGTAAGTAAAAATAATAAAGACCTTACAAAGGGATTTCCAGAAATTGTCGAAGCACTATATGCAGTAGAATCAGAAATGACAGAAGTCCTGCCGATAACCTTAGATGGAGAACTCGTCATTCTAAACAATGACTATCAAGGGAATTTCTCCGCTCTACAGAAACGAGGTCGCCTGAAAAATAAAGCAGCTATCCTCAAAGCAGCTGAGACCAGACCTGCATCTTTTTTAGCATTTGACCTTTGGCAACAAGGCAAGGAAAACATGGAAAAAGTCCCTTATATTGAACGGAAAATTGCTCTAGAATCTCTTTTAGCAACTATTAAGGTACCTCAGCTACGTATTGTAAAAGCATTTGAAAACCCGGATAAATTATGGGAAATAATTTTTAATTATAAGGGAGAAGGAATGATTGCAAAGAGAAAGCGAAGTATTTACCAACTGGGCAAAGGGCATCATGATTGGTTAAAAATAAAAAATTGGCGAACCTTCCATGGTTTTCTTACGACCTATGACAAGAAAAATAATTACTTTACTGTAGGAGTATTTAATGGAGAAAATATAAGCACTATTGGGAAATGTAAGCATGGATTGGATAAAGACACGTTCTCCTCCATTGCCCAATTCTTCATTAAAAATGGTGTGGAGCATGGAGAGGGCTATGAACTTCCTCCAGCAATATGTGCCTCTCTTCATACACTTGACTTATATAAAAATGAGTTAAGAGAACCTGAGTTTTCCACACTGTTGCCAAATATATCAGCGACTGAGTGCACCCAGCAGAAGCTTGAGCTGGATATGGCTATGCTTCCACAAAAGGTGGAGCTTACGAATACAGAAAAGATTTTTTGGCCGAGTACCGGTTATACAAAAGGGGATTTACTTGTATACATAAGGGAAATAGCCCCCTATATGCTTCCGTTTATAAAAAGTAAAGCTCTTACAATTATTCGCGCACCGGACGGAGTTAGCAATGAGCATTTTTTTCAAAAACATCTACCTGACTACGCACCGGATTTTATTAACTCCATCCCTTATGAAAATAAAAAGCTCATTGTTTGTGACTCGCTTGATTCACTTATTTGGTTTGCAAATCATGGAGCTGTGGAATATCATGTTCCATTTCAATATATTACACAAACACATCCACATGAGATTGTATTTGATTTAGATCCACCAGATCGAAAAAGATTTAGTTTAGCTATTA
This sequence comes from Virgibacillus halodenitrificans JCM 12304, assembly GCF_001310895.1. GTDB lineage: Bacteria > Bacillota > Bacilli > Bacillales > Amphibacillaceae > Virgibacillus_Q > Virgibacillus_Q halodenitrificans. Next base: position 2,810 of record NZ_BAZS01000030.1, on the reverse strand, counting down.
AAGCAGCAAATATTATTAAGCCAATGCTTGATGAATTAGAGCTCACTTCCTTTGTAAAAACCTCCGGAAATAAAGGTCTGCAAATACACATTCCACTTCCGTCTAATAAGCTATCCTATGAGGATACGGCATTAATCACTCAATCCATTGCCTGGACAGTGGAGACAGCTTATCCTAACTTATTTACAACGGAACGAATGAAGAAAAAGCGGAATGAAAGGCTCTATATTGATTATGTACAGCATGGTAAGGACAAGACTATTATTACACCATATTCACCAAGAAGGACGGAAGAAGCTACAGTTTCAACTCCTTTATTTTGGGAAGAAGTTAAAGAAGGATTAGAACCGACGTGTTTCACAGTAAAAAATATGGTAGAACGAGTACAAACTCTTGGTTGCCCCTTCAACGATTACTTTAAGGCTGGCGAGAATCAAGAAATGGATAAAGTATTATCACTTATACGAGGTTAAATCAATAACAAATTGGAGATTTATATTTACTAAAAAATCCGTTTCCCAATAAGGAAAACGGATTTTCTATTTATAAAGAAGTGCTTTCTTCAATTGCTGTTTTGTCATTAAACGTTTTTAGATTCAATTTTTTCAAGATACGAGAGCTTATTGTTCCTGAAACCATGGCACCATTAACATTCAATGCTGTACGTCCCATATCAATTAAAGCTTCAATGGATATAAGAAGACCAGCAAGAGCTACAGGCATATTCATAGACGAGAGGACAATTAACGCAGCAAATGTCGCTCCGCCTCCTACACCAGCAATACCGAATGAGCTAACACCGATAATTAATACCAACTGCAGAATGAAGCCTGGTGATAGTGGATCAATACCAACTGTTGGCGCAATCATGACTGCAAGCATAGCAGGATAAATACCCGCACATCCATTCTGCCCCATTGTTGCTCCAAAGGATGCTGACATGTTTGCGATTCCTTGATCTACACCTAAAGAATTTTTCTGTGCTTGAATGTTCAACGGAATGGTCCCCGCACTGGATCTGGAAGTAAACGCAAAGCCAAGTACAGGTATTACCTTTTTCAGATATGTTAATGGGTTTAAACCAAACACTCCGACTAATACTAAGTGAATGATAAACATAACAAATAATGCTACATAAGAAGCAATTACAAATTTACCAAGCTCTACAATTCCAGCAAAATCTGTATTTGCTACTGTATTAGCCATTAAAGCTAAAATACCAAATGGAGTTAAACGTAAGACCAATGTCACGATTCGCATTACCACAGCGTACAGGGAGTTTATAATCTTCGTAAACATTTCTGCCTGCTCTGGTTTTTTACGTCGTACGCCAAGTACTGCTATCCCTACGATGATAGAGAAAATAACAACAGCTATTACAGAAGTGGAGCGTTGTCCTGTCATATCCATAAAAATATTTGATGGGATGAAATTAAGGATCTTATCCGGGGTGGATTGGTCTTGCACCTCTCCTAATGTTGTTTCCAGCATTGTCCCCCGTTCACTCTCTGCTTGACCTGCTTCAATTTGCTCTGCACTTAAATCAAATAATGTAGCAGTCCCTATTCCTACAAAAGCAGCAACCATCGTAGTGGTTATTAATATCCCGATAATCCACGCTGACATCTTTCCTAACTCAGCTGAGTTTTCCAAATTAATGATTGACTGAATAATGGATACAAGTACTAATGGTATAACAATCATCATAAGTAAACGTACATACCCGCTACCAACAATGCTGTACCAGTCTGTTGTTGCAGTCAGCACATCAGACCCTGTGCCATAGATTAATTGTAAAACCGTCCCCAATAAAATTCCCAGACCTAAACCTGTAAACACTCTTCTAGAAAAAGAATAGTGCTTCTTTTGCATCCAAATTAACAAACCAATTACCGCTAACAATACGGCAATATTTAGAAATATATAAAGTAAATCCATTTCTTCTTCCCCTCCCTGTTAGTCATTTAGTAAATTTATTATATGCATAAGTTTATAGAAATGACCTAAAATATATAATTCCGATAAATTTACTATGACTTAATTTAAAATACATTGATTTAAGAGAAGTGTCAAGCAATTTTGGTAACAATTCGAATATATTTCTGAAGAAATCAGTGGTCAAAATACCTTCCTGTAGGCGAGGATTTGTAGGACATATTCATATATGAGATATATTTTTCAAATTAAGAGGTTTTACTACAGACATTGAAATACAAGCGTAGTATTTTGTTCATTCATAGTAGGAGTATACTGCGACGTAACTTTATTGATGAAAAGCTCAGTGAAATATTTGAGAAGAAGTGCCCCATTGATTTCCGTTTCAGGCGGGCGCTTTCCACCGGCATGGCCTCAGCCGCTTCCTCCGCTATGCTCCGTTCAGGTTCTTCGCCTCATGCTATTCGAGGCCACTGAAAAAGTCATTCTCTACTAAAATAGAGGATTTTCAAAAAACGCTATCCAAAAATTTCGTTGTTTAAATTACCTAAATGGAGAGTCAATACCAGTTTAATCCACTCATAGACTAAAAAGTGGTGATGTATTTTTTTGGAACTAGCCTTCTCAAGAATTTACCGTAGTTTTTCAGTGGCTTCATGCTATTCCGGCAGGAGTCGCGGGCCAACAGGACAAGGAAAGCTTCTAAGAGAAACATCGCACGCAGAAAAAGCGGGTTTCTTTTTCAAGGACGTTGGTCATGCAATCGTTGCCACAAATGTTTTCGATGGGACGAGTTAGCGCAGACGGTCTTTGATGGGGCGAGTTAGCGCAGCCCCAGTCCCAGGACGTGGCGTTCTTAGATTGCCGCCCTCCAC
>NZ_BAZS01000029.1 GCF_001310895.1 Virgibacillus halodenitrificans JCM 12304 | reverse complement strand
CACCTACTAATCGCAATTCCATACAATTTCCTGCGTGGTTAAAAATGGATTACTTAAAGGAAACTCAGTTGTTCAAGTTTTTCTCTTCACGAAAAAAAGCTCCCACACGGGGAGCTTTTTAATTAATCATTGTTTCTGCGCTTTTGAAAATTTCCTTTGCGGTTTCTTCCACCTTGGTGACGTCCGCCTTGGTTACGTCCACCTTGCCCGCGTTTTCCTTGGAAACGTTTATTATTTGAGCGACGATTGTCTCTTGAGTTTTGTGCTTTTTTCACGCTAATTGGTGCTACAGAGGAAATTTTAACAGGTGTATCCCTGCGTTCCTTTGTAAGTAGTTTTAGCGCAGCAGCTATAACCGTAACAGAATCATTATCCTCCAATAGTTCAGTCGCAGTTTCATGATAGGCTTTTAAATCCTGCTTTTCAATAGTTGACAAAATCTTGTCTACAGTTACTTGCTGTTGACCTTGTTGAGCATCCTTATTGGTAGGAGGCATGAGACGCTTCATTTTGCTTTTAGTCGTCTTTTCAATTAAGTGAAGATGTGCCATTTCTCTAGGTGTAATAAATGAAATAGCTTCACCTGTCTTCCCTGCTCTACCTGTTCGACCAATACGGTGTACGTAGCTCTCAGGGTCTTGAGGGATATCAAAATTATATACGTGAGTAACGCCTGAGATATCCAAACCACGAGCTGCCACATCAGTTGCTACAAGTACATCGACACGTCCACCTTTAAATTTATTTAGTACAGACATGCGCTTACCTTGTGTTAAATCACCATGGATTCCTTCTGCGCGATATCCTCTTGCCTGTAGTCCTTCTGTAATTTCATCTACGCGCTTCTTTGTTCTACTAAAAACAATAGCAAGTTCTGGTGAATTTATATCCAAATGATTGTTTAGTGTATCGAACTTAAATTTTTCAGGAATCTCTACAAAATATTGATCAATATTTTCTACAGTCATTTCTTTCGCTTTAACTTTAATCTCTTTCGGATCCTTCATCAAGTTAGTAGCAATATCGCGAATTTCTTTTGGCATTGTTGCTGAGAATAGCAATGTTTGTCTTTCTTCCGGAATTCCTTTTAAAATGTCACGGATATCATCAATGAATCCCATATTAAGCATTTCATCTGCTTCATCCAATATAGCTGTTTGTACCATATCAATTTTTATAGTTCTTCTGCGCATATGGTCAAGTAGTCGACCAGGAGTCGCTACAACTATTTGCGGACCATCTTTTAATGCGCGAATTTGTCGGTCCATATGCTGACCGCCGTAGACTGCCAATGCTCTGATCCCTTTAAACTTAGCAAGACGGTTTACTTCTTCTGCAACCTGAATTGCTAATTCACGAGTCGGCGCTACAACCAAACCTTGAATCTTTCTTTGCTTTGGATCAATTTTTTCAATCATTGGGATACCGAATGCAGCTGTTTTCCCTGTTCCAGTCTGCGCTTGTCCAATCACATCATTCCCTTGCATTGCTAGTGGAATTGTCTCTGATTGGATCGGAGTTGCTTCCTCAAATCCCATTTTTTCTAGTGCTTTCATGATTGGGGCTGATACCCCTAGTTCTTTAAATGCTGTCACCTATTCCTCTACTCCTTTTTAAATATATTTGTTTATTTAGAGGCCTTGGAATTTTCTCATATGATAGGAAAATATAAATTTCGGCTCTTTCGATTCTGTGCAGAAAAGGCCAAATCGTTCAGCTAAAGTACCTGTCTAACAAACAAAGTACCTTTGGCTTCCCATACTTTAGTCTTTAAATATCGTTTCCCACTTTCCCTTTAAATAAAACAAAGGGAATGGACATATATAAAGTAATTTAGATCTCAATATACCTATATTCTCGTTTAAAGTATACTTATTTTTATACTTCCCTAAAGTACAAAAAAGGCTTCACCAATTAGTGGTAAGAGGCTCCATCAAAAACTCATGCATGTTACATCATATCATACATTTTAGTAGGATACTAATTACAAAAATGATTTTTTACTTTTACCGTGATAGAATAGATAAGATTACAAGAATTTTTTATGAGGAGGTTTATTATGCGTCGCCCTCCATTTAACCCATACGCTGCGGTTGTCATTGGAGTAATTTCTGTCTCCACGTCTGCCGTTTTGGTAAAATTGGCTGACCAAGCACCTGCTGCTATTATAGCTAATTACCGATTATTGTTTGCCGTGTTACTAATGGCTCCAATTATATTAATTAAATACAAAAGTGAATTCAGGCTAATTTCTAAAAAAGATTGGATATCATCCATTTTTGCAGGGGTTTTTTTGGCGTTTCATTTTATTTTGTGGTTTGAATCATTAAACTATACCTCTGTTGCCAGTTCAGTGGTCCTTGTCACTCTACAGCCCATTTTTGCATTTTTAGGGACTTATTTCTTTTTTAAAGAACGTTTTTCTCCAGGGGCTGTTATTAGTATGGTTATCGCCTTACTTGGGAGCGTCATCATAAGCTGGGGAGATTTTAAAATTAGTGGTCTGGCTTTATTCGGTGACATTCTTGCATTATTGGGTGCTATTACAGTTACAGCATACTTTTTACTAGGGCAAAGAGTCAGAAGGAACGTCTCATTAATGACATATACTTTTGTTGTGTATGGAGTTAGTTCTCTGACCCTGATAATTTATAATATCCTATTGCAAAATTCATTTACTGGTTATCCTGTTGATCATTGGTGGATTTTTATTGTCTTAGCCATTTTCCCTACATTTCTTGGGCATACCTTATTTAATTGGGCATTAAAGTGGTTAAGCACTTCGACGATATCTATGGGGATTGTGTTTGAACCTGTAGGAGCTTCTATTTTAGCCTTTTTCATTCTTGGAGAGGTTATAACATGGGCTCAATTCCTTGGTGGATCCATTGTTATTTTCGGCTTGTTCTTATTTATACTTAGCACTTCCCGAAAACCGAAAGTTACAATATCCCAGAAGGAGCAAAATCAATAGAAACAATGGGCAATTCTTAGAATTGTTGGTATACTAAAAATAAATCATAAAAGGAAATGGTGATGGCATGGACGTGCAATTAATGACAGACAGCGGTGCAGATATACCTGAAAAACTGAGTAATGATTTTGATATAAAAGTAGTCCCACTTTATTTGCATTTCAGTGATGGACAATACAAAAGCGGAGTAGATATGGATACTCCAGCATTTTATCAAAAAGTAGCGGAACTAAACGAACTTCCACGCTCAGCTGCACCAAGCCCACATGATTTTTATCATGCATATAAGAAGGTGGATCCTACAGTTCCAATTCTGATGTTAAGCCTCACAAAGGGATTAAGTAGCACTTTCGAAAATGCAGTTACGGGTAAAGACATGTTACTTGAAGAAGAACCCGAACGGAAGATTGAAGTAATAAATACAAAAACAGCTTCTTGTGGAATTGCTCTTCTACTTGGTGAAGCTCATGCCAAAATTAATGAAAATTATTCATTTGAACAGCTTGTAGAGCACATGAAAATTCGCTCAGAACAGACTACCACTTTATTCGTATTGAAAACACTTGAGAACCTTGTTATGGGTGGTAGACTGGATAAAGTCAAAGGAACAATTGCCAAGACCTTAAATATTAAATTACTTATGAAGGCAAATGAAGAAGTTGGAGACATTGAGGTCACGGAGAAAGTACGTGGTGATAAAAAGTCAATAAGAAGATTTATTGATCAAATTGGTGAATATACTAAAAATGTTGAAGACAAGATTATTTCTATGACGCATTGTAATGCAGAGGATCGGGCAAAAACTGTGCTCGAAGAAATCCGAAAGAAATATCCCTTTAAAGATGCTTATTTAACCGAATGCGGACCATTAATATCTACTTACGGTGGTGAAGGAGCATTAGTTATTTCCTTTTTTAAAGACTAAACAAGGTCTGCCTTACTGTGGCAGACCCTGTTTTGTATTTACACTCTTTATTAAAAATTGATGCACCATCTGATTTAATGTATCTTTATCTTCCCCAAGACAAATTAAATGGCGGGATCGTTCAAAAAATACTACCTCTTTTCGTGATGAAGTGATTTTCTTATCCAAATAATATGCAGTCTTATATGGAACCATTCCATCCTGCTGGCCCTGGGCAATCAAAACAGGTGTCTCTACTTTCTTTAAAAAGCGTCTGGTAAATCTGACGAGCTTTAAGAATTCAATGTTTGCTTTTAAGGGGACAGCCCCAATTTTTTTCTTATAATGCTGATACAGCTTGTTGTTATTTAATTCTCCTTTAAATCCATCTGCAATTACATCCGTTAAATCCAATGTGATTTGTTTGAACGACAAATATTTTCCTGATGTAGCAAGTAGAACCAGCTTTTCCACTTTATACTTAGCCGCGAGATAAGCAGCTATCATTCCCCCCATGGAAAAACCAATAATATAAATTTCATTGTACTTTGCTTGTAATTGGACAAATGAAGCCTCTGCCGCTTTAATCCATTTCTTATGGGAGGCATCTGTTAAATTCAGTTTCTTCCCATGTCCTGGCAGTGTCGGAACTTCTACATGCCAATTTGTATTTTTTGTTAGATAACTTGCTAAAGGTTCAACTTCATATGGTCCACCTGTAAATCCATGAATAATGAGACATCCAATCATACGAATTCTCCTCATAACCTTTATACCTTATCTTATTCCCTTGAACTAACATTCCTATGAGCTATATTACTATTTCCATCACTTTCCTAAAGCTAAATAGGTCACATGTAAATTTTACCTGAAATTCTTAATAAAAGTGCCGAATTGTTTCACTATAGGGGAAACTTGATGATAAGTATTTGCCAATTGTCCTACGGTCGAGAGCATTTTATCAAGGTCCATTTGCCCCTCATTATCCTGAAAATAATTCAGTAAACCATTTCCCTGCTGCATACCTGGTGCATTGTTCATATTGGGTGGACCTCCTGGCATACCTGATGCACTGTTCATATTGGGTGTATATCCCGACATACCTGATGCATTGTTTATATTAGGTGGAGCTGTTGTCATAGGTGATGGCCAATTTGGTGGTTGCTGAGGCTTTGCATACATGTCAAAGGGTGACTGCGGAAATTCCTGACCATAATATGGCGACTGGGGATAAAATTGAGAGTTTTGCGTGTCAGTGTATGGCGGGAACGGGTAGTCATATGGTGATTCAACCCGATGATATGGATTAAAGTTCATCTGATAATTCATACAAACACACCCCTTTACTAATCCTTCTACTACCAAGATATGCGTAGTAAACAGCTACTGTGATTCTATTTTTTGCAATTTCAATTATTGACTTGAATACGTCTTACTATGATTCAAGTCAGCATCCGCAAGACCTAATGAACTTCTGATTTTCTCCTTTTGAAAGCCTAATATTGCATATGGCTCCTTACCGATATACGTAGCAGGTGTCCCATATACCCCTTTTTCCTGAAGTTCCTTCTTATAATTACCATTCTCAGTTACGTTTCTTACTTCGTATGGTACATTCCATTCATCAAGTTGTTTCATTAATTTATTACAATCTTCATTTTCTTCACTAATATAAATAAGCACACTTTTCTCTGTCATTGTCGCCACCTCCCACTAGTTACTGATTGTCTAATTTTTAACTACCCCCTTTTTATTCTTTCTAAACTTTTTGTGTTAAATATATTACAATTATATTACAAGCAAAAACTCCAGTTCTCATTAGAGATATACTGGAGTTTTCATTTTTTTAATATGCAAGTACATCAGATAGAGGAGTAGATCCTTCAATTAAATTAAAAATTTTATTTTCTGCTCGTGGAGCTGATAAAAGATAAACAAGAACGGATGCAACATCAGCTCTCGGCACGCTCCCTCTTTCAGGAGAGCCTTCATGAACATTTACCTTCCCTGATGCAGGTTCATCCGTAAGTCGACCTGGGCGCAGGATAGTATAATTTAATCCTGAGGTTTTTAAATGTTCATCTGCACGATGCTTTGCATAAAGATAGTGCTTAATTTGCTCAGCCTGCTTAGGTTGATCTGCTCCCATAGAACTTAGCATAACAAATCTGTTTACTCCATGCTTTTTAGCAAGATCTGCTGCTTCAATAGCGCCTTCTTGATCAATAATAATTGTTTTATCTGCTCCTGTTTTAGGGCCGGAACCAGCAGCAAAAATTACAGCTTCTGTATTATAAAAGGCTTTCTCAAAATCCTTTTCCAAATCCGCCAAAACTGTTTCTACATTTTTCTCTTCAAAATACGGAATCTGATCGGTATCTCTAACCATTGCCACAGGCTGATGGTCTGACTCCTTCAATCTGTCAACGACGTGTTTCCCTACAGCTCCATTTGCTCCAATTACTAATACTCTCACTTTTAATACCTCCTTAAAAGTAACCACTCCTTCATTCTATTTCCTAAAAAAATAGAAGCAAAACATTTATCCTTAAGATAAACATCCTGCTTCCCATGGTCCGCAAGCATACCGACTAGCTTGCGATATATTATAATAGAGCTGAGACATCCCATATCCCACTATTATTTTAACCTACATTATGACCCTCCGCTGTGATATACATCACATCAAGATTATAATTTGCGTATGGATGTACCAAGCCTTTTCAAAAGATCAATTGCAGTTGCTTTTTCTTCTTCATTTAAAACACTCATCAATTCATCAATTCTACCCCAATGCTCAGGAAAAATCCGATCAAGTAAGTTTTTCCCCTTCTCCGCAATAACCGCATAAGTTACACGCCGATCGTTTGGACAAGGCTGTCTATATAAATATTCCTTTCTCTCTAATTTATTTATCACGTAGGTAATGCTTCCACTTGTTAACAGGATTTTCTGTCCTATTTTTTGCAATGGTTGTTCTCCCCGATGGTATAGTAATTCCAATACAGCAAAATCAGTAAGATTTAGTCCTTTGGATTGGATGTCCTGCTCTACTTGTTCCATAATTGCCTGATAGGCTTTAGATAGAACTACAAATAACCTTAAGGAAAGATCCTCCTTTTTTTCTTCCAACGTGCTCTCTGGCTTCAACGTTATAACCTTCTTTCCGTTCATAAAATCCTTAGAATTGTTATCACCTTTTACTTAACTATAGCACCCACAAAGGAAGATTGGAATAGAGGCTTGGAAGAAATTACTGTTCACTTCTTTCTCTAGGAGGCTTTTCCCTTCCACAACAAAAGCAACCACTTATTCCAAAGTTATATGGAGCAGTTCCACATTGAAGATTGGATGCTTTTATGTAGTGTGCTATATTAGCTGCACATAAGGCGCTCATTTTAGTTTCACTTTCATAACAATACTAGCTAGTTTTCAAAGAATATTTCTCCCCTTCATGGTAACATATGTTCGATTAATTAGCACATGTAAGTACATGTGCTCCATGTAGTAAGTTTATTCTGTTGTTCCTTCTGTGTATCTTACACACCTGTAAAATACCTTTCACAGCCATGGAGGAGAGTAGCTTTATCTTATAAGGTTATAAATTGCCAATTATTCTAATATGTCCTGCAAGTGTAGTAATATCCGCAGGTGTAGATGTATATAATTCTCCGTCCATGTCTATTTTTTTCGGTTTATTTGTTTTTATCTTCAACTCATTTACAGCAAAGTGGCTAAGCTCTTGAAAGTCTTCTGCATCCATACGTGGATTATTCATCGCTAACAATTCACGAAAAGATGCAAAATTAGAGTTTTCAATAATTAAGACATTCATCTTTCCATCCATTGGAGATAAAGTACCTACAGGGATTTCTTGTGTTCCAATATAGTTACCGTTTAACACAAAAATTAATACAGCCTCTCCATTAAACTCTCCCTCGTTCGTAGTTATTGTATAGGAAAATGACTCAGCTTGACTGAATGTTTTTACAGTGCTTAAAAAATAGCTAAGTACCCCAAGATTCTTCTTTTGCGTTTCGTCAATATTTTGGGAGGTCTCTGCAACAAGGCCGATTCCCCAAAAATTAAGGAAATAATTATCATTTGATTTTCCAATATCAATATCTATAACGCTTCCATTAACTATAGCATTAGCAGCTGCCTTTAAGTTTTGAGGTATTCCTAATGTTCTGCAAAAATCATTTGAGGTCCCGCCTGGAAGTATCGCGATAATTGGTCTTTTATCTAACGGAGCAATACTATTAATACAGGTGTGGATGGTGCCATCTCCACCTAAAATAATTAACAGATCAATTTTCTCAGCGTATTCTACACACACCCTCCGTGCTTCTTCCAAGGTTTCGGTCTGTAGTATAGTTAACTCTTTAATCGCCTGGCTTAATACAGGTACAGTTAAGGACAGTTTTCGCTCTATATCCTTTTTTCCGGCATTACCATTGTACAAAAATAGAGCTTTGTTATATGTAATCATTTTCTTGTCACCTCAATTTAATTCCTCCTATCCTACTATTCCCCAGCGCTCCCAATTGAAAACACCTAAACAGCCTATTTCATACCTCGAATACTAAATAGTTATGTAATATGATAACCTATATTTTGGGTCCTATTGGAGAGGAAGAGATAGAAATTTTACCCTGTAAAGCAGTAGAGCGAAAGTATCAGCCGATGTATACTAAAGGTTGTATTTTGAAGGCAAAAAATCCGAACTAAATTCATTATTAACTGAATCAGTTCGGATTTATATTAAAAAAAGGGTATTTTAACTCAACAACTTTTTACTTTTTTAGTTATCACGATCTATTGATAGGCCAAGAACTTCACCTGTGTAAGCATCAATATCCACATCGGCTTCATCTTCACCGTTTTCTATTTCAATCTCATAAATCATTCGATCATCATCTTCATCTAGCTCCATGCTAACAATAGTTCCTGCAAATGCATCCAACGCTATTTTTTCAGCTTTTTTCATTCCGATCAGACCATTGGACTGCTTATTTTTTTCTTTTTCTACAGGCTGCTTATCATCATTTTTCTGCTCTTTACTATCATGAGCCTGCTTATTTTCTTGAGCATGCTGTTGCTCCTTCGTGCTTTCTTGTTTTTCCTTATCCCCATCAGAAGCTTCTGTTTTCTTTTCACTTACACTTTCTTTATCCGATGTGTCTTTCTCTCTTATTTTCAACACTTCACCTGTGTTAGCGTCCAGCTTCAGGTCATATTCCCGGTTTTCATTCTCAACTTCCACCTCATAAAAAATCTTATCGAAGTTTTTTTCTAGCTCTATATCTGTAATGGTGCCTGGATATTGATCTGCTACCATTGTTTTAATATCATCAGTTGAAATTTTCGGTTCCGTTTGTGAGGCATCCGAATGATAAATACCTAAACCGAGAAAAGTTGCACCAGTAAGTGCTCCTGCAACAACAGCTATTTTACTTTTCATTTCAATCTCCTCCTTATTGTTACCATCATTATATCCAACTGAAATGAAAGTCTTATGTGAAATAAATTAGAAATTGATGAGAGTGTTCATTTTAACTAATTGGTAGCTGTATTGTAAAAACAGTTCTCCTGCCTAGAATACTTTCTACAGTTAAATTCCCTCTATGTGCTGTAATTATCGCTTTTGCTATTGGCAAACCGAGTCCTGTTCCTCCTGTTTCTCTGCTTCTGGCTTTATCAATTCTATAAAAACGATCAAACACCCTTTTTTGATCTTTTTCTGATATACCCTGGCCAAAGTCTTCCACTTGAAGAAGAATATTTTCATCTTTTTCACAAACCTTAACATGAATCGTGCTATCACTATATTTTATAGCATTATCAATTAAAATATAAATGACCTGCTTCAGTTGATCAACATTTCCATACACTGTTAATGCCTCGCCATCCTGTGAAAACTGGATATCACGGTCGTATGCTCCTTGGAAGGTTTGAATAACTGAAGAGGTTAAAGCAGCCAGTTCTACTTGTTCATAGTTAACCTCACTCTTGTTTTTAGCTAATAATAACATTTGCTCCACAAGACGCTGCATACGATCAACCTCTGAATCAATTGCTTCAATCGATTCTTTCCATAGGTCAGGATTATCCTTGCCCCGCCGCTCCAACAACTGTGCGTAACTTTTCACAATAGAAATTGGTGTTTTTAATTCATGTGAGGCATCAGAAACAAAGACTTCCTGTTTATCAAAGTTTTCTTTTAAGTGGTCGATCATATCATTAAACGTTTGCTCCATCTCATATAGCTCATCTTTACTTCTATTTTCAGTGTCAATTTTTTTCCACTCTTCTTCCCGCATATTTTCCTTCATTGTCTCAATAAGATCTTTAATCGGATTTAATAAAAATCTGCCAAGAACATTTCCAGCAAAAATCGTTGGGATAAGAATGATTAAAGAAGCAATGGCTAATACAAAAAATAAAACCTGCATGGTCTCATGAAGAGAAACCAACCGATTAGAAACTTGAAGGGTAACAATATCTCCATTTTTCCAAATAATAGGTTTGGAAACAATCGCAGTTTTTACACCATTTTTTTGTGAAACAATTTGATGTTTTTCTTTAATCGTATAGATTGGTTCAAAATTTGCATACTTCTCATCTTTTGTATGCTCGCCGATTACTTTGTCATCCTTCTTAACTAAACGAATCATTCCATGAGCAGGTAAAAAAGCTCTATAAAACTCATCGGTAACTTCTCCATTACTATTATTTAGCGCTTCTGCAATGGTATTTGTATGTTCAACCAATTGATTTAATTCTTTCTCTGCTGAAATTGTATTGAATAAAAAGTATATCGATGTATTAACGAGAAGAATCAGAAGAAGCATAAAAATACTCGAAAACAACTGGATCTTTATTCGAAGCTTCATGCTACCGTATCCTTAATACTATATCCAACACCACGTATCGTTTGAATGTAGGTAGTCTCATGTCCTTTATCTATTTTTTGTCTTAAATACCGAATATAAACATCAACTACGTTTGTATCACCAAAATAATCGAATCCCCATACATGCTCAATCAGCTGCTCTCTAGTAAGAACGATATTTTTATTTTTCACTAAGCATACAAGCAGATCAAACTCTCTTGGTGTTAGATCAATATTTCTACCCCCTCTAGTTACTTCATGTGCCTCAATATCTATTTTTAAGTCTCCTATATCTAAACTTTGGTTTTTTACTTTTTCATTCGATGGCTTACGAAGGTTTGCACGTATTCGGGCAAGTAATTCTTCAATCTGAAAAGGCTTGGTAATATAATCGTTTGCTCCAAGGTCCAATCCACTTACTTTGTCATGCACTTCATCACGTGCGGTTAGTAAAATAATTGGGGTACAGTCGTCTGTTCTTCTAACCCTTCTTAAAACCTCAAGTCCGCTTAATTCCGGAAGCATAATATCCAGTAATACCAAATCCCATTCTTGTTCTTCCATTCTTTGAAGTGCATCTTTCCCACTATCGGCAATTTCTGTATTATAATTCTCGTAGGATAACTCCACCTCAAGAACTCTGCTTAATTTGCGTTCATCTTCCACAATTAAAATCTTTGGCTTCCCCATTTTATCCACCTGCTTTTTATGTCTTCTTATCTGTACTATATCAAACTTTATATAAAAGGTATTAGCGTTTCTTTTTTCTTATTACTATAATAGAGGAAAATGAAAGGGAGTTGGAAGGATATGCTTGGAATTGATCATATCGTCATTGCTGCAAAGGATCCTGCTCAATCGGCTCAATTATTTGGGGAAACTTATAATTGCAAGATCGTTAAGGGTGGAAGACACGAAAACTGGGGAACCTTTAACTACCTAGCGTATTTCCGAAATGATTGCTATATAGAATGGCTGGGTATCTTTAATGAGGAGATTGCGGATCAATCAGACAATCCCTTAATTAAACAACTCGTTGTGGCTTTTGAGGAAAACAGAGAAGGGCCAATTCAATATGCTCTCCGTACAGAACAGATGGATCCACTTATTGAGAGGTTAACTAAGTTGGACTATTCCTTCGCTGGTCCTATTGCTGGCGAACGCGAGAAGCCGGACGGTACCAATTTGCAGTGGCGCATGTTGTTTCCGGAATCAGAGAGCGTCTTTCCCTTTATAATTGAATGGGGAAAGCAGAAAAATATACCGAACGACCGTGAATATATTAACAATACTACTATACAAGAAATACAAGATGGCTTAATTGATTTGGAGGAGTTTGAGAAAATCACTGACATATCTGTAGAAGGGAACAATATCCCCTTACGTAATGGCAAACTAACGATTACCTCCAATAATAAACTTGACTTCACTTTACAAGACTAGAATAATACCTTGGAACAATCATTATTCCATATAACTTATTGGCTGCACAGTTGGAGAGAACTGCGTACTAGTATTGGGACAATCAGCAGCGGAGCGGAGGTTATCCGCCGGAGAGCAATTTAATCGGCAGCAGAGCGAAATTATCAGCCGGAGAGCAATTTAATCGGCAGCAGAGCGAAACTATCAGCCGGAGAACAATTTAATCGGCAGCAGAGCGAGATAATCCGCCGGAGAACAAACTAATCGGCAGCAGAGCGAGATAATCCGCCGGAGAACAAACTAATCGGCAGCAGAGCGAGATAATCCGCCGGAAAATGAATTATGGCTGGAAAGCAAAGAAGTTTGCCCTAAATATTCAGGGATTAGCTATATTGGATTTTTTTAAAACGGGAATTTGTATCCCTACCAAATTACTTCGCAGCTTATCCATTTTGAGAACTAGTGTGTCCACCCTTAGGTTATCTTTTTGCATAAAAATAGCGGCTCCTCCTTCTAGGGGGAGGGCCGCTATTTTGTTTATTAACCTAATTGCTGATGCAAGAATTCTGTTACAGATTCAGGTGTTTTAGTATAGGCACTATGTTGATGTGCCTTCTTTTCACCATTTTGGAAGATTAAAATACTTGGAATCCCCATTACCTCATACTTTTGAGCAATTCCCTCAACTTCATCACTGTTAATCTGATACCATTTATAATTTTGAAACTCTTCCATTACTTCCCCAATAAACATGTCCATTCGTTTGCAGTCAGGACACCAATCTGCAAAAAACTTAATAATTACAGGTTCTTCACTCTTTATAATTTCATTAAAATTTTCTGCTGTTTTTATATGCTCCATTCTTTACACTCCTTACTCATCTATTACTTTTATTTTAAACATTTTCACACGGTTTGTCTTTTTCTATGCTTCATCCTTATATTCGACCTTACCGAGAATGTAGCTGCAAAAAGGCCTGCACCGAAAGCAACAATACTTAATAAAAGCAAATTAGTCGTTGATGGCCATCCAGGAAATACAACAACAATGGAACCAATAACTAAACCGATAATTAAAGCAAACGTTCCTGTTCTGTAATTAGTCAGGAAATAGTTTATAATTTTACTCATTACAACAATACCAAGTAAAATCCCTACACCTGTTACAGCAATAATATCTAAATGCATATTGCTTATGGCACCGATCACTGTTGGATACACCCCAAGAATTAAAAGCATGAACGATCCACTAATCCCGGGAAGAATCATTGCACTACTTGCAACAAATCCGGAAAAGAAAAGTAAAATATAATCAGAAGGCTGTAGTTTTGTCATGACTCCAACCTCACCAGCATTTAAAAACACCATGGAGCCCACTATAACAGCGCCAATTACAAGTAAAATCACATGATTCATCTTAAAGGAGTGCTTTGCATCTGCCTTATGAAACAAATAAGGTAATACCCCAATAATCAACCCCAAAAAGAAGAATTGTGTAGGGCCCGGAAAGTGTTCAAATAACCATTCGATTAATTTACTTAAAAGTAAGATTGCTGTCCCAACACCAATTGCTAAAGGAACCAAAAAGCCTAACTGTTTTTTCCAGTTTTTACTTAACACCCCATTAACTGAAGCAATCAACCTGTCGTAAATTCCAAGCAATACTGCTATCGTTCCTCCACTAACTCCTGGAATTACATCACTTGCTCCCATTAACATGCCACGATAAATATTTTTCCATTCCATTCTATTTCCTCCTGATTTGACTAGTATGCTCACTGTTCCGGAAATTGAAGCTCTTCCATCCACCGTGTCATATGATCCTTAATCTCGTTATAATGCTTTTTCGCATCAGGTAAATCCGTTTCCTTAAGCTGATACATTGGGACTACCTTGTAGTCTGATTCATTCGTAAACGTTACAAATGTCGGTAGAAATTGTGGGTTACTAATTTTCACTTTAGCCTCTTCACCCTTCTTCTCTTCCTTTGTAAGAGTTAACGTTAGTACTCCACCAATTCTTCGGTAAAATTCGTCCTGACCAGATAAAAAGTTTCCTAAGGAATAAATAACAAAACTCCTTTTTCCACCTTTCCCCTCCATCCACTCAACAGGTTGTAAAACATGGGGATGATGGCCTAGAATGATGTCTGCCCCTTGATCGGTAGCAAATTGAACTAAATCTTTTTGTCTCTCATTAGGTAACCTTTCATACTCATCTCCAAAATGAAGGCTCAGCACAACGACATCTGCTTGCTTTTCTGCTTCAGCTATTTCTGTTGCTATTTGTTGCTCGTCTATTTGATTGACTAAATAATCCTTGTTTTCCGGTTCTGTTATCCCGTTTGTACCATAGGTATATGCCAGAAAAGCTAAGGATATATCCTCATTTGTCTCATAGATTCGTAGTTTTTCTTGGTCTGCTTTGCTTTCATAAGCCCCAGTATACATCATATCTTTTTCTTTCCAATAGTTAATGGCATTGTGGATTGCTTCTTCACCATGGTCAAGGGTATGGTTATTTGCAAGCGAAACGACATCCACGCCTGCTTTCTTTAATGCCTCACCAATTTCGTATGGACTATTAAATCTTGGATAACCCGATAAGCCAATTTCTTCCCCACCAACCATTGTTTCTTGATTAGCAAATGTAACAGACGAAGCTTTTAAATAACTGTCCACACGATCTAACATAGGCATAAAATTAAATGTATCTTTTACTCTCGCATCATCATATACCCGGTCATGAATCAAGATATCTCCAACAGCAGACAACGTAATTTGTTTATTCATCTTATCTTTTTCTGAAAGATAGGTATCTTTCTTTTTGTGATTTTCAACCTGAGTATCTGGATTACTTCCTTGGCATCCTGCTAAAAACAACATCAGCAGTAATACCACTGGAAAATATATTGATTTTTTAATAGCCATCTCTTATGTCCCCACAATTTTTACGTAGTTTTTTCCATGTTACAACATGCTTTAAATTTATCATAGATATGACTTAAGTGATTACGATCCATTTCATGCAAACAATCCCAGTTAATCCCCTCAATAATGTAAAAATGAAAATCCCAAATCTTTCGTTTTATGTTTAAATCACTTACTAATGCCAAATTATATAATACTTCAATCAGACTATAAAGTATAGACACATCGTCTTTACCATAATTCATGATTTGGTAAAAACTTTTATATAGATAGTCTTCAAATTTTTTTGGGGTACGCATAATACGTAATTGACCTTCTTGGTCAGAAAAATAATTGATTTCTTTATAATGTCGTCCTATATCCGCTAGTGCTGTTCCGATACGATTAATACAATTAATTGCCGTGTGGGGATCATTCATTGCTGGTGAAATAGCTTTCAGCGAAATTTCCACGAGTTTTTGTAACATAAATTCCGCATCCTGGATATCTGTCCTCTCTTGGCCAACGACAAGCAAATGATTGATTTCTTTTTTATTAATCTTCTTATCCACTTGATACACATGCATGATAGGATATCCTTCTGGAAGAAAATCACCCGTATTTACCTGAACCTCAATGACACAATCTTTCTTTATTGCCCATTTTATGAGTTCTGTCCATTCTACATGTTGAACATATCCTGGGTTCATTGCGTATATCGTTTCCATATTGGTTTGCTTTATTTTTTTAATTTCCTCGGAATCCCACTTTTCATTTTCCGGGAAGTGACTTTCCTTAAACGTATCACGAATTACTCTTGTAGCATCTTTTCTTAATTTGCCCACAAGGTTATTCACCTGTAGCCACCTTGCAGAATGGTGAATGAAATAAATAAAGAATGCCAACGAGGTAATCGCAATAAATACCATAAAAATTGGTCCTAAAAAAGTATTTTCTTTTCCAGCCAATACTAAATTTAATAATGCATATATAAAACCAAAACAATAAACGCCAAGCACGTGATGTGTCATTTTGCTCCGCATAAAATCCTGAAGTGTTCTAGGTGAAAACTGTGTGGAGTATGTAGTTAAAACAACCATTATTACAGAAAAACTTATTGTAGTCATTGTTAAAATGGCAGTAACTAACGAACCATACAATTCCTTTGCTATGCCAGAGTTTGTTAACAGTATGGAGGGCAGGCTATCTTTGAAGCTGCCTATAATCCACTTATCAGCAAACATACTTCCTATCACAAGGAGAATAGAGGTAATACCATATAATAATGGAACAAACCAATAACTTCCTCTCACTTTCATCCAAAACTTTTTCTGGTACATGTTTATTTCTCCCTTTATATTTATTTAATTTTATCTATATGTACCCTAAAAGGATTAAAACAACGCAAAAAAAAGCCGTGGAAGGCTTTTTAAAACAGGAAATTTATTATTTGTTTATATAGGCAATGTCCTTATGAGACAGCTTGTACGGTCATATATTTATTAAGCTATATCATATTCTACAAAATTTTTTTCGCTTACTTTATTCTTTCAATAATAGTTGCATTTGCCATCCCCATTCCTTCACATATAGCAAGAAGTCCATACCTTCCTTTTATCCTTTCCAATTCATGTAGTAGAGAAACGAGTAATTTGGTGCCAGTTGCGCCAAGTGGATGACCAAGTGCAATTGCGCCACCGTTAACGTTAAGTTTAGAGATATCTGCCTGCATATCCTTAAGCCAAGCAAGTGGGACTGGTGCAAATGCCTCGTTTACTTCATATCGATCGATGTCCTGTATATCAAGCCCTGCTTTATCCAGTGCTTTTTTTGTTGCCGCAATGGGTCCTGTTAGCATTAATGTTGGGTCAGATCCTACAACCGTACGTGTAATAATTCTAGCTTTTGGCTTTACGCCTAATTTGTCTGCTTTTTCCTTAGACATTAGTAATACGGCACTGGCACCATCACTCATCTGACTTGCATTTCCAGCAGTAATTTTCCCATCCTCTTTAAACACAGGATTTAAACCAGCCAAGGCTTCTAATGTGGTTCCCTTTCTTGGCCCCTCATCCTGCTCTAAAATCGACTCACCCTCTTCTGTTTGTATCCCAACCGGAACAATTTCTCTATTATAGTATCCACTCTCTATAGCCTGTAAAGCATTTTTATGACTTCGCAAAGCAAATTCATCCAGATCCCTTCTCGATAAATTCCATTGCTCAGCTATTTTTTCCGCTGAAATACCTTGGTTAACAATTTCATATTTATCCGTAAGCTTTTTACTTGGTTTAATGCTTCCCATATTAGAAAACATAGGAGATCTTGACATACTTTCAATGCCACCAGCGATTACAACATCCATATCTCCTGATGCAATGGCTTGGGCTCCAAAGTGAACCGCCTGCTGACTCGAGCCACATTGACGATCAATGGTTACGCCTGGCACTTGAACAGGGAACCCAGCAATTAAGGATGCGGTACGAGCGACATTGCCTCCCTGTTCGTTAATTTGAGTAACACACCCCAGAATAACATCTTCCACAAATTCCTTACTGACGCCACTACGATTTACCAGTTCTTTTAGAACGATAGCAGCAAGCTCGTCTGAACGGTAGTTAGCAAATAAACCTTTTCTTTTCCCTACAGCCGTACGACAGCCCTCTATAATAACAACTTCTCTCATTTCCTCACCTCATAAGTAGTTGACATTTTATTCCCAATTATCTAAATTATACCCTTAATAGCATGTAAGCGAAAGACTTTAATAACAGATGTTTTAATTTAATTTAGACGGGAAAAGACATGTATAGAACAATAATATCCACAAAGAAAGGGTAGTTTATAATGAAGAATACTCAATATCAGCCAACAAAAAATAAACAACTCTCCGATGCACAGGAGGTACACTACGCAAAAGATTTTAAGCAAGCTGATATGGCAGGTGGTTACAGAAAACCTCGTGTAAAACAGGCGAAGAAAGAAAATCCTGATTTAATTAAATAACAATTTAAAGATTGCTTATGGAACATAAATTAATGTTTCATAAGCTTTTTTAATTCGTTTCTAAAATGTATGTTGTGGTTATTGAGTCAAAAAATAGATAAACTGCGACGTAATTTGTGGAGAATGAAGTAATTCATTTTACAGAGGAAGCACCCATTGATTTGCGTTTCAGGCGGACGCTTTCACACCTCCGGGTACAAGCGCGACATCTGTTCGTAACCTCACAGTGTCTTCTTTGCCGCCCGGCATGGCCTCAGCCGCTTCCTCCGCTCCAATCAATTGGTATGTGCTATTGATTAATTTGAGGTATTGAATAAGTAGCTCTTATCTTTAATAGCTTTGAGATATACACCTTAGCGAAGGGGAAATATGGAGACTCCTGCGGGAGGAGAGGCCTCGATGAGACCCCGGAATGCGATAGCATGAGGAGGCTCATCAGCCGCCCGCGGAAAGCGGAATATTTCCCCGTAGCGGTGATTTAGGCAGCCTCTATATTCTTAGTTAGTTCGCAGTTTCCTCCAACTATGAATGAACAAAATACGTTTGTACCCAAACATTTGCAGCAGAAGCTTTAATAGTAAGTTCCACTCCATTCATTTGAAACTTTTTAAATGACGATATCGTACAAGGTAATAATCAGAAAATGGGAGGGTTACTATATGTCAGAAGCAGCAATGGAATTAATTAATCTGGAAAAAAAGATCGGCAAGAATCATATTATTAAAGACCTGTCTTTTACCATTCATAAAGGAGAAGTATTTGGATTAATTGGACCTAATGGAGCTGGTAAAACGACAACGATACGTATGATGGTCGGATTAATGAAACCAACCGATGGCGACATACATATACTTGGAAATAGTATCAAAAGTAATTTTAAAGAGGCGATCAGAGAAGTAGGCGCCATTGTTGAAAATCCAGAGATGTACCCCTTTATGACTGGATGGCAAAATCTAATGCACTATGCTCGGATGACCCCGGGCATAACAAAAGAACGAATTAAGGAAGTTATTAAACTCGTTGGGCTGGAGAAACCGATAAACGAAAAAGTAAAAAAATACTCTTTAGGTATGCGGCAACGATTAGGTATTGCTCAGGCACTTTTGCATAGTCCATCTATACTCATCTTGGACGAGCCTACAAACGGACTGGATCCGGCTGGAATTAGGGAAATTCGTCAATACATTAGAAATCTTGCAGAGAAAGAAAATGTAGCTGTGATTATTTCAAGTCATTTGCTTTCAGAAATTGAACTGATGTGTGACAAGATAGGCGTTATAAAAAATGGACAGCTCGTAGCAATTCAGGAAGTAAATGAACCTGTTGAAACAGAGCAGGTAAAATTAATAGAAGTAAACCTGGAAGCAGAACCAATTGAAAAAGCAGCAAGCATCCTTAGAAATAAGTACGAATTCAAACCAGAACATAAGGGTAATATCCTCTCCTTTGAAACAGACAGAAAAGATGTACCTTCTATTATAAAAAAATTGGTAGAACAAGATATTTTAATTTATCAGGTAAATGTAACTAAAACAAAGCTGGAAGATAAATTCTTTGATTTGATTGGAGAGAATATCATTGAGTAATTTTTTCAAGTTGGTAAGCAATGAATTAATTAAAACATATATACAAAAATCAACCTGGGTCAT
This sequence comes from Virgibacillus halodenitrificans JCM 12304, assembly GCF_001310895.1. Classification (GTDB taxonomy): domain Bacteria; phylum Bacillota; class Bacilli; order Bacillales; family Amphibacillaceae; genus Virgibacillus_Q; species Virgibacillus_Q halodenitrificans. The sequence goes on along the minus strand of NZ_BAZS01000029.1, from coordinate 36,247 downwards.
GTATATTATTCTGGTGGGCATCATTATCGGCCTGGCTGCACTAACGATGAGTTTTGAAGAGACTGGAGACAAATACGACCAAGATAATTGGCGAGAAATGTTACAACAAGAAAATAAAGACTTACAAAGCGAGATGAAAGAAGAAGAGTTTATGGAAGGTATGAACACATCACTCATTGCCAAAAACAACTATTATCTTGAAAATGACATTCAGCCTGAGGGGTATGGAGCGCTGCAATTTGTAATGGAGAATCAGTTGTTACTTTCATTAGTCAGCTTGCTTACAATTATAGTTGCGGCAGGCATTGTGGCAAATGAGTACCGTTGGGGAACAATAAAACTTCTTTTAATTCGCCCTATATCCCGAACGAAGATTTTACTTTCAAAATATATCTCAGTTTTACTTTTTGCTTTCATTACACTATTATTCGTTTTACTATTCTCATGGGTTGTTGGAGCCATCTTCTTTGGTGTTAACGGATTAAACCCACACATCGTACTAGAAAAGAGTAATGGTTTTGCCTATGTTCCTGTTTTAGGAGAAATAGCTTCAGGCTATGGTTATAAACTAATTAACTTGTTTATGATGCTACATTTGCTTCATGATATCAACTATTTTTAAAAATAGTGCATTAGCAATAGGTACAGCTATCTTCCTGATGATGGCAGGAAATCAAATTGTATTGTTTTTCGCAGAACGCGAGTGGGCAAAGTACATCCTTTTTGCCAACACAGATTTAAGTCAATATACCAACCAGAATTCGCCTTGGATTGAAGGTATGACGCTCGGTTTTTCAATTACTATGTTACTTATTTATTATGTTATTTTTCTTCTTTTGTCATGGGTCTTCTTTACGAAAAGAGATGTAGCAGGAAGTTAGCCTTTACGCTTTGGGAAAGAAGATAAAAATTTACGATAAACTTAAAGAGAGACTGCAATATTCGAGTCTCTCTTTCTATTATCATCATATTTTTATTTACTTCAACCGCTGACAGCAAAAAGTTATTTATGCTGAAATGGGCATTTTCCTTTAATAGGTTCAATGTCATCACCTATAAAATATTGCTTCCACTCCCTGTGCTCCGGATTCCCATAATGACTAATGTTCGGGTGCTTTGGCAAGCCATCCCATTTTTCAACCCTTTCTCTCACCTTCTCCCTGGACATTGCTCCCCCTTTTGAAGTACCCTCCAGCTTTTCAAAGATTCTTCTTGGTTGGAATCCAATAACTAAGCTATTTCCAAGGTCACGCGTCTTACGCTGCTTATAGGCAGGAGCATTACCAAATGCAAAGTAAGGCTCTCCTGCGAAACTAAATGCCCAAAGTGGATGATCTGGATCTTTTGGATAGTCTGCCGGCCAATCGTGCTCATCATTGTTATGCAAATACTGCAATACCTTCCAAAAATAGTCCCTATAATATTCAACACTTTTTTCTTCTTTCTCCGGCTCAACGAATAGAAAAAAGCCATGGCGAATTAATCTTTTCTGATTATCAAACAAGCGGTTAAACGCTTGGAGTGCTTTTGGTAATGCCGACCAATCATTATGTGTGATATAGCCATATCTAAGCTCACCGCGCTTTTGTCCAGACATACCAAAATAGCAGGGAAAAGTAGGATCAGTAACGACTTCTTCGAAATTCCTATATTCTTCCAGTAGCCAACCAGGTAGGCTATTATCTGTATTGAAATCCTCTTTTGTTAATAAATGATTGGTATTTGTATTTTCCATTGTGCACGTTCCTCCTTGTCATTCTCTCTCCGTTTCCCTTTAGAGTTTGTAAATAAACAAAGGGAGGGGTTTGTAATTTATATTTAAGGGAAAAGCTAAATAGAATATATGATGGAGGATAGAATATGAAGAACTTAATTGATAAAAAGAATACACCACAGAAATTAAATTGTGATACAGAGTATGAACGGTTATATAGTGTCATCGTTGCACCTCCAGCGTATATGGAAATTAAGCATGCTATAAATAAAACTCAAGAGCATTATTTACAAGATAATATAGATAAGAAAAAAGCCATGGAACAGCATGACAGGTTTGTAGAAATCCTCAGTGACAATGGTTGTGAAGTCATCCAGCTTGAACCTCAAAAAGGTTTAAATGAGCAGGTTTTCACTCGGGATATCGGCTTTGTTATTGGAGAAACCTTTGTTGTTTCTAATATGAAGGAAAAGATAAGAAAACGTGAGACCAATGTACTTACAGATCGGTTAGAAAAATTAGGTATCACCTATACGAGTATAGATCAAGGCTGCATAGAAGGCGGAGATATACTCGTGGATAAAAATACAATCTGGGTTGGTAAAAGTGGAAGAACAAACGAAAAAGCTATAGATCAATTAAGTCAAAAGTTACCTAATTACGTTGTAAACACTGTCTCTCTACGTGATGATATTTTGCATTTGGATTGTGTATTTACCATACTGAATGATGATTATGCCCTTGTATATTCAGAAGCCATTGATGAGGATTCATATAATAGCTTAAAGAATAAGTTCACTCTTATTGAGACTACGACTAAAGAACAATTTAATATGGGCCCTAATGTGCTTCCCATTGGACAAAATAAAATCATTAGTCTTCCTGAAAATAAACGTTTAAACAGAAAAATGAAACAAGCAGGCTTCCAGGTTATTGAGGTTGAGTTTTCTGAGATAATCAAATCTGGAGGATCATTTCGCTGTTGTACCCTCCCAGTTAAAAGAGGATAATAATTCTGGCATAATTAAATTCAATATCATTTTGCTTCATAAAAAAGGATTAGCTTAAAATAACAGCTAATCCTTACTTGATTTTTGACTATAGTTATCAATTTTCCCCTTTTATTCTTCTTGCAAAATCAACAAAGCGAAATTTATCGGGTCGATGGCGAGATTCGGTATATTGAAAAAGAGTAGCATCCTCAAGATAAACAGAGCTGCGAATTACTACAACATTGGAGAAACCGTCCAAATCCAGTAATTCTTGATCTTCTTTTGTAGGTTCCTCCACCACAATTTCTTTATGAGCAAAACTAATAGAGAGGCTACAATCATTTTCCAAATAGTTATAGATCGAATCCTCACAGATTTCTTTTGTTAATGTCGGGACCCATGCATCATTAAAATAATCCTTATCCAAAATAACTTTTTCATCTGCTATTTCTCTTGTTCGTACTACTTCCCAAACTTTTTGTTTAGAAGTTATGGAAAGTTTTTCTCGAATCATAAGATCTGGATAACTATGATTTAAGGCAATTACATAGGTTTTAGCATGAAGCTGCAGTTGGTTAGCCAGTTCCCTGAAACTAACAATTCCTGAAACAGGAAAATCCAGTTTATTGATACCAATTACAACGGACCCTTTCCCACGCACTTTTTGAATATAACCGTTCTGGGCCAATAAATTTAATGATTTTCTTATTGTTTCTCGAGACGTATTATACATACTTCGTAATTCATTCTCCGAAGGGAGCATCGTAGAAGTTGGCCAAACGTTCGTTTGAATCTTCTTAACTAAGTCATGATAAATTATTAGATATTTCTTCTGCATTTCTGTACCTCTTTATTTTATATAATAGACAATGGATTCATAAGGCCTTAACCTCATTCTCTCGGGGTTTTTCAAGGAATCTTCATAATTGGATAGTAAAATTTCCACGTTTTCACCTGTAGATAACTCTATTTCCCAATCTACTTCTTTTTTATAGAAATTGCTTATTACTAACAGTCTCTCCCCGTTCCACTTTCTAGTATAAGCAAACAAATCAGGATCACTCGGTTTTAGTATTTGGAAGTCTCCATACGTAATAATATCATATTTCTTTCTCAGTTCAATTAAACGTTGATAATGATAAAATACAGAGTCTTTATCTTCCAATGCCTCTTCCTGATTAACTTTCTTGTGATTATCAGCAATGGGTATCCAAGGTTCACCTGAAGTGAAACCAGCGTTTGGAGCGGAAGACCATTGCATAGGTGTCCGTGCGTTATCACGTGATTTCCGTTGCAATATAGCCATTATTTCCTGCTCTGATTTCCCTTCCTCCTTCATTAGGTTATAGGCGTTATGAGATTCTACATCTCTATACTGTCTGATTGATGAAAAACTTGGATTGGTCATCCCTATTTCTTCACCCTGATAAATATACGGCGTACCCTGCATCATATGCAAAGTAGTTGCCAGCATTTTTGCAGAGGTTACCCGGTACTCATGGTCATCCCCAAACCGAGAAACTGCTCTAGGCTGGTCATGATTACACCAGAATAAGGCATTCCATCCTCCGCCTTCATACATACCTACCTGCCACTTTGACAATATCTCTTTTAATTGCAGAAAATCAAATGGGGCAATTGTCCATTTTTCACCATTAGGATAATCTACCTTTAAATGATGGAATTGGAAAGTCATATCCAATTCTTGACGTTCGGGTTTGGTATATAAAATACAATTATCAAGTGTGGTGGAAGACATTTCCCCAACTGTCATCATATTATAAGGACCGAGGACTTCCTGATGCATCTCATGCAAATATTCATGAATACGAGGTCCATCTGTGTAAAACTTTCTTCCATCGCCCACCGCATCGTTTGGGAAATCCTGATTTTTGGAAACAAGATTTATGACATCAAGACGGAAACCATCAATTCCCTTCTCTGCCCAGAATTGAATCATTTTATATATTTTTTCTCGCAGCTCTTTATTCTCCCAGTTCAAATCTGCTTGTGTTACATCAAATAAATGGAGATAGTATTGATTTGTCGTTTCATCATATTGCCATGCTGGCCCTCCAAATTTGGATTGCCAATTATTTGGCGGACCACCATTAACAGGATCTTTCCAGATATAAAAGTCACGATATGAATTTTCTTTTGACTTTGCAGCCTGTTTAAACCAATTATGTTCTGTTGAAGTATGATTAATTACCAAGTCCATAATCAGCTTTATATTTCGCTTATGTGCTTCATTTAACAGCTCTTCAAAATCCTCCATTGTTCCATACATGGGGTCAATGGAAAAATAGTCACTAATATCATATCCGTTATCTTTTTGGGGAGATTGGTAAACTGGTGTTAACCAAATCACATCAATGCCCAGTGTTTGTAAGTAATCAAGGCGCTTGATAATTCCTTGAAGATCGCCAATTCCATTTCCTGTTGTATCCTGGAAGCTCTTTGGATAGATTTGATAAACAACTGCTCTCTTCCACCAAGCTTCGTTCATAATAACACCTCATTCTTTTCATTTAACACTTTGTTATACAAGCAAAATCTAATTTTAATGTATGTTAAGTTTGCGCTTTGCAATTATATACGTAATTGTAAACGGTACGATAAACACTATCGCCATTCCTATGGCAAAGCTGAGCCATCCGCTAGGTACGATGGAAAATATACCAGGAACTCCTCCAACGCCTATGGAGGTCGCTAAGACATGATTCATCGTAATATATGCACCAGCAATAGATGAACCAATTACTGCTGCTATAAATGGATACTTGAATCGAAGGTTTACTCCAAACATAGCAGGCTCTGTAATACCAAGCCATGCAGAGATACCAGAAGTGCCAGCCAGGCCTCTTAGTTTTTCATCTTTCGCCACTAACATTACAGCAAAAGCAGCTGCACCTTGGGCAATATTAGATAAAGCTAGGATTGGCCATAGAAAGGTTGTATCCGTGCTGCCAATAAGCTGCAGATCGACTGCAAGAAATGTGTGATGCATCCCAGTAATTACAAGTGGTGCATAAAGCGCTCCATATACTAGTCCACCAAGTATTGCGTAGTTGTCAAAGATAGCGACAAGACCATCTGTGATCCAATTTCCTATCGTAAACGTAATAGGGCCAATAATTAAAAACGTTAAAAATCCTGTTATCAACAATGCTACCGGAGCTACAATAAGTAACTGCAGAGAATCCATTACCCTTTTTCTTAAGAATATCTCTATCTTAGCAAGAAGCCATGAGGCAAATAACACTGGCAGCACTTGCCCTTGATAACCAATTTTATCAATCTCAAGTCCAAATAAATTCCAGGTTGGTACACCGCCTTCTTTTAGTGCATCACCGTATGCCCAAGCATTTAATAAATCAGGATGTACTAATATTAATCCAAGTACAATGCCTAATAGTTCATTACCCCCAAAACGTTTAACTGCTGACCAACCAATTAATCCGGGCAAAAACACAAAGGCCGTATTGGCAATAATGTTAATCATGTTAGCTAAGTCAGCCCACTGTGGGTACATCTCAATTAAAGGAGGAGCTTCTTGACCAAATATACCTGGGTTAACAAGTATATTATTTATCCCCATCAGCAAACCAGCGGTAACAATTGCTGGCAATATAGGTATGAATATATCTGCTAATACTTTAATTCCGCGTTGAAGCGGATTTTGCTTCTGTCCTCCAGCTGCTTTTACTTCTTCTTTGGAGGCTTCACTAATACCAGTAGCCTCCACCATTGCTGCATATACTTTATCTACCGTTCCTTGACCAATTACTACTTGGAATTGACCATTAGTAGAGAATTTCCCTTTGACAATGTCCATGTTATCCAGGGACTTATGATCAATCTTGCTTTCATCCTTCAAAGCGAAACGTAAACGGGTAACACAATGTGTGGCTGCATGGATATTTTCTAAACCACCTACTGCTGCTACGATCTCTTCCGCTTCTTTCCCGTAAGGCATCGATTTTGTTGGCCCTTCTGGTTCTACATGTTTCTCTTTATTTGTGTTTTTCATACTAATTTTAAATAACACTGTTTCGCCTGCTATTGCCATTTGTTCGTTGCTTATTTGAAATTGCTCAAGTTCAGAAGAATTAGTAATGATCACAGGTGTAATAGCACTCGCAGCTTTTTCTTTAATAAAGCTTAGATCAAAGGTAAGAAGCTTGTCCCCTACTTTTACCTTGTCCCCCTGTTGAACATGTGCTTCAAAACCCTCGCCATTCAAAGCCACTGTTTCTAAACCAATATGAATTAAAATCTCTACCCCTGTATGACTTAAAATACCTATTGCATGCTTGGAAGGGAATACTTGAATGATTTCACCTTCAACAGGCGAAACTACTTCCCCGGCTTCGGGTAAAATCGCCAATCCTTCTCCCATCATTTTTTCTGAAAAGGTAGGATCTGGAACTTCTTCTAATGCTATAACTCTACCACTCAGTGGTGCAATAATATAATTACCCTCTTGACTCATTTAAACGACCTCCTTTGTATAAAAAGTGATTCAACTTGTATATACAAGTAACTTAAATTTATTATAACTTGTATATACAAGTTATGCAAGTGCTTACATTTAAATTTATTTTTCAGGTTCTATGCACAGAGGGGATACAAACGTTATCTCGTACATTCAAAGCAGGAGATAAATGCGAACTAGTGGAGGAAACAATCTTCTCCAGAAAAAGCTAATCAGCAGCAGCAAAAGTATTGTACGCCAAAACAGAAAAAAGCCGGTAGCACACCTCGTGTGCTACCGGCTAGAAATAAAAGCTCAGTTTTAGCTTGTTTTTGATTTTTTAGAAGCTTTTTCTCTTTCACTTTTATTAAGGATCTTTTTCCTCAAACGAACTGATTCTGGAGTTACCTCACAATATTCATCATCATTCAGGTATTCAATCGCTTCTTCCAATGACATAGAACGCGTCTTTTTAATAGTAGCTGTTTGATCCTTTGTTGATGAACGAACGTTGGTTAAATGTTTTTCTTTCGTAATATTAACCGTCAAATCATTCTCGCGGTTATGTTCCCCAACAATCATACCAGCGTATATTTCAGTACCTGGTTCTACAAAGATTACTCCACGGTCTTCCAGCTGCATGATGCCATATGTCGATGCCTTTCCATTTTCCAACCCTACTAGAACACCTTGACGACGACCGCCAACCTGACCTTTAATTAAAGGCTCGTAGGCATCAAATGAATGGTTGATAATTCCATACCCACGCGTCTGAGACATGAACTCGGTAGAATAACCGATCAGCCACGTGAAGGGACTTTAAATTCAAGACGAACTTGGCCATTTCCTTGGTTAACCATATCGAGCATTTCACCTTTACGTGCTCCAAGAGACTCCATAATTGGGCCAGTATACTCTTCAGGTACGTCAACCTGTACACGTTCAACGGGTTCGCATTTTACTCCATCAATTTCTTTTATGATTACTTGAGGCTTTGATAATTGAAGCTCGTAACCTTCTCGTCTCATGTTTTCAATCAAAATAGACAGGTGGAGTTCTCCGCGCCCTGATACAATCCATGCGTCTGGTGATTCTGTCGGTTCTACCCGCAGACTGACATCTGTTTCTAATTGCTTTAATAATCTCTCTTCTATTTTACGTGAAGTAATGTATTTACCTTCACGTCCAGCAAAAGGACTGTTATTTACAACAAAGGTCATCTGTAATGTAGGCTCATCAATCCGTAACCACGGTAAAGCTTCCGGGTGATTTTGCGGACAAATGGTTTCTCCGATATTAATATCATCCATACCAGCAATTGCCACAATATCCCCAGCTTTTGCTTCTTGAATTTCAATTCGCTTCAAGCCTATAAAGCCAAACAACTTACTTATACGGAAAGACTTTTGGGTGCCATCCTCTTTCATTACAACTACTTGTTGGCCAACACTGATTTTCCCCCGGAAGACCCTTCCTACTCCAATCCGACCTACATAATCATTATAATCCAATAATGTAATTTGGAATTGCAGTGGTTCTTCCTGATTATCTACAGGAGCAGGGATGTGTTCCATAATTGTAGTAAATACAGGATCCATCGTCTCTTCTTGTTCATCTGGTTCAAATCCAGAAGTTCCATTTAAAGCAGAAGCATAAACAACAGGGAATTCCAACTGTTCATCATCTGCACCAAGCTCAATAAATAAATCCAAAACCTCATCTATTACTTCATTCGGCCGAGCATTTGGTCTGTCAATTTTATTCAAAACTACCATCGGAGTTAATTTCTGTTCCAGGGCCTTCTTTAATACAAAGCGGGTTTGGGGCATAGTACCTTCATAAGCATCAACAACTAATGCTACTCCGTCCACCATTTTCATAATCCGTTCCACTTCACCACCAAAGTCAGCATGGCCTGGTGTATCTAATATATTAATAGCTGTATCTTTATATTTTATAGCTGTATTTTTAGCCAAAATGGTAATTCCACGTTCTCTTTCAATATCACCCGAGTCCATCGCTCGTTCATTTACTTGTTCGTTCTCACGAAATGTCCCAGAGTATTTCAACAATTGATCCACAAGTGTTGTTTTACCATGGTCTACGTGTGCGATAATAGCGATATTACGAATATCTTCTCTTAATTGCATAAAAAGTACGCTCCTCTTGTATAACGGGATGTGTAACTATAAAATTATACCACATTTTTTATAAATTAAAAGTATTTTGTCGTTACTTATCTAATTCCCGGGAAAAGTAATAATAAACTTCGCTCCTCCAAGGTAGATTTATCAACTGTGATCTTACCACCTGATCGTTCTATAATTGCCCTTGAAATCGCAAGACCCAACCCAGTTTCTCCATTCTTACCTTTTACAAAACGATGAAATATATGTGGCATCATTTCATCTGAAATCCCTTCTCCATCATCTTCTACAGTTATATAAGTAGCTCCATTCTGTTTAAATATCTGAAGGGAAATTTTAGTTTTGGCATGACGAATACCATTAACAATTAAATTTAATATGGCGCGCAGTAATTTTTCTTCATCTGCAATGAAATGGCAGTTATCTTCCGCTTGATGAGTAAAATGAATACCTCTTTCATTGACCAAAGGTAAAGCACGATCTACAATTTGCTTCAAGAATGTCTCTCCAGTTATTTTTTCTGGTTGATAAACATCCGGTTCGCTATCCAACTTTGCCAATAGTATCATCTCATTTATAATCAGCTTCAGTCTTTTCACCTCTGTAACCATTACTTCAAGGCCATTTTCTTTGTCTCCCTCATCAAATATCCCATCCTTAATCCCTTCCGCATAACCTTGAATTGTCATAAGGGGTGTTTTCAACTCATGACTCGCATTCTGAAAAAAGGTTTGTTGTGACTTCATATAATTTTTCAGTTCTTCAGCCATTTCAAAGACACTTTCTTCCACTTCTTTAATTTCACCACTCGCCTCTACTCTTTCAAGATCATCAAATTTTCTTTTCTCTACTTTCTTCAGTTGTACTTTCAACATTGTCAGAGGAGTAACCAGCTTTTTGGTTAAAAAGTAACTAAGAAGCACGGCAGCAATTCCACCGATCATAAATACAATGAACAGCCGGAAAACAAAGTTTTGCTGCACAGCCTGTAAATCATTCATCGGAGTCAATAGAATAAGCTCCAAGCCACTATTTGCCGGGTAAACTACTATTCTGGAGGTTACATATTTATTATTTTCAAACTCCCATAATGCTTCCTTGTTATCCGCGAAATTATTATTATTAAAAAAGCCCTGGGCTACGCTATTTGGCATGGTGGAGTAAAAAACAGCATTATTTTTCCGATCATATAGAAATAGTTGGAGATCTTGATCGTCCAAGAACCGACTAAATTTCTCAAGACTCTCTCTATCCCCGTAATTTTCTTCATTCAGAACCTCTATCAAAATTTCCCCTTTTTGTTTTAACTGCCTTTGTTCGTCCTGAATTAAAATATCGAGAATAAGTGAATAAATGAAATAACCTGTAACAGCCATAATTACGAGAAGTAACGCTGTAAATGCAGCATTAAGTTGATATTGAAGTTTCATTTATGTTTCCTCTCCATACCTTAGTCGGTAGCCAAATCCCCACACTGTTTCCAGAGGTAGATCAGGTAATTTTTTTCTAAGCCTTTTCACTAAATCATCCACTGCCCGATCACTTCCAAAATAATCATCACCCCAAATTTTTATTAATAACTCCTCACGGGAAAAAGCACGGTTAACATTTTCCACTAGTAATAGAAGCATATCAAATTCTTTTGTAGTCACTTCATATTCCTCGCCCTTATAAAAAATCCTTCGTTCTTCCTTATTTATTAATAATTGGTCAATCTTTACCTTTTCCTGTGTGGGCTCTTCATTATTGTTTTTCAAAAATGCTCGTTTAAATAATCTTTTCACTCTTGCCACCAATTCTCTTGGACTGAATGGCTTAGTTAAATAATCATCTCCACCTAATTCCAAGCCTAAAATTTTGTCGATCTCTTCATCTTTGGCAGAAATAATAATAATAGGAACTTCACTTTCATTCCTTATTTTCTTACAAAATTCATACCCATCCATTCCAGGCAGCATAATATCTAGTATCCACATATCTGGTGGATACGTCTCCCATATTTCCCAAGCAGCTTCTGCAGTATCGGAAATAATTACATCATAACCTTCTTTTTTTAAATAGGCGGATACGATATTTTGAATGTTTACATCATCTTCCACAACACCAATACGATTTCCCATAGTTTTGTCACCTTTTCCCACGTGTTTAGTTAATTTCATTTTACATAAGATAAAAAGAGGATGCCACTGAACACCAATTATAATTTACATATTTATTCCACATTTCAGCCAAATAATTTCCAAACGGAACAGGTAAGATAAAAATACAAATTATTTAACAAAGGGTGATTTAGATGGATTACAATAATAATAATTTTTCAGATGAAAATAAAGAAACACCTGCAGAACCAACTCCCGAAGTGAATGAATCTGAACAGCAGGAAGAAGAGTTTTCAACGGACAAGCCTAAAAAAGAAAAGAAGTCAGGATCTAAAACAGGCTTGCATTTCTTTCTTGGCGGTTTAGCCGGAGGATTAATTGCTGTAGTTTTAATTGCAGTACTGCTGTTCTCAAACATTCTCCCCCTAGCTAGTACAGCAGACGAAAATACTTCTTCTGACAGTAGCACAGCCAACGTTGTCAAAACAATGGCATCTGATGATGCTGAGGTGTCTTCTAACATTGATGAAACGTCTAAAGCAGTGGTTGGTGTTGCTAACCTGCAACAGCAAAGTGTTTGGGCAGGAAGCCAAGAAGCTGGAACTGGGTCAGGCATTGTTTATAAGAAGGAAGATGGGAAGGCTTATGTTGTAACAAATCATCATGTTGTAGAGGGTGCAGAGCAAGTAGATATTATTTTAAATGATGATGAAAGGTTAAATGCTAAAGTTTTAGGATCGGATGCTTTAACTGATTTAGCCATTTTACAAGTTGATGGGGATAAAGTCACCACGGTAGCGGATCTTGGTACCTCCAAAAATTTAAAAGTTGGTGAGACCGTATTAGCAATTGGTAATCCTCTTGGTATGGAATTCGCAAATACACTTACAAAAGGAATTATTAGTGGGTTAGATCGATCTGTCAGTATGGACACAAATGGTGATCAGCAACCAGATTGGGTAACAGAAGTTATTCAGACAGATGCCGCGATTAATCCAGGCAATAGTGGAGGCGCACTTGTAAATGCAAAGGGACAAGTTATTGGAATTAATTCTATGAAGATTGCCCAAAATGCAGTTGAAGGAATAGGGTTTGCTATCCCTATCGATGCCGCATTACCAGTCATGGAACAACTGGAGGAAAACGGTGAAATAGAACGTCCTTTAATAGGGATAAGCACTGCTTCCCTAAATCAAGTTCCTCCACAATACAGAAGTGAAATTAAGCTTCCAGAAGAGGTAGAAGGCGGTATGGTTGTAGCAAATGTTCAGGAAGGTTCTCCAGCAGCTAAAGCGGGTTTACAACAATTTGATGTTATAACCGAAATTAATGGCAATAAAATTACTACTCTTCTTGAGTTACGAAAGTTTCTCTATTCAGATGCTTCCATAGGTGAAGAAGTACAGGTGAAATTCTACCGAGATGGGAAGTTGGAAAAGACCGAAGTTACGTTAACTGCGAAAGAATAAATACCTGGATGAGTAAAATAAATTAAAAGCTGAGCCTGCAAAGAAATTTGCAGGCTCAGCTTTTTTAGCTTTACAATAATCATCAATATAGAAAACTGTATAGCCATTCAAACCTTCTTTAACCAAAGAATAAATCTAAAATATTGCTTCCTGTTGAGCTGTTTTTGTTATAGAACTCCGAATATCCACAGTTCTCGCAAAACACTACCGTAAACTGATTATGCTGCACATCAAACATTTTTGATAAACCTGTTCCAGACATGGAGACGTCTTTTGTATCAGCATCTGTGCTTCCACATTTAATACATCCTTTATTCTCACTCATATAGCTCACCTCATTAAGTAATACGGGCAGAATGGAGACAGGTTTCAATTAATATTCACTTTCATACTCATCTTCATACTTATTATGGTTAGGTGTTACTCCTGTAAATTTGCCATCAATGTCTGAAGAGAGAAAGTTCTCCAAGTCTTCTACAGCACCTTTATTTTCTTCGTTATTCGGATACATATCATCATAATCATCTTGATTGCCATAAAAATCTGAAGGTGTTTCTGATGTACCATATTGACTTACTTCCTGCCAGCTATCCTCAGCGTCATAGCCTACCTGTTCTTCATTAGAAACCTCATTTGGGTTAATATTTGGGCTGAATACTTCTTCTTCAACCGTCCTGTGTGATTCAAAAATATTATTGCTCGCATGTTCTATACATTTATCCGCTGTAGGAACTGCCTGTAAACGTTCATACGGAATATCTGCACCACATGTTGCACAAATTCCGTATGTTCCATCTTCAATAGCATGTAAAGCAGCATTAATTTCCTCTAATTCCGTTTCGGCATGCTCATTAAGCGCTGTATCTTTCTCTCTCTCATACAACTCGGTACCCATATCTGCGGGATGGTTATCATAATTTGAAAGCTCACCAACCGACTCCTTAGATAACTCCAACGTTTTCCCAAAATGATCCTGTACATGTTTTATAAGTTCATTTTGTCTAATCAATAAAGCCTTTTTGCATTGAACTAATTGCTCATTGGTGATCATCATGATCATCCTCCAATTTTAAATTAATTATGTACACATACTATGTGCAAAAACACTTGGAGCAATTCGATTTTACCCCTCCCAAATCATGTCAATGTGTGGAATGTTGTCATCCAAATATACTTCGGATATTTTCTTAAAACCAAGTTGATTATAAAAATTTTCCAAATGAGCTTGAGCCTGAATTTTTATCTTTCTCTCCTGCCATTCATTATTAATATAGTCTATTGCTTTTTGCATTATTTGTGTTGCATAACCTTTACCTCTAAATTCTTTCACTACGAGCACTCTCCCTATGGAAACTTCCTTGTACTTTGTATTTGCAGGGAGGATTCTTACATAAGCTGCAATTTGCTCATTTATTTTCAGAAAGCAATGCATGGACTGCTGATCATAATCATCCAATTCTGGATACGCACACTCCTGCTCTACTACAAATATATCTACTCTCGCTTTCATCAATTCATATAATTCTTCATTAGTTAAGTCACTAAACCCTTTCAAACACCATTCCATCGTAACCCTCCATTACTTTTTATTATGTGATAAAAGGATTAAGAACCCTTTTGTAGAAATAATAGTATAAGTTGGCTGAAAAGGGGAGGATAATATGACTTTAACAGAAAAAAAGATCGGTTTTATCGGCACGGGAGTTATGGGGAAAAGTATGGCATTAAATTTGCAACGAGCGGGTTATTTGATAAATATCTATACACGCACAAAAGAGAAGGCAAATGACCTAATTGATCACGGAGCAGTTTGGAAAGAATCCATAAAAGATCTAACAGTTGCCAGTGATATTATTATAACAATGGTTGGATATCCTTCTGATGTGGAGGAGGTCTACTTTGGTGAAAACGGGATTCTCGAACACGCAAAAGCTGGATCCTGTTTAATTGATATGACAACCTCTAAACCTTCGCTGGCAATAAATATTTTTCAACAAGCCAAGGCTAAAAGTATACAACGCACTAGATGCACCTGTGTCTGGAGGAGATATAGGCGCTCAGAAAGGGACGCTTGCCATCATGGTAGGTGGTGAGGAAGATGCATATGAAGCGCTATTACCTCTTTTCAAAACCCTAGGGGAAAATATTATTCTTCAAGGTCCCGCTGGGGCTGGGCAACACACAAAACTAGCTAACCAAATCACCATCGCCTCTAATATGATCGGCGTATGTGAAGCAATTATCTTTGCTAAAAAAGCAGGGCTTGATCCTTCACGTGTCCTTGAGAGCATTACAACTGGGGCAGCAGGAAGCTGGTCTTTGTCTAATTTAGGCCCAAGAATGATACGTGGTGACTTTGATCCCGGCTTTTACGTCAAACATTTTATTAAGGATATGACAATAGCATTGGAGTCAGCAAAGGAAATGGGTTTGGATACTCCTGGCCTCTCCCTATCCCTACAACTGTACAAGGAACTCGCAGAAAATGGTGATGGTGACAGCGGGACTCAAGCCCTCATTAAAATTTTTGAAAAGCAAAACTTGTGATCTTAACGCAAGAGCCGCATCTTTATCTATTACGCGGCTCTTGTTTTTCAATCTTTTCTATTTCCCTTTGGACAATAAAAGCCAGGTCATTGTTTCCAAACAATTGAAGTACATTCATTAACATATCTGAGGAAATCTCATCTGATTCCTCTTTGGTAACAGTTAATTCAATAGCTTCCGCTAATGCATTATTATTTTCTTGGTATGGATATGCTTCCATATATAAAGATATAGGGTCCAGTTCATGGTTTATACACCATTGTGCATAAATAAGAATCATCATTTTTTCGTCATTCTGGTAGTTATTAATTATCTGTTGCTCTTTTTCATTTCCGTTCATTATTAATCACCTGCTTTTCGTAAGATGAAAACCCACATAAAGGTTAGCGTTTGCTTTAATTCAAGTGAAAGATTTGCATAATTTTGTTCTTTCACCCCTTCTTTATAAACGCCAAAACCATCGATATACTCCAAGCCCTTATCTTGCGCAATCCTCAGAAACTCCCATGGCATCATTGTATTACAAATAGCATTCTCTCCATATAGACGAGGAAAGCTATTTTCTCTGGGGCCAGCTGTCGGGCCTAAAATTCCAACACATAAATAACCATCTTTTTTGACGACTCTCATCATTTCATTTAAAGCACTTACTGGGTATTCTGTCCACTCCAACACATTAATACCAATTGCACCATGAAAGGTATTAGCTGCAAAGGGTAATTGATTTATATCTGCCTGATAAAAGTCTGCTCTATTCTTATTGTTTTGTTTTGCTAATTCAATCATCTCTTTTGATATATCTGCACCCGTTACTTCATATCCGGCTTGTGTTAATTTAAATGATCCATAACCATCCCCACAGCCAACATCAAGCAAAGTATGCTCTTTAGGTATGTATTTCTTAATAAAACCAATAATATCTTTTCTGCTCCCACTGTCCCACATTTTCTTGCTTCTTGCATTCCAGAAAGCAGCTCGCTGATTCCATTGCATTTCAGCTTCTTTTTCCCAATCAAATGATTTCATATTGGTTTCCCTCTCCTTTCATCCGCTCGTTCATTTTAAAATGTAAAAGTATTAAGTAGTAATAATTCCTTATTCCTGGCTTGTCTAATCTTTGAGGTTCTATCGCAAATGTTGGGGTAAGACCATTATCTCGTACATTCATAGTTGGAGACAAATGGGAGAACAAATTAATCGACTGCAGAGCATAATTATCTGCCGGAGAACAAATTATTCGGCTGCAGAACAAGATTATCCGCCGGAGAGCAAATTAATCAGCAGTAGAACAAGATTATCCGCTGGAGGGCAAATTATTCGGCTGCAGAGCGAGATTATCCGCCGAAGAGCAAATTAATCGGCTGCAGACATTAACAAATTAGCTATAGTGTGTTCATTATAAATTATTTTCCGAAATGGGGGTTTGTAGCCATATCAAGTTAGTCCGCATTCATCTATCCTGCGAATCATTGGATAATACAAGCACATATAATAAAAAAGGTTTATCTCATAAATGAGATAAACCTTTTGATAATCATCTATTATAGACGAACAACGTTAGCTGCTTGTGGTCCGCGGTTACCTTCTACGATTTCAAATTCAACGTCTTGACCTTCTTCAAGCGTTTTGAAGCCGTCAGCTTGGATAGCTGAGAAATGTACGAATACATCGTCTCCGTCTTCGCGCTCGATGAAACCAAAGCCTTTTTCTGCGTTAAACCATTTTACTTTACCAGTCATTAAAATGACCTCCTTATACAAATATCGTGCAAAGTAATTGAATCATAAATACTTTTACAACGCTTTGTTAAAGAGATCGTAAAGTATTATTCAAACTTCAATTTCCTTTTGCTTTCTTAACTTTAACCTTTTTACAGAAAAAATGCAAGTAATTTAGAATTTATTTTCTCTTTGTATTTTCACATTTTATTCACCGAAAAAACAAAAGGCTGATCCATACAAAAAATTAAAGAAAACTAGTCATTTTTCGGTTCAACTTCCTTATATCTTCTTTTTTGCCGATATCCATAAGTAATATCCCTAACCAGTTCCTCATTTTCCAGTCCAGCACCAATTGCACCAGCTATGGTTGATATGGAGGTACCTAGCCAGGCCAGCCTTATATATTGTAACATGGTAAAATCACCTTCCCTATTAACAGCAGAGTTATATGCTTCAGGTGGCACAATTACAATTACAGCAGCCAGGAACAATAAAAATAAAAATGCATAATACGTTAAGACAGAAAGGAGCAGTGTTATCAATGTTGTCTGATTATATAAATGCCTGAGGTGTGGTTGACGTTGACTCGATGGCCTCTCCCACAAATGATGTGCATTAATAATCCAAATGACCATTAAGCTGATTGCAGCAAAAGATAAGACAGTTAATCTGAGGGTACTTAGAATATCACTTAAATTCCAGAGCGTTGTGAAAATCAACCCGAATGCACCTGTTGAGAAAGCAATAGCAATTACTTTTTTAAACGATGACATAATACTCCATGGTCGGTTTGCTTGTGTCATACCCATCAGTAAACGTAACTGTCCATTTATTCTTGGAATTACTATATAACGAACTTCTATATCCTTGTGCTCATTTTTAGGAGAGATTCGTTTCACTTTTGTAAGTGGAAATTGACGTTGGAGCATATCGCCAGTAAACAGCTTTTTCACTTTATGGTCATTATTTTCCAATCGAGAGCCATTATACAATTCATTCATAATTTGAATAACGGCTTTTCTCATTCTCTTTTTCATGGGCAACCATCCAAATGAAGGAACAGATATTTGAGCAATATAATGCTTTTTACTTATGTCCGCTGCTACGATATTCTTGCCCTCAAATATCGGTAAATCAGTCAAACAAATAGCATATCCCCAATCCTTCCCATTCCGCAGTTCTGCAGCCTTTTCAATAATTTCATCAACATTTTCAGCTGATCCTGTAAGAGGATCTACTACCATTTCCACTTCCCATGTAACACTATCGTCAATTTGCCTTTCAAAGGCTTCAGGTAATTTTTCTACATAGCGATTCGCTATTTCAGCAGGTAGCTCGGGAGCTGCAATTAGGCCTACCTTAACTTTTTCTTTATCCATTCAACCCCTCCTCTCTTCCTTATGTTAAGATTGCTCAGCTTCTTCTTTATTATCGTATTCCTGTCCTACTTCATAATAACGTTGCTGTTGTCGAAAGGAATACGTTATATTTCTGATTTTGTCCTCTTTCTCTAAACCGGCACCAATTGCACCAGCAAGCGTTCCAAGTGAAGTAACTAACCAAACTAAGTTTAAATAATATTTAAATGTAGGTTCCTCATCCAGTCCCGTCCATGCTTGAAACAATTCTGGCGGAACAAAAATAGAGATGGCAATGGAAAACATCATAAATAATACAATGTAATTAATAATAACAATAGAGCTTAATGTACTGAAGGTTGTCCAATTGTATAGATCTCGCCATCGTTTCTTACCACGATCTGATGGTTTCTCCCACAAATTTTGAGAAAAAATAACCCACATAACCATACCCATGATAGCTATAATAGTTAAAATGATTAATCTTACTGGGGTATATACAATGCTCAGCTGCCATGGTGTAGGAAAAATGGAAATATAAGAACCTGTAGCAAAAGATAAAGTTATCATTTTATTAAAAGAAAACAATGCCTTCCATGGTCGATTTGCAAATGTCATACCTAATAACACTCGCAAATAACCAGTAAATCTCGATTTTATGAAGTAACGAAGATCTACAACGTCATCTTTTGATGTTGCTTTCATCCTGCCTATTTGAGAGAGAGAAAACTGATGTGTTAATTTATTTTTGTTTTTATTTTTACTTTTTGAAGGTTGCTCTTTCACTGCCAGCTTGGCTTGAGGCGATTCCGTTTGAGATTCTTCTACATACAATTCTTGCATCATCTGCATGAGGGTTTTTCGAATTCTCCTTCTCATGGGCATCAATCCAAATGTAGGAACAGAGATTTGTGCTACCCGATCCTTTAAACTAGCATTAGCAACAACTAAGTATTTCCCAAAAAAGATAGGGAGATCAGTCAGGCAAATAGCGTAGTCCCACTCATTCTCTTCTTTTATATTGTCTGCTTTCTCTAAAACTTCTTTTGTATTTTCAGCGACTCCAACCAATGAATCGATGGTCATTTCAACCTTCCAGGATACATCTTTATCAATTTTTTCGGAAAGTAGTTCCGGTAGCTCTTTTATAAGGTCACTAGCAATTTCAGCTGGTAGATCAGGCGCTGAAATAAGCCCTAGCTTAATTGTATTAATTTTTCTCACCTCCACCCTCTATATATATTAAATCCCTATAGGGTTCTTTGCTTTGGTATTTTACCCGTTTTGAGTGAACAAAAACATGTCTGCCTTTTAAATGAGTAGTAGTGGCGTATTTAGATCAGCTTGAAAATTAGCTTATTCCTTGGTAAAATAGTTTCTTGCAAGATTATAATTTAATAGTGACTACCAAACATTTATATCTTGCAAATATGAATGACAGGTGGTAAATAAAATGGAAAAAACGAATTATCGGGTTTTGTTGTACTATAACTATGTGCATATTGAGGATCCAGAGGCCTATGCCGCAGAGCATCTTCAATTTTGCAAGGACTTGGAACTAAAAGGAAGAATCCTTGTTGCTCAAGAAGGAATAAATGGTACAGTTTCCGGGACAATTGAGCAAACAAATAAATACATGGAAGCAATGAAAAACGATCCACGTTTTGCTGACATGGTATTTAAAATTGATGAGCATGAAGGGCATGCATTTAAGAAAATGCATGTGCGTCCTCGAAAGGAATTAGTAACACTTCGTCTGGAAGATGATATTAACCCATTGCAAACAACTGGGAATTACCTTTCTCCAAAGGAATTCTATGAGGCAATGCAAGATGAAGATACTGTAGTGATTGATGCTCGAAATGATTATGAATATGAACTAGGGCATTTTCGCGGAGCAATTAAGCCAGATATTAAAACTTTCCGTGAGTTACCGGATTGGATTAAAGAAAATAAAGAAAAAATTGAAGGCAAAAAAGTGCTTACCTATTGTACTGGCGGCATCCGTTGTGAAAAATTCTCCGGGTGGTTAAAAGAAGAGGGTTTTGAAGATGTGAACCAATTACATGGTGGAATTGTAACATATGGTAAAGACCCTGAAGTACAAGGAGAGTTATGGGATGGAAAGTGCTACGTCTTTGATGAACGAATCTCTGTTCCAGTAAATCAAAAAGAACATGTTGTAGTCGGCGTGGACTATTTTGATGGAAAACCTTGTGAGCGCTATGTAAACTGTGCAAATCCTGAGTGTAATAAACAAATTCTCTGCTCTGAAGAAAACGAGCATAAATATATGAGAGGTTGTACACATGAATGTCGTGTCAGCCCACGTAATATGTACGTAAAAGAATACAACTTGTCAGAAGAAGATATTGACCAAAGACTTCAGTTGCTGGGTGAATCCAGGAAACAAGAAGCATAATAAGATACGAAAAGAGCTCCAGGATAACTCCTGGAGCTCTTTTTCATGGATAAAATGTTACAACATTTAACCATAACTATAGATTATTTAATGCTAATTCAGCCACTTATTAAAGTGCTGCATCTACGTCTGTATAGTCGTAACCAAATTCATCAGCAACTGCTTTAAATGTTACTTTTCCATTAACCACGTTCACTCCTGTTTTAATTGGAGCATTCTCTCTTATTGCTTTTTCTGCACCTTTAGAGGCTATTTGGATGGCATATGGAATAGTTACGTTTGTCAGAGCAATTGTTGACGTACGTGGCACGGCACCAGGCATATTTGCAACAGCATAGTGAAGAACACCATGTTTTTCATAAATTGGATCATCATGTGTTGTAATATGATCGACTGTTTCAAAATTACCACCTTGGTCAATTGCCACATCTACAATTACAGATCCAGGTTGCATTGCTTTAACCATATCTTCTGTTACTAATTTTGGTGCTTTAGCTCCTGGAATTAGCACAGATCCGATTACAAGGTCAGATTTCTTTACTGCTTCTGCAATATTATATGGATTTGACATTAATGTTTGTACACTTGAACCAAAGATATCTTCCAATTGACGTAAACGATTTGGGTTTAAATCAATAATTGTAACATTGGCTCCTAGGCCATTAGCTACTTTAGCAGCATTGGTACCAACCATACCGCCACCGATTACTGTAACATTAGCTCTGCTAACTCCCGGCACCCCACTTAATAGAATTCCTTTACCGCCCTTTGACTTTTCAAGGAATTGAGCACCAATCTGAGCAGCCATTCTGCCAGCTACTTCACTCATTGGAGAAAGAAGTGGCAATGTATTATTAACAGTAATTGTCTCATAGGCAATTGCTGTTACTTCATTCTCTACTAATGCTTTTGTTAATGATTCTTCTGCTGCTAAATGTAAATAAGTAAATAGAATTAGACCTTTACGGAAATAACCGTATTCAGACTCTAAAGGTTCTTTTACTTTCATAATCATATCAGCTTTAGCCCAGACATCTAAAGCGTTTTCAATAATCTCAGCTCCAGCTTCCTTGTACTCTTCATTAGTAAAGTTACTACCCTCTCCAGCATTAGTTTCAATGATGACCTGATGGCCTGCTTTTACAATAGCTACTACCCCTGCTGGTGTCATGGCAACTCGGTTTTCGTTGTTCTTTATTTCTTTAGGAACCCCTATAATCATGTTTGTTTCCTCCCTATTTTCCATTTAGATTTATTATATAACTTGATTTATTAAAACGCTTTAGTCAGTATACAAAATATAACCAATAGTATTTGTGTAATTCCACATATAATTACTCTCACATTTCCAATAGCTTCAAATCCAAAAATAACGTAACTTTTTGATTAGGATCCTTCAAATCTATATCCGTTAGTTCAGTAATTCGCTTTAGACGATAATTTAACGTGTTTGTATGAACATGAATCACGTTGGCTGCTTTATACACATTACTATCACAATTTAAAAAGGCTTTCAAGGTTTTAAGTAATTCAGTATTATGGTTTGCATCATATTGTTTTAATGTTCTAATTACATCATTTTTATAATTTGTCTGCTTCCGAATTTCTTTTAATTCATCTATGAATTGGTATACTCCCAGTTCGTTATATCCGAATACTTTTTCCAACTGGTTTGGGAATTGACTTTTAGCATTAAGTACTCTTTCTGCCTGATTATAGCTGTCCTTAATATATTTTGGTGATTCAAATATGAGCCCAAAGGCAGCTGATATATTATGATGAAGCTTTAACCGTTCTTCTATTTTGGCAGTAAAATTACTGACATATTCTTTTAAAATTTTGTTAGAATCTTTGATGGACGGAAATCTTACTAATAGGATAAACTGATTTTGGTCGAAAACTTTACATACCACCTCAACCCCTCGAAGAGTTTCTGTTAGATAGAAGGAATGTTTTTCAATTTCCTCTGTCACTTCCTCCTCAAACTCAATCATCGCTATAGCAACATATCCATTGAGGTAAAGACCATATTTTTGCGCTTGCTGTTCAATTTCTGTTGGATCTTTAAGATGGCCGGTAAGCAATTGCCAAAAGAATTCCTTATAGCTTTCCTCCATCCGCTGTTTCTTGATCTGGAGCTTGAGTAATTTTTTCTGAACAGCTTTAGCAGCCTCCGTGAGCATCATGTAATTCTCTTCTGTTATTTCTCTCCCATTGGTATGTGCCCATATAAAGCCTAATATCTCATTATTTTTGCTGACAGAGATTGCTATACGATCGCCTAGGCCAACTTCTGGTATTGCAGGTATTTTAACTGGTTTATCATCTTTAAATAGTTTTGACATAAACCCTTTTTTCCATAAACTATTTATCACCTTTTCAGGTACTTTTCTTTGAATAATCGTATTCACACGAACATTGTCTACGCTATCTTCATGTGAACTATACGAGATAATATGATGATTCGAATCTTCAATCGTTATGGGACAGTTCATTATTTCTGCAATTCGATCCGCCAGCCCTTCCAAGGAATCAAAATTCAATTGAAAAAGCCCCGAATGATTAACCGCGTGTGACATCTTGCTTCCTCCGATCTTGTACTTTAGGAAGAGTATTTTTTAATATTTATTACCCTTCAAGAATACCACATAATTAGTATGTTTTAGTGACATTAAACAAACTTTCTTCCTTTATTTTTACAAAATGAACAAATAAAATTGATTGATTATTTGTTAAAATAAATGTAATCGTCACCATTTTTCAACGAATTTCGACATTTTAAACTCTTTTGTTCTACAACTGTTTAATATTTTGGTATGATCAGTTACAGACTTGTATTTGGGGGAAAGTAGTATGAAAAAAATATTAAAAATTGGTAGCGCTTTTATTGGAATAATCGTTGGGGCTGGCTTTGCTTCTGGGCAGGAAGTTTTGCAGTACTTTACGAGTTTTGGCTTAATTGGCACCTTAGGAGCCATTGTCGCCACCGCATTATTTGCCTATCTTGGTATGACACTTACTAGATTAGGAAGTCGTTTACAAACAACTTCCCATAAAGATGCGATTTATGAGGTCAGTTTCCATCCATGGTTAGCACTTATTGTTGACTACATTATTATTTTCACCTTATTTGGCGTGGGAGTTGTAATGGTTGCTGGTGCTGGTTCCATTTTTGACCAACAGTTTGGTTTGCCTGCATTTATGGGGACCTTGCTGATGACTATTTTAGTTTTATTAACAGCGATGTTAAACGTGGATCGGGTAGTTAATGTTATTGGTAGTATTACGCCATTTCTAATTATCAGTGTTATCATCGTCTCTGTTTATAGCCTTCTTACGATGGATGCCACCTTTACTGATTTAAATCCAATTGCAAAGGAACAGACTTCTACCTTGCCGAATTGGTTTATTGCTGGAATCAACTATGTGTCCTTTAATATTGCAGTTGGTGCATCTATGTCTCTTGTTATGGGAGGGGCAGAAAAAGATGAACGAGCTGCCAAACTCGGTGGATTAGTTGGTGGCCTGGGTCTGGGACTTCTTATTGTGCTAAGTCATCTTGCCATCTTTTCAAAGGTCGATGTTGTTGCAGAATATGACATGCCTATGCTACAAATCGTCAATGAACTATCTCCGTTTCTTGGTACGTTTTATTCAGTGATTTTATTCGGAATGATTTTTAATACTGGGATTAGTATGTTTTTTGCATTCGGTGCGAGATTCACAGAAATTGGCACAAGCAAATTCAAGTTATTTATTACGATAACATTGATTATTGGCTTTATTGCCAGCTTTGCCGGTTTTACAGATCTTGTTGCCTTCTTCTATCCGCTAATTGGCTATTTAGGTCTTTTCTTAATTTTAGCACTCGTCACCGCTTCCTTTAAGATGCCAACAGGGAAGAAGAACAGGCTAACAGATCATGAATAGTTTTCCTTTTTTGACGGGAGAGATCCTTATTGCTATTCTTTGAGTAAAGGAGGCCGCTTGATATGAATGTTTATGACTTTTCAGCTAAGACTTTGCTAGGTGAAGAAAAATCCCTGTCAGATTATAAGGGAAAAGTACTTTTGATTGTCAATACAGCAAGTGAATGTGGCTTTACGCCCCAATTTGAAGGGCTGCAACAATTATACGACAAATACAAAGAACAAGGTTTAGACATTCTGGGTTTTCCTTGTAATCAATTTAATAACCAGGACCCAGGTTCAAACGAAGAGATTTCAGAGTTTTGTCAGCGGAACTATGGAGTCACCTTTCAAATGTTTAGTAAAGTCGATGTAAAAGGAGAGCAAGCCCATCCTTTATTTTCATACTTAACAGAAGAAGCAAAGGGTATGCTGACGAAGCAAATTAAATGGAACTTCACAAAGTTTCTTATTGATAGAAATGGAAATGTCATTAAACGATTTGCACCTCAAACCAAGCCAGAAAGCTTGGAACAGGATATTGAAGAGCTACTATAACTGATAGAAATCCATCAGGCAGCACATAACGTCTCCCTGATGGATTTTTTCTATTTTAAAAATTTCGACTTGCTAATCACACTATTATTTGTGCTAATATTAAAATAACACCTGCACTAGGAAGGGAGCCTTAACTTTGGAAGCATTACATAAAATCAAAAAAGCAAAAGAAGCATTAAACAACGTGATTTTAGGACAGGAAGAGGCTGTAGATCTAGTATTTATTACACTCCTTAGTGGGGGTCATATTTTATTAGAGAGTGTCCCAGGCTCCGGAAAGACAAAACTAGCAAATGCTTTAGCTAAGTTAATCAAAGGTAATTTTAGACGTATTCAATTTACACCGGATGTTCTTCCAAGCGATGTCACTGGCATTCAATTTTTCAATCCAAAAACACAGGAATTTGAAATGCGAATGGGGCCTGTTGACACAAATATTTTATTGGCAGATGAGATAAACCGTGCTACCCCACGAACTCAATCCAGCCTTTTGGAGGTCATGGAAGAAAATCAGACAACAATTGATGGGGAGACAATTCAGCTTACACCGCCTTTTTTCGTTATTGCCAGTCAGAATCCAATTGAATCAAACCAAGGAACCTTTCCGCTACCAGAAGCTCAGTTGGATCGCTTTATGATGATGGTTAAAATGGATTACCCTTCCTACAACAATGAGAAACAGATACTAAAAAATCAGCGTTTAACTGATCCGATAAACGATCTGTCACCTCACGTGACGAAGGAAGACATTATTGCACTACAAAAAGAAGTCCGTAAAATAGAAATAACAGATATAGTTATGGATTATTTATTAGAGCTAGTCAGAAAAACCCGTGAACATGAGGACATCGAAATTGGCGTAAGTTCCAGGGCCGCCTTAGCTTAATGCGTGCTTCTCAAAGTAAGGCATTACTGGAAGGAAAAGATTATGTCACCCCTCAGGATATTAAATTGCTCGCCCCTCATTTATTTGAACATCGAATTAATCTTAGTATGGAAGGTTCTCTTCGCTATAACAAGGAAGACATTATCCAACAGCTAATTGAATCAGTCCCTGTTCCTGTAGAAATGGGGCATATGAAATAAATTTATTTTTTTGCACGCAAAAAACACATCGGGAATAGGACGTTCCCGATGTGTTTTTATAATATTTTTTCGAGGAAATTTTGTGCCCGCACTGTTTGTGGCTTTGCAAAAAACGATTCTGGTTTGCCCTCTTCCACAAGCATACCATTATCAAGAAATAACACTCGATCCGCTACTTCCTTTGCAAAATTCATTTCATGTGTAACAATGACCATCGTCATTCCACTATCTGCCAGATCCTTCATCACATCCAATACTTCTTTTACCATTTCAGGATCAAGTGCGGAGGTAGGTTCATCAAACAGCATGATGTCCGGCTCCATTGCTAATGCTCTTGCAATAGCAACACGCTGCTTTTGTCCTCCTGACAAACGATTTGGATAAGCAGTCTCTTTATCAGTTAAACCGACCTTAGCAATTAAGCTTTTTCCGATTTCATCCGCTTCTGTTTTTTTCATGTTTTTTACTTTTTTTGGTGCATACGTAACATTCTCCAATACAGTCATATGAGGAAACAGATGAAAGTGCTGAAATACCATTCCTATATTCTTTCTAATCTCCAGCTTATTTACTTTTAATGATGTAATCATCGTTTCATTAATACAAATATCTCCTGCTGTTGGCTGTTCCAAAAGGTTTAAACATCTTAAAAAGGTTGACTTACCAGATCCAGAAGGCCCGATGACTGCAACTACTTCGCCCTGTTTTATAGTTGTTGATATATTTTTTAATACTGCATTTTCTCCAAATGACTTAGAAACATTATCTACCTTAATCACTGTATCTCATCCTCCGTTCTACTACTTTGCCGAGTTGTGTAAGCACAAAGACCATTAGCCAGTAGATCACACCTGCAAACAACAGAGGTTCAAAATTACGATAAATATCAGCACCTACAATTTGTGCACGGCGCATGATATCAAGGTAGCCAATAACCGATACAATGGCAGATTCCTTTGTTAATGTGATGAACTCGTTCATTAATGCTGGTAAAATATTTTTAATTGCCTGGGGTAAAATGATGTTTACCATCATTGATTTATATGGTACTCCCAGCGCTTGTGCTGCCTCTGTTTGTCCTTTATCTACTGCCATAATACCTGCACGTATAATTTCTGAAACATATGCAGCTGAGTTTAGTCCAAACGCCAGGATGGCTGATGAAAATGGTTCAATATCATATCCTGTCAATTGAGGTACAGCAAAATAAAAAATCATTAATTGTAGAATTAATGGTGTCCCCCGGAAGATTGATGTATAAATATCAGCAATAACCTTTAATACTGGTATCTTAGTAATCTTGCATAATGCCAATAATGTACCTATAATAAATCCAATCACAATTGAAGCACTAACAAATTTTAATGTAACCCATATTCCCTCTAGCATAAAAGGAATATAAGGCACGATCTGGCTAAAGTCCAAATTCATGCCTTACCACCTCTTTCTCTCTATGTTGTTTTTATTGTTCGTTCAACCATTTATCTTTCAGCTTTTGCAGTTCTCCGTTTTCTTCAAACTTCTTTAACGCCTTGTTCACATCTTCTACAAGATCACTGTCTTTTGGAAATGCGATACCCATCCCAGGAGAACTCGTTGTTGGATCATCAAAGCCTTGTAGATCCTGCTCCTTGATATACCCTTTTGCAACAGATTTATCCATATAAGCTACATCAATACGATTGGAGTTAAGCTCCTGGATCATTGTGCCAGCGTCATCTACTTTTTTAACTGTAAAGCCATATTCTTCACTTAATGCATCGGCACCTTCTTCTTGTATGGTCCCAAGCTGCACACCTATCGTTTTTCCCTTCAAGCTCTCAAGATCTTTAAAAGCGTTTGTTGGTTTAAATATAAACATTTCGCCTGACCGGTTGTATTCCGAAGAGAATTCAACATTTTGTCTTCGCTTTTCAGTTGCACTCATTCCAGCCATAACCATGTCCACTCTTCCAGATTGTAAAGCACCGACTAATCCATCAAATTTCATATCTTCAATCTCCAGCTCATACCCTAATTCCTTTGCTACCATATGGGCTAAATCAATATCAAAACCTTCGTAATTGCCCGCTGTATCACGTGACTCAAATGGGGGGAAATCTGCTGAAGTTGCCATCTTTAATATTTTTTTGTCTTCTGTATTTTGATTATTCCCTTCAGAATTTGCTTCACTTTTCCCACATGCTGCCAATATAGTGATAACTAATACCAATAAAGTGAGTGTACCTATTATTTTTTTCAATTTATATTCTCCTCTTTTCTCTTTACACAAGTTGATGAATCTTATTAAATTCGTGTTGAATTTCCTCAAATAACGATGGATCTGTCAATATATCATATCCTGTCTCAGCCAGGCCCAATACACCTTCTGCCAATGTTTGATGTCCTTCTGCTGTAATCGTTTGGTCAGCAAATTCTACTGTATGTCCTACTAATCCAGGCTTATTTAAACTAATATATGGATGAATTGCAGGAACGACTTGGCTTACATTTCCCATATCAATCGAACCATAGCTCATCTTTGCAGACTGAATTGGCTGCTCACTTATATTTTTTAAATTAGCTGTAAAAGCTTTTGATAAAGTTTGGTTTGTTTTCATATTGTCATAGCTTAATTCATAATTCGAAATATCTAGTGTAGCTCCTGTCATTAATGCTGCTCCATTTGCTATATTAATTACTTTCGCAACAACTTCATCCAAGCAGCTTCGTTCCTTAGATCGCACATAAAATTGTGCAACTGCTTTGTCAGGAACTACATTAGCAGCTTGTCCGCCTTCAGAGATAATACCGTGTATACGTACATCCTCGGGTAAGTGCTCCCTTAGTGCGTTAATGCCGTTGAACAATTGAATAACACTGTCTAAAGCATTAATTCCCTTTTCAGGTGACGCGGCAGCATGAGAGGTTTTACCCTTGTAGGCAAATTGTATAGCATCCATAGCCAGTGAATCGCCACTTTCATAGGATTGATCGGAAGGATGTACCATCATCGCCACATCGATAGAGTCAAAAATTCCTTTTTCACTCATCGGCACTTTAGCTCCGTTTGTTTCCTCAGCAGGAGTGCCTAATACCACAATTCTTCCTCCTATTTCATTTAATAGTTTACTTAAAA
Organism: Virgibacillus halodenitrificans JCM 12304; assembly: GCF_001310895.1. Taxonomy (GTDB): domain Bacteria; phylum Bacillota; class Bacilli; order Bacillales; family Amphibacillaceae; genus Virgibacillus_Q; species Virgibacillus_Q halodenitrificans. The sequence continues at coordinate 6,631 of NZ_BAZS01000029.1, read as the reverse complement.
TAATACCCGCGCCTACACTCATCGTCCCTATTAGATTATGACCACATCCATGTCCCACTTCAGGCAATGCATCATATTCAGCTAAATATGCAATAACAGGGCCAGGTTTACCACTGTTAAATTCAGCTTTAAATGCAGTTTTTCTATCTACTATATTTTTCTCAATATGAAAGTTATGTTGTTCAAGATATTCCGTTAAAAGCTTCATTGAATTGTATTCCTGATCACCGATCTCAGGGTTTTTATAGAGTTGATCACTCATATTACATAACTCGCCTATAATATTACTCAATTCCTTCTTTAACTGGCTCTTCATGATGTATCCTCCAATATGTATAATTATTAATGAATATGTATATTTATACCACGGATATTATATTTATGCAATAGTTTTTTTATAAGCTGTATGGAAAAACGTTATAGGATAAAGAGGAATGATGAAAAGTTAAAAATTTACTAACAAAAATTGCAGTGGTCATAAATTAATTCAGATTATAGATATACTGCGAAGTAATTTGCTACTTGGTAAGACTGCAAACTCCCATTTTAAAAAAATTCAATATAGCTAATCCCTAACTATCTAAGGCAATTTTATTTACTCTCCGGTGGATTAATTCACTCTACTGCCGATTAATTTGCTCTACTGCCGATTAATTTGCTCTCCGGCGGATTAATTCATTCTACTGCTGATTAATTTTGTTCTCCGGAAGATTATCTCGCTCTGCTGCAGCCCTAACTTTATGTGTGTGCACAAAAAAACAAGCACGTCTTATGTGCTTGTTTTTCCATTTTTCGCTATACGTATTAGTATGCTTTTGCCCAATATACTAATTCTTTTGCTTCCTTACCACAACATACACAGGTATCTGAAACTTTCTCCTGTTCGAATGGGATACAACGAGAAGTTGCTGTCGTTTCCTCTTTTATCTTTTCTTCACATGCTGTATCTCCACACCACATAGCTTTAATAAAGCCTGGGTTTTCTTCCAATGCTGCTTTGAACTCGTCCATGTTTTTTGCTACAGAAGTCTTTTCTTCTCGGTGTGCTTTTGCTTTTTCATATAAGTTTTGCTGTATCTCTTCTAGCAATACAGGAAGGCGGTCTTGTAATTCAGCTAGTGCAATAAATTCTTTTTCCCCTGTATCCCTACGCACAAGTACTACTTGGTTCTTTTCAATATCTTTTGGTCCCATTTCAATACGAACAGGGAATCCCTTCATTTCTGTTTCATTGAACTTCCATCCAGGAGTTTTATCACTCGCATCTATATCTACACGTACAAGATTCTTCAGTTGATCACGTAGTTCATATGCTTTATCCAATACGCCTTCTTTATGCTGGGCAATTGGTACGATCATAGCTTGGATTGGTGCTATTCTTGGAGGAATAACTAAACCACGGTTATCACCATGCACCATGATTAGCGCACCCATTATACGGGTAGAAAGCCCCCATGAAGTTTGATGCACATATTGACTTTTTCCATTTTCATCAAGATACGTAATATCAAATGCTTCTGCAAAGCCAGAACCAAAGTGATGGGATGTACCAGATTGCAATGCCTTACCGTCATGCATCATACTCTCGATTGTTAAGGTATACTTTGCGCCTGCAAATTTTTCTTTATCTGTTTTCCGCCCCTTCAGTACAGGAATAGCCAAGTACTTCTCTACAAGGTCAGCATAAATACCAAGCATTCTGTCTGTTTCTTCTGCAGCATCTTGGTCAGTAGCATGCGCTGTATGACCTTCCTGCCAATGGAACTCAGAAGAGCGAAGGAATGGGCGAGTTGTTTTTTCCCAACGGACTACATTACCCCACTGATTATACAATTTCGGCAAGTCACGATAGGAATGGATATTATTTGAATAATAATCACAGAAAAGAACTTCTGAGGTTGGACGTACAGCAATTCTCTCTGTCAGCTCCTCTTCTCCCCCATGCGTTACCCAAGCAACTTCAGGTGCAAACCCTTCTACATGGTCTTTTTCCTTTTGTAAAAGGCTCTCTGGGATAAATAATGGAAAGGCTACATTAGAATGACCAGTTTCTTTAAATTTTTTATCTAATTCATCCTTAATATTTTCCCAAATTGCATATCCATATGGTTTAATAATCATTGTTCCACGAACTTGACCATACTCCACTAATTCCGCTTGTTTCACTACATCTGTGTACCACTGTGCGAAATCTTCCTCCATCGCTGTCACTTTTTCAACAAACTGCTTATTTTTTTTACCCAAGCTGAACACCTCTTTATATAAATTTATAATTTAATTAACAAATCGGAACACAAAAAATCCTCCATCCGAAAAGGGACCGAGGTCTGGTGGTACCACCCTTGTTTACAGGAAATACTGTACACTTAAATTGGTAACGGTCATAGACCGCGCACATCTTACAGCAACAAGGCTTTAACGATGGCGAACTCAGAGGCAGGTTCCCACTTATGTCTTTAGAAATTTCCAGCAGCCATTTCCTCTCTTGAAAAGACAATAAATTATACTAATCCTCTTCTACGTTTCATATATATTTCTAAATATAAAGCTATGCACATGGAAAGTCAAGCACTCTTAATAAAAGGCTTTTTCGTAAAGAGAGAACTGATCTCCCGCTTCCCCCACATGGCCCATAAATTGAAATCCAGCTCGCTGATAGAATTTATTTAATACAGGGTTATTTCCTATACAATCTAATCGTATATAGCTATTATTCACTTGGTATGAATTAATCATCCATTCAAGCGTTCGTTTACCAATTTGCTTATGATGATGTTCTTGATGTACAGCAAAACGATGCAAATAAAAGGCCTTATCTTCACGCTTTCCCCACATTTCAATATCCCACGGATTTTGATTAGGAGAAAAATTGAATACAGCTACTATATCAGTATTCTTATTTTCTACTATATAAGTGATATCCTCCACAATGTCTTCCATAATTTCGTTAATTTCAACATCATTATGCAGGTGCTCCCATTGATTTATATTCTTCTCATTCAACCAACTGGCAGCATTTCGTAAAATTTGAAATACTTCCTTAGCATCATCTTTTATTGCCTTTCTTACAGTATATTGATCAAAAGTATAAGAGCTGAATATTGAACTCAGTTTTCTCCCCCTTAGCGTATTTGCGCACCCAGCGTGTTTTCAAAATGGCTAAGAGCCCATTCGTGTCCAGCTTGATTAAAGCTTGCTACTGCATCTTTATGAATAACAATTTGAAAGCCTTTATTATAAGCATCTACAGCAGTATGAAGAATACAAATATCTGTACAAACACCTACAAGGTGAACTTCCTCGATGCCTCTTTCTCTTAACCTGATTTCAAGATCCGTTCCAGCAAATGCACTATACCTGGTTTTATCAAAATAATAAATATTATCTTTTTCTTTATGGGTTTCAAAGACCTCCGCTAAGGCCCCGAAAAGATTCCGACCGGAAGTACCGATAATATTATGTGGTGGAAATAGATGTGCTTCTGGATGCAAAACATCTCCTTCAACATGTGCATCTATCGCAAATACTACATACTCGCCTCTCTCAATAAATTGTTTAGTTAGAGAAACTATTGTATTCTCAATTTCCTGTCCAGGCAATCCACAAGTAAGTTTTCCTTCATCCGCAACAAAATCTACCGTATAATCCACATTTATTAAAGCTTGCTTTCCCATCTTGCTTCCTCCAGTCTATTTTCATCTCCGCTTTATAGAATAGGTGCATATCAGCTATAAAATTATTTACTTTACCTATTTATTTCGTAACTCAAACATAAGTTACTTTAATTTTATGAGCTTGCTTGTATTTCCTCTCTGCAGCATGATAAGTCGGCCCAACAAGTTCTGTATATGAAAAACCATGTTCAATCGCTGTAGTAACAAAGCTTTTCGCCAACTCAACTGCATCTGAAACCTGCTTTCCCTTTGCCATATGTGCAGCAATGGCAGCAGAATATGTACAACCTGCACCGCTGGTATTCACCGTATCAATTCGCGGGGCTTCGTAAACAATCAGCTCTTCACCATTGAACAGCACATCCACCGCCGGACCAGAAAGCCTTCCACCTTTAACTAACACATATTCAGAGCCCAATGCATGTAAATCGATCGCCGCCTGCTTTAAATCTTCTACTGTAGTAATTTCTCTATTTTGAAGTAAAATAGAAGCTTCCGGTATATTTGGTGTAATAATTGTTGCCATCGGAATTAGCTTTTCTTTTAATGCATCAATCGCATCATCTTCCAATAATTTGGAGTCCAGCTTCCCTACCATAACTGGATCTACAATGATATTTTCAATTCGAGAGTGCTTTATCAATTCTACCGTTTTTTCAATTACTGCTTTGGAAAACAGCATACCTGTCTTTAGCCCGTCAGCTCCCACTTGATGCATAGCCGTAGCAAATTGAGCTTCAATTGCTTCAATTGTTTGTGGGTGCACATTTTTATTCGTTTCCGGATGTTTGCCGACAATTGCTGTTATGACACTCATCCCATACACGTCTAATTCCTGAAATGTTTTTAGATCCGCTTGAATCCCTGCACTTCCTCCTGCAGCTGATCCAGCAATCGTTAACACTCGCGCTGGATAATTCATTATGTAAAACCCTTTCTATATATTACTAGTTACAACAATACTACGATAAAAAACCAGATTATCATAATCATTTGAATAACTATTTTGGCTAATGCTCCCCCCAAAAATCCCAACAAGGAACCGATAGAGGCACGAATCGCCTCGCCGACTGTTTTACTTTGCAGTATTTCAATAAAAAATACGACTAAAAAAGGCAAAATGATGATTCCAAAAGGAGGAATAATAAAAGAGCCAAAAATTACCGCGACTGCTGCTCCTCGTTCTCCCCATTTACTACCACCGAAACGCTTCACAAAATAGCTGTTAGCAATAATATCCGCTAAAATCAATACAACTGTAAAAATACTCATCCCAATCCAAAATGCCGCATTCAACTGTTCTGAATTAATTAAGAATTGGTATAATAAAAATCCTCCCCAGAGAACCAATACAGACGGGATGATTGGGAAAACAATCCCTATAAAACTTAAAATAAATAATGCAATTATTAAAACCCAAATGATAATATCCAGTGTCCCTACCCCCAAAGTTACTTTTTACCAAACATACTTGATAGTTTGGTTTCTTCTTTTCTTATTATACGTTTGTAGTTTTCCATATGTTTCATAATACTTAAAAGAGTTAAGAGGATAACAATCATTGTAGGTTCTACGCCAAAGAAAATAAAGGTTGTAGTTAAGAAAGATAGATACATAAATAGAACACCTATAACAAGGTAATCTGTAGCAAAGGTAAAAATAAGTAAGATTCCAATACCTATCAGAGCGATTTTCCAATCAATCGCTAACAAAACACCTACAACGGATGCCGTACCCTTTCCCCCACTAAACTTCATAGTTATCGGGTAATTATGACCCACTACAACAAAAAAAGCTGTAAGATAGATTAAAAGCGTCTGCCTTTCTCCTGTAACACCATATTCATTAAGGATAAATAACATAAGTAAAATGGCTAATGTAGCTTTAAAAATATCAATAATTGCAACAAGTATTCCATACTTCCACCCAAGTAATATGGTTGTATTAGAAGCGCCAGAATTCTTTACACCGGAATTCTTAATATCTACCTTTTTAAGTTTGCTAACGATCTGGGAACCATGTAGACACCCAAAAAAGTAGCCAATGAACCCAGCTATAAGCATATACATCTCAACACCCCTTTTCACCTATTATATCGCAATTAACTTTCTATAAGAATATGCTATAAAAATTTGTTAGAATAAGATTATATTAAACAACAAGAGGAGTACCTTATGAATGAAAAGTCTACTTCGAATTTTGCTGACATGGTTAGTAATTATTTTATTTATAGTCACTGTATTTATTATATATAACACAAAGGAAGAGAAATATATAAATAATGGTGAAGATGCCCTATTCCCGAATCCCTTCACCCCACAGTAGATAAACAGCTGAATAAACTTCTAGAGCAATCAAAAGGAAAGAATATTGATATCGTCATTACAGCAGGACTGCGATCTAAAGAGGAGCAAAACCAGCTCTATAAAAAAGGGCGCTCAAAAGAAGGAAATATTGTAACACATGCCAAAGCTGGGGAGTCATATCACAATTATGGATTGGCTGTAGATTATGCCGTACGCAACAAAAAAGGGGAAATTATATGGGATATGAACTACGATGGCAACGGAAATGGAAGATCTGATTGGATAGAAGTAGCAGAGCTTGCGAAAGATCTTGGTTTTGAATGGGGTGGAGATTGGAGCGGTTTTAAGGACTATCCTCACTTACAGATGACATTCGGCCTGAGCATAGCACAGTTGCAAGAAGGACTTCGACCAAAAACGGAAGAGGAACAGCAAGATTAATTAATGGGAATCTTCCTTATGCTTATAGCTATTCCATCTATTCCAGTAATGAAAATGATCCAAGGTTTACCAAAAAATTGGTTCTACTGCAAATATTGAGGTACAAACGTATTTTGTTCCTTCATAGTTGGAGGAAACTGCGACGTAGTGCAAAATAATCCGCTGGAGAGAAAATTAATCAGCTGCAGAGCGGAGTAATCCGCCGGAGAG
>NZ_BAZS01000028.1 GCF_001310895.1 Virgibacillus halodenitrificans JCM 12304 | reverse complement strand
GATAAACCGTAAAAAAGGACACTCGTGGAGTAATAACGAGTGTCCCTTTAATTTTTATTGTACTACAGCATCATTCTTAACTTCTTCAGGAACTTCAATTTTATCAATATTGTTGATATTGGAATACGTTGAATCAACTTTTTGAACGATGTTAATTGCATCACCCTCCGGCTGCATTGTCATATCCATATCCATATTAAATTTATTCATTTGATATGTTTCTTTATCAAGGTAAAGTTCGAAAGACATGCTATTTACTTTCATGTCTTCAATCGCCTGCTGTTCTTCTTCTCCCATTTCCTGCATAAGTTCAGGAGGCATTTGTTCCTTTAACATTTCTTGAATTAATTCATTGAATTTCTCACCATCTGCTTTTAGCTTTAAAATGAATTCATCAGAGGATTGCTCAAAGGATAATTGATCAGCATAATCTTTTAACATCTTTAACTGTTGAGATGGATCCGGTTGTTGACCTGCCATTTGTTGGATCATTTCCATAGAAGCACCTTCCATCTTCATCCATTGACCCATTTGATCGCTAAAGACATACATAGCATTATCGACCAAATACATCTCCATTTCCATTGCCGGCAAATTTTCCGTGCCTGCCATATTCATCTTCGTCGTCCCTTTTAAATGAGTTGCAAGTGGATCTAATGTCATTTTTGTCGTAAAATCACTCTCTGTATCCATTGCTACCCCGTCAGCTTCCGAGCTAATTTGCTGTTCTAGCTTCATATCCACTTCAGCACTTTCCATCTTTTCTGAAGCTTCCAGTGCCTTAGTATATACTTCTTCTGCCGTTAACTCACTTTCCTCTTCTTTTTCTGTACCTTCCGTCGGCTCCGCCTTCTCATTACAAGCCACAAGAACAGTTGCCAATAGAGTTGTTAGGAGCAGCATCATCCATTTCTTCAATGTAATATCCACCTTTCTAAGTTAGTCTCCCTATCTATACGAAAGACGGATATGGAAGGTTCCAGGTTTTTCCGAATAGTTAGTGATTTTAAGGGGCAGGAATTTTAAAATAGCTTATTTCCTGCTATTCTATTGAAGTAATTGTTTTAAGTAATCGTTTATATAAGAAGGATTTACTCTAGTTGTAACCAAGCCTTTTCTTCTAAATCTTAATATATGATTTTTCATCTCAATGAGGGCGTCAATCTCTTCTAGCGCTACATTCTTATGGCATACAAATTTATCTTCCCGAAAAAAATTATGGGTGGAGATATCCTGTAAATTATCACTTAACAACAATAACTCACCTTCGTCTAAGGTATGTTTTCCAATTCCACTCGTTTGAAAAGTTACTCCCTTAAAAATAGCTTCATGTGTTAATTCATATACATCTTCTACTTTTCGATCACTTACTTCCTTTATAAATATATCAGAATGAACATTTCCTTCTAAATCAATCAATTCTGTAAAACCGCTTTTCTTTTCTCTCGATTTCAGTCTGATTTTACGGTTTCTAATGTTGCATGCGTATCTTTCTCCTCGATAAATAGCGAATTTCAAGCTCGTTCCCTCCAAACCATGTAACTTTACTTCAGTTTTTCTTGGTTGAGAATGAAGTTGTGGATGATAATAATCTCTATCTTATTACTTCAATTTTAGAATGAATTAATATGCCAGATGTGTTTTTTCTAATGCAGCTGTTTGTATATCCAAACTAAAATGCCATTGATTTCTACCAAGTTGATCTTCTTCACTTTTGGTTATAGCTTCACAAACAACCGAGGGAAGACTTCTCATTCTTGATAAATATGAAAATTTATAATTGGTTGGAGCAAATCGTCGGAAATATTGGCTTCCATCCAAAGAATATGCAGTTAAGATTTTTTCTTTCTTTCCATTTAGTATTAGGACTAAATCTTCACTTCGATATAAAAATGCTTGTTCAATGTGATCCAAAACCAACGTTATTTTTAAACCATCATTAATCCATGTAATGGTGCGACTTTCCATTCTATAATGCAGTAAAGTATTACCATCAAAAGAAAATAAGTATACTTCCTCTTCAATGTGGTTACTCCCACATGTTACATTATTACATGCATTGACTGTATCTACACTGCAGAAAATTATATTGGCAATCTTGATTTCTACCTTTTCATGGTTATATTGCCATATCACTGTATCATGATTCCATGATAAATCACTAGCTTGCATGAGGCTAACTTCCAATTTTGAGTAGCGGAACTTATACTTGAAGCAAACATGCTATATTGAATAGCAAGGTGAGGCACTTAATTGAGTTTCTTATATTTCTAGTTGAGCTTAAGAAGTTGAATACCGAGATCATTATTGAAGCTCCATGAATCAGTAATAAAAATAGGGTAAGTTGGAGTGAATTTTTTATTATCAAGTTGTTCCTTCATTTTTTCAAGTTCAATTAAAATAGTCTTTAAATGAGAAATAGTTCCATCTACTCTTATACCTTGATGGTGTTTTTCTACTTTTCTCGTAACCTTAGTTATAACTTTATTGGCAGAAATAATAAAATCTACATCCTTTTTTTCAGCTTCAGGCGTTCTCAAAACCATTTTGTCACCTCTTTAAGCACTTAATTCCCATGAATCTTAGTAAATTTGCTATTAACTTTCTGAGTTTCGTTGTATGTTTGAATGGTGAGACTATCAGCATTCGGCAACTTCTAAAAGTTCACCAGTTCTCTTCATTCTTTATTTAAATTTGTTTTCTATTTTGCAATTATATCTTCATGTCCACCTTTAGAGCTAAACTTTACTTTTTTAGCTTCTTTAAAAGATATACTCATCACATGGTTAACCTAGAAGCAACTTCCCAATAAGTTAATACTCTTTTTTTAGAAGTGCCCGCTTAGCTAAAGGCAGCAACTCATTCAGTTCAAATATTATAAATAATTCCTAGTTATCTGGAGCGCTTAAAAGCAGTTTTGGAGATTTCCAAGCAAATGCCTTATTGATTTCTATCTCTCCCTCCACAACCTGGAGGCCATTGACCTGTTTCTGCGTACGTCATCACTTCATAAGCGTCTTGGTCTGATTTAAACGCTTTATCCATATTTAGTTTAGATATAGGATAAAAAACCGGTTCATTGTATGGCCCCTGAGCCCAAGAAATTAGATACTCTCCATCTTTCTCAATAATTGCAAAGCCATCTCCCCGATGTATTTTTTCCATTCTTCCTACCTCCATAGATTGGATTTATTTCAGAAACAGTATCCTTTTTTCCATTACTTCACGACTCCAATTTTGAGAGAATCCTAGATTAAGATAAAACTAATTTTATATACTCATCTGATAATTTTTCTGTATCTAGACCGCAAGATAATAAATATTCGAAATGTTTATCTAATAAATACAGCTTATACGCTTTTTTAAAAGTATTGTAATAGGCTAACCAGTTTTCTGCTATTGGAGATTCAACAACAATTTTTTGGTCTTCTCCTATAAAGAAAACCTTACTTTCAGTAACGTTAACTGGCTCTAGCAGAATACTGTTAGCTTTTTTAAGTCCGTTAAAACTATAATACGATTTATTTATATTTAATCTATTAAATGCTTCCTGTAAATCCTTTAAACTACAATGAGGCCCTCCAATATTTATATCCTTATTATCTTGCTCAAATGGATAAATATATTGTTCAAAAAAGCACCTTTTTAGTTGGAATGAATAGAAATATTTACTTGCCTCCGATTCCGAAGAGAAGCTTTTTAAAATTTTAACTTTATGATTGTTTTCTTTTTCAACCAATTCAAACTGCCAATTAAGTTTGTCTTTATATAGTCGATAAAAGTTTTCCCCTTGTCCACTCTTTTCTTCTAGGCCATTTTTTGTGATTTGCATAGGAATGCCTAGTTTATTTAGTAAAAGTAAAACTTTATTAATATTCATATATTAGCCTCTCGTTCTATTAATTTACTTGGCCAAACTATATAGCTACAAGCAGGTACCCTTACAATTATAAGAGAAATGCTTATATAACAGGAATGTTTCACTCCCAGTAGTTATTCACCTATAAATTATGCATCCTACTTCCAGCCATTAGCATCTAAAAATTTATCAGGTATTCTTAACTTTAGCTGTTTATCTATATCTGACCAAAATTCAATTAAATCACTATTATCTTCCCACTCATTTCTTGTGTTTAATGAAATAGCATCATCGCCATAAGAAATTGCACAACCGAAATGACCTCTCTTATAATTAAGTATTACTACATAGAAATTATATACACAAAACTTTATACTAAACATTTTATATGGTTCATCAGTAACAGAGTACAATGTAAACCCGTCAATCTTATTATTAAAATACTTTTTGGCTGTTTTAATAAATTCTCTTGCTGTATCGCGAGCATTATTTTTCTCCATACTAAATTCCTCCTTCTTCTCTTTATTATATTTTTCCTGTAAGTTTTTTTATACAAGTTCTGTAAAACTAAGAATCGACCTGGTATCTTCCCCTACTATAGCCATTAGCGGAAGCAAGTCCATAAATACTGTACTCTGTTTTTGATAGAGAGGAGAAGGTTTTGGCCTATTTATAGGCATCTAGGGAGTGATCGACCGCTTTGACGCCCTTGGCATCGCATTTCCATCCTTTGCTGCACTGCCGACTTAGCTGACAAAGGGAATAAACTCTACTGCTGAGAATATATATGCCAAAAAATAATAACACCCTGACAACAAATGTTTTTTATTTATTTGTTCAACAGATTTCTTCTTGAATTGATAAATTTTCTGGTATTACTACCATTAAAGATGTTGTTAATTTCTCAAATAAAACTACTTAACTATTTGCATATCTATTATTTTTCCATCGTTTACATCAATTTGAAATTTTCTCCCCATAAAATCAGTGGCAAATAAATTATTATTTTTACCTAGATTTAAACCAACATAAGGCACACTTTTCAGTTCTTTTCTACTCCTAATATTTGAGGGGCATATTTGCCAAAGCTTATCTCCTGAAATAGTATAACATTGTACGTTGTTTAGTTCCTTGTGGCTTAGTGGTACTCTAGTTGGAATCTTTAACAGTATGAAAATTCTATCTGGTAAAGATAAAACTTACCTATGGCAGTTGGCAAAAAAATCCCCCCTTTATAAAGCACTTTAAATTCCAGTTTATAAGCAAAGCTAATTTCTGTCTCCGATACTATCTTAATTAAAATCTCAGGGTGTTCTTTACCAAGAATATCTATATATTCTTTAAAACCATATATTTTGTCTTGCGGGTTATGGCTAGTTAATTCTATTTTTTTTGTTCTCTTTTACTTTTTCATCAATGAGTAAAACCAATCCTAAATCCTGTATTATAATTCCACTATTTACTTCTACCTCTTTGACTTTTATTGTATTTCCATCAAAGTCCCCCAAATAACTACATTTTTTCTCTGTCTAAAATCAAATCACTAATCATCTTATTTATCCTTTCTTGCCTTGGATTTTATCTCGAAAATCGCTTTAATAAAGTATATCCATTATTTTATTTTCAAGAAACACTTAATGCCATTATATTTATTCTGTGGTGCAATTCTTCCTTTGTAATTTCAATGTGTTTATTTCTAAGAAATTCTATCCTACTCAGTTCGTTTGCATTTTGTTTTAAAAAGTGAGTTTTATTAGCGGATGCTTTGTATTAGGATTCTCACTACGAAGAGCAAGATCTAGTTTTATCAGAAGCTACTTCTTCTGAAGATAAGTAAGTACCTCCAGAGTATCTTGGGAAAAGTGATAGTGATAAATCTCGAAGCATGTTAGATGGGCTTTGAGGGAGATGGAAATGATACAGTGATTTCATAATTCTTATATAGGAATTTTTATACTAGGAAACCTGTCAAAAAATGAAGTTTATAACAGATTTCCTATATTTATACTTAATTAATTTACATCTATTTTACAGTTATACAAATTTATAAGTATACACAGATATCCTCATCCGTGAAGTTGGAAGAAAGTACATTAGAATTCATTAATTCTTTCTCCAATGTTTTAAGTAAATATAAAAGGTATATTCTCTCATACATTACTTCATAACCTTCTTCAATTTCTAACGGAAGTGTTTCCAAATGGATTTGCTGATCATTGCCAATGAATTGTACAATTAAGTTGTTTTCATTATTCTTTTCTACTTGAATCGAAGAGGGCTTTCTTTTATCTTTAAAGTCATAATAGCTTGAAGGAATGCCCAGAACCGAAACTTTTTGTTTAACTATTTCTTTTGTGAAATCTACTTCATTTTTACTAGTAGGTAATACAAAATTAAGATAATAGTGGGAAGATAGCTGCTTTAAAAAGAAATATTTAACCGCGATCTCTTCATTTGAAAATTTTTTAATTACTTTTTTCTTAGGTGCATCTTTTCTTTCGCTATATATAAGACTGTATTCCCAGTTCTTTTCTGTTTTTTGTACTTGATAGTAATTCTCCCCTTGACCAGACTTTTCTATTAATTTATCTCCAGAAAGGATTACTTCCTTCCCAACTTTATTTAAAATCATAGACGCTTCCTCATATTTCAACTTTTTAGCTCCTCTCACTCAACATATCCAACTTATATCTCTTTAATATATTTGTTTTTAAGTAAGTTTTCAACCGTGGCTTCTACCATATTGCCTTCAAGATCTTTAATTTGCATAGAAGAATGAAATTGTATCCCACCGCCCTCTCGGTCAAACCAAGGAGATATTTCCCCCATTCTTACATTAAATGGCTTTCTAACTTTATATTTGTGATATTCTGCATAGTCACTGTGCAATGCTAATGCTCTTTGCTCATAACCTTCTCCTTGAGGTGATAAATAATTACCCTTAGGTCCTCCATATCTGTCAATCAAAGCTCCCTTTTCGAGGGTATGCCTTACTGGTGTACCTTCAAAACCATCATTAGGTGGCCAATTTATTTTTCCATTAATTTGATTATAATATTTAGGATTGTCGAAAGTAGGCTTATATTTAGCATATAATTCACCTGAAGGTTTATGGTTCCAATCACTTAACTTTATCCTATCTTCCACACTAATATTATTTTCTACATACTCCCAAAATCTGTGGTACCTCTCACTGTCTTGATCACTCATGGAATTAACAAATGAAATATTTTTTTCTTCTTGAGCTATTTTTGTTGATTTCTTATAAACCGCATTCCCAGCCTGCAACCGATCTACATAAGCCCCTGCACCACCAACGCCCAACACAAACAGCGCTTCTGTCAAACTACTATTCCGCTTTTCTTCACTCAATTCATTCCCAAACATATCTTTTCCGGTAATATATTCACTGAAGCCGTTCGCGGAAGCAAGGCCATAAATACCGTACTCTGTTTTTTGTAGCGTAGTGAATGCTTTGGCATTTTTATAAACGTCGAGGGAGTGGTCCACCGCTTTGACGCCCTTGGCGGTTTTGTAAATCGCATTTCCACCTTTTGCTGCTCGGCCGGCCCAGCCGACAACCGGAATGAAGCCTGCTGCTGCGAATGTGGCTGCTTTGATGCGATCTGCTTCAGATAGTTCTTCGCCCGTGACTGGATCAACACCTGTAGCTGCGCGTTTCATATCATAATAGCCAGTGACTTCCCCTGTAAACGTAGAAACAGTATCCCACGCCTTTTCATACCATGGTCGGTTTTCCAATTCTTCCATTTCTTTTTGGATACGTCGCTGCTCCTCCTGTTGCTCTTTAAATTCGAGATAAGCATCTGTTTGTGCTTGTGCATCTTCTCGCATCTGGTAAACATCACTATTGTGATAGGCCTGAGCATCAAAATTTATTGGCGAAATTGCTGAGCTTGGCTTGTTGCATCAAGCAGAGCACTGAAGAGACCTACCATCATATTCTCGAGATACTCAGAAGAGGCATATTCCTCCACTAGTCCTTCATCCAGATTAGCTACCTGTTCCATCGTATCTTTTCGTTTCTTATTGGCCTGGTCTATCTTTTCTTCAAAGTCCTCCTTTGAGAAAGGCTGAAGGGAGACAAGGTCGTTTATTCGATCAAAAATGCTTTTTAATGATTTTCGCTGGGCGTCAACCATCTCTTTTGACTGTGTATGTCCAGTATATAACTCTTCTTTCAAGAATGGTACTTGGACCAATGTGTCTCCTGATAAATCCACATCCTCCGTTGAACCTGATATACCATTAAAGAAGGCAATTCTCACGTTGCAGATAGAGATCCAGGAATCTACCACTTCAATCTGCCCTTGATAGAATCCTTTGATTGCCCTGGCTCCCTGACCCTTAAAACCATCCAGATCGACTATTTTTTGAAAGGCATTTTTCAAACTGACAAACTGCTTCTTCAAGCTTTCATATTGTACAGCTCTATCTTCCATGGAAGCTACCAGTGTTTTGGATTCCAATAAACGTTCATTACCCATGACTTACCTGCCTCTCCATGTTAAGTTCGCTTTATGGCTTCATCCTGCTCTTTGATTGTCTTCACATTAGCCACTGTATCTGCCAGATTTTTTTCCACGACCTGCATATATTGCTTAAGTAATTCCTCTAGATTTTTTTCTCTTTCCAACCATTGGTCTGTATAATTCAGCTTGTTTTTCCCATACGCATTTTCACTAGCACCTGTTAATTGGACTTCTTGCAATGCTTGCTTTGCATCATCTATTTCACTTAAGACAGACTCTATTTCCAAGCGGATTTCTGAAGCTCCACCACCAGTTGTTTCTATATGTGCCTTCATGAGAACAACCTGCCTTTTAGATCTCTGATTTTATCTCCCAATTCTGCAGCAACCTCTTCCCCTTTATCCAGAAGGTTGTCTGCCTGATGAGCAATAGAACTTGCTATATCCAATGCACCTTTTTGCAAATTTAATTGAAATATTTCATTCTCAATGCGCTGAATGTAGTCATCATAGTCATCAGTAATTTTTTCCATAATTTCTAAAGCATCTTCTCGGTCATCATCAAAGTTGGTAGCACGGTTGCCTGACCAAACACCTTCTAAAGTCGGCTTGGTAATTTTCGTTATTTCCGTCATACTGGATGCCTGTTCCTCACGAATATCATTTTTAGCTTTCGTTAATCTGTCAATTTTTTCTTCAATATCAGCAGACCGACCGGATATAACTGCAAAAGCCTGACTTAGGAAATCAGCATCATCTGCCATCTGATACACCTCCGTTATAAGTTTACTCAGCTCTCCGAGTGCTTTAACTTAGGTAGAAGAACAAAGAACATAATGCCGATAATAAGCACGACGGCTATAATTAATAGCATCATGACATTCGTGCTACTTTCCACATTCTCCTCGTCACCATCTAGCTTCATTTGTTTCTCTTTCTGTGAAAACAAACCAAGTTGGTCCGACTTGGATGTAATCGTATTTGTCTCTTTTACAGAAGAGGCAAATAACTTTTCCTTAATTAAGTTACTCTCCGTCTTATCTTTCTTCTCAAAAGATAATTGTTTCTGTTCTTCTGGAAGTTCTTCACGTTGTTCGATTTGATCCCGACTATTCGGCTTAATATTAATTTCTTTTTTTTCATATATATTTGGCTCTACCGGTGCTTGATTATCCTCTGCATGCACCGGCAGGCTTACAAACATAATAGATACTAATAGAAGAAGACTAAGAGGCTTTTTCTTCATTCGGCTCCACCCTTGCTTTATTTCTCATAACTTGCAATGTGTAAATAAAAGCAGAGATTGCTAGTGTAATAGCAGCTAATACAATTATTGTTAATATAAACGATGTTTCCGTACCATACTGTAATCCCATATATACATTGGATACTGGATTATTAAAGGTGAACTCAGGAACCACAATATTTAATAGTGGTGTAATAAAGAACACGATCATCGCTATACTTGCCAACCACCCGACAAATGGTCCAATGAACAAACCACCACGGACCACGTTTGCACAGGCCATCAATAAAAGAATCGTAAAGACAGACCATTTTATTGCCTGAGCATCATCCAATTCATATAGATTCAAACCATAAATACTTATTATCATTCCAACCGCCAGATTCAGTAAAAGGAATAAACCACCTTGTACGAGATACGTATTGTTGGAGTAATAATGACTTAAGAACCCGATTAATAATCCACTTATAAGGATAATCATGAACATAACCACAGGTGGCACTCTTTCCTCCGTTTCAGAAAGAACCTTGCCATTTACTTGTCCTTCAACATTTACAGGATTGGCTAAATGATTATAAACAAATGGATTTTCCTGGCCATCGACAACGGTGTTCCCAAGGATCTCGTATGCATCCTCTCTGATTAATCCAGTCGAAGCCACATTGACAGACCATTTATTATTCAACTCATCCGATTGCTTTTGAACAGTGCTGATTTGAGCTTGTAAATCTTTTGTGTTTGTCGTAATTTCACTCTGATTTTCTTCCAGGTTGGTAACTAAATCAGATAATTGCTTTAAGTCAGAAGCAGTACCCTGTTGGATACTGAAAACCATTTGCCCATCTAAATACTCCAAGGACGGAGATTCCTGCCATTCAAACGTATCTGCATTTACTGTTTGAAGTTGGTTCGTAATCTCAGTTGCGTTTTGTTGGAGTGCTTTTAATATTTCACTACTTTGTTTTTGTTGTTCTTTTATAATTGAATCATACTTTTTAATGTTATCTCTTGACTCATTGATTAAATCAGAAAAATTCACCCCTTGATCTGAATTAATCTGTACAGCTTTTATTTCTTCAGAAGAAGCTCCGAATAATTTTAATAAATCTTGGTTATATCCCAAGTTCATTTTCTCCCATTTTTCCATTTCATTTTCAACAAAATTAACTATTTCTGCATTTACCCCTTCTTTTTGAGAAATAGTTGTTTGAAAGATAGATAATGCATTTGAATAGTTAATTAAATTAACCAGCTTCTTGTTATCTTTATCCTTAATATTATTAAAAGCATTTTCAAGTTCAGGAACATTTTCAAGTATTAAGTCTTCCTTATTATCAATATCATCTAGTACTTTCTTTTTTAAGCTATTTGATACTTCAATTAATACCGAGTAATTTTTTAATAATTCCTCTGAATTATCATTTTCAACTATCTTAGTAAAACTTTTACTTAGTTCTGAGTATTTACTGTATATTTCATCCCAATTAATTGATGGTTTTTCCTCGTCTGACGGAGTACTTGGAGTTGTTTCTGAATCTTCGTCCGTATTTTCAGATGATTCATCTCCCTCTTTTTCATTTATGTTTGTTAAGTCCTCTTTATTATGCTTGGGCTCCTGAGTCTTTACTATATTCTCCTCATCAAGTGACTCCCCGCTAACTTTATCTAAGGTCTTCCCCAAATCTTCAAGTAGGTTATTAACCTCTTCAAAATTAATTCTTTCTCCTTCGATTTCATTGTTAATTTCAGTATTTGGTGCTTCTTTTAAAGTAACAATAGCTTTATTAAGCTCCTCTTTAGGAGCTACCAAAATTTCTTCAAACTTAGTATTCATATTTTCCAATAATATTTTCTGTGATTGTTCCTGGATATTTCTCCATTCGTTTAAAGTTTCTTTACCTCTTTGAACATTTAATTCCATGTTCCCAAACCGATTCATAATTTTATCTTGCTCTTCTCTAAACACAACCGACTGCTGTGACAATTTCTCCTGCATGGCTGCCATACTTTCTTCCATCGCTTTATTATAGCTTTCCATCCCTGCTGCAATTGCTTCCTGGTTCTTTGTCTGTGCTGCTTCGAGTAGCTTTTGCTGCTCCAGTTGTGTTTCTTTATATGCTTCCAAAGCTTCGGTAAATGTCTTCATTTTATTTTCTGCTTCATTCGCAGCATTGGCACTGTCGCTGGATACATCATTAATTTGATCTGTCTGATTTAAGATGTTCTCCAGATTGTTTTTATGCTGATCAATTTCATGTGCCAATGTTTTGGAGGATGGTGTGTAGAATGAGTACATCGCATCCTGAAAAGCAACTTCTTTTTCAAGAATTTTATCAAACTGGGCTCGGATGTTGTCTACTTCTTTTGACACATAGCTCCAGTAAATGGTGGACATCTCTTCATTAATTTTGTTTTTTGCAGTTGCCATTTCTCTGTGAATCCGTTGACGATCTTTCGCTTCCAGATTTGGCTGGATAACGTAGTTCAATGCTGCCTTTGTAGGCTTATCTTCCTTAAAGGTCATGATGTTCTCTGAAAAAGTTGATGGTACATAAATAATGGCATCATATTTTTGATTGCTAAATCCTTGTTCTGCTGCACTTCTGTTTACGACTGTCCATTTGTAATCCTTTTGTTCATTTAATAAAGCTGGGATCTCTTGCCCCAATATCAATTTTTCTTCTTCCTGTATTATTCCTGTATCTTCATTTACAACAGCAACACTTCTTGTCGCTTCATCCTCTTCCTCCTGGACAGCCGGTACTGGCTGGCTGTCCACATAACGGAATAGAAGGAGTGGGAGAACAAGTATGACAAAAATTTTTGCTGCTAGAGTTAAAGAAGATTTAAGTCCTTCACTCATGTAGCTGTCACCCTTTCTGCATCATAATGGGGAACCTGTATTTTCTTAACTTGGCCATTTACTACAAAGTAGCCAAATCCTGCTTTAATTTCAGGTTCATTTCTTGTATATGGTAATGTAATGAAACTTTGATCAGACTTCTTCATTAATAAAATAGCTTGCTTTATTTGTTTTACTTCACTTGTCAGTGGATCGAATCCTTTAGAGAACTCGTTTGCATTTCCTGTTGCAATAAAACTAAAGCCTAAATGACTGTATTTTTTAATAAAGTCAGCAATTTTCGTTTGTAAACCAGCATCCAGATTTTGCTGGAAATTCGCCATACTATCAACAAGAAGAATATATGGTGTAAATTGAAGATTCGCTGAGGTACGCTCACGTAGTGCCTCACGATATTTCTCTTCCCGGCTTTCAAACTCGCTTCCAGCTGTATTCAGCCAATTTTCCACATGCTCTTTTACTTCTATATAGGTTACGCCGCTCTCATCAACATAGTTTGCCAATGAACGATCAACTGAATCGAAGACACCAATCTGCGCGTCCGCCTGTTCCTGCATTCGGTGAATAATCAGTTGCAGCATATTTGTTTTTCCTTTTTGAGCGTCTCCTAAAATAAGACAATGACGATTTTTTTGCCAGTCAATGTACACTGGCTTAACTGTGTCCTCATCTAATCCTATAGCGAGCTTTGTTTTAGAAGGTATCACGTTGTAATCCTGATAGAAAGTGATGAACCCTAAACGTTGTGGTAGCATGGCAATTCCTTCTGGTTTTTCGCTATGCTTATATGTTTCTTTCAATTGTTTTACTTTTTCTTTTATATTTTCCAATACTTCCACATCTGTTTCTCCAGCTACCGGCAAATAGATCTGAGCAAGAAAGGCATCATCATTTTTGATATATACTCTTCCTGGCATTGCCTCTGTATCGTATTGGGTTTTACCAATAATCGCGTATTTCTCTGCCTGATCCATAAGGTAGTGAGCAATCTTGGTTTTTAAATTACTCATCAGTGCATGCTTAACGGCGTTGGATCTAGTCGCAGTTAATACAGTATATACACCAAGTGACTGGCCATCTCTGGCAATCTGGGTAAATCTGTTTTCCAAATCGATCATTTCTTCTTTTACTAAATCATAGTTATCAATGGCAATATAAATAAGTGGCAAACTTTCCTCAGAAATCAGATTATACATCTTGATATTACTAACTTCCTTGCTTCGGAAAAGCTGCTTTCTTCTTTCCATTTCTTCCGCCATAAATGTTAGAAATTTTTCTATTTTACGTTGATCATCCGAACGGAAATAATCTCCTGTATGTGGTAATTGCTGCAACGGAAGAAGCGCGCCATTACCAAAGTCAAAAATATAACAATTAAAAGCTTCAGGGCTGTTTTCTTCAGCGAAAGCCAACAGTAATGTTTGTAGAGTGGTAGATTTCCCATAACCTGACGAGCCAAAGATACCAATATTCCCATCATCCATTGCCTTATAGGTATATGGCATTTGACGTTGTTGCTCTGGTTCATCCACCATAGCAATTGCATAGTGATTGACTTCATTGCTTATCTGCTCAGGTGCAAATGCTCTGGATGGCAATGGAGGCAACCAAGGACTTGGCAGCTTATTAATATTGAGTCGTTGCTGCACCACAGCTATTTCTTCAACAACCGCATCAATTTCGGTACGTTTATCCTTTTTACCACTCTCTTCTGTTGCTACATCAGATAATGGGATTAATCCCAAATCAGTAACGAGAGCTATTTCATCTTCAGCACCAAAGGCTTCTTTCGTATAAGGCGCGCCACTCCATGCTGACTGGAATAATTCATAGACTTCGTTATTGCCAACCTGCAAATAGCCTCGACCGGTAACTGTTATTTTTGCGGCATCTCCATTTTTAAGGATCTCTTTACTATCACTCTCATCCTGTACCTTTAATGCGACTTTAAATCTAGCATTACTCCATATTTGATCATCAATAATTCCTCCTGGCTTTTGTGTTGCCAATATCAGGTGGACACCAAGACTACGACCAATACGTGCAGCACTGACCAGTTCTCGAATAAATTCCGGTTCTTCACTCTTTAATTCAGCAAACTCGTCGGAAATTAAAAATAAATGTGGTAATGGCTCCTCTGCTTCGCCTTCTTTATACAAATCCGTGTAATCATTAATGTGATTTACTTCATACATATCGAATAATCGCTGTCTTCGTTTTAATTCACTCTTAATTGAGGCAAGGGCACGTTTACTAAAGTTCTTGCTGCCTTCAATATTCGTAATAGTACCCAATAAATGCGGCATGGATTTAAAAGGCTGTGCCATTCCTCCACCCTTATAGTCGATAAGCAGAAAAGCAACTTCATATGGATGGTAATGAACAGCAAGGGACAAAATATACGATTGTAAGAATTCACTTTTTCCTGATCCCGTTGTACCTGCTAATAATCCGTGCGGACCATGTGCTTTTTCATGCAAATTTAAATATACATAGTCGTCCTTTCCTTTAAGCCCTACTGGTACAGCAAGCGACTTAGAGGATTGATTCTCCAGCCATTTTTCCTGAATCCCGATCTCCGCAGCATCTTCTGTATGAAATAATTCTAAGAAACTTACTTTATCCGGAATAGAGTTACTCATGCCTAATTGGTGATCCAGCGATCGTAGCGTCCTTGCAAATGTTTCATTGTCCTGTTTCGCATGTTCATCGAGATAAAATGGAATATGTACTGCTTTTTGTTGTTGAATTAAAATATCACCTTGTGTTTCATCGATATAACGGACAAGTGTGTGAATATTTTCGGATAGACTTTCCTTCGTGTCAGCTGCAAAAATAGTGGAAATCCCTATATCTGCATGCTCTCCTTCTAAATACTCTAAAATTACGTGTTCGGAGATCAGCTGTCTATTCGTAATTAAAAAGACAAAATGTGGACTGAAAATTTTCTTATCCTTTTCTTCATCTAAATCTCTTTCCTTCAATAACTCGTAAATAGAAGTAAGCAGCTGATCTCTCGTTTGTTCATTATAAATAAACCCCTTTGCATACGCATGTGGTAATTGAAAATGTGGCAGCCATTTCATCCATTCCCACGAGGCATATTCCTGTTCATCAAAAATCGCAACAAATCGAACATCATGGTAGCTTTGTGAGAAGCTTAGCTGTCCTACAATTTGTTGTATTTCCTTTTTTACGATAGAGTCTTTTCCAATCATCCCCATAGAGCCTTCAGATAAATTTATAACGAGCGGAGAATTTTTTATCGTTTTATAATGCGACACTAATTCTTGGGATTTTTCCAGGAGATCATCAATTTCCTGATTGGACATATCCGTTCGTTGGGCAGAAACTTTGAAACTGGCTGGCACACTTGCACGCCCTACGCGAAATTGTAAAAAGTCATTACTAACAAGTGTGCGTTCCCAAATACGGTTACTTATCTCGTTCGTTAAATATTTCATTCTTTCAAAGGAAGGAAAATGATAATACAACACGTCCCGTTGTTTATCTGCTAAATTCTGCAGCTCTTCCCGCTTGTTTTCTAAGTAACGTGTATACAGACGCTTTCTCTTTTCCTTGCGATGTCGTTGCTTCTTTTTTTCCTTAAAATATTGTACTGTAGATGTTACTAATGTTGTTCCAAACATAGCTACTGAAATAAGTATAAAGATTCCTCTTGGACGTACTAAAGCTACTACCCCCATAACAATCAGCATCATCAATGGAGGCATAATAATTAACCAAAGTCCACGCTGATTATCTTCACTTTCTTCAGAAGGAAAAGAGAAATCAATCTTATCCTCTGGTTGCTCATAGATCATCCGAGGGGTTCTTCTGTATTTTGGATACTTTTGCTTTAACACACTTGAAGGTAGTTCTATTTGTTCCAATTCCATTTGAATATTCTCATGAGTGGATAACTCAAGCGTGTCATCATCTGTTAATGTCACCAAACTACCGGCACTGTAAATAATATCTCCACAATTCAGTACTGTTCTTGACCTGATCTGTTGCCCATTAATATAGACAGCTTCATCTATAGGCAATACACACCATCGTTTATTCTGCTTTAACATACGGAAAGCTGGTAAGTCAGCCGCATGTGGAATGCTTATTTCAGTTCGATTACCCGTATAGAACATTTTTGTTTCATATTTGGACGTAGTAATTAGAAATTTAACCTCTTGGCCATCAATAAAAACAGGAAGCGGAACTCCTTCCTTCAGATCATGAATTACTTCCTGGTCTAAGTACAAAACATTTCTATCCTCATTTAGTTCTAATCTGTAGGGTGTTGGGATTTCCACGGCTTTAATTGTTAGTGTATGGTGTAATTGGTTACCAATGGTAATTTCTTTCAAATCATCTATTCCTAAACGCTGATAGTAGTCTTTATAGAAGACCCATAATTCCCTCATTCTGACACCTCCTTACCCATTTTACTTTTTGGAATCCTCTTCTTTTTTTGTATCTTTCTTTATCGTTTCAGCTGATTCTTTGGACTCTTCTTTTTCTTTTGCCTTTTCATCTGTCGAAGTTCCATTTTCTTGACCGCCAGCTGCCTCTTCTTTTAGAGTGGTGCTGCCTTGCTCAGAATCAGATTCTTCCTTTTGCTGCTCCAATTCTTTTTCCATTTCTTCTTGGTATTCATCAATTTCTTTTTCAATCGCATCTAATTGGTCTTCACGTTCAGATCCAGTAAGACTTTGGTCTGTTTTAATATCCTCTCGCTGCTTCAGCAACCCATAAATAATTAATTCTCTATCTTCCAATAGTCTTGCGGTGTCTACTGCTTCCTGATAATTCCCGCGACCGATATCTATCCAATAAAGAAAGTACTTACGGTCAGACTGAAGTGTGATCGTATTTTGGACATTCTCCCTTTGTTCCTCTGTTAATGATTCACTTACAATATAGGAAGAAGCTAACTGATATTGAACTACGTACGGCATATCGTCATGATCGTATTTTTGTAATTGGTCGATCACTGCACTGTACTCGTTTTGTAAGAAGGAACGATTACTTGCGACATATGCCTCTGTTTCGGGAATTTTAAAGAACAATGCATAAGCTGTATAAATGAGGGCTGGAACTAAAAAAATAAGTAATGCTAGAGAGACATACCTCTGAAACTTCCACTTTTTCCTCGGAACATGAAATACAGTTTCTTCATATGCTTGATCCTTTTTCAAATTATCTTCAATAATTTCATATAGCTCTACATAGGAAGCTGCATGCATAATTTGTTTTGTAACGGAAGAAATGTCTTTCGTTTCATAATGCGATAAGTACGTTTTAAAATCATACTTTTCATCAGCAATTGCCGCTATTATTGCTTTCGTTTCTAACCAAAGCCTGTCCGTATCCTCCTCATAAGGTGGAAGACTTTCCTTCACCCCATAATGAAGAAAATGGGGAGTTAAACCTCGATCATACATGATGTTCTCAGGACTTATAATTAGTTTTAATCTATCCAATGAATGACTTTGTATCTTTTGGAGTATGTTATAAGCAAACTGCCATCTTGACTGCACATTTTGCTGATGTATTGCTTGGAATGATGCGAAAGTATCAGGTGGAGTTAGTGTAATAATCAGTTGATCCTCTGTAAGCGTAAATGTTTTATTGAACTCTGGCTCTATTTCCTTCAAAAAATGTATCTCCATCTCATCATTCAATTTTAGCTTTGCACGCTGAAAGATAAGATTTTTTCTATCTTCCTCATAAGAGAGGATTACTTCTGTTTTTTCTTCTAAGTATGTAAGACTTTCCTTTGCCATTTATATACCACCTTCTGCAGCAGTCTATTGTGTATTAACAGCTCTTCCGCTGTTATATTTTCATAAAATATGTATTCATAGTTTCACAGAATTTCAATACGGTCACCTGCTGTAATTCCACAGTCTTTCAGCGTTGATGAGCCATCAAAAACCCTTTTTTTATTGGCTATACGAATCCAATAGCCCTCCCGTGGTTTGGTAGGTATTTTAGCAGCCTGCCAGGTAATATCCACCAAATTCTTTACCCGATGCTGGTCAGATAGCCTTAATTCAACTGGTGTTTGATTGTATTTGTTTAAATCAATTGTCACATTTATATACATATCGCCAGACTCCTTCTTTAGTAACTAACCCTCTAGACACTACCATTCTCCTGGTATATAATACTTACATTTTATACAAAAAATAGTGCCGACATGTTATAACTGCGGCACTATTTCATCTTCTATTTCTACTGTATTACCCGCGAATTTGACCTGCAATATTAGCATCTGTTTGTCTAAGTGTATCAGCACTAGAAGCTAATTGACGTTGAATGTCCTCTAAAAGAGTTACCATGTTAACAAAAGAAGGTCGTAGTTCTACATATTGATCTTGGAAAGCTTGTGAAGCTCCACCTTCCCATGCGTCTCCTAACTGTGCAATGAGATCATCCAAGGTTTTTAGAATGGCATTTACATTTCCACTTTCAATACCATACCTTCTCGCAAAATCTTCTAATTCTTCAGGGTTTAAACGAATCATACCAGACATTTAAACAACCTCCATTTATTTTATTGTTCTTTCTACATGATATTATAAAAGAAAATATTGGTAATAACTACAGTTTATACAGAATGTTTTATAAAATAAGTCCTTATTCCCACAAAATTAAAGCTTCAAAAATCATTTATAGGCAATAAGTTTGATTAATCTAGTTACCACTAATTACCCATATTGGATGAAAGCTAAACCTCATAGATTATAATATTTGTTTCCTTCAGTAAATACTGAGAAAATAGAAAAATATCAATGAAGCATTTAAGGAGGGATTGTTTATTTTTACAAATAACGAATTAAAAGCGTGGGAATCAACGTATCCTTTATTAACTGATTTAAGAGAATTACGGCCTGTGTATTGGCAGAATCCTCATTTAGCACCTGCTTCTTGTTTTGATACATTACCCTTAACGATGCAGGATATGAAAGAAGCCGAAGAAAGATGGCATAGATTTGCTCCTTTTTTGGCTGAGGTTTTTCCGCAAACCGAAGAAAGTAACGGAATCATTGAATCCCCTCTGCGCCGCATCGCTGGTATGAAGGACAAACTTGCTAATTACTATAATAGAAGTGTAGCTGGAGAGCTCTATTTGAAATGTGATAATGAATTACCAATAGCTGGTTCTGTAAAAGCAAGAGGGGGAATTTACGAAGTATTGCATCATGCAGAAGCACTTGCTATTGATGCAGGCTTAATCTCAAAAGAAGATAATTATACCCTTTTTGCTACCAAAGAGTTCAAGGATTTTTTCAAAGATTACTCCATTGGCGTTGGGTCTACTGGGAACCTTGGATTGAGCATTGGTATTATGAGTGCAGCATTAGGCTTCCAGGTTTCTGTTTATATGTCCGCAGATGCCAAGCAATGGAAAAAGGATTTATTGAGAGAAAAAGGAGCTAAAGTAGTTGAATTTAGTGGCGACTTTAGTGAAGCGATTGAAGAAGGAAGGAAAACAACAACAGAGGACCCTAATGGCTATTTTGTTGATGATGAAGACTCCAAGCATTTATTCCTTGGTTACAGTACTGCCGCATTTCGACTAAAGCATCAATTGGAAGAACAAGGAATAAAGGTGGATAAAGATCATCCTCTATTTGTCTATATACCATGTGGAGTTGGTGGGTCCCCAGGTGGTATTACATTTGGGCTTAAGCAACTGTTTGGAGACCATGTTCATTGTTTCTTTGTTGAGCCCACACATTCCCCGGCTGTGTTAATTGGATTATTAACTGGAGAAATGGACCGTGTTAGTGTTCAGGATTTCGGACTCGATAACAAAACGGCTGCGGACGGTTTAGCTGTAGGACGCCCATCCCAGTTTGCTACTTCTATTAGCGATCAGTTAGTAAGCGGCATGTATACCATGGAGGATGATGATTTATATCGATTACTTGCTATGCTTCAGGATACAGAAAATATCCAAGTTGAGCCATCAGCAACAGCTGGGCTTCTTGGTCCCCAAACCGTCTTACAAAGTGACTATGCTAAACAACTGGAAATAAATCCGGATAATATCAATCATATCGCCTGGGCAACCGGAGGAGACCTTGTGCCTCAGAAAGATCGAGAAGTATTTTATAAGACGGGGAAAGATCTCATGTAGAAGAATGTAGCGGCCAGAGTGCCGCTACATTTTTTTTAAAAAGAGGAAGCTTATCCTTTATTTCCTATCATCGTAATAAAAGTTGCCCTCTCTGTATTAAATTCGTTTTCTTGTTTAAATCCAAACTTTTTATATAAATGGATGGCACGTTTATTGAAAGTAGCGACTGTTAGACGTTGCGGCAGATCGGGTGAATTCTGCCCAATTGTTTTAAATATATAGTCACAAAATGAATAACCTTTTCCTTGACCAGTTAAATCTGGATTCATACCGAACCCAATATCGAGTTTTCCTTTCTTGTAAGCTTCTACCCTATTCCCCGCTGGCACTTGTGCAGCAGTTCCAGTACAGTAAAAACCAATCAGTCTCTCCCTCTCATCTACAATTGCAAAATAATCCTCGCTTATAAATTCATGTAAAGCTTCTTCCGTTAGTTCATTATTATAAAAATCATATGGTTTATCATATTTCCAGTTTAGTATGGACATGGCAAGCTCTACATCCATAGGAACTGTTTTTAGCTTCATATTATGTCTCCCCTTCTCCTAATCGAATGAAGTAATTCTATCAAAAAATTGCTGGAGTTCAGTGCAAGATTCAGAAAGAAAAGTTAGCCCCTCCTTCGTAAAATAGATGAGAGGTGAAAAACAATGTATCTATCTACATTAACTAACAAAAATATTAGAAATTATTTGCTCGGAGGTGGTGTTTCTCGTTTAGGTGATGTACTTTCTGGCATGGCTTTTCTCTTTCTTGCTTATGACCTTACTGATTCAACTATATATACAACTATAATGGCAATTGCAGAAACAATACCATACTTGTTATTTGGACTGATTGGTGGTGTTATTGCAGATTGGATTCCTCGCAAAAAACTATTAATTTTATTAGATAGTCTACGTATTCCTATTATTTTATCCGTCTTTCTTTTCCATCAGACTGGTTTACTAAGCTTTAGCTATTTACTTATTGTAAGCTTTGTCATTCAAACAATAGGGTGTTTTTTCAACCCTGCACACCGGGCCATTTTACCAATGATTACACAAGCTGAGCAACGCGCCTCTGCAAACAGTCTATATGATACGGTTAGTCGTGGCGTCACAATCTTAAGTCCCGTCTTATCTGTTTGGCTTCTAACTTATGGAACGGTTTATTTTTTTATCGTTGATGCATTATCCTATGGTATTAGTATTGTATGTCTCAGAAAGATCCATTTTACGGAAGAAAAAAACCTGGCTAAAAAGACAGTTCGAACTGCAGTTCTTTCTATCGTTGAGTTTTTTTCGTGGGTGAGAAAACATACAAAGGTAAAATATTTGTTTACTGTAACATTTCTAGTTGTGTTTTTTAACACCTGGGTATGGCAAGTTGGGTTGTTGCTTGCTCTAACTGAACTAACCTCAAACAGTAAAGAACTATATAGCATCCTTCAAGGGGTTTTCGGAGCTATTGTTATCATTACTAATCTAATTATCCCTTACTTCATTCGGGAGATGACCCTAAAAACATATCTTATAGGAGCACTTTTATGGGGTTTGGGGATAACCTATTACGGATTCATGTATAGTCTTACACACTTTTTTATTGGTGTAGCTTAGTAGGAATTGGCCTGCCATTGTCCAGCTTAGCGAGAGTTTATATGCTCCAAACTCTTGTGCCTGAGAACATGCATGGTCGTGCCTTTAGTTCCAATGCATTTCTTCTTTATACGGCAAATACTGTTTCTCTTTTGCTTTTTGGACTGCTTGTTATAGTTACTCCTATTCAATGGTTAATGCTTGGTAGTGGCCTAATGATCATCATAATAAGTTTAGCCGCGTTAACTATTTCTTCGGTAAAGCAGTCGAAATTCCGAGGGTGTTCTCCCATAGATTTTTATAAATAGTGTGTTATAGGATGAAACGTTTTTAAAACCAACATCCAGGGCAATTGATAAAATACTTCTATTCGTCTTAGTTAAAAAATGTTGGCTTTTTAGTAAACGGAATAATTGCAACCAAGAGTACGCAGATAATCCCGTCTCCCTTTTAAATGCATGAGAGAACGGAAATTTATTCATGCCAGCTATCGTTGCCATATCATCCAACGACCAATCCTGCTGGTAAGATTGCTTTAACGCATCAAGCACTCTATTTACATTCGGCGAATATAAGCTATGTGGCAATTCCTCAAGCTGGGACCCTGGAGCGTATTGAAGCATCAGTGTTGTCAACTGAATAAGGCTTGACTCAATAAATAGTTTCTGCATTCCCGTTGTCATATTTTCATTCATGGTAAGAAAATTTTTCGTGAAAGATACCCATTGTAATAGCAGTGGATTTTTAAAAGCAGTAGAGGCAAATTCCATATCTGTTCCTGGAACACCTAGTTGACTAGCTATTTCATGTAGTAAATTCGGTTCAACTTCAACGAGAAATTTTTCTTGTGTTACCTGAATCTGTTTGTGCTCAAATTTCGGATTAAATATAAAAAACTGGTCTTCCTCTATTTGAATGTCAGAACGAGACGTTTGATAGAGGCTTTTTCCATAAGGAGTAAATATTAACTTATAGCATGAATCATATCTCCAATCACGTTCACCTAATCGGTCGGTACGATATAATAAAAGCCCTTTTTTATCCTGCAAAATCATTTAAAAAACTCCTAATCTTAGTCAATCAGCTAAAATACAAAACTTCCTAGATGAACAATACCATATGATCTTCATCATAGTACACATCTTCCAACTTAAGTGCCTTGGTCTCTGTTCCAAAAGAACGAAAACCCATATCTTGATAAAGGCGACTTGCCCTCGTATTTGTTTTTACTACACTAAGGTTAATTTGTTCAATTTCTCTTAATGCTTGTGCCTTTTCTATTGCCTCTTGCAGAAGGGCTCTTCCTATACCCTTGCCGCGTTCTTCCGTGGAGACATACATTGCAAACAGATTTGCTTTGTGCTTTATTTTCTCTCTTGTTTCAATTAATAGAGTTACCATTCCAATGAGACTTCCATTCTCAAACGCTCCAAATGTGTAATTCTCTTCCTTTTCCAGATTGGCAGCAACGCCTTGCAATGGGTTTTCTCGCTGAACTGCCTCTTCATAACAAGTTAAGAATGCTTCTGGATGTCTCTTCAAAGCTTCCAATCTTAAATTCCAATAGCTTGCTGCATCTGCAGGCTTCAATCGTTTAATCAGCATCGTCCAATCCTCCTATTTTCTAATCTATTATATTCGCTATTTATCAAGCATTTTCCTTTAGTAGTTTGGAGAATAGACAAAAAAGTTTCATAATAAAGGTATTTTTTTATGTACATTTGGTGTATTTCTGCTAAATAACTGTTGGGAAAAATATGCTTCAGCTATAAATCCCCCGCTTTTTCAGTGCGTCAGTGATCATAAACCATCGACCAATATAAAAAGGCAAAATGAAACAGCCTAATGCCGATTTCATTTTGCCTATTATTAGGACCGATTATAATTTTTACTATTTTTTCGTTTGTTAAGAAACTTTCTAACGATCGGATAGATGACTGGCCCGTATCTAATTAGTCTTTTGATTAAGCGTCCCATTCATTGTTCCTCCAATTCATTCTTGGGTTATTTATATATTCCCTTTAACTAGACAACATTAAACAATCTACTTGAGAAAAGCGCAACTGTCCGTAAAAGATAGACATTACTTCTGTTAATAAATCTTTAAGGGCTTATTATGAAAATAAAAAAGGGGCTCCTATACACAGTACCGCAATAATTATTAAATACCATGTACTTGCTTTAGACAACTTATTGCTTCTTTTACCTTTATACCAACCAGTGAATTGCAGTCTATTTCGGTAGTATACAAATAACAAAATATAAATACCAACGATCCCATACCATTGATCCTTTTGTTCAATACCATTATTTGTATATACCTGTCCTAATATATACCAAGCGATTCCTCCAACAAGCGTAAAAATAACAATAATCCGTATTAAGTCCAATACTAGCCTCATCAATTCACACCTTTCCCCCGTGGTAACTAGCTTGATTTCTTAATTTGTTCGTAAATTTCACTCTTACAAACAATTAACAATTTGGATTGAGGTGGAAGTTTTTCCGAAGATTTAGCAGCGATATCCAAGTTATTATCTACAGACAATAATGTTGCTCCCATGTTATGCAGAGATTGACACGCATCCCCATATGTTTTCCATGAAGCCTGGGGAACTATCGTAAAAATATCTTCACCATAATTAGAGGAGGTCAACTGTCTGAAAACCTCACTTATCCCTTTATATGTTCCGCTTTTGGCTATCAATCTGGCACTAGTTTGATTAGGTGTAATAAATTCATCCACCCCGCCGTGAACAAAGCTTGCAATATGCTTTTCGCTTGTCACTTCTACAATCGTGTAAATAGATTTGTTTATTTTTTGAGAATAGTCTTCAACGGAAGTAGCGACGAGCAAAGTTTGACCATCCGCAAAAGATGCATTTGGAACACCATCTGAAGAAAAAATCATAACAGAAGTAGAGTCAGCAATATTTGCTTTTTCAAGTGTATGTATATCGGCAGGCTCTCCATGCACAAAATGGACATGCTCATGGACAAAAGGCACCTTTTCTATATCTTCATCTATTAGAACGATTTGTTTATCTTCATGCATATTTAGTAACTCTTGTATGGTTTCCTTGGAACGTCTTGTGTAATTAATAATGACAAAATGATCTTTTCCTTTAAAAGCCAATTTCCCACTCTCCTTCTTATTTTTAAATTCTACGTATACGTCCACTACATAGCCTACAGCTACCCCCATTATGCCAATACCGACAATGTAGACAATAACCATAGCAAATAGTTGACCACCCGCTGTCACAGGAGAAATATCTCCGTAACCTACCGTGGTTACACTTGTCATAACCCACCAAAGGGCAGAGAAATAAGTGGTAAATGTTTGTGGTTCTATTACCTGAATTGCTTTGGCAGAAAGTAGAACAAAGATGAGCAAGCCTATAAATATCGTAGCTTTCACATTCATCTTCATTGCTTTCTGCAAAATACGAAATATCATAAATGACCTCCTGGGTTTTTAGTAATCGATTGAGAAAGGACAGGGTGTGTTGTTAAGTGTCGCGGATGTACGTGGTGTTGTCTCGGTTGAGTGTCCTGCTGTCTCGGTTGTGAACGCTGCTGTCTTGGCTGGACGCGTTGTTGTCTCGGCTGAGTGTCCTGCTGTCTCGGTCGATCCGCGCGTTGTCGCGAATGAGCGTGCTGTTGTCGCGGATGAGTGCTTTGTTGTCGCGGACAGCTCTTATTTTGGCTCAACCATTAGGATAATAACAGCCCCTATTCCAAAATTGTTTTTCGATAACCATAAAAAGGACGAAATTGTTTTTGTT
Source organism: Virgibacillus halodenitrificans JCM 12304 (assembly GCF_001310895.1). GTDB lineage: Bacteria > Bacillota > Bacilli > Bacillales > Amphibacillaceae > Virgibacillus_Q > Virgibacillus_Q halodenitrificans. Next base: position 31,286 of record NZ_BAZS01000028.1, on the reverse strand, counting down.
CATAGAACGTGTGTGAATTGCTGCTTGCTAACAACTCCATTCTGGTTTTCGGGTATAATTGATGAACATAGTCTAATAACATTTTACCAATCCCCTGTCCCCTATGTTCCTTCTTTATTAATAGTTCACAAATAAAAAGAGTTATATATTCATCTGTCAGCCCGCGTACATAGCCAACGATCTCACCGTCCAGTTCAGCAATATAAGTCACATTTGAGTGAGACCAGGCTTTTTTTAAGTCATCCGATTTTGCGACAAGGTTGTCCCACTCTTCTAACTTGTTGAGTTGATTAATAGAATCAAAGTCCTTTGTGTCATAAGCACGAACAAAGATCTTAGATTCACAGCTGGAATTCCTCTCCATATGAAATTCACCTTTCTTTAATTAATTTCACCCCGATTGCAAGTGTTCCCCATTTCTCTTCCTGCCTCGGGGAATAGATTTCATAAGTAGCTTCCACCATTTCACTTAAAGAACCACCCTCATCTCCAAAGTGTTGAGTTGGTATCGCTAAATACATAGCTTCAAATGTATTAAAAGTCTCCAGACTAATTACGTGGACTTCTAGCTTTTCTTTTAACTCAGGCAGCTTTCTGAATTCAATTCTATCTCCTACAGATAGCCCCTGTCTTTTAAGATCATTTAAGCGAACTTCAATTGTTTTTTTGCCTGACTTCATAGCAGTAAAAGGGCCTTCATTTAATTTCATTTTATGCAACATGCTAATTACTCCTTCATCCTTTGTTTGAAGGTAGGACTTAACTCACTCCAAACATCAAACTTATTACCATCCAAATCGGCAAATACAAAGTTCCTTCCCTAACTTAGCTACATACCACGAGGCTGCCTCTTCAAGGTGACGCACAGGTAAGTAGATTGTTCCCACTCTTATTAGCTTTTCATTCAATTTTTGTCGCCTCTTCTCCTAATGAAATTTTCACAGCTTCCACGGCATGAATACTCGTCGTATCAAATACTGGGAGACATACTTTTTCCTGCTTCACTAAAAGTCCGATCTCTGTGCAACCTAAAATAATCCCTTCTGCACCTTGCTCTTTTAACTTTTCAATTACTTCATGAAAAAAAGCACGGGACTCTGGAAGCAGTTGTCCAAGGCAAAGCTGTTCAAATATAATTTGATTTATTTTCTCTCTGTCTGTTTGACCTGGTGTCATTATTCTGAGGCCTTGTGATTCTAATATGCCCTTATAAAAGTCCTGCTCCATTGTATATGCAGTTCCTAATAAGCCTATATTTTCTATACCCTGCTGTTTAATTCGGGTAACAGTTGCTTCCGCAATATGTAGAATGGGGATACGGATAAATTTCTCTACTTCTTGAGCTACCTTATGCATGGTATTTGAGCAAATAACAATAAATTCAGCACCAGCCATTTCTAGTCTCACTGCAGCATCACCCAAAACCTCCGCTGCTTTCTCCCATTCATTTAATGATTGATATCTCTCTATCTCGGCAAAGTTAACACTAATCAACAAGCATTCAGCTGAGTGTAATCCACCAAGCCGGCGCTGTATTTCCTGATTAATTAACCGATAATATTCAGAAGTCGATTCCCAGCTCATACCTCCAAGAAGCCCAATTCGTTTCATTCATTAGCCTTCTTTCTGTAAATTTTTTTCTAAACGAAGCATATCTCTACATCTGATTCCATTTTCAACTATTTCTTCCTCATAATGATCTGTAAAATAATCCTTTCTTACACCGATAATGCGAAAGCCACATTTCTGATACAATGCAAGTTGTCCAATGCTGGAATTACCAGTACCAATCTGTATCACGTCATAACCCTTTTGTTTTGAATTCTCAATGGCATGTAAAACCATTTTTCTTCCGATGCCTTTTCCTTGCATATTTTCTTTCACAGCAATGTTAACCAATTCAATAAAGCGAAGGCCTCTTGGAAGAAGAACATATACACCTACTATAGCTTCACCTTCAAATGCAACATAACATTCCCCTCTAGCAAGATAATCCTCTACTATTTTTAAGGAAGGATCTGCAAGAAGCAACAAATTCATTGGGGCATCTTCCAGATCTTTTATTCTTTTAATTTCCATTGCTTGCTTTCCTTTCTATTAAATGATCGTATTCTTTTGTACTGGTTACAGGGATAGAATATCTACCAGCATAATTATGTAAATCATCAAATACTTTCTGCGAGTTATAGTTATCAATATGGATAGGAAACCCCTTTTCTCGTAATATTGCAGCCCCTCTCTTCTTCCAACCAACACGCTTAAATTGTATCTCCTTCATTTCTTTTGGAGAAATCCTTACTTCTCTAATAATAAAATTAAATAGTGTTACTCTATAAAAGATTTCTGTGTCCAATGTTAACTGCATGCGACATAAACTAGCAGCAAATAGAAGCACCGTACCAATAAGAAAATATGAACTTATATCAATTAGAATCAATGTGACTAGTATTAAAATGAGTAGAAACGCAGTTCTCGGTCTGCCATAATACGTCATTACCCTGCTCCTTTAAACTGTTAATTCCATGCGAATAGTTTTCAAAATATGGCCATCAAAATTCTCATCGAAGGTAGAGATCATTTCAAACCCTTTTGCTTTGTAAAATTTCTTACCTATTTCATTATCTTTTTCTACATTAATAAAGATCTTTTTCACCTCAGATAAATAGGTTATTCCCTTTTTAAGAAGGGCTGTGCCAATGGAATTACCTTGATATTCAGGGAGTAAATAAATTGCACCCAGCTCTGCTACTCCTTCGTTAGAAACAGAAGAGAAATTAGCAAAGCCAACTACTTTCCCGCCTACTTCAGCAACAATAATTGTTGATATTTCGATTCGTTGTTGGAGCATTTCTTCACTGTATGCATGTTTTAAAAAGTTATCTTGAATTTTCCTCGGTATAATTCCTTCATAGGTTGCATGCCAGCTTGTTTCAGCAACATATTGCACTTCTAAAATATCATCCTGCTTCATTTTTCTAATTAAAAATTTCATTTCGTCTCCTCCATTTACAACTATAATATCAGAATTTTCCTTTATAGCGGGAGTATTATGTAAAACTTTACTTCCCTTATTTTTAAAATGATTTTCATATGTTATCTTACGAACTTGGCTTATAATGTAGTTATAATCCGTAATAATCATTAAAGGAGCTCAAAAAATGACATTATTTTTTATAATTGCGCCACTAACCTTTATCCTTCTTACTAGTTTAAATTGGTTTTTTGGTCGGTCAAAATCACCACTGGCATATCTCTTTCCTATTTCAGTTATTTTCATTAGTATGATATTGATAATAATCGCATTTCTTATAAATGATCTTGAAGGTATTGGCATCATTGGTTTTGCATTATTTATTGGTGCAGCGGTCGCATTGTTGATTACTGCCATTATTTCAAGTAGTAAAGAACTGAAAAAACATCTCTTTTAACCTGTGCCTTCTTATAGGGCAGGCTTTTTTCATCTGCTTAACGCCCAAACATGAGATTCCATTCTCCCATATACTGCAATAATGGGAGGTGGGGAAGTTGAAGAAAATTGACTTGCTCGTATTTTTAGGTTCAGTAACCGTGCTAGCCATATCAGCCTTTTTCATTTTATTTACAGGTAAGCAGAATAATGATAATGCTAATGATGGCGAACAGACATCAGGTAATGAAGGTACTGAAATTTTTTGGGGAGTAGATTCAGCCAGTAAGGTAGATGAAGATATGTTTCAGTGTGTCGCAGAAAACTTTGGAGAACCGCGTGTATGGGGAAGATATCTGGTAGATATTCAAGATGTTTCCGTTAGTATTGATAAAGAGGAAGCAGCATTGTTACATCAAAAGGATGTAGACATTCTTGCCATTTATAACGCTGTTACTGATGCTACCGGACAGGAAGCTGGAATAGATCATGCTAATAAAGCAATTGAAATAGCAAAAAGCTTAGATATCCCCGATGGTGTTGTTCTTATTGTTGATATTGAACCGAGTTTTCCTATAGATACCGCTTTTCTAGAAGGCTGGTATAACACGATAACTAATTCTCCCTATTCCCCCGGGGTGTATGGCGTATTTGACGACGAAAGTGATCTTCTGACAGCATTTACAGCCACAGACAAAAAAGTACAAGAAAATATGATTGTCTGGACCGCTTTCCCTCAGGTAGAAATAACTACAAAAGAAAACGCTCCTGAATATAATCCCCAAGGTCCTGAGAACAGCATGCTTTACGGGTGGCAATACGGAATTGAATCAGATGCCTGTGCAATTGATACAAATTTATTTAAAGAGGAAATTCTCGATTATCTATGGTAAATAGAAGTAAAGATCAAGGTTCCTATTATGGATGTATGATTGGGTTCTATTTGTATTACCCTTATTCAAAAGAAGCGATAAATTGGTTTTAGCATCGTTTTAATGATGAAATAAAATGAGGGAGGTTAACTAAGTCTAGCTAGTTAACTTCCCTCTTTTGTATATTTTGTATGATACTAAGCTAAATTAAGCAAGATTTTTTGGGGGAAGAATTGCTGCCGTCTCGGATAGAAGGCTTAGGGTGGGGCGCACTCTAGGTGTCCCTTTTGAATTCAGGCTATTATCGAAATTTCAGATATAGGTTTAATTAGCTTAAGAACTTATAAGTTTTTTAATAGTTAAAGGTTGCTTCCAGGGCTGCTTGAATAATAATCTGTCCCGGCTCTATTGGTGTTTGCGCCTGACTGAACGCCATTGTTTTGTATAGAACAGGACCATCACTTCTAAATTCTTTTATTCTTATAGGGATTGATGAAATGGTAGTATTCATTGTCCGGCCCAATACGCCAGCTTTAGTTACTGCATCTTTCAGAGCGTTGCTTAATGCCTGTTCCTCAAACTTCTCTGAATTATCCACTTGAAACTGAACGTTGCTCACACGGTTTACTCCATTTTGAACAGCTAAGTCAATTAAATAGCCGGTTTGTTCAAGCTGCTTAATTTGCACACTGATTGTATTCGTTACTTCATAGCCTCTAAAAATCTGTTTACCTTCTACATAATCGTACCTTGCTCCACCGTATATGAGATGGTTTGTATTTGTTCACTTGGAATTCCTGCTTCATCTAGAGCTTGAATAACTTTTGTCATTATTTCTGAATTTTGTTGTTGCGCCTGGCTAAGTGATTCACTCTCTGTTATTACCGATAGCTGAACCACAGCAATATTCGGCTCAACAACTACTTCCCCATTCCCCGTTACTACGATCGTCCGATTCATACTTTCGCCGTTTTGTCTGCTCGGCCATATATACGTAGGATACAAAGCTGGCCCTCCTTACTACTTCATCGTTCTTTATCATTGTATGCAAGGAGTGAGGATAGTGTAATCTGCAGGCTTGTCCGATTATCCAGACCAATAATCTGGGTTTTGCATACGAAGCTCCTCTACAACATCATCCAAATCAGCAGGAGTTATCACGTAGATTGGATAATCCTTTTCTATTTGCTTTGCTGCCTGATAAAAAAATCGATTACTTCCGGGAAATTCATCGTCCATTAGCAAAAGACACCCATCACTTTTATCAGCAAACCACATATTTTTTGCTTTAAATTGAAAAGCACCTTTATAATCCCCTTGGTAAATTGGTTTATAAAAGTCAGCAATCATTGTTAACTCCTGATACTTTTCCTGTAAATGCTCCGGCCATCGGTTTTCTTGATTTTCGAACGGAGGAAATATCCCCAAGTTAATATTATATTTTTCTTTCAAATCCATAACTACTTCGGCTGTCCACAACTCTACTCCCATCTGTCCGGAAATAATTACCCATTGCAGTCCCTCTTCAATAAAACCAATTAAACGTTTTTCTATGGCTGCTTTAATAAAATCAATTCGTGGATCATTTTCCTTAAATATGCTTAACTCCATCGGTTTATATCCAGTCACAGTTACTATATTCATTTCGTATTCTCCTTTTTCACAGTATACAGAGCAAAATATCGACGTATCTATTAGTAATAAAAACGAACTTAAGCCAATAAAACGTTGTGACTGCTTTGTCGTAGTTGCTTTATTCATCAAAATGATGGCTGTTCGTGCAAAAGTAATTATTAAGACCAAAAAAGAGGCCAGCATTTGCCAGCCTATGATTTACATTAACACCATTTGTTTGGTTTCTTCCAATGATGTGGTCCATACATGCCCGGATCCATCGCACCTGCTACCTGACCTGGAGCATAACCTGGTCCCATTCCTGGTGACATTGCTCCAGCTACCTGGCCTGGAGCAGCTCCTGGTCCCATTCCTGGTGACATTGCTCCAGCTACTTGGCCTGGAGCTGGTACGTTAAATGAACCTCCATACACATCTACACTATTTGTTGTATTCTGTACAGAAGTGGAATGTGGATAAATGTGTTTGTTTTTTATCAAATGATGATTCATTATGGTTGTATGTGATGGATGGATATGATCAACTTGACTTTCTGAAAAGTTGTTCACACAATTATGCTTGGTCGGATATACTATTTGTTTCGGGCAACCGCAATGCGGTCTCTTATGATGTCTCATTTAAAAATCCCCTTTCCTCTAATAGGTTCACTAATAACCTATGGCAAACGGCTATGACTTGTATAAGTCATGTACCTATATTTGGGAAATTTAATCATACTAATTTATATTTTACATCAATGTACTGTTATTTACTCACCTATCTTTTAAAAGAAAAAGCTGTCTGCAGATAGCTCTTGCTATTTGCGGACAGCTTTTTTCTTACATATCATGACCTGGATTATGTTTTTGCCTCGTATGATTTGCTTGTTTTACTTTTTTTGATCCACTTAATGGCTCACCATATGGTTGCTGGGGACTTTGTGGTAATTTTGGTCGCTCTTGCTGCTTAGGTCCTTTAGGTTTCCCACCCATCGTACCTGCCTCCTTTCTTTCTTATCTTACTTAGGATTCGAGGATCAATCCATTTTTATTCACTATATACCTTCTGACTTGGTAAATATAGGAGAGAAAGGTAAGGAAACATTGAAGTCATCATTCTAATGAATTATAGCATTGTCGGGATGTCTGATATTGCAGTTGGGAAAACCAGAGTTAGCTTTTTAATCTCTTCTGTACTAAGTTGTAATTGGATAGCCATTGCGAAGAAGTTAATTAACTCATCTGCCTTACTGCTTATCATATGAGCACCCAGCAATCGTCCTGTTTTTTTATCTGTAATAATCTTCACAGATGCTCTAGATTCATTTTTGTGTGCATAAGTAAACCAATCCTTCATATCTGTAAATTTCGACTCAATATCGTAACCATTCTTTTCTGCTTCTTCCTCTGTAATTCCCGCAGAAGCTACCTTTGGCATGGTAAATACAACAGAAGGAACACCAGTATAATCAGCTTCACCCCTGTTTCCATTAACAATATTTTTAATTACCACTCTTGCCTCTATACCCGCAACTGGGGTCAAGGGAGCTCCTGCTGTATCAGCAGCATCTCCTGCAGCGTATACGTGTGAATTAGTTGTGCTTTGTAAATATTTGTTCACGGTTATACCTGCTTTTTCATATGCCACGTTTCCATTTTCAAGCTGCAGATCTTCCAATTCAGGTATTCGGCCACCTCCATGTACTACCATATCTCCTGTCATTATTTCTTTTTTTCCATTCTTTTTCGTGACAACCTGGTATTGGCTTCCCTCTTGTTTAATTTCTTCTACTTCCGTATTCAAATGTACAGAGACACCTGTTTCCTCCATAGCTTCAATTAATTGCTGCACCATATCCTTATCAAATTGCTTTAAAGGCTGTTCTCCCCTTTGAAGAATATGCACATCACAACCTGCTTTTGCAGCAACATGAGCTAACTCAAATGATATATATCCCCCGCCTACGAAAAGAATACGGGACGGTAATTTGTCCAAATCTAAGAATTCATCACTTGTGGTAAGGTGCTCATTTCCTTCTATTGGTAATGGCATTGGTTTTGCACCGGTAGCTATTACAACATTTTTACCAAACAATGTTTCTTGTCCAATCATTATTTCCTGGTCGTGTACAAAAGTTGCTACTCCATGAAAGGTCTCCACACCTGCATCTTGCATGCTAGTCTCCTGTTTTTCAGGAACAGGTTCAGTAAAAGAACGTTTAAATTGCATGAGTTCCTTCCACTCGATATTACTTGTTCTACCTATTCCTTTCCCTTGCATCTGCTCTGAATGTTGAACCACTTCTGCTGCATCTGTCAACACTTTCTTCGGTATACACCCTCTCAACGGGCATGTTCCTCCATACCCACGGGAATCAACAGCCGCTACATTTAATCCTTGTTTACTGCATCCTGCAGCTATTCTTGAACCGCTTGGCCCTGTTCCAACCACAATCACATCAAACTTTCTCATTACACCACGACACCTTTCCGTCTTTAACAATCTAGTATAAATTTCCCCTTTCCTCATGAATTTGAAACTTTCGGTTTAGTAGCTCATTCGATTTTAATTACGGTAATGAGTTTTAATGAAGTTATGCAATAGTTCGCAAATTGTATAAACTCCGACGTAACTTGATAGTACTGTAAACGGATTTCTAAAAATACACTAGCAAAAAGGTTACTTTAAGACGTTTAGAAGATCACCTATCGCCATTGATTTCCATTGCAGATGAACGCTCTCCACCGGCATGGCTTCAGCCGCTTCCTCCGCTACGCTCCGTCCAGGGTCTTCAGCTCATGCTATTTCGGCAGGAGTCGTGGGCCAACAGGACGTTGGTCACGCAATCGCTTCCACAAAGGTCTTCGGTGGGACGAGTTAGCGCAGTCCCAGGACGTGGCGTTTTTAGATTGCCATCTTCCATTCCAATCAATTGGAATGGCTCTTCTATTTTAGAGAGTTAGAATGAAGTCTTTAGCGAAGGGAAAATATGAAGACTCCTGCGGGAAAAGCGAGACTAGCGAGACCCCACAGAACGGAACGTTAGTGTAGTTCGAGGAGGCTCGCAGGCCGCCCGCGGAAAGCGGAATATTTCCCCGTAGCGGTGATTCACGCACCCTCTATATTCCTAGTTAGTTCGGAGTTTTCTTCTACTCTGATAGTACAACATAACTTTTGACACCAACGTTTGCAGTAGAACCCAATTGCTAGTCCAATAAAAAAGCAACCTCATTCTAAAATGAGATTGCTCTGCCCATGATTTTATTTTGTAAATTCTTCTGTTAATGCAGTCACAATTTGTTTTTTACGAGATACTACTCCTTTAAGTAAGGCACGATTGTTATGGTCGAGTTCCACTCCAAATGCAGACTCTACTTTCTCCTTACCTTCTCCAAGCGCAAGTACTTCAGAATCATTATTAAGAATATCTGTAACAACAAACAAGAATAAATCAAGATCTTTATCCTTAATTATTTGAGCGATTTCTGGATTAATGTCATCCTGGAAGGCATAAATTTTACTCGTATCCACTGCGTTTACTTGAGCAATTTCCACTTTGGCATCCCCCATGGAGAACTCTTTTGCATCCATAGTTAATAATTCTGTAACTGTCTTATCACTTAAATCAGCACCGGCCTGAAGCATTTCCAAACCATATGTCTCCAGATTAACACCAGCAATCTCGGCAAGTTCATAAGCTGCATCGACATCTTCTTTTGTGCATGTTGGAGATTTTAATAATAAAGAATCTGAAATAATAGCAGATAACAATAACCCGGCAATTTCCTTGGAGACAGGAACTCCATTTTCTTTATACATTTTATTTAAAATCGTTGCAGTACATCCAACTGGTTCTGCACGAAAATACAAAGGTTCCTTTGTCTCGAAGTTGGAAATACGATGATGGTCAATTACTTCAGCAATTCGAACATCCTTAATGTTGTCAACCGTTTGTTGGAATTCGTTATGATCCACCAAAATAACTTCTTTAACCTGCTCATCTACTTTTTCGATTTGCTGTGGGGCTTCCATACCAAAATAATCTAACGCGAACTGTGTTTCCTTACTGACAACACCAAGTCTTGCTGCCTCCGCATTTACATTTAGCTTATTTTTTAAGTCAGCATAAGCAATTGCTGAGCAAATAGAATCTGTGTCCGGGTTTTTATGTCCGAAAATCAATGTCTTTTCCATGATCATTCTCCTTCTGTGTTTCATTCTATAATACAGATTACCATATTATATTCGCTGAAGAATAGCAGTTAGTTTTTAGCCTCTAATGTCTTTGTCACATTCCAAATTTTATCATATCCATTATAGCTATTCAATGCAATATCAAGGTCATGAAAGTGACGGTGCAGCTGTCGTACATCTTCAGTTTTTTGTTGATCTATGACGGACTTTGCAAGCTTTTTGATATCGTTTAAATCAGCCTTCAGCGTTTTATTTTTCACAGATTCTGATTGTTGTGCAATAAACTTGGAGACTTCTTCCGCTTTACTGACCTGTTTGTCCCAATCTAAATTACTGATTCCACCATATCCCGTTGTATTATTGTAAAAAGCATGCGCCTCTGAAATATACTCACCTATTTCTTTATGTTCCTTACCTACTGTATTTTGAATTTCTTCTATCTCTTGAACCTTTTCCTCAGACACTTCTTTTTTGCTTTGCGCTTCTCCGTCTCCTTCTCCTCCTATAACCGATTGAACATTAAGGTCAAATAATTGAAAGAAAAATATAAATGCACCAATTATGATAACTAATACCGTACTTATAACGGTCCAACCGAACCAACCTATTTTCTTCTTTTCACTCATAAAAAAACTCCTTTATATAAACCCTACCCTATTTACTTCTCTTCTATTGGTAATATTCCTTTAATTACTTTGCAATTCTTTACAATTCTTCTGATTGTTTTTATGATTAATAAGAAAATAACTATACATTGGAGACGGATATACATGCATGTGACATACATTATTATAGGTGGCGGAATAGCTGGAGCCTCTACCGCCTACTATTTAGCGAAGGCGGGAAATTCGGTAGCTATTATTGATCGAAAGGATGAAGGACAGGCAACAGATGCAGCAGCAGGAATTATTTGTCCATGGTTATCACAACGCCGGAATAAGGCATGGTATCACCTGGCTAAAAACGGTGCTAAAATTTACCCTGAATTAATTAAGGATTTAGCTCAAGATGGCGAGAAAGACACAGGTTATACGCAGGTTGGTGCAATTAGCTACATACAGATAAAAAAAAGTTAATTGCAATGAAAGAACGTGGGTTGAAACGACGTGAGGAAGCACCTGAAATCGGAGATATAAGCCTACTGACACCTGAACAGACACGTGCCTTATTCCCACCATTAGGAGAAGAATTTGGAGCTGTTCATGTGAGTGGCGCTGCCCGAGTAGACGGTAGAAAACTTCGGGATGCCCTACTCCGTGGTGCACAAAAACATGGTGCCACTTTTATCAGGGGAGATGCTTCATTGACTTTTGAAAGTAAAAAAGTAACGGGAGCAACAGTTAACGGAAAACACATGACAGCAGATACGGTAATTGCAGCAAACGGAGCATGGATGGGCAAATTACTCGCGCCACTTGGTGTTACTTTTCATGTTAAACCACAGCGAGCTCAAATAATGCATTTAAAAGCAGCACAGGAAGGCACGGGAGAATGGCCTGTAGTCATACCACCAAACAACCAATATATGCTGGCATTTGAAGATCAGCGCATTGTTGTGGGCGCAACACATGAGGATGATACCGGGTTTGATTATCAAGTAACAGCAGGTGGATTACATGAGATACTGACGAAAGCAATCGATGTTGCACCAGGTCTTCGTAACGCATCTGTTTTAGAAACAAGAGTTGGTTTTCGCCCTGTAGCTCCTGGATTTCTTCCCATCCTTGGTCCATTACCTGGATTTGAAGGTATTTTACTGACAAATGGATTTGGGGCATCTGGCTTAACTATGGGTCCTTATATTGGCTCCCAACTTGCCAAACTGGCTCAAGGAAAGGAATTGGATATTGACCTTGCAAATTACGATGTTGGAGGAGCAATTGGTTAGAAAAGCCTTTTATTACAGATAATTGAACAGAGAACTAACCTTGTTTACACAGTGGAAAGGCTTTGGTAATCTTAGGATAAGAAACGTAAGGAGGCAATTGGATGAAAGGAAAATTCGTCGTCTTTATACTTATAATAGCTACTTTAGCCATGCTCGTACTCGCATGGTTTATGTTACAGGATGTAATTGTCGATTATGATTTGGATAGTGCACTTTCAACTGTCCCATACGCAAATTCAATAACCAAGCTACCTCCGATATAATTTTTACATAGACAGGGTAAGTAATCCTGTCTATGTTATTTTTCAGTCCAGCTTTTTTTATCATCATCTTCAATTATTCCTAGTACTACATCTGCTATTTCCGACTGTCGTAACAGAGTATCAGTTAGTTTAAATTTAATATCATCCGCATCTGCAAGACTGAGCCCTTTCTTAAGTTCGACAGTACCTTCCACATGGTATAACCTTCCTTCCTGCACAATTCTTATTCTTTTTATATCGACGACAGCTTTATCTTCTAATAAAATGCCAGCAATCTTTCGTTCCACTTCCACAGGAGCAGCCACTCCGATCAGACCGACCATATTATCATAACCAACGCGGAATGCGACAAACAGCATTAATAAACCAATTAGAATGGATATAAGCCCATCAGCTGCCAATATACCAAAGAATTGGGACAAAATAATTCCCAGCATTGCCAATGCAGCTCCAGAGGTTGCCACAAGGTCCTCATAGAACACCAAACGAGTAGCAGGAGATGCTTTTTTTACATTTTTAAATGCCGTGGAAAACAGTCCACCCGAATTGTCAGCACTTGATTCTGCCTTAATTTCTTTCATAGCCTTTATTAAAATGAATCCGTCTACTAACAAGGAAGCAAATAAAACACCAAAATTAAGTAATAGACCAGTGGATTCTTCCGGCTCTCTAAACAAATGCCATCCCTTTAAGATTGTTTCATACGCCATTACCGTGACTACAATTACTGCCACCATACAAAAAATATTAATAACTCGGCCAAACCCAGTTGGAAACCGTTTGGATGCAGGTAGTTCTGCTACTACACTTCCAAAATAAACAAACCCCTGATTAATAGCATCAGCTAGAGAATGCATAGAAGAAGCAAACACAGAGCCATTCCCTGTAAATGCCGCAGCTATCCCTTTAATACCAGCCAAAAAAGCATTACCTATTGCCGCAAAGCCGGAAGATGTATTCCCTTGTTTCAATCTTTTCCATAAACCCATAAGTCAATCCTCCCATCATCTTAGCTATACCCTTAATTAAGATGATTGATTACAGATTATGCTCCCAGGTTCCGTGATTGCTTTTGAAGCAGTCTTGTTTCAATATGATCGATCTTATATTTACACCGTTTATATGTGTATTGAAAAATAGGACTTTGAATAAATGTAAAAATAAAGGTAAAGAAAAAGACAGGGCCTCCGAGCAGTAAACCTAAAACGAGCACAGTACTTTCGGTTATTATTCTAATTCTGCCAATTGGCGCATGAAGCTTATCTGATATGGAAAGCATAAACCCATCACGCGGACCAGACCCTACCCCAGCTGCATTGTAGATTCCTCCGCCAACTCCCATGATGATAATGCCAGAGATCATAATAAATATGTCTGTCCATGTGTGAGTAGTTACTGGTAAAATATCAGTCCATAGATAAAAATCTACAAATAGACCTACCAGTATCGCGTTAAAAAATGTACCAATTCTTATGTAACTTTTATCCAATATCCAAGAGATAATGATAAGTAAAACAGATATGATGATATTCCAAGTCCCTATCGAAAAGCCAACTTTTTCATATAATCCGACATTCAATACATCCCAAGGATGGACCCCCAGATATTGAACACGTATTGCCGTACTAATCCCCAGACTAAAAATCATGACCCCTAACAGAAAAATTGTCCACCGCATTGTTTGTATCATAACTTCCCTTCTTTCTGTCCCCACTATCATAATATGAAAAAAGAAAATATTGAAGCAACTTACTCATGCATTTATTTACTGTCACAGAAAGCTTTACTCGTCAGGAGGTTCCACTACATATGGAAACGTCAAAATATCCATACAAAAAGATCGGCCATTAACCGATCTTTAAATTTCTATATGTTAGCAACCAAAGTCGAAAGTAGTTTTGTTCATCCAGTCAGCAAGGTTTTCGATATCTTTCGAGAAAACTCTATCTAGCTGAATAGAGGGTGCGACAGATCTACCTTCTTTGTATAATCGTTGAATCGAAGGGGATGCCATTTTTTTATCCCGGTATTCCAGTGCCTGCATGCCACAGAATAGTTCGATTGCCAAGACTTTTTGTGCATTCTCAATAATTTGATGCGCATGTCTTGCACCAATCGTTCCCATACTTACATGATCTTCCTGATTGGCCGAGGATGGAATGGAATCCACGCTCGCAGGATGTGCCAAGGTTTTATTTTCAGAAACCAGGGATGCAGCCGTATACTGCATGATCATTGCACCTGATTGCAGGCCGGGATTAGGACTGAGAAATGCCGGCAAATCATTCAATTGTGGATTAACAAGTCTTTCAATTCTACGCTCAGCGATGTTTGCTAATTCTGCAGCAGCAATTTTCAAAAGATCCATTGCAATCGCAATGGGCTGGCCATGGAAGTTACCACCTGATACAATTGTTTCCCCATCATCAAACAAAAGTGGGTTATCAGTAGCTGCATTCATTTCTATCTCTAATTTTTCTTTTACATAAGCTAAGGCTTGTCGTGACGCTCCATGCACTTGAGGAATACACCTTAAAGAATAAGCATCCTGCACACGCTTTTCTCCCTGTGTAGTCATTAAATTACTACCTTTGTTAATTTCCCTGATCCGATACGCAACTTCAACTTGTTCAGGATATCCTCTTGCCTGGTGAATTGCTGGGTGAAACGCATCTATAATTCCTTCAAGTCCTTCCAACGTCATAGAAGCAATCCAATCTGCTTGGTTCGCAAGCTTTTCTGCTTTTATATAGTTAACAACACCCATTGCAGTCATTGCCTGTGTGCCGTTAATTAGCGCAAGACCTTCCTTTGCTGTTAATGTTAAGGGTTCATACCCTTTCTCCTTGTACACTTCCTTCGTTTCTTTTATCTTGGAGCCATCATAAACCTCACCCTCACCTATAATAACGAGAGCTAAATGAGCTAAGGGAGCTAAATCTCCAGAAGCACCTAAAGAACCCTGACTAGGAATTACAGGAATAATGTCTTCATTTGCAAGATCTCTTAAACGTTCTACAATACATGGACGTACTCCTGAAAAACCTTTTAAAAGGGCGTTTAGCCTTAGAACTACCATTGCCTTGCTCACTATTTTCGAAAAAGGGGCACCAACACCACAAGCATGTGAACGAATTAAATGTAACTGAAGTTCGTCTACATCCTTCTCTTTAATCCGCACATCACTAAATTTGCCAAACCCTGTATTAATTCCATATACTGTACTTCCTTCTTTAACAATTCGTTCCACTGCATAGCGACTTTTTTCAACTTCGCCCATACTTTCTTTATCGATCTCTACCTTCTCATCCCTATAGCAAATCGCTTCCATATCATTTATTGATAGCTTCGATCCATTTAAATAAATCATACGATTCTCCCATCCAGATTAATTACTTACCGAAGAAATTAATCTCTACACTTTAAACGTATTGTAATAGGGATAAACGTTCATGTCAATAAATTTACAGAATATTTAGTATATTAATTCATTAAAACAATAGTTCATTAACGTAGTGCAGTAAACCTTTGTTATTCATTTATTTTTTATTTAACAATTCATGCCAGAGACAGCTGACAAGAAACGTAGAACAAAATTTTTTCATATATGAAAAAACAGCTTGCACAACACCTTTGTAACAAACTGTCTCTTTTATACCAACTAAAAGTCATATTCTTCTTCTTTTTGTTCATGGATTGCCATAAATGTCTTGGATAGAAGTACCGTATCTTCCACTAAACGATCCAGACGAAAGAGGACATCATCATTTACAATTTCTTTTCTATGAAAATCCGCCTCTTCGATAAATACATACGTCTGTACAAGCTGGGCCTTCATATATGCGAGTATTGGTTTTAGCTGTTGTTCCGCAATTAAATAATGCTTTGCCGAACCGGCAGTAACTAGCATACTGACAACTTTCTCTCGAAAAGCATTTATGGGAAGTAAATCAAAAATGTTTTTTAGGGTTGCAGGGATGGACGCTTGAAAAATCGGAGTTCCAATAATAATTGCATCAGCTTCCATCAGATTTTCCAAAACAAATTTTGTATCTCCTTCATACTCCATATAATTGCGTCCGTCGCTAAATTGAATATCATATGATGCCAAATCAATGAGTTGAAAATCTTCTTTCGGATACTTTTCTGTAATTATTGAAGCAGTATAGTCCATGGCTGTTCTTGTTTTCGTTCCAACATTGGAACCAGATAATCCTACAATTTTCAATGCTATTGCTCCTTACTTTGCTGTATATTTTTTTATAGCTGGTAAGATTTCATTACCGATTATTTCAATATTTTTTTGTAACTTATCAAAAGGCATAGCACCAAAATCAATTTGAGCGATATACCGCTGATGACCAAAAGTTTCATGCTGATAAAGGATTTTTTCAATAATTTCCTGTGGACTTCCGATATTCATGATATTATGTGGGTCAACGCCTTGTGCAAAATGCTGTTTCGGAAAGCCCTGCCCGTTTGTTTTTTTCATCCCTTCATTAATATAAGGATACAAATCTCTTAACGCTTGTTGGGAGGTCTCTGCTGCATAGAAAAAACCTGCTGTTGCAACTGGCAGCTCATCGGGATTATATCCACGACTTCTAGCTGCATCACGGTAAGCGTCAATTGAGCGTTTAAATAAAGTTGCCGGTCCCCCAAGATGGGCAAGGAACATCGGAACACCTGCATACCCTGCTTTTCTCGCACTAGCTGGAGTACCACCGACTGCCCGCCAAATTGGCAGTGAACCATTTTTTGGTCGAGGAAGTACTTTCGCATCCTTTAAGGGAGCACGGAATTCCCCTTGCCAATTTACTGTTTCTTGCTCGTTAATTTGCAACAAAAGATCAAACTTCTCTTCAAATAATTCTTCGTAATCACGGACATCATAACCAAGCAAATCAAATAGCCCGATTCTAGATGCTCTACCGGCGACGAGTTCTGCACGTCCGTTTGATATTAAATCAAGTGTAGAAAAGTTTTCAAATACACGAACCGGATCTGATGTACTTATAATCGTTGAGGAACTGGCAATCTTAATATTTTCTGTTGCTTGGGCAATGGCAGATAAAACTACAGCATGTGCTTGGGTAGCAAAATATTCCTGGTGACTCTCTCCTACACTAAAGAAGTCTATTCCTGCCTGATCAGCCAGCTTAGCGTATTCAATGATTTCATGAATGCGTTGCTCTGCTGAAATTCTATTCCCTGTTAAAGGGTCAGGTAAATGATCTCCTAATGTATATATTCCAAATTCTAATCCCTTGTTAGGATTAATTCCGTATTTTTCCATTATTTTATCCCCTTCATTTTCGCATTTATTGTTTATAGGGTAAAGGTTTGCTGTTTATTTATCCAATGTTATTATAGACAATATAAACCTATAAAGTAAGTACGCACTTTTAAGTGGTATAGTATCAAAAAAGATACTAAAGGAGGGAAAACAATGGACAAAGTCCCTGAAGAATGTCGCGTGGAAGATGCGCTCGGCATTTTAGTAGGAAAATGGAAACCAATTATATTATTACATCTTTTGCAAGAGGGGACAAAACGATTTAGCGATTTAAAACGTAGTATGCCTGGCGTAACGCAAAAAATGCTTACAAAGCAACTTCGTGAACTGGAAGAAGAAGATATTATTCAGCGTGTAGTATATCCTCAGGTACCTCCAAAAGTGGAATATTCCATTACAGAGTACGGTAGAAGCCTTGAACCAATACTTGAGGCCATGCATGAATGGGGTACAAAACACACAGCACATAAACAAGAGAAGCAAATAAACCAAATTAAACAAAATTAACCTTTCAACTCAACCTCTAGAAGGAGGGGGTTAATTAAAATTTGATGTACAAAGCCCATAAGGTAAGAAAAGCAAGTGTATAGGAGTATTATTACTAATAAAAAAAACCAGCTACCGTAAGCTGGTATAGTAGTCTAGCGAGGCTTCTATTGTACTGTCTCCACTTCCTTTACTTTCGTTGCAGAATAGTGGTCATGAGGCATAATTGCTCCCTCTTCCTTATCAAAGCCTTTAGGGTTTCCTAAGTATGCAAATGTACTGATCGTATCGCGGTAGGCCATTCGTTTTAAAATTTGACGAGAAGTTGGCAGTCCGCCATTTTCATTTTCTAAGATGAGTCCCAACTGCTTATAGCCAATTGTTTGGCCATTTCTGCGCAACTGAGCATATTCCAAAGACCACATAGCTACGGTTGGTGTAACTAATGCATGGAATGCCTCATTTTTAATTTTTTTGCGCAGGATAAACTCTGCCCCTGCAGTTACTGCGGTAGATATAGCCAAATCTATGAAGAAAGCCTTGGTACGTTTCTTAGTAATTTCATTCATAGGTAAAACCTCCTCTTTATTTCTATAACAATACGAATTCTAGCAGGATAGGTTTCACTAATTTAGAAATATATAAGCTCAAGAGCTGCATAATAAGAAACACACACGTAGAATTTCAGGAGGCATAAAAAATGACAAACAAATTAATTCTGGCATCTTCCTCACCTAGAAGACAGGAACTTTTAAAGCAAGTAAAAATCCCTTTTATCCAGCGATTACCAAACATAGATGAATCATTAGTAGTGACCAATGATCCAGTAGAAAAAGTCAGGCAGCTAGCCCTAAGAAAAGGGCGTGCTGTTTCTTTTGAAAGTAAGAACGAGTTCATTTTATCTGCTGATACGGTTGTTTCTCATAAACAACAGATATTTGAAAAGCCAAAGAACAGAAAAGATGCTGTGCAAATGATTTCTGCCTTAAGTGGTGATATTCATGAAGTGTTTAGTGGTGTTATGATCCGCTCCCAAACGGAGGAAGTAATTTTCACCGTTTGTACAAAAGTAGAATTTTGGCCATTATCTAAAGAAGAAATAGAATGGTATACAGCCACTGAAGAACCTTATGACAAGGCAGGAGCTTATGGTATCCAAAGCATTGGAGCTATGTTTGTTAAACAAATTGTCGGGGATTATTTTAATGTTGTCGGGTTACCACTCTCTCGAACTGTCAGAGAACTAAACAGGTTTTCTATTTACTAGAAATATTGATGATAAAGAGCTCATAATTACTTTGCTTAATTTTTTGTATATTAAAAGCAATAACGGAACAGCTGAAATTTTTAAGCTTAGTCCCCACTCTACATGTAGCGGGGAACTAAACTTTTAATTTCTTCCACCACGAGCATTAGATTTTCCTTTGGAATGTCTTTGTTCATTAGGCAATTTAGCTTTATTGTTCTTTTTCTTCGGTGCGTGTGAATCCTTACCCATAATTTTACCTCCATTTGTTTTAACACTCGTTCGTACACCTGTATTGTTAACTGATAAAATAAAATTATTCTTTTCTGCAGATACCATGGGTCGTATAAAAAAATGGCAAGGATGGAAAAATTATTCCCATCCCTGCCATCTTTTGTTTATACGCTATAATGTTGCGCTGATCAAGTGAACAAATCTTTTAAGCGAGCCCAGAATCCTGTTTCCTTTTTAGTTGGTTTTTCTTTTGATTCTGGCTCTTCATGTTTAATACTCTCTGTTTTTAAAACAAACTGAACGGAATTTACATTCTTATTCTTAGCAGAGACAAAGGATACTGCTTCAAAGTCTGATTTATCATATTCGGACATCATTTCATCGATTTCTTTTGTCATCTGTTTAGGTAAGTCCTTAGTTGATTCATGCAGCTTGGATGTACCATTATGAAGCTCACCAACACCGTCTTCCAGTTTTTCTGCTCCGTCTGCCAATCCACCAATGCCATTGTGGATGTCTTGATAAGAACCAGATAGTTGGCTTACTCCATTTGTATATTCGATTAGCCCAGAATGGAATGTATTATAGTTATTAGATAATGCTGTCAGTCCTTCCTGCAATTGTGCAATTCCCTCAGAAACATCGAGGCTCTCTATGGAAGAAGCTACTTTGGCGGCCATCGTATCTATATTGTCTGCCATATCTTGAAGTGAAGTGACAACACCTTCTAACGTCTCACCTACAGAATCAAAAGCTTGCTTTACTTCATTATAGGTTCCCTTTGCCTTACGTGCAGCAGTATACGTATCCACTAACTGTTTAATCGTTTTCTCTTCAGCTCCGGAATTATACAACTTTTCAATATCCTCTTCAGAAATATCATTTGAAGGTATATCATTCATGGCTTGGTCTAGTGCACTATAAGCTTTAGCATAATTGTCTTTTAATGTTGTTAGTCCCTTGGCTGTTTCCCTTAAGCTCCTGAGATCTGTGAAAGACCTTTCGTCATTTCTCCCAGCTTACTTAAATCTATTTCTTCCTCTCCACCAAGTGAGTTACTCATTTTCTTCAGGGCTTGTTTCATCTCATTTGAGCCATTAACCAGTTCAGAAGAAGACCCGCTAAGGCCTGCTAATCCATTTTTGTATTGAGCTGAGCCGCTTTTTAATTCCGATGCACCTTTTTCAAAAGAAGCAACATTATTATTAAGCTTGCTCACACCATTATTTAAATCTGCAATAGCTCCAGTCAGAGATTTCATATCACCTGTCATTTCATCGACATCTGGCTCATCAATGGACATATTAGAAGGCACTCCTGTGATTTCAATCCCGTTTAATTCAAAATCAACTACATCAGCTTCTACCTTAAATTCACCTTCTTTTTCAGGCATAACAGTAAACGTAACTTGTTTATTTTTACCGGCATTGGCGATCGTACCCTCTTCAGTCTTTATTTTACTGTATACTTCTGAATCAAGCGTCAGAGAAATTTGTAATAAATAATTCTCAAAAAAAGCAGTGTTTCCTGCTTCGTTAGCAGAGGTTTTTATTCGGATTTCCACATGTCCATTTTTCCCTGTAAGCTCTTTTGGTGCAATTTCTTTTCCATCTAAATAATAAGAAATAGAGAAATTCCACGGCAATTGCTGATTATCTAAATTCCCCTGATAATAAAATTTACCCTCAGGAGCTGCGACATTTACCTTTTTACCAGACTGCTTCAATTCAGAGTCATCTGTTAAGTTTTTCAGGTTTGAATAATTACCATAATCAGCCACTTGGCCTGCTTGAGAAACATCCAACGTGTTTACAACATATATATTTTGTGTGTTTCCATTCGCATTAAATGTAGCATAGACTACTTCATCCTTTGATGAAACCTTCCCATCTTTCTTTGTTGCAGCTTCTGTGCTTTTACCATCATTTGTAGAGGCTGTTACTAAAAGTGACGGCAATACAAGTAACACAGCTGCAAGGACAAACAATATCTTTTTTATATTCATCATCATTTCTCCTTATAAAAGTTTGCTTTCCAGGTTGTCTTTTCAATAATCTTATCGAATACCAACAGCATCGCCGGCAGGAATAATACCACCATAATAAACGCTAGCAATGCGCCTCTTCCAAGTAGTAAGCCAATGGATGAAACGACCGGATTAGAAGAAGTGATCCATAGAATAAAACCGACACTGGATAAGATAGAAGCAGAAATAGCAATAGAGAAAATTTTCTCGTCAAGGGTCTTCTTTATCGCTGCAAGGGCTGGCATTTCTTTTCGATTCTCTTTATATGCCTCCGTTAACAGAATGGCATAATCAACCGTTGCTGCGAGTTGAACCGTACTTACAATCAGATATCCTACAAAGACAAGCGAAGAGCTTGTAAAGTAAGGAACAGATAAATTAATCCAAACAGCTGATTGAATGGTCAAAAGAAGGATAATTGGAAAAGAAATCGACTTAAAGGTGACAAGCAATACAAGTGCAACTGTAATAACAGTTAACAAATTTACCAATGTATTATCTTTTTGGACCACATTTTTCATATCATACAGGGTAACACTTTCACCAAGTGCATAAAATTCTTTTCCATAATAATTTCCAGTGGTCGCTTCCACATCCTCAATTAAGTCAAAAGCTATATCTCCCTCTGTATCTGTATTTGTTTGCAGGATGATTCGACTGTAATTCTCTGAATAAAATTGTTCAGTAACAGACTCATCCAAATATTCAGGAGGAATGGCGGGACTTACTGTATTTACATAGGATAGAACGCTTGTTACATGTTCCATTTTCTCTAAGTCTTGCACCAATTCTTCTTCTTTTGCAACATCCCCTTTTGGTACAAGTAAGACCATTGAGGTACTTTTTCCGAATTCATCTTCAATTTTTACCACATCACTACCTGCTCGAGTTGTTTCGGGTTGTTCACCAATCCCATAAATGAAACTCGTTTGACTTTGTGCTAAGAAAGCAGGTACCAGAAGTAAGAACACAAGAATCAGACTTGGGATTTTTAGCTTTATAACTTTGCTTCCAATATTTTTAAAGCTTGGAAGCAATGGCTTATGTTGGGTTTTATCAATCCATTTATAAAACATGAGTGTTAGAGCAGGCAAAAATACCATAACACTAATAAAGCTTAATACAATTCCTTTTACGAGGTTGACGCCCAAATCCGATCCAATCTCAAAATTCATGAACGTTAATGCCATAAAACCGAAAAAGGTGGTTGAGGCACTGGCGACAATTGCCGGGAAGGACCGCTTCATTGCCAACCGCATTGCTTCCTTAGGATCGGACACTTCCTTTCGATAGTCAGAAAAACTATGAAGAAGAAAGATAGCATAATCGAGTGAAACCGCAAGTTGTAAAATAGGTGCAACAGATTGGGTAACAAAGGATATTTCTCCAAGAAAGATATTTGTTCCTAAATTTATTAATACAGAAACTCCAATTGCTGTAAGAAAAAACAGTGGTTCCACCCATGAGCTTGTTGAGATCACCAAAATAATGATGATGATTGGTATTAATAATGCTGCTGCGTACATCGTTTCAGTAAAGGCCATGGTTTGTTGGGTTGCTGTATTAAGTGCCTCCCCTGCCATAGCATTGTTGTCCTCACCAATGAGGTCATAAATCTTATCTGTAACAGCTACTTCATCTCCCTCACGGATACTAAAGGAGAATAGAGCGTTACTATCCTTATAATAGGACTCTACTGTGTCTTCATCAGCCATCTCAATAGGGGTTTTGATGTCAATCGCATCATCCAGCCATGTAACATCAGACACGCCATCAATGGCTGCAAGCTGTTCTTTATAAGCGAGTGCCTCCTGAATGGAAACGTTATTGATCATGACACAAGTATTGGGTACCGCCCCATCAAATTCCTGTTCCATCACATCCATTGCTTCTGTAGATGGTGCATCTTCAGGTAAATAATCTACCATATTGTAATTGACAGCCACCGCAAATTGAGCAACGGCGCTGATTAATGTAATTATAAAAAAAGTAAGTACAATGGGCTTTTTATGTTTAATAATTCGAGCCGCGATGTTTATTATGGTTCACCCTCTCTTGCATTTTGAAAAATTCCACTATATCATTATATAAACACCGTGTTGTTTTTACAACAAACAGTTTTATAAAATACGTATGTATTCCAACATGATCGGTTATTGTGTTGGAATACAATAAAATTTTTAGGAGCGATTCACCGTGACTTCCGAAAAGCTGGATAGAAGAAAGAAATATACCCGCATGGTATTAAAGGATAGCCTAATGAAACTATTACAGAACAAACAAATTTCAGCCATTACAGTAAAAGAAGTATGTGAACTGGCAGATATTAACCGTTCCACCTTCTATGCACATTATGCTGATCAGTTTGATCTCTTGGAACAAATCGAGGAAGAACTGATTGAGGATCTGAATATGTATCTAAGCGGATACGATTTTGAGAGTGAGGACGAATCTTTACAAATGACGGAGAGATTAATTGAATACTTTGGTTCAAAGCAGGATGAATGCCAGACTCTGCTTAATATAAACGAGGATTCCTCTTTTCAAACAAAAGTAATGGACGTAGCTCAGCATTTTCTTATGAAAAATTGGATGGAGGTAAGCCGACTTGATCATGATATGTCTGAATATATAAGTTCATTCATTATAAGTGGAAGTATTCAAATTATGAAGGTTTGGCTAAATAATGGCATGGATAAATCGTCCAAGGAAATGGCACAGTTAATTACAAATCTCGTTAACCAAGGATTGAGTGGGTTGAAGTAGGGTTATTCAACGGTATTTCAGATCCACACAACATATTTCCTTAATTCTAGAGCTGAAGCAAAGAACAGACTAAAAAAGAGCCATTAAATCGGCTCTTTTTTAGTCTGTTTTAAATTAATGGCATCAAAGCTTTCACTTCATATAACGATCTTCAAGCAAACTATTCAACATGAAGATCTCTTGGAGCAATTCCTCACCAACATTCGTTTCTAGAACTTTCTTTCTTTCTAACTCTTTATCTACCAATCTTCTAACTGATAAGACATCCGTTCCGTGCAATAGAACATCTTCCTTTGAAGTGAACTTTTGATGTGCCACAAGCTGCATACCGTAGGAGTTATATAATAATGTGTAGCCTGCAATCCCTGTTGTAGACTGATACGCCTTGGAAAAACCTCCATCAATGACGATCATCTTCCCATTTGCTTTAATTGGGTTTTCTCCATCAATCTCTTTTACAGGGGTATGGCCATTTATAATATGACCTTGATCTGGATTCAAACCGAATTCCATTAATATTTTCCGGCAAATATCCTCGTCTTCTCTTAAATAATAGTAAGGATTTTTTGTTTCTTTATGTGTAGTTTTGTCGCTGATAAAATACCTCTCAAATGTCGTCATTTCTCTTTTCCCAAAGAGGGATGAACGCTCCCCTGTCCATAAATACCACACCATATCTGTCGCCAAATCATCTGTTTCTTCAGGATGGGCAAATGCCTTCCGTAAATAATGTTCAAATACATCCAGCAATTCGCGCCCTGCATACGTTTTATTTTCGATGCCCATTTCTTCCATATTCCCTTGCTCATCAACTGGGATACAGCCATGAATTAATAAATTTCCGTTATATTTCAAATAAAGGCTGCCTTTTTTCATCAGAAATTTCATGTGACGAGCGAGCTTTTCAGAATGCTGCACAGAGAATAGCAGTTTATCAATTACTTCTTTTTCTTCGGCCAATAATTCTCCAGGCTGGTCTGGATTAACCGTAGCAAAACAGGTGTTTTCCAGTGGGTATGTTTTATCATCAATGGTGACTTCCTTGTTTTTATAATCCACTCTCTCCAGCAATAGCCTTCTTTTCATATTAAAATTAGGACGTCTCTTAATAATAGGCATCTCCAATTTAAATTGAATCATTGCAATGGCTTGATGAATTTTAGTAATTTGCAGTGCTTCCTGTTCGGATAGCTCTTTATCTGAATTACGCTTTGGACGAAATGCCGGATTATCTCCATAGTATTTTTCTGCAAGGTTTTGAAGTGGACGAAGATTAATACCATACGCATCTTCAATAATATCCAAATTATCATAACGGGCACATATACGAATGATATTGGCAAGGCAAACCTTTGAACCGGAAAATGCCCCCAGCCAAAGCACATCATGATTCCCCCACTGAATATCAACCGAATGGTAGTTTATGAGTGTATCCATAATTTTATCGGGTTCTGGTCCACGATCATAAATATCCCCCACCACATGAAGATGGTCAACAATTAATCGTTGTGTCGTATACGCAAGTCCGGTAATGAGCTTATCTGCCTGCCCGAGGGAAATAATCTGTTGTACAATCTGACTATAATAGTACTTCTTATTGGTATATTCATTCGTTTTATAAAGCAGTTCTTCAATAACGTAAACAAACTGCTCCGGCAAGGCTTTACGTAACTTTGATCTCGTATATTTAGAGGAAGCGTAAGAAATTAATTTTATGAAATACTCTATCGTTTCCGAATACCAATCATTAAGTTTCTGTTGATCGGCAAAATTATTTTTAATCAATCGCAGCTTTTCTTCCGGATAATAAACCAATGTGGCTAATTCGTTCATCTCTTCTTCTGTCAATTGGTCTACAAAAATATCCCTTATTTTTTCCTTCACTTTTCCTGAACCATTTCTTAGCACATGTTGAAAAGCCTGATATTCTCCATGTAAGTCACTGACAAAGTGCTCTGTACCCTTGGGCAGATGGAGAATCGCTTCCAGGTTAATAATTTCCGTTACTACTTTTTCTTCACAATCGTATTCTTTTGCCAACAAATCTAAAAAATTCTTTTTCAAGTGATTCCCTCCCCATCAAAAGGTTTATGCTTCTTTTGTCTGTATAGATCAACTGATTTAATGTCTGCCCTTTTTACATAATGGCTACTCTTTAATGATAGTTTAAGGGTAGTCTACCAACTCCGCAAGCGTTTCCACGAAAATGAATAATGCAATAATCTGGAGAGGAGCTACTACCGCTCCCCTTTCATCCAAAAAACTATTCCTCTTTATCTACCACTTTCTGAACGAGTGCTTCCGGAATCATCTCAAATCCTTCAATGATCGTGTTTTCCTCCACTTCGATCATAAGGCTGATCTTCCATTGAAGTGTACTTGGCGAACATATCTTAAGTCTTGCGGACTAACTTTAATATCCGCTACCTTTGTTTTTATTTTAATAGATTTTGATGTGTATTTCGGTACAATACTACTAGCTTTTAATTCATATTTTTCATCGTCAATGACCGTTTTAAAAGCTTCTTCCACCTTCTCTGTTTCAATATCTTTAACTCCACTGCTCCTTAATACCTGCTCAACATCCTTATAGTCAAACTTCGGTATCTCTTCCTCTTCATTTTCTTCAATGGTCCGATGAATTTCATCATACACATTGGAAAGCGTAGATGTATTGATTTGATCACCAGCAACCTTTTTTACGATTTCCTCGAAAACAACCTTATCATCCTCAGCGGTCATTGTTTCTTCGGCATTTAAAACTTCTTCGATGAAATGATAATCCAGCTCATAGGCTTTTCCTGCTGAGTAAAGCACATGATTGACATCTGCTGCGCTATCCGAAAAGCACGGGAATAAGAATCCCGACATAGGTGCCTTCAAATTAATAATTGGGTCTACGACGATATTATATTTGAATTCCTTTTCCACATAGTCAAACAGCAGTTCTTTCTTCGGGTCCTGTGTCTTGTTCATACTTCCCATAATAAAGGAGTGCGAATAAACCGCATCTCTTGCATTCTCTTCGGACTCCTCATTACTGCGCTTCATCGGCTTCATATATTCACCACGAATGAAGGTAATGACAATGTCCATCTCATATTGCTTGTCTTTCAACATTTTCTCTACAAGACGAAGCATTTGGTTATTCCATTCCTCTGTATCATTACTTAATAGACCCTGATGTAAAATAAGCTGGCTACTATCTTCCACATCACGCTGAAACTTCAACTCAAATAGTTTCTCATCCATTTGCCCAGACAATACTTTCTTAAAGTTAGCCAAAAAGAGCTCCTTTTGCTCATCCTCCAGTAACTCAAATGGCACACTTTGATAATGATAAATCTCACTAGATTCCTTCATAACATATACATTAAAAATCTCATGTATTTTTAATAAGTCATTATTCACTTTAAATTGTTTACGAATATTTGCGATATCTTTTTTATTCAATCCTGTTTCACTCCTAAGGCTAATACATATATAACTCTATATCTATTCTATCATTTTTTAGCATGTGTGATTAAATTTAATAGAAAATAAAACGCAATGTGGAAAGGAAAGTTTTGTGCTAGTATTCCTTCATTAGTAATAAATTAAGCGACAGAATCCGTCAAGAATATCTTACATATTCACCAACTACCTAATTCCATTACAAATTAATTTCTAGATTTCTTTCAATTAAGATTCCAAGATTTTTCAAATTCCGTCTTCTTCTTTGCCTGTTATAATAAAGAAGAGATCAATTTCATAGGGGAAGGGACAGAATATGTACCTAACACGTCTCTAAGCTAAACATAAGGGAAAAGACAAGAAAAAAGAACAGCCAGATTCATCTCTTATCAGGACTGTTCTTACTTTTAAAATTAACCTTGCAATTAATATCTAATTAGATTTATTCAAGAATCTCTTATTCAATCCCATAATCTCTAGCAAAGACCATTTGTGTATCGACAAATACATCTTTATCTTTTTCATCCAATGTGAACACTCGAGCTCCACGCAAACGGTTATTTTCCTCGCCACCAAGGCCATACGCCCCAAACCCAGTACTTCCTGCGTAACCAAGCTTAATACCGTAGTAATCACCAACGTATGTATTAATATGGTCATGGCCGGCGAATACACCTTTAACATCCCCGCGTTCTAGCATTGCTGAAAACATACCACTGTTAAATGGACCAGTACAAACACATTCATTTTTCTCTCCGGTTATGTTATGCTTTTTTATTGCTTCTTGATGACTTGCTTGATTAGCCTGGTATGGGCGAGCAAACCACATATACTCAAATTCCGGAAGTGGGATATGCATGAAAGCAAGCGATGGAACTGGATAGCCGTTCTTCTTTTCAAGTTTTTTTGACGTCTCATAATACCACTCGACTTGATCCGTTTTTAGCCAATCATAGGTTTGATAACCTTTAAAATCTTGACCTGCTACTTCATCTGGAGCATACCTTCCACTGTCGAATAACCAGATGTTAAATGCGGCTTTTGCGTTTTTGGAATTCCTGATTTCAATCGAATTATTGCCGGTTCCTGTACCACCTTTTGGGCCAGGCTGGTTCATATTATGTTCATATGACATATAGATATCAAGCATCTTTTCTTCATCTATACCAGTCTTAAATGTATGATCTTCATCGTGATTTCCGAATGTAATTGCCCATTTCACACCACGTTCTTCCATAGGCTGCGCAATATTGTCTATTGCTTTTTTAACTTGTTTTTTGTTTTTTACATCACCTTGTATCATATCACCGTTAATCACAACAAAATCAGGTTTTTCTTCATCTAGAGTTTTCTCCATTAAAGCAACAGTTCGTGGATCAATATCCTCGTCATCCTGCGTGTCGTTAAACTGTACAATCTTAAATTTCCCGTTACTGTTAAATTGCAGTTTTTGATTCTTGTCTGTTTTACCTTCCACAACGTTCATAGAAAAACCAAAAGTGAAAATGAGTGCTAGTCCAAGTGTAATCGTACTAAAAATAGCTTTAAATTTCACACAAAGTTCCTCCTTTAGTAAGTCTTGTCTCAATACTATCAATCATTTATTAACTGACAATAAATTGTGAATTAAGGTTTAGTAAAGATAATTATTTTGTGAGAGACAGGAGTTTAGAAACGAAGAGATGGTTTCCTCGTTTCTTCTATATAAATACGCTTATTACAATTAACAACCTTTTAATTTATCAACTAGAGCTAATGCAATTATTGCCTTTGCGGATGTATGTTTTATGAGTTATTTCTTTGTATATCTCGATTTTTAACCATAAAAAAAAACTCCCCTTCGTTCGTTCAAAGAAAAGCCCCTGTTTACAAATGGACAGGAGACTAGCCACACACATACTGCGTAATATGAACGCAAAAAAGACGACCCTCTAACGAATAAATTTCGCTAAAACGTCGTCGTATTTATATCTATGATACCGGTGGTCGGGGTCGAACCGACACTCCCGTGAAGGAACGGGATTTTGAGTCCCGCGCGTCTGCCAATTCCGCCACACCGGCATGTTCATGGAGGCGGTAACCGGATTTGAACCGGTGATAAAGGTTTTGCAGACCTCTGCCTTACCACTTGGCTATACCGCCATAATATATTGGAGCGGAAGACGGGATTCGAACCCGCGACCCCCACCTTGGCAAGGTGGTGTTCTACCACTGAACTACTTCCGCAATTGGCTGGGCTACTAGGATTCGAACCTAGGATACACGGGATCAAAACCCGATGCCTTACCGCTTGGCTATAGCCCAATATAAGATATTGAATATTAAAAGGGGCGACCGGTGGGGATTGAACCCACGCGTGCCGGAGCCACAATCCGGTGCGTTAACCACTTCGCCACGGCCGCCATATTAAAATGGCAGGGGTAGTAGGAATCGAACCCACATCAAAGGTTTTGGAGACCTTCGTTTTACCATTAAACTATACCCCTACTTATATGTTAAAAAGATAAATGGTGGAGGGGGGCAGATTCGAACTGCCGAACCCTGAGGGAGCGGATTTACAGTCCGCCGCGTTTAGCCACTTCGCTACCCCTCCATATTTATAAAGACAAAAAAATGGTGGCTCGGGACGGAATCGAACCGCCGACACAGGGATTTTCAGTCCCTTGCTCTACCGACTGAGCTACCGAGCCATTTAGTTGTAAAGTACCAACATGGTATTAAATAATAGTGGCGGTCCGGACGGGACTCGAACCCGCGACCTCCTGCGTGACAGGCAGGCATTCTAACCAACTGAACTACCGGACCATATTAATTTGCACTCTTAAGTGCTATTGTCATTCAATGAATTAATTTGGTTGCGGGGGCAGGATTTGAACCTGCGACCTTTGGGTTATGAGCCCAACGAGCTACCGAACTGCTCCACCCCGCGATGTGAATAATTTAAAATTAATGGTGGAGGATGCAGGGCTCGAACCTGCGACCCCCTGCTTGTAAGGCAGGTGCTCTCCCAGCTGAGCTAATCCTCCATGTTGGTGACCCGTACGGGATTCGAACCCGTGTTACCGCCGTGAAAGGGCGGTGTCTTAACCGCTTGACCAACGGGCCATTAATATAAGTAAGGTGGCGGAGAGCGAGGGATTCGAACCCTCGAGGCCGCGGTAACGGCCTACACGATTTCCAATCGTGCTCCTTCGGCCACTCGGACAGCTCTCCATTGGCTCCACAGGTAGGATTCGAACCTACGACCGATCGGTTAACAGCCGATTGCTCTACCACTGAGCTACTGTGGAATAATCCAATATAATGATCAACTTTTTATTGAATATGCCTGGCGGCGTCCTACTCTTGCAGGGACAAAGTCCCAACTACCATCGGCGCTGGAGAGCTTAACTTCTGTGTTCGGCATGAGAACAGGTGTGACCTCTCCGCTATTGCTACCAGACCATTTCAAACTTGATCCGAGTTACTTAGGAATTTTTCATGACAATCATTATTATAATTGTTTCTAGGAAAAAATCAAGTATTTATTGTAAATATGTATG
>NZ_BAZS01000027.1 GCF_001310895.1 Virgibacillus halodenitrificans JCM 12304 | reverse complement strand
GAATAGCATGAGCTGAAGACCCTGCACGGAGCGTAGCGAAGGAAGCGGCTGAAGCCATGCCGGCGGAAAGCGTTTATCTGTAATGGAAATCAATGGCGGTAGATGATCATCAAAACGTATTAAAATATATTTTAGTAGTGCATCTTTTAGAAACAGTAATTTACAATACTTACAGTTACGTCGCAGTTTATCTATTTTGCGCTTTAGATACACAAGCCTTAACACCACTTATTAACTGCGCATATAAAAAAAGCAGCCACTTAGTAGTGTGGCTGCTTTTTTGGATAGTTACTCTTTTTTATCTTCATTTGTGTCTTCACCGGAAGAAGGTTTATTATCAGTCATAATTGAATCCTCAATGGATTTCTTTTCCTCTTCCCGCTTCGTGCTTGCCTCTTCTTTTGCTTCTTCAAAAGATTCTGGTTCGTTATCCTGATCCTTAGATTGAATGTTTACCTTCACAGAATCATTCTCTTCTATGCCATAATCCTCTGCTTCTGGCAATACACCATCCTCAAATAAGGATTTAATTTGCTTAGCATCAAGTGTTTCTACATCTAGTAGGGTCTTGGCTACAAGTTCAAGCTTATCTCTATTTTCCGTTAGAATCGTTTTAGCGCGATCATAACAATAGTTAATAAAGTTTTGCATTTCTTGGTCGATATCGTGTGCAATTGCATCACTATAGTTTTGCTCATTTCCTAAGTCGCGACCAAGGAAGACGTCACCGCCGCCTCCACTTGTGAACTGTAGAGGACCGATCTTATCACTCATACCGTACTCAGTAATCATCTTACGGGCAATACCTGTAGCACGCTGGAAGTCATTATGAGCCCCTGTACTTACTTCCCCAAAGATAATTTCTTCAGCAACACGGCCTCCTAAAAGACCAGTTATCTTATCAAACAGCTCTGGTTTTGTCATAAAGTAGCGATCTTCCCTAGGCAACATGACGGCATATCCACCAGCTTGCCCGCGTGGTACAATCGTAACTTTATGTACCATATCAGCGTCATCGAGGACCATACCAATAATTGTATGTCCACTTTCATGATATGCTACAATATTTCTTTCCTTTTGGGAGATAACCCTGCTCTTCTTAGCTGGACCAGCGATTACCCGATCAATTGCCTCATCCACATCAAGCATATTTATTTCTTTGCGGTCAGACCTTGCTGCCACAAGTGCTGCCTCGTTTAATAAGTTTTCCAAGTCAGCTCCGGAAAATCCAGGGGTACGCATAGCAATAATCTTAAGATCTACTGTGCTATCCAACGGTTTGTTTCTTGCATGAACTTGCAATACTTCCTGACGTCCTTTTACATCCGGGCGATCAACGGTAATCTGTCTGTCAAAACGACCTGGACGTAATAATGCAGGGTCAAGAATATCTGCACGGTTAGTTGCTGCGATAATAATGATACCTTCATTAACACCGAAACCATCCATTTCTACAAGCAACTGGTTCAACGTTTGTTCACGCTCATCATGACCGCCGCCAAGACCTGCGCCACGCTGTCTTCCCACTGCGTCAATCTCATCTATAAATATAATACAAGGAGCATTTTTCTTCGCATTTTCAAATAAATCACGTACACGAGATGCACCAACACCAACGAACATCTCCACAAAGTCAGAACCACTTATGGAGAAAAATGGTGTACCGGCTTCTCCAGCTACTGCACGAGCAAGTAATGTTTTACCTGTTCCAGGCGGTCCTACAAGAAGAACACCTTTAGGAATTCTAGCTCCTACAGCAGAGAATTTACGAGGGTCTTTTAAGAACTCTACAACTTCAACAAGTTCTTGCTTTTCCTCATCAGCACCTGCCACATCTTTAAAGCGTACTTTCTTTTTATCCTCACTGTACATCTTAGCTTTACTCTTACCAAAGTTCATGACACGGCCACCGCCGCCTCCACCTTGGGCTTGACTAAGTATAAACAAGAAGAATAAACCTATAATTAAGAACGGAATCATTGTAGTTAAAAATGTTACCCATGCACTTGGTTGTTCCTCTTCTTCGACATGGAGCACACTTTGTTTATTTGCTTGCTCTGTAATAGACGCTATAATTTCTGTATTATCTGGTACTTGGGCAATAAAATTCTTATCATCATCTGTTAACGTACCAGTATACCGCACAATTCCGTTTGCGGGTTGCATCGTCATTTCTTCAATTTCGCCATTATTCAAAGCATCCATAAATTGTTGCACATTAAATTGTTTTGCTTCTTCGTTCTGTCCATTGAATACTCCTATCACACCGACTACGACGAAGAATATGAGTACCCAAAAGAAAACGTTCCGAAATATCCGATTCATTACTTACCTCCTCCCAAGCGGGGAAAAACTATATAACATCGTACCATATGAAAAAGCTGGAATACAACTAATTTCACTTCATCTGGAGTGCTTTATGCACCCTAAGTTAATATCCACTTGTTCCTATTTTTTAAACAAACGATGACAGCATTGCTTCACTATTTTTATCTATTCCAAATTAATTATTCTCCACCGTAAATCTCTGGTTTTAATACACCAATGTATGGCAGGTTACGGTATTTTTCCTGGTAATCAAGCCCGTATCCAACTACAAATTCGTTAGGAACCTCAAAGCCGACTAAGTCTGCTTTAATAACAGCTGTCCTTCCGGAAGGCTTATCGAGCAATGTAACAATTTTTATTGATTTGGCTTTACGGTATTTAAATAAATCAACCAAGTAACTTAATGTTAGGCCACTGTCTATAATATCTTCAATAATTAAAAGATCCCGGCCTTCTACTTTGGTATCCAGATCCTTCACGATCTTTACCTCACCTGAAGAACGCATTTCATTTCCATAACTGGACACATCCATGAAATCCATTTCCAAGTGAATATCCATCTGTCTTAAAACATCAGACATAAAGGGCATAGCTCCTTTTAGAACACCAATTGCCAAAGGAAACTTCCCTTCATATTCCTTGCTGAGCTGCTGTCCAAGCGCTTTGCACTTCTCCTTTATGTCTTCTTCAGAGATAAGGACCTCTTTTATATCGTTATGCATGTATGCTCCTCCTACTTTTAGCCTCTTTCGTAATATATATGGATATACGGGGCATTATTAGCTTGATGTTTAGGTTGTCCTTTTTTCAATCCGATAAGCCATAAAATTTCACCTTGATCATCTACCAGAATTGGCCAGGAAGCCCGTTCTAATTTTGGAATTTTAGCATCTATAAAAATGTCTTTCACTTTTTTACTACCTGCTAAACCCTTCCAACGCATTCTATCTCCCGGTTTGCGAGTACGAATATGTAGAGGGAGCTGAATTTCTTCCAGTTTGCAAACATAGCTATCCCTTTCCCCTAATGGAAGCTGCTCAATCATTTCAGCATGGATCACGGTTCCATCAGGTAACATTGTAGTTCCTGGGATATTTAAAGTTTTGCAATAAGAGGAATCGTGGGGTCCTTGATCAGAGAAATAAAAAGATAAATTATTATATGACTTTTCCAGAGTTAAATCGAACGGAAAATCAATCTGTACATTCCCTTTTCCACCTTCTAACAAAGAAAAAAAATACGCTTCATGGGTGTATGATAAATCTTTGGGTAAACGCTTATACAGATAGTTTAATATTAGATGATAGGCCCGTCTTTGTAAAGCAATTGGATGTTTTTTGAAAAGAGTAATTTCAAATGATGCTCTCTCATAATTCGTAGTGAAATCTACCAGTCTGTTTACCAGCTTTTCAGCTTCATTTCTTAAATAGGCTTCATCTTCAGCAAGTGTTTCACTCAAATGCTGGATTGTATTATGTATATTACTGTTTTTCTCTTTTATTAATGGCAACACAGTATTTCTAAAATAATTCCGTGTATATGTTAATTCCTTATTAGAAGGGTCATATCTTGGTGTAATCCCATTTATCTTGCAATAAGTCTCTATGTCTGACCTTGTAGCAGCTAACAAAGGCCTTATCACCCAACCTGTAGCAAACTCCCTTTTTGCGGGTATTCCACTTAGCGCACTTGAATTGGCTGTTCTTACTAAGCTCATTAACATCGTTTCCAGCTGATCATCACTATGGTGGCCTAATGCTAGGTAACTTGCCTGATGGGCATGCATTTGTTCCTCAAAAAAGCGATAACGCATTTCCCTCGCAGCAACCTGCGTACCAACATGAAGTTCGTTTTTGTAGGATTTCACATCTACTGAGGTACTTTTAAAAGGTATCTCCCACTGTCTGCATATCTCTTCCACATATTTAACATCAGCTATGGATTCTTCCCCCCGTAATTGGTGATCCACTGATATGGCGATTAATTTCAGGTCCCACTCCTCTCGAATAGAGCGAAGAAAATGAAGAAGTGCCATCGAATCGGGGCCACCTGAGACTCCAACCAAAACCGTGGCGTTCTTTTCCAGTAATCGTTGTTTATTTATAAAAGCTATTACGGCCTTATTCATCTTTGTCCCATCTCCAACCTCTTAAGCTGTTTCAAGAATACCATACTTTCCCACCCTATAAAAGCAAGGATAACAAGTAATACATGGTTGCCAACAGTGTAATCCCACCGGCTTCTGCCAGCATCGGTAAAGATGTTGATTTCTGTACATTTTTATTAGTACGTGATCGTGACATCTTCTGCATGTGGTACATACAGTTAATAACCTCTACACGCATTTCTGCACTCGTTTGATACTTACCTTCCACAGCCTTCCTCAGAACAGTACGATATGGGGTTAATTCCTTTACTGCATTGATCTTATTAATTAAAAAAACCTGTGAGGAGGATTGCTTTTTTTCAAACCGCTTTGGATAAAACACATGTAAAAACACCATAACTAATGCGAATAGATCATAGCTTGGTTCAGCCCTTCTTGTACCCAGCCCCCAGTAGCCCCGATCATAAAACTCTGTATACTCCTTAATTGCTCTTCCTATTTTCGTAGTACCACCAACATCGATCCACCGAACTCTGGGCGGAGAATGAAGTACTAAAATGTTATCTGTTTTTAAGTCACCGAAAATCCACCCCGATTGATGAAGCCGCTCCAAATCTTCAAGTAACTGTAGCATAAAAACACCTATCCATTCCTTGCCTTGTTGCCTGATAAACGATGCTAAGGATTGCCCTTGCAAATATTCCATTACATAAAATGTATATTGGTTACCAAGCGGAGAAGTCCAATCATCTATATCTACTAAAGAAGGTCCAAGCGGATTACCTTGGACCTTTTCTAATGACTTTAAGACATTTACTTCCACGGTCATGGATGTACTTGTATCGCTTACTTTCAATGCAGCAGTACGTCCATTCCATTCACATAAATAGACGGTACCAATTGCCCCTGACCCAAGCTCCTTTTTAATAAGGTAGCTGTTCTTATGCCATTTACCTGTAATATGAATGCCTGGTCTAATTTCTTTGTTATGCTTCTTCCACGCCTGGTTCGTTCCCATTTCTAAAGCTCCTTCGTAAGCTCTTTCTGCCAAACTGGTACATTGCTTCACGAATAGCCGGCCCTGTTGGCGTAATCCCTCCACTAGTCAGCTTAGGAAAAACGGTAGAAATAGCATCTAACTGAGGCGACCAATCAAACACTTTTTGAATATCCTTCTTTTTACCTGGAAAGCTATAAATACAAAAACGGTTCCTTCCAATACGGGAATTTAAACTAATGGATAAATCTATTAAGGCTTCTTTCACAGTAGGAAGCTTATCATGCATACTTGCGCTTGTATCAATAAGGACTAAAACTTCTAAATCACATGTTTCTCCCATATCTTCTACCACTTCCATAATTTCGCCTCGTTTTTCAGGCGCGAGATCCTCCATGGATTGGCCAGAACCTAGAATCTGTTGTAACTCCTTATTAACAAACCCTTGCAGTGTTTGTGTCATGGCCTGTTTTGTGACTGCTTGCACGGTCTGCGACAATACCTGTTTATAGACAAGTTGACTGACTCCACCTCCGGATAAGGCAATTTCTTCTACTTCCTGTAAGCCCTCTGGTTGCTCAGTTTGATCATCCAAAATCCCAATTACATTAACAGTGATGCCCTGCTGGTTTGCTAGCGCGGCCGTAGCAGCAGGATCCTCTCCTTTATTGGAACAACCATCCGTGATTAACAATATTTGCTTTAATGTACCTTTTTTCACTCTATATACCTCCCATCATTTTCCACTACCATCATCACCAAAAAACACGGGAAATATACTAGTAGTTGAGTGATTGGAGTCGTATGAGGTAACACAGCATATGTATCAGTAATTTAAAAACTGAACCGCCTTGAAAAGCTAAGGCGATTCAGCTAACTGGACTACATGTGTTTTAATTATTGTGCTTTTTCACCATAGACAGGGACATTTGCCCATTTCGGACTGTTTTTCACCACCTTTGTTACCAGAACAGTCATATCATCTACAATTTCACCAGATCTTGTTCGAATAACCTCCTCTAGAAGCAGGTCTGCCATTTCTTGTGGATCATCTGTCTTCATCTCCCTTATTTTCCTTTTCAACCATACATCCGTGTTTTCCACATCTTTTGGTCCGTCAAATATTCCGTCACTCATCATGATTAATAAATCACCAGACATCAGTTGATCACTGACAATATCTACATCAAACTCCTGGACAATACCCATTGGAAGATTACTTGCTTCTACTTTTATAAGTTGGTCACCTCGTTTAATAAAGCTAGGGGTTGAACCTATTTTCAAAAAACGCACAAATGCATTATGCAAATCAATCACAGCTAAGTCCAAGGTAGCAAAGATCTCATCCGTACTGCGAAGGGACAAGATAGAGTTTATGGACTTTATTGCTACTTTTTCCGGAATCCCTGTTTGTAAGATTTGTTGCAATAAGCGGAGAGTTTCCATACTTTCTTCTCTAGCGCGTTTTCCGTTCCCCATCCCATCACTAATCGCCATTGCAAATTTACCAGCACCGAGCTCAATCGTTGTATAACTATCGCCTGATATCAATCCTCCACCTTTCGCTGCATTTGCAGCACCTGTTTCCACAACAAATTCTTTTGCCGAGCCAAACGCTAAATAACTATATCCATTCGGAAAAGGAGAAATCTCCTCCTGCTTTACGATTACCATTTCATTTAAAATTTCGGATAACACAGGAGCAATTAACTTGGAGCCCTCCCCGTGATAATCATAAAACGTCATTGTCATTTCTATATCTACATTTCCTTTTTCCAAACCATATACATCCAGCTTTTCTAATTGAATTCCTAATTGCTTAAGCGCATGTACAATTTGCAGTTCCTGTTGTTCATGCATTTGCCTTTCTTTAAGAATCTCTTTCGCAAAATCCTCCATCACCTCTGAGACTCCTTGCAATTGATCAGCAACTAATCTCTTACTTTCCATTACTTGTTGTTTTAATTTTTGATTCGCATTAAAGTATGAAATCTCTTCCTTCATGGCATCGACTACTTTTTTTGATTTAACACAGTAATTTTCAAACTCACGGGAAACCCTTCGATTTGGTTCATTCCCATCCGCTATATCATCTTTCATTTCTTCCATAAGTGAATAGGTAGTATCAAACTGTTTCTGCCAGCAACGTTCCTTCATAAAACAAGTTTGGCACGTCTTTTCTGTTACTTGGCTAAGGAAAAAGTCTGTCTCTCTTTTTAGCTCATCATTGTCTGGGGAAGCTATTTCTGTTGTAGCGAAGCTTTTAGAGAGCGCTTCAAAAACATCAGAAAACTGCTCCACTCTTTTTGCCGTTACATTTCGTACCTTTTGCAAATATTGTTCCTGTTCATTGGTATATTCTTCGGTGCCCGGTATATATCTGGATATCCTTTTGAACCAGCTCCCCGGGGTAATTAAAAAGAAACCGATTGCAAAACTTGATTCTATTATAGAAGGAATTAAGGTGGCCGAATCACCATATATTCCAATTAAAAATGTACCCACAAAAAGTCCCACAGCGACACCCGGTTTTTTACCTTCTTTAAGCAAACCGCCAAGTAAACCGGAGAAAGCTAATAAACTCATTTGGTATAAATTTGCAACGTTTGCCAATGATAAAATTAATCCGGCAACAACGCCTACTGTTGATCCAATCGCAGCCCCACCAACATATGCAAGAATTAACACAAAATAACGAGAAAAAATCTGTTCCATTGAGGCATCATAGATCGTCCATCCGATTGTACCAGTAAGTATAGAAGCAATGAGAATAATCATACAGACAACTTCTTCATTTTTTAGGGCTGGTCTGTACCGTTTTGGTGATAATAAAGGAATACTCTGCATAAATATTAGTACTAGAACCGTTCCTAGAACACCTTCAACTACTACCAGCATCCATTCATAGGAGGATAGCTGATCAGTAAATGAATAGATACATATCCTGGCAGCAGCAGTTGATGAAAACACAATAATCGGTAAAACCAACTGCTGATTTTTAACCTTTTTAAATAAACCAGCTAATAATATAAATACAATCATTGCAAGAGTTATAAACAAACTATGGACAACCGAGTAACTTAATGCTCCAGCAATTACAGCGAACATGGATTTGACCGTTTTCTCCCTATGTATAAACCACATAGTCGCCAAAAATGCTACAGCAAAAGGAGATACAACAGAGAGAATAACAGCCCGTCCCAATAAAAAGCCTACAAAAAAGTAAAGCCATCCCTTGTTTAGTAACATGCTTTTTATTGCTGCAGATCCTTTATGCCGAAGTTTTTGTAATTGGCTTATATTCTCCGTCCCCAATACCTTTGGTTCCACCCTCGGAATTGAATTCATCATACATAACCACTCCCTCTTTGTGATATTAAACCACAATATGCCTTCTTTTTTTGTCAAAAGAGCAGGGGGCTTTGCAAGAATCGTTCGACTTGTTTCTAAAAAACAGGCATGATTCAACACGAACATATGGACGTGACTATTGATATATAAGGAAAGGGATTAACGACATACTCTTTTATTTTGTTGAAAATTCTAAGGTCATGGCGAATAAAGCAAAGCAGAGTGTTTTATCACAACTTGGTTTTGTCTCCGGAATATCTATTACTCTTCTAGTTACTTTTCACTTTTCTATTGACATCAGAGAGAGGCTGTTGTATTATATTTTTTGTTGACTTATTTGGCGGCGTAGCTCAGCTGGCGAGAGCGTACGGTTCATACCCGTGAGGTCGTGGGTTCAATCCCCTCCGCCGCTATCAAATAAAAAACCTGCTGGAACAATAGTTCCTGCAGGTTTTTTTATTGCTTGATGTACATTTATTTGATTAACTAATCAGCTGTAGAAGAGATTTAGTGCAATGTTAGATACAACCGCTAGCTCATACATTCATAGTAGGAGGAAACTGCGAACTAACTTAGACTTATTTCTCTGTTAATGCAACAAGACTAAATAACACCGCTACGGAAAAACACTCCGCTTTTCGAGGGCGGCTGATGAGCCTCGGGCCAACACGATGTTGGTCATGAAGGCGTTGCGACAGGACGTCGCGACTTTAGCCTTCCAACCCCTATAACGCATTCCGGGGTCTCACCTATGCCTCATCTCCCCCAGAAGTCTACGTATTTTTCCTTCGCTTAGGAATTTTTCATAACGATTAAAGGAGAGAAATACCTTTTCGGTTATTAATCGCATTAATCAATAGCGTATACCAATTGATTGGAATGGAAGACGATAGGTGGTCTTCTAAGCGTCTTAAAGTAACCTTTTTACTAGTGTATTTTTACAGTAAAACCAAGTTATTTCGCATTCTATCCATTTTCCGAATCATTAGACCACCCAGCATATATTCGAATCTGAAGATTATTATGTAGAATCAAAAAAACCAGCTTCCAATTGGAACCTGGTTTTCATTTATATAGAGCATTGTCTATAGACAGCAACTGC
The DNA here is from genome assembly GCF_001310895.1 of Virgibacillus halodenitrificans JCM 12304. Classification (GTDB taxonomy): domain Bacteria; phylum Bacillota; class Bacilli; order Bacillales; family Amphibacillaceae; genus Virgibacillus_Q; species Virgibacillus_Q halodenitrificans. The sequence goes on along the minus strand of NZ_BAZS01000027.1, from coordinate 50,722 downwards.
TATCCTCTTTTAGCACCTCGACCCCCGCGTTTGGATTCCGTGTGCTTCTTTAAAGAGGCCAAACGGTCTTCTGAATCTTTGAGGAAACGGTTCATTTTGGATTCAAATGATTCCGTACGCTCACGTGGATCACGCTGTGGACGTTTTGGTTTGTCTTTTGCTTTTTTAATAGACAGACCAATCTTACCGTCCTTTTCAACATTAATAACTTTAACCTTTACTTCTTCACCAACACTAAGGTGTTCATTAATGTCTTTAACATAGTTATCGGCAACCTCACTAATGTGAACCAAGCCTGTTTTCCCTTCCTCAAGCTCCACAAAAGCTCCAAAATTAGTGATACCAGTTACCTTTCCCTGCAGCTTGCTGCCTACTTCGATTGACATAAAAAAAATGCTCCTCCTTAAAATTTTTAGAAAAAATGAAAAATCCATCTTTTCTGGATCCTGATACACTTAGGATCAGAATATCATGTCTTCTCTATTATATTATAGCTAAGCTTATAAATGTGTGTCAATATGACGGCTTTTCTTGAGGTATATTAAAGATTAATTCCCCTTCTTTGGAGAAGAAATAGTTTGTTCTTGCAATTTCCAAGACATACTCTTCATCATTAAGTAAGGTAATTTCCTCTTTCATATTCTTTTCATCTTTCTTTAATGTGGCTAATTCATCCTGCAGCTGTTCATACTCTTCCATTTTTTCCGCCCGGAGATCCCGTTGTTTAAAATGATAGGTTGTTAAGCTTCCGATAGCCAAGAGAGCTATTAAAGAAAATAACACAAGACGCCGAATCAAACGTTGTTTTTTTCTCTTTTGTCTCTCTATGTACACATCATATTGGTGCATGTAATTCGAATCCAGTCTTGTAACTGTTTTTTCTCTCGCTGACAAACCCTTACCTCCTCTTTGACCATATAAAATGTATCCATTTAGTAGTTATATTCTTCATTGTACTACAAAATCCTGCTATGTTGAGTAAAAAACTTTGAATCTTTTTCGGTAACAAGGAGTAGATCATTTTTAACAAACCTCTAATTGGAAAAAACACTACTTTTAAACTAAAAAGAAGAATGATGCCTATTAAATGAATAAGCCAAAGCACTAAAGCGATTAACATACTTATGATCCATTTTATTGGATTAATGAGAAGCAACTGGATAAGCCGCTCAAAAAAGTGATATATAGCAGCAATCACTCGTATAATGTATTCTAATAATTTTTTATATAGTTTAGCGGCCACAACCTGATAAATAGCAAAACCAAGCAGACATGCAGCAATAATGTAAAATCGCAGCTCTCCACCATTAACCCTGAACAGCACATAAAATAGGATGACAGTTTGAGAAGTCCAAAAAAGGACCTCCATGAAATAGGAGAGGAATACATTCTTTTTCCAAAATGACTTGAACCGATAGAAAGTTTCTAGAGCTATACCCAGATAAAAACCACTTAAAACCATAACAAACATGGTCATAAATTGTGTATCTAACGTCATCTGAAGAGCTTGCTAAAGAATCCTTTAGCTTTCTCCTGCTGCTCATCCACATAAGATAGCTCGTACACTTTTCCTTTAATAGTTACATTTCCTTCTCCTACATCAAGGTTTTTTAATTGGAGATTTTGCCCACGTATAATTAAGTAACCCATAACTGTTTCTAGTAGAAATTCTTCGTTATCAAAACTGTCGACTTCCTTTACGCCCGTTATTTCCAGATTTCTTCGATTATTCATTTTTACATAATGGTCTGTTTGCCCACGTGTATCCGTTGTCGTTGGTTTATTTTCATAATAGTTCATTGTAAGAGACCCTCCTTATCCCTATTACTATATGAGCGAGTGGACAAGTATAGAACCTATTACCAACATAATACGAGAGTGTTTCTTGACACCTGCTGATGGATATGATATTTATTTTATGGGATTATCACTCACAAGTAATGAGTGCTAATATGATATCATCAATTTGAAGGGAGTTTTTACGATGGTTAAAAAGCAATTTCAGGCTGAATCCAAGAGATTATTAGAAATGATGATTAACTCGATTTACTCACAAAAAGAAGTATTTCTAAGAGAATTAATATCCAACTCCAGTGATGCCATTGACAAAATATACTACAAAGCACTTACAGACGAGTCCTTGGATTTTGATATGGGTAATTACTACATAAAAATAAGTGCTGATAAAGAAAATCGCTTATTGAAAATCAAGGATACAGGAATCGGAATGACCAAAGAGGAATTGGAAAACAATCTTGGTGTCATCGCTCAAAGTGGTTCATTAGCATTTAAAAAAGAAAATGAATCCAAAGATGGTCATGATATTATTGGGCAATTCGGTGTAGGCTTCTATGCTGCATTCATGGTGGCAGAAGAAGTAAAAGTAATTAGCCGCGCGCTTGGCAATGAGGAAGCCTATGTATGGGAATCCAAAGGTGCTGATGGATATACGATAGAAACAGCTAATAAAGAAGATGTAGGAACAGAGATTATCCTTAAGATCATGGAAAATACCGAAGAAGAAAACTATGATGAATATCTTGAAGAATACCGCTTAAAGCAAATTATTAAAAAATACTCTGACTTCATTCGCTACCCAATTAAGATGGACATTACAAAAAAAGAACCAAAAGAAGAGGGTAGCGAAGATTATACAGAGTATACAGAAGAAGAAACTATAAACAGCATGGTGCCGATCTGGAAAAAGAACAAGAGTGAATTAACAGATGAAGACTATGAAAACTTTTACCAAGAAAAAAGGTATGGCTTTGATAAACCTTTAAAACATATCCATATCCATGTTGATGGAACGATTCGTTATAACTCTATTTTGTATATCCCTGAATCTACACCATATAACTATTACACAGCCGAATATGAAAAAGGCTTGGAATTATATTCTAATGGTGTGTTGATTATGGAAAAATGCGCAGAGCTCTTGCCAGATTACTTTAGCTTTGTGAAGGGATTGGTCGACTCTGAAGACTTATCCTTAAATATCTCTCGGGAGATGCTCCAGCATGACCGTCAATTGAAGTTAATATCGAAAAATATCACAAAGAAAATTAAGCAACAGCTTCTACAGCTGTTAAGAGAAGACCGGGAAGGATATGAGAAATTCTTCGAGTCATTTGGGCGCCAATTAAAATATGGTGTGTACAGCGACTTCGGTGCAAACAAGGATACACTGCAAGATTTGCTCCTTTTCTATTCTTCAAAGGAAAAGAAATTAGTATCACTGGATGAGTATGTGTCCAGAATGCCAGAGGATCAAAAATATATCTATTATGCAACTGGAGAATCTATTGATCGGATTGATAAACTACCGCAAACAGAGCTAGTTGCAGATAAGGGATACGAAATTCTCTACTTTACCGATGAAGTAGATGAGTTCGCTATAAAGATGCTCATGCAATACAAGGACAAGGAATTCCGCTCTGTATCCAGTGGGGATCTTGGATTAGATATGACAGAGGAAAATAATAAAGCAGAGGAAGAAGCAGCTTCCAACAAAGATTTGTTCACAGAAATGAAAAAGCAGCTGGAAGGCAAGGTAAAGGATGTAAAGGTCTCTAACCGACTTAAGTCACACCCTGTTTGCTTATCAACAGACGGAGAGATCTCTGTAGAAATGGAAAAAGTGCTTAGCGCAATGCCTAACAATCAACAAATAAAGGCAGAGAAGGTCCTTGAAATTAACCCGGACCACGAAGTATATCAATCACTAAAGACAGCTTACGAAAGTGATAAAGAAAAATTCGCGTTATATACGAATTTACTTTACAACCAGGCATTACTTATCGAAGGTCTTCCAGTTGGAGATCCAGTAGAATTTACAAATGACATATGTAAAGTGATGGTTTAATCCCCAAAAGCGCAAGCGCCCGTTTAGCAACGTACAAACTGGAAATCTTCTGCATGAGATAAAGGAAACATGCCCCTGCACAAGGGGTATGCCGACGTTGGCCGCAAAGGCCGTTCTTAGTCGGCCTTCCTTCCTATGTATAGCGAATCGATGTTGACTTATCGTAGAAAGAAGATTGAAGTTTGGGGCTGCGCTAAATGCTCGCCCCATCAAAACCTCTGCTAGTTGCTGGGCGCTGGAGCTGGACTTGACTAACCCAGTAATAAAAATCAATCACAGGTTCTAGACTTTATAGTTTCCTAAAGCTCAAAAGCACAAGCGAGGCTAGGACATAACTAAATAACGCTGTTATAAAGACGAACATTCTAAAAGTGTGGGAGCCCCGCTCCGGAAAAACGCTTCGCTTTCCGTGGGCGCTGCTAAGCCTCCTCGTGCTAAGCACTCCGGGGTCTTACCTAGGCTTTTTCTCCCACCGGAGTCTGCGCGTTTTTCCTCCGCTAATTTATTGAAAAAGAAATCCGAACCACGATTCATTAGTAGTACGAATCGGTTCGGATTTTCAATGTATAAAATTCTTTTGTCCCAAGCCTCGCTCTTTTTTATTCGTCCTTTTTTTCCTCTTTTATTACCTTATACAAAGTCTCAGCTTCATCCTTTTTTACAGTTTCTCGAAGAGCTGTAACTTCAATGGTAACCAACTTCTGACCGAATTTTATCATTAGCTCATCCCCTACAGCAACAGTGGAAGAAGCTTTTGCTTGATTCCCATTAATGGTAATTCTACCTTGATCTGCAACTTCTTTTGCCAATGTACGACGTTTAATCAGTCTGGAAATCTTTAAAAATTTATCTAATCTCATACTTTCCTACTCCCTCTCTTTAGCCAAATTCCAAAAATAATCCATCTTCTCTAATGAAACCTGATTAATATCAAGGTTCTTCTCTTGAATCTGTCTTTCAATAAATTGAAAACGAGAATAAAACTTTTGGTTAGACCGATTCAAAGCAATTTCCGGGTTAATCTTATAATACCGTGTTAAATTTGCCAGAACAAACAGGACATCTCCAAACTCTTTTTCCATTTCTTCCTCGTTTCCGGATTGAATGGCCTCTTTTACTTCGTCTATTTCTTCATTTAACTTGTCCCAAATATCGTCTGCATTGTCCCAGTTAAACCCTACTTTGGCAGCCTTCTTTTGTAATTTATATGCTTTTGCCAAGGATGGCAGATGATTAGGGACTCCATCTAACAAGGAGGTTCGCGCCTCCCCTTTTTCCTCTCGTTTTAATTCATCCCAATTTTTATAAACTTGATCAACTGAATCTACAGAGACGTCTGCAAAGACATGTGGATGCCGATGGATCATTTTTGTCGTAATCGAACGAATTACATCATCTACAGTAAAGAATCCGTCATCCTCACCAATCTGACTATGAAGCATCACTTGCAGCAACATATCACCAAGCTCTTCAACGATATTCTCATCATCTTGTTTATCAATTGCTTCTATTAATTCATAAACCTCTTCCACGGCGTATTCCCGCAAGGATTCATGTGTTTGTTCTCTATCCCATGGACAACCATCAGGTCCCCTCAATACGGCTATAACCTCTTTTAGTCGGGAGAATGTATGTTGAAGCAAATTTTCTGGAGCTGGTGGTATATATATGCTTGTTAAATTGCTTATTTCCATGGAATGATCCAGTTCCTCTAATGGCATCGTGCGGATAGATTCCTGTTCACTTCCAGCAGCATGTACTACTTTTATTTCAAATTCTGGTGGTAAATCTTCTAATAAAGCAAGCTTTACCTCAGAAGCAATAAATCGATCATACACCTGGCAAAATATAATATGATTGTGATAATTCAGCTGATTGCGTTTAAAGGATGTCCCATCTACAAATTGGAAGCCTTCGATGGGATCAATTTGTAATGTAGTAAATAAATCATCAAGATAACTTTGTCCCCCAAGGATGTCTACTTCAACCTCTTTTTGATCTAACAATAGCTGAACTGTCTTTTCGGCAAGCATTGGATGCCCTGGGACGGCGTATATAATTGATTCCTTTCTTGCCTTCTCAATTAAGCTTTCGACAATACGCTCATATACATCACCAAAATTAGCTTCTTCTTCATACATCGAGTCAAAAGAGGTAAACAGAACTCCTTCCTCTTCAAGGGATCGAATCACAGGGTGGTCTTTTGTACGGGTATATACCATGTTTTTTTGATTAACTAATTTCTTATAGAGCCCGAGAGGTAACTGATCGATATCTCCAGCTCCTAATCCAATAATTTCAATCTTACTCATATTTATTTCACTCCTTATAAATCCTCGTAAATATGCCTGATGCTGGTAGCATGCGTAATTCTTTTAAAGTAAATGCCTTCCATCTTATCATGCAAAAAATATATAGGCTCCGCCTGTAAAAGAGATGAACAATACGTAAACCAGCAGCTGCCACCGCGATATATCATCAATGAAAGATATAACAAAATTCCCTATCACTAAATAAATAATCATTATACCGGCTGCACCAATAAGCGTCTTCCATTTAATATGTTGATAAAAATGTAATCCAGGGACCTTCCTTCGTAATTCCATTGATACAATAATACTCAGGGTTATCAAGCTGATAATAGTAGCTACTGCTGCACCCGATATTCCTACCAACGGCACGAGAATTTGATTAGCGATCCACTTTATGAAGAAAGCAATTAAAATAAATCCAGCTGTGCGCTTTACATAACCGAGGCCTTGAAGTATAGAAGATGCGGTAATAGCAATAGATGCAAAAACAATAGCAGAAACAAGGATTTGCAGATAACCTGTACCTTGCGTGTTCTGAAATAGCAGTTCATTCACTTCTTTAAAAATAATAATTAATCCAAGAGAAGCTCCTACAGCTAAATAAAAACTGAATTTTAAAGCCCCTCGTATATAAAAATAAAAAGTTTGCGGGTCTTCCTCCAGCGCTTTCGGGAGATAGATGGGAGTAAAGCCAAAGCAAAGGAGGAACCTAGTACGATACCGAGCTGAATTAGTGGCTGTCCTCGATCAAATACACCCTTTGCTTCCATTGCGGTTTGCTTGTCGAGGCCATATCCAATTAAGCTGGGAAGTAATGTAAACGTGTCAGCAAATTGAATAACTAGTAATACCATGTGATTTAATGTTGCAGCCAACCCCAAAATCAGTAATGTGCTTACATAATAATTCCATGGAATAGCAAATGTATCTTCTTGTCTTTTTATTTGTTTATCAGAATACAAAATTAAAATAAACAGTGCAGTAATGGAACCCAATATAGCTGCCCAAACAGCTGCCTGTCCGATGTTATACAAATCGTTCTGCTGAGTTGATATGATGACAGCTGCTCCTACAATAATACATACCCTAACCAGCTGTTCTCCTATTTGAGAGAAGGCAACCGGTTTCATGGAATGATTACTCTGAAACATGCCACGAAGCAAAGCAGTAAAAGGAATAACTAAAAAGGTAAAGGCACCAAAACGATAGATGCCTGCAAGCCGTTCATCACCCACCCAAGCCGCCAGCAAATCAGCGTTAAGTAATAAAAATAAAAACATTGAGCCATTTATACATAATAGGATGAATAGGATGGGCAAATGAAAGGTTTTAAAAGTTAACTTCTTTCCTGTTTGCTTCCATTCCACTGCCATTTTGGAAATTGCTGAAGGGAAGCCATATAAAGAAAGCATAAGAGCAATTCCTAAAATAGGATAAATTTGTTGATAGATATAAAAACCGATATCGCCAGTCAGATTTTGTAATGGAATGCGATAGCCAGCACTTAGCACCTTACTAATAAGTCCTCCCGCCGTTAGTAACAAAGCACTTTTGACGAGTTTATTTGTTTCATTCACGCCCATAAATAACGTCCTTTTTAAAATTACAATGTGGAATTATTATAGCATAGTTGTCCAGCCCACGTGATGCCGAGTACGAACATTACTCTGTTTCTTTTCTATTGTAAATGATGGGAGGATAAACAACTCACCTTCTACATAGCCTTTGTTCTATACAACAAGTTACTACAGAGCTTACTCATTTTGCGATTCATTGAATAACCCCAACATATATATTAGAACTTTTTTAATCCAAAAAAAAAGCAAAAAACAGCTCGTACTGTTTTTTGCTTCTTATATAAGTATTATTCCATTTGTCTTGCCAAGAATCCCGCAGCAGTTTCAATTGATTTTTGCTCTACATTTGTTATTTTATCGCCATCTTTTGAAACAATCATTACACATCCAATTGGGTCTCCATTAGCAATGATAGGACTAATACAATAAGAGTTCACTTCTTCCTCATTACCTTCGACAAGTTCAAGAGTGCTAGCATCTGTAACAAAAGTCTGATTCCTATCTTCAATAATCTTGGTAAGTTGTTTACTAATATTCTTGTTCAAATAGTCCTTTTTTGATTCACCTGCTACTGCAATTATTTCATCACGATCACAGATAAACACAGGAGATTGCAAAGAATCAAATAAAGCCTCTGCATATTCTTTTGCAAAATTACCTAGCTCATTAATCGGAGAATACTTCTTTAAAATAACTTCTCCTTCTCTGTCTACAAATATTTCCAAAGGATCTCCTTCACGGATACGTAAAGTTCTTCTAATCTCTTTTGGGACCACTACTCTCCCTAAATCATCAATACGTCGAACAATTCCTGTTGCTTTCATTCGTTAGCTGCCTCGCTTTCTTTGATGCATTTCTTAGTGATTTTTTGCTTATTTAGATCTTCCATAAATTATCTTGATATTTAAAAATCACCAGCTGTTTTTTTAGTATGGATTAACTTAAGATAACTATACATTTCATTCCATTTTTTTGAATTAAATGATTCTGCAAGTTACCGATATTTCAATTTGTAAGCACGCCGCTATAATCACAGAAGCTTATTCATCTCTATTCACCGTACTTAGTTTTTGTATAAAATCGCCAATTAATTCATATCGATTATGTTTCGTGTCCTTCGTCCATTGATAAACAAATTTCAGCTTTTTATCCTCTGTCCCAAGCTGTATACCACGTCCAAATGTATTAGCAAGTTCAAATAATTTAGACCCATCAATCTCCTGGCTGCGATTTTCATCCATAATAATTTCTAATTTGTTTTTCTTTTCGCTGATCGATTCTGCCTTTTCTTTTTTGGCATACATCTTTAGAGAAGAAACGGTAAATAGATTTCCCACCTCTTCAGGATAATCACCAAAACGATCAATTAATTCATCTTTTAATTCATCCGTATCTTGTGAAGATGAAATGGTTTGAAATTGCTTGTAAATCTCAATTTTTTGTTTTTCATCCCGTATATACGTATCTGGAATATATGCATCAATACTTAGTAATAACTCAGGTTCAAATGGTTTAATATCTTCCACATCTTTACCTGCCTTGCGAGCATCAATGGCATCCTTAAGCATTTGAGAATACATATCAAAACCAACAGAGTCAATAAATCCGTGTTGCTGGGAGCCTAAAAGATTCCCTGTACCACGTATAGAAAGATCACGCATGGCAATTTTGAATCCGGAACCAAGCTCTGTAAATTCTTTAATCGCTTGTAGACGTTTTTCGGCTACTTCAGTAAGAACCTTATCTTTTTGATACGTAAAATAGGCGTAAGCTACTCGATTAGATCTACCTACTCTTCCTCTTAATTGATACAATTGGCTTAATCCCATGCGATCAGCATCATTTACTATTAGCGTGTTTACATTTGGAATATCTACTCCGGTTTCAATTATTGTTGTACTTACTAATACATCATATTCACCAGCTAAGAAGGCAAATATAATACTTTCCAGCTCTGTTTCATTCATTTGGCCATGTGCCACAGCAATTCTCGCATCCTCAACCAAAACACCAAGGTCTCGAGCAACCTTATCAATATTCTCTACACGATTATAAAGGAAGAAAACTTGCCCTCCTCTTGCCATTTCTCTTTCAATGGATTCCCGAATTAAAATAGGATTGTACTCCATTACATATGTTTGGATAGGAAAGCGATTTTCTGGGGGTGTTTCAATAACTGATAAATCTCTTACCCCTAGCATGGACATATGTAAGGTTCTCGGAATTGGTGTAGCTGTAAGGGTCAATACATCTACATTTGTCTTTAACTGTTTTATTTTTTCTTTATGCTTTACTCCAAAACGCTGCTCTTCGTCCACGATAAGTAAACCAAGATCACGATATTCTACATCTTTAGAAAGGATCCGATGGGTACCAACAATTACATCCACAGTTCCCTTGCCCAATCCCTTTATCGTCTCTGTTTGTTGCTTTCTTGTTCTAAATCTGCTTAGGAGACCAACATTAATTGCATGGTCCTGAAACCGTTCGAGCATTGTTTCGTAATGCTGTTGAGCCAAAATGGTAGTAGGAACTAAAATGGCAACCTGCTTCCCATCTGCTATTGCTTTAAAGGCTGCACGAATAGCAACTTCGGTTTTACCATAGCCAACATCTCCACATAACAAACGGTCCATCGGCCGCTCTCTTTCCATATCCTGCTTAATTTCTTCAATACACCGAAGCTGATCCTCTGTCTCCTGATATGGAAAGGAAGCCTCAAACTCCCGTTGCATTTCCGTGTCCTCAGAAAAGGCGTATCCTTTCTTCGCTTCTCTTTCTGCATATAGCTTAATTAAATCATCAGCAATGTCCTCTACGGAAGACTGGACTTTACGCTTTACTTTTGTCCATTCACTACCGCCAAGTTTATAAAGCTTTGGTTCTTTGCCTTCTGAACCAACAAATTTTTGTACCTGATCTATTTGATCAATAGGAACAAATAGCTTGTCATCCCCGGAATACTTGATCAACATATAATCCTTATGCAAATCGCTGACTTCCAATGTTTCGATGCCAAGGTATTTACCTATCCCATGGTTGGCATGAACAACATAATCACCAACTTTTAATTCCTGATAACTCTTAATACGCTCTGCATTAGAGATTTTTTGTTGCTTTCGCTTTCGTTTTGTCCTTTTTTTGAACAATTCATTTTCTGTAATTACCGCCAATTTATGCATTGGAAATTCAATACCATTAGAAATATTCCCAACAGCAATCGTTGGTTTATCAACAGGTAGCTCAAGCTCTTTCGTAACCACTGCTTCCATATCATAATCCGCAAAAATAGATTGGATTTTTTCAGCACGCTTTTCATTTGGCGCCAATACTACTACTGAAAAATCACCTTTCTCCCAACGGTGTAATTCATTTTTCAATAAAGGCATCTGCCCATGAAACTCCTGCATCGCGCGCGTGGATAGATTAATTATATTTTGTGGCTGTGTATTTGGAATATGCCTTAAAAAGATAGACATATACAGACGTTGATGATAAATTTGTCCCCAAACATGTTGCCAATCAAATGAAAAATAACTGTTTTTCACCATTTGGTTGGATTCCAGCAGACTGCTATACCATTCTGCTTCCTCTGTATCAAGGTTTGTAGCAGTCTCTTGAATTCTGCTCATCTCATCAAAAATGATCAGCCCGTCCTTTGGTAAATAATCTAGTAAGCTAGCAGGCTTTTCATAGAAATAGCCAATATACTTATACATTTCTTGAAAATGTTCCAAATTTTTCAGTCGCTCTGTATCATGCTCGATTACTTCAATTAATGTTTCTTTTGCATGAGGGGAAGTCATCTTTTTTAATGTCTCTGCTAAAGCTTCCTCCACTCTTTCGCCACCGGCTAACATGTCACTTTGTGTTAGCAAAAGCTCAGTAGCAGGACCGACCATTACCTGGTTTAATTTATCAAGTGAACGCTGTGTCTCGGCATCAAAATAGCGTATAGAATCTATTTCTTCATCAAATAATTCTATACGTATGGGATGTTCCTCTGTTATTGGATATATATCAATAATGCCACCCCGCCGACTGAATTCTCCTGGGCTGGTTACCATGGAAGCACGTTCATAGCCCATGTCAACTAGAGAAAATAGGTATTGATCTATATCAATTTCTTCGCCAAACGTAAAGTTCAATTGATACTTTTCCCAATACTCAGGTGGCGGCAAGATTCTTTTTAGTGCTGCTACAGGTGCTATTAAAATACCCGATTTCTTTGCTGCCCAAGCTGTCAGTGACTCAATCCGCTGACTTCTTAGCTCTGGACTAGCGATGGCAATTTCTGATGCAATTAATTCATTTACAGGGTAAAGATGTACGTGATCCTCACTGACAAATTCAGCTAAGTCATCATAGAGCTGCTGAGCTTGTACCAATTGATGTGTAACAAGAAGAATTGGTTTATCAAGCGAATCGTTAATTGATGAAACCAGTAAGCTTCTTGCAGAACCGGACAACCCGGCAATAAGCTGTTCTTCCATTCCACTAGTTATTCCATCGAGAATGGACTTTATATCTTCTTTTGATTCTAAATATGAATTTATACCCTTCATTCCTAAACCCCCACCTACACTGTTGCAAATAAGCGCAAAAACGCCTTGGTGCAATACCAAAGCTGTTCCTGCCTATGCTTTATTGAATAAAAAAATCCAATTCATGATAACTCGGGTGACGTCCCAATGTCTCCTCACAATCTTCGCAAATTGCTTGGATTAATATATCCCCATTATCCTGATAATGTATCATTTCTTCTTTTTCCTTCACTGTTAGTTGATCAAATCCTAACATGGATGTATCGACAACATGCTGATGTAATTCACCAATTTTATGACCACAGTGCCTGCACTTATAGACAACCGCCATATAAAAACCTCCTATGGATATGTCTTGATGTCATCATCAGTTTAACCGAAAGAGATTTTATTTATACTTTGGTTGTTCCATGCATTCAATTAAAATTAGTCTATGTAACCATCAATTATTGTATTCATTCATTACTTCTAAAAACGGACTTTTCAGCCAAGCTTCGCATGCGTCTGCTGATTTTGTGATACTAGCTGCAACATCGTCCTGTTCCTCTTTTGGAAACTTACCCAAGACATAGTCTACTACGGGTATTGGCTTAACAGGCCTTCCCACTCCGATTCGGATCCGCTTAAACTCTTTCGTACCTAAATGATCAATAAGCGATCTAATCCCATTGTGGCCACCATGTCCGCCCTTTTGTCTTAAACGGATTTTCCCTGTTGGTAAGTCCAAGTCGTCATAAATAACCAATATATCTTCCACATCAATCTGGTAAAAATCCATTAATGGCCGAAGTGACTCTCCTGAAAGATTCATAAACGTTTGTGGCTGGAGCAAGATGATTTTCTCTCCGTCCACTCTTTCCATCGCGTATTTCCCATTAAACTTTGATTTATCAAGTTCCCAATTATTGCGTTTTACTAATTCATCAATTACCATGAACCCGATGTTATGACGTGTTTCCTTATACTTTCTTCCGGGATTACCCAGACCTACAATACATTTCATTGTTCTTCTTCCTTTATATGAAAGTCAATACAACAATCCTCCTGATGAAAGGAGGGATTGTTGTAGATATCCTTTTATTCTTTATCTTCTGCGTCAGCATCTACCAATTCAGGCTCATTATTTTCATCTGGAGCCTCTTCAACATCATCTAATGTATCTGGTGGCAGCACCGTTGCAATTGTTGTATCTTCATCTTCAAGGAACTCGTAGTTGGATGCTTTCGGCAAGTCAGCTATAGCAATCGTATCACCAATAGCTAATTCGGAAATATCCACCACAATTTCTTCCGGAATATCACCTGGTTTAGCGCGAACCTGTAATTCATACAATGGTTGCTGTAATACTCCTCCATCTTTAGAGCCTTGTGCTTCTCCTTCTAGACGAAGAGGCACTTCCACATCCATTTCTTCAGACATATTAACAATGTAAAAGTCTGCATGTACAAGCTCATCACGAAGTGGATCGATTTGATACTCATGTAACATCACATCTACCGGCTTATCATTCTCAATATTTAATGAAATGATCGCGTTTCTTCCTTCGTCTCTCACTGTCTTAACCAGTTCGACACTATCAACGGAAATGGATTGTGCATCCTTTGCTTTGCCATAAATTACTGCAGGTACTCTTCCTTCATTTCTAATTTGCTTAGTTGTTGATTTTGTAAGATCTTCTCGTTTTGTAGCCTTTAACTTAACTGCCATCTGTATCACCCTCCAAAATTTTAAAAAAACTAATATAAGTTTTCTCTCTTTATTGATTATGTGCGATCATGCAGTAATTCAAAAAACAATCCATTTAGAGATTACCCATAAAATCTACTTTCTAAACATCTAGTCAAAAAGAATGCTTACTGACTGAAGTTCATGTACACGGATAATTGCCTCACCAATCAATGGCGCAACAGAAAGCTCCGTAATTTTATCACTCTGTCTATCTTCTGTTTGAGGAATAGAGTTTGTAATCACAAGCTCCTTAATCTCAGATTGATCAATTCTCTCTAAAGCAGGTCCGGATAAAACAGGGTGTGTACAACAAGCATACACTTCTTTAGCTCCATTCTCCACTAAAGCGTTTGCAGCAAGTGTAATTGTTCCAGCTGTATCAATAATATCATCAATAAGGATTGCTGTTTTCCCTTCAATATTTCCAATAATATTCATAATTTCGGCTACATTTGGACGTGGACGGCGTTTATCGATAATTCCAATTGGAGCCTTTAGACGATCAGCCATTTTCCGGGCACGCGTAACTCCTCCATGATCTGGTGAAACAACGATAATATCATCTAGGTTTTTTGCTTCAAAGTAATCCGACAAAATAGGCACACCCTGTAAATGGTCAATTGGCACATTAAAGAACCCTTGAATTTGCGGGGCATGCAAGTCCAACGTGATAACACGGCTCGCTCCAGCTGTTTCTAATAAATCCGCCACAAGTTTAGCAGTAATAGGCTCCCTTGAACGGGCCTTTCTATCCTGACGGGCATATCCATAATAAGGCATAACAATATTTATGGATCTTGCAGAAGCACGCTTCAACGCATCAATCATGATGAGTAGTTCCATAATATGCTCATTTACTGGAGCACATGTTGATTGAACAACATAAACATCACAACCACGAATGCTTTCTTCAATATTAATTTGTACTTCTCCATCGCTGAATCGTTTAACGGAACATTTACCTAAGCGAGTTCCTATATGATCTGCAATCTGTTCTGCTAATTTAACGTTTGAATTTAAAGAGAACACCTTTAATGATGCGTCTTTATATGTTGATGCCATTGTATTACCCTCCGTTAGTCTTTTTGTCGGTTCTTTATTCTTGAAGCATATCCTTCTTTATTCGTCTGTCTGGCTCTTGCTATTGATAAGGAATCTCCTGGTACATCTTTTGTAATGGTGGAGCCTGCAGCAACATAAGAACCTTTGCCAATGGTTACTGGTGCTATTAAATTGGAATTACAACCAATAAATGCATCATCTTCAATAGTGGTCAAATATTTATTTTTTCCATCATAGTTCACTGTAATTGTACCACAACCGATGTTCACATTGCTTCCTACCTCTGCATCTCCAATGTAGCTTAAATGGGATACTTTACTTTGGTTATCCAGCTTTGTTTTCTTGATTTCTACAAAGTTACCAATTTTCGCTTCATCACCAATTTCAGAAGCTGGTCTAATGTGAGCAAATGGCCCTATATTTACACGTGACCCGATTTTACTATCTGTAGCGACACTTTGCTTTATAACTGTACTTTCTCCAACTTCACAGTTATTTATTTCACTATGTGGGCCTATCTCTGCATCAGTTTTAATTATCGTATTTCCCTTAATTACACAACCGGGGTGAATAATTGCATCCTGTTCAATAACAACATCTGGTTGAATATAGGTGTTGTCTGGATCAATAATGGAGACCCCATTACGCATATGTTTTTCATTCACACGTTTTTTCATAACCTTCTCTGCCTGTGCAAGTGCAACACGATCGTTTACACCTAATGTTTCTTCAAACACCGGCGTTAGGAAGGCAGTAACCTTTTCAGATTGATTGCGCAGAATTTCAATTACATCCGGCAGATAATATTCTCCTTGGGAATTATCATTTGATACGTGTTGAAGCGCTTGAAATAATGCTTTATTATCAAAACAATATGTACCTGTGTTTATTTCAGTTACGCTTAGCTCTTTTTCTGACGCATCTTTATGTTCTACGATTCGCTCGACTTCATTTCTATCATTACGTATAACTCTTCCATACCCAGTTGGGTCTGAAGCATCCGCCGTTAAAATGGTTGCTTTGGCACCCGTCTGTTCATGGTGATTAAATAGCGCCTGGTAAGTTTCGCTTGTAATTAATGGTGTATCACCACATACAACGATGGTCGTTCCTTCTTTATCTCTTAGAAGATCTTCTGCCTGCAACACAGCATGACCCGTTCCCAATTGTTCTTCCTGGATAACGAGTTCACTGTCCTTACCGATATATTCTGCTACCTTCTCTGCACCAAATCCAACAATTGTAACCAATTTATCTAATTCTACTGTTTTTATTTGATCAATTACATGCTGTACCATGGGGCGTCCCATTACAGGATGTAACACTTTATAAAGCTTGGATTTCATTCTAGTTCCTTGTCCGGCTGCGAGAATCACAGCATAGCGGTTAGTCATTAGGAAACCTCCATCCTTCCTTTTTATCCATTATGAATATATCTTAAAAAACGTCGAATTTCAATAGATAATAGCAGATAAGGGGGAAGTTTTGACAATAAGTAATTTTTACCAATTATTAGCCTCTTGTTAGAACAAAAAAAAGAAGGCTAACCTTATGTAGATTAGACCTCTTGTTGAATTACAGGTAAAATTTAGGAAGCACCAGCTTCTTCATATTGTGCCTCAGCTTCAGCTTCTTCTTCTCCTGCACGGCGGTATTCTTCTAATACAGCATCCTGAATCTTGGAACGAGTCCCTGAATTAATAGGATGAGCAATATCCCTAAATTCTCCATCTGGGTACGCTTTGATGGCATGGCCACAAATAAACCATTATTCCCATCAATTACACGAATGTCATGTACCACAAATTCCTGATCCAATGTAATAGATGCAATTGCTCGCATTCTTCCCTCTGTATTAACGCGGCGTAATCTTACGTCAGTTACTTCCATGATGTTTCACCACCTTTTCCCTTTTGAACTTATTTAAATAGTTCAACAAAAGAAAAGAAATTCCTGCTTAATTATTAAAAAAAATAAAATATTTATAAAATAATTTTAAAGCGAAAGAAAAAAGAGCTTATAAATACTTTTTCCTAAGGTGAAAGTACTATGAAAATCGCAAGCGCAACCTTTAAATAAAAATATAAAAAATACCACGCAACTATTTCTAACATATCGGAATCACTCAATGAGTCGAAAAATAAATAAACTGCGATGTAACTTGGTAGTAGTTTATCTCATTTTAAGGAGATGAATGGACCCATTGATTTCCACTGCAGGGGGACGCTTTCCGCCGGCATGGCTTCAGCCGCTTCCTCCGCTACGCTTCGTGCAGGGTCTTCAGCTCATGCTATTCCGGCAGGAGTCGCCCCCTTCCGCTTCAATCAATTCGTACACAGCATATTCTAGGGTATGCAGACGCAATTTTCTTCTTAGGTATAAGTAAATAGTAGCGAAGGAAAAATACGGAGACCTGGGGGAGATGAGGCATCGGTGAGACCCCGGAATGCGTAGCATGAGGAGGCTCATCAGCCGCCCCCGGAAAGCGCAGTATTTTTCCGTAGCGGTGTTATTTAGCTATTTTATATTAATTGGGAAATAAGTTTTCACTACGTCGCAGTTCCCTCCTACTACGAATGTACGAGATAACGTTTTATCCCAACATTTGCAGTAGGACCTATTTAATCAGATTACCTGCATGGACTTCTATACTTTTCTCTTTAATATTTACATTGGATATCTTAACAAGAGATGTATAATCTTCAACGACACGCTCTTCTTCCTCATCATCAGCTTCTGCTAACACACCAATAGAGGTAACATTAGCATTAAATTCATCTAAAAGATTTACAATCCCATTAATTGTGCCTCCGGCTTTCATAAAATCATCAATGATACATACATTAGCACCTTCCCAAAGGCTTCTTTTCGGCAAGACCATTGTTTGAATCTTTCTTGATGATCCAGATACATAATTAATACTTACAGAAGAACCTTCTGTAACCTTAGGATCGCGTCGTACAATAACTACAGGTACATCAAGGAAGGAAGCAACGGCGTATGCAAGAGGAATTCCCTTTGTAGCTACGGTAACAACGACATCAATATTTAAATGTGAAAAAGCAGATGCAAAAATCCTGCCTATTTCTCTCACCATTTTAGGGTCACCAAGCAGATCACTCATATAAAGATACCCACCTGGCAGAATACGTATTGGGTCCTCCAATTCCTTACACAATGTATCAATAAATTGCATGTTCTTTTGCTTAGAGGATTCAGGGATAAACATTACTCCTCCAGCAGCACCTGTTGTCCGCTTAAGAAACCCGAGCCCTTCACTTTGGAACACACTGTCAATGATATCCATATCCTCACTGATTGAAGCTTTTGTTGTATTTAAAAGGTCCACAAAATAAGGAAATTGTGTATGTTTTCTTGGATTTTCAACGAAAAAATTCGTCAATGCAACCAACCGATTACTTCTTTTCATTTCTACACCTCAAAACCGAATATTTACCAATTAATATATCATTATTATATGTTTTTTAGCAATAGCTAGCCTAGCAGTCGTACAAGGTATACCTCGTCACAAAAACCACACATACTATTATAAATTCTTCTGGCTTTACTGTGATGCTCCACTAAGCCGTACACAGTGGGACCACTGCCACTCATTAGAACACCAGACGCTCCCGCCTGTACCATTGCTTTTTTTATGCGTAGAACCTCTGGATGTAAATTCATTGTTATGGCTTCCAATGAATTGCCAATATAGTCACACATCGATTGAAAATCTCCACTGTTTAAAGCTCTAAGTATTTGACTTGTATTCGGATGGGAGATTTCTTTCATATCAATACGCTGAAAAATTGTTCGCGAAGATACTCCAATGTCCGGCTTTGCTAAAACAACCCAGCCAGGTGGGGGTGAAGGAAGTCTTTCTATCTTTTCTCCCCTACCTGTAGCAATCGCTGTTTTACCTTGAACACAAAAGGGCACATCCGTACCAATCATGTCACCCATTTCCTGCAATTTCTCTGTCGGGATATTTAATGACCAAAGCCGATTTAGCCCTCTTAATACAGCTGCCGCATCTGTACTTCCTCCACCAAGACCGGCTGATACAGGAATCGATTTTTCAATATTAATCCGAACTCCCTTACGAATACGATATGTATCCTTGAAGACTTTTGCAGCCTTATATGCTAAATTTCGTTCATCACTCGGTACATATCTGCTCTCCAATGCAACCTCAATCCGGTCTTCAGCGATTTCAGACAACATCACCCTATCTGACAAGTCGATCGTTGTCATAATCATTTCCACATTATGATAACCATCATCTCTTTTACTTAATACATCAAGGGATAAGTTTATTTTTGCAGGGGCATTTTCAAAAAGTGCCATCACCGTCACCTTCTTGTATATAGATATTCAAATTGTAACATATTAATAAACATGAAAGCGACTGCTTAATGATAGGCGAAACAGATGTATTTCTATCTTCACTCCTGGCAGACTTCATCACTTAACTTAATTAAAAGTACATATATTTCTCTTCTTTAAAAAGAGCAAACCCTATTCGGATTTGCCCTTCTGCTGCATATTTTGCTCAGCCATTTCAATAGCCCTCTTTACCATGTTACCGGCATCCCTTGCCCTAATGCCTCCCCAACCTTCCTGCTGTACCGTGTCGTAAAATCCTAACTCTTTAGCAATTTCTTCTTTCAAGTGGTCTGACATAATCCCTCTTCGTCTAGCCATGAAAGAACAACCCCCTTTAATTAATGAGTTACCTTACGACACTTATAGTTTATGTGTTTATGGAGAATTAACTCAGGCAGATACTTGTAAAAAAGGAAATAAATAAAAAAAGACTCAGCGCCTTGCAAGGAAGGGGACAGGCTAAACTCGCTCCGTCCTTCGACACTGGAACGCCCTGTGCGTCGGAGCTGGCCGTTCCTCGATAAGAACAAAAACCAGAATTCCTCACATTTTATACGTTAAAAAGTCATACAAAAAGCAGTAAACAAAATTGTTCACTGCTCAAGGATTGTTGCTATTGTTCTTTCATCTAAAAAACTTAACTCTACGGTTTCCGTTAGAACATCTGCGTAGCTGTATGAAACACGCTCGAATGCATTTTCTTCTTGGTCCAGTTCAACAATAAATACTGAAGGGTAGGTTTCAGCAAGTACACCCGATCGCTCGATCGTTTTTCTGCGACCACCGTTCGCTTTAAGTGTTAAACGCTTTCCAACGTGACCTTCAAGACCTTGCTTAATTTCGATTAATGTTTTAGCCAATACAATCCACCTCACTGATTTAATTATATCACAGGCATGTATTATAGTCAAATAAAACTTTATATTATAACAAGATACCTTTTTTCTTGTCAACAATAATATTTGTCTATTTCTAATATTATTTGTAAATGTTAACAAATTATGTATCCTTTTTTGTCAAAATTATAAAGTGCAGACAAAGAGGTCGTTCTTTCCTCCCTTTTTGTCTGCATAAAAAGTTAGTAATTTTCCAGATTGTCGTCTATATATGGAAGTCCAGTTCGAAGGATACCTCTTGTTTCTACCCCGCCCATTCCTTTTGTGCCAGTAATGTATTACGCAAGGTTTCCCATACATTGACCTTCTCCATAAATGGTGTATACGCTATTCTGGCTGCTACATATACTGGGTCCAAGGCATGAATATTCACCCTTAATGGTGAACTGGCAAAATTGGCACCCGCACGAATAAGCGATTCGAAGTGTGATTGGCAAGCCCCTGCAAAAATAATTAATTGGTCCATGTGTGGATTAATATTTCTCGCTTCCCTTACAGCTTCTGTAAAGTACTTGGAGTGCCTATATGCATGGAGGTCTCTTTTTGCTCCTTTATTCTCCGAATACGAATCATGTCCTGTTATAACAATTATATCTGGTTGTATTTTTTTAACTAAATCCCCAATTTGATGAGGCATATCCTTTTCATGAACATGGACACCATGAATATGCAGTCCCATACGTTGGTATAGCTCAATACACTTTTTCAGATAGGTTTGGTCCCCATCCAAGTGAAGTACCTTTGCAGGCAGTTGAAAATAGCTTTCCTCGTATTTATAACCGTCTGTTGACTGGTAATCGCGTTTTTCCTTCATTAGCTTGTAATCCTGGCGAAATAACCGATAGGAGAACTCTTCTTTTTCTATTTCTTTTTTTCGTCTTTTTTCAAGTTCTCTTCCCTCAACCTTTACCAAATCTTTTGCTGGAGCATCTGCTTCCAGGCGAAAATCCTCTCCGTGTAATTTCACCTTCTCCTGGTGTATCGAAGCAACACGAAATAAAAGATCATGCTTATAAGATATTCGTGTTACTAATTCTCCTTTTGAAAAGCTCATACATTCACCCCACAGCCCTTCAAGACAAAATATTACTTCTATAGGCTATGAAAGCAATTAGCTATCTGTGCCATTAGGGAACCTGGATATTGTGCTAAAGAAGAATATTTTTAAGAAGCGGCAGAAAGGCACAAAAGCTAAAACGCCTATAAGGATGTGGATCTATGATTATTTGCTATATTAAAAAAGCTATTGTGTCAGCCACAATAGCTCTCTTACTATTTTCTATTCCGATAAAACGCATTTGCCATTCGAGCAAATTCCTCCATGCTGAGGGATTCCCCTCTTCTCGTGCCGTCAATCGCTATTTCTTCAAGAAGGAGTGAGATTTCCTCTTTATTATAATCCTGTTTAAAATGACTTAGTAAATTATTTCTTAATGTCTTTCTTCTTTGTGCAAAGCAGGCTTGAACAAGGGTAAAGAAGAAATCTTCATCATCTACCTCTACTGGAGGTTCTTCCCTTGTAACTAAACGCAGAATTGCGGAATCAACATTTGGCTGAGGCATAAATACTTGTTTTGGGACATTCATTACCACTTTTGCATTTGTATAATATTGAATAGCAATCGTTAAGGATCCATAACTTTTACTATTCGGCTGTGCGGCCATCCGTTCTGCAACTTCTTTTTGGATCATAACTGTAAAGCTGGCTACAGGAAGTTTTTCCATTAGTAGCTTCATAAGTATCGGTGTTGTTATATAGTATGGTAAATTTGCTACGAGATGCACAGGCTGATCGGGATGAAAGTACTCTTCTATTGCAGTTCTTACATCTGCTTTAAGAATATCTTGATGTATAATTGTTACATTATTATAATCACTTAGTGTGCTATTTAAAATGGGTAATAAACGCTGATCAATTTCAAATGCGAGCACTTTATCAGCATGTATGGCTAACTGCTCTGTTAATGCACCAATACCTGGGCCGATCTCTATTGCTCCTGCTCCCTTATCAATTCCTGCTTGCTTCAAGATATTTTCCAGAATATTAGCATCCACAAGAAAGTTCTGTCCCAAGCTTTTTTTAAAGTGAAAAGAGTAGGTGGATAAAATTTCCTTTGTACGAGAAGGGGTCGCAATAAACTTTTTAGACATCCTTATTTTCCTCCTGCTGTATCTGATTTATAGCTTGTTCGAACTGTTGCTTTGTTATCTCAAACATGGTAAGCCGCTTAAGTAGTTGTTTTCCATTTGTGTGACCGATATGAAGCAGTTCTCCAATTTTTTCTCTACGCTTGCTCGCTTTATTGCCGCCAAGTAGGCCATAATAAACGAGATCTTCTTTTGTTATCTCACTCGTTTTCTCCTCCGCCAATTCATAAACGCCAAGCAAAGCATTTTGAATTGCTTCATTGGTTGCGTGCTCGATACCAAGGCTTTTATTTTGTGGATGTTTTGCTCGTGCATTATCTTGTGTCAGAAAAGCATGCTTGCATCCTGGAACTGCTTGATCAATAATATGGCGAATACGTTCACCAGGATAATCCGGATCTGTAAAGATAATAATACCTCTTTTATCTTTTGCATGCTTAATCCTTTTTATAATTTCTTTGTTAATAGCTGATCCATTGGTTTCAATTGTATCAGCATGAACAGCTTGTTGGATTCTTGTTGTATCATCTCTTCCTTCTACAACAATTACTTCTTTTATCTTCAATCTTTTTCCTCTTTCTCTATTAAATTAAATTTATGATTGCTTTACCTTTACACAGCTGGAGTAAAATGCGAACTGGAGAAATCTTTTATAAGTATTAAGCCATGGTAGAAGCGGATAACCCCATTGATTTCCACTTCAGGGGGGACGCTTTCCACCGGCATGGCTTCAGCCGCTTCCTCCGCTACGCTCCGTCCAGGGTCTTCAGCTCATGCTATTCCGGTAGGAGTCGCCCCCCTTCCGCTCCAATCAATTTGTACAAAGCACATTCCGGGTGTAGGTGAACGCAATTTTTATTCCTAGATATAATAGTAAATAGTAGCGAAGGGGAAATATGGAGACTCCTCGAAAATGAAAATACACATTTTCTTCGTGCGATGCCCTGCTGACGAAGCTTTCCTTGTCCTGTGGGAGGAGAGGCCTCGATGAGACCCCGCAACGCGTATAGGGGCTGGAAGGCTAAAGACGCGACGTCCTGGGACTTCGTAAACTCGTCCCACCGAAAACATTTGGGGCTGCGCATACTCGCCCCACCAAACCCCATTGTCGCAACGCCTTCATGACCAACATCGTGTTGGCCCGAGGCTCATCAGCCGCCCCCGAAAAGCGCAGTGTTTTTCCGTAGCGGTGTTATTAAGTTAATTTTAGTGATTTATTTTTCGAAACGGCCGTTTAAAGAACTACCAAGTTAGTTCGCAACTTATCTATATTAGGAATTTCTTTACCATTTAAATTACCGTTTAACCATAGTAGAATAAAGAATACTCTTATCATGATATCATGATAAGAGTATTTTTTCCTTTATTTTATGAACTTATAATTAATGCATTGTTAATCAAGAACCTTTACCTGAACTGTTCTTCGTCCCCAGCTGTAGGCGGCGCTTTTCGTTGGTACATGGATATCAATACGATTTCCCACAATATGTCCACCTGTATCACCTGCAATTGCTTCTCCATATCCCTCTACCATACTCGGGAGCCTAACGGGATAACACTTGGGTCTACAGCAATTACTTTTTTGTTTGGATTGGCATTTAAATTAATCCCTGTAGTTGTATAACCAGAACAACCAGAGCAGCTTGCTGTATAAGCACTTGCACTCATTGTGAACACTTTTCCACCAGATTTTTTTTCTGATGGCTCAGACTTCTTACTAGACTTAGGCTTTTCACTGGATAGAGTAACTACATTTGCCTTATCCTTCGCCTGTGCTTTAGGCTGAGGGGCTTTTGTACCAACCGCAACAATATGCTTTTGACTCGCTTTTGTTATTTTTTCATCAATTAATTCACGTTTTACTTCTTTTCCGTTTTCCTTGATCACTTTGTATTTCTTAACTACCGCTCCATTCTCCCCTTGAGAAATAACTTTTTCCTTGCCCTTAGCCAAAGAACTGTCATTTTTTTTCTCTGTTTCAAAAGCAATTGACTCTGTTACCTCATCGGTTACTTTCTCTACATCAATAACTTTAATAGTCATATCTTTATCTACTTGTTTATCAAGACCTGGTTCAATTTTATCATCATCATCATAATCTATATTTGCTTCTGCTAGCAGATCCTTTACCGATCCGCCTGTAGTCCAGCTCTTTTTGTCTTTTTTTCCATCTTTGATTGTAATTTGGTAGGCTTTTTTCACATCAATATGTAGTCCATCTTGAATTGCTTCACTGCTTTTATGTGAGATTGCATCATGATCTGTAAATTCAAGATTATTCTCTGCGAGGAATTCTTTGATAGTAGATTTTGTAGTGTAATATTCCTTTTCTTCTCCATCAATGCTTATAATAACCTTGTTTGCTGTCTTATAATCGATTTCCATACCAGCTTCGATAGGTGTATCCTGTTCATGTGATAATTCATCATGTTCTCCTACACTTATTCCAGCCTCTGCCAGTAACCCTTTTACTGTATCCGCATGTGTTTTTACTGTTTGCTTTTCTCCGTTATCTATTACTATTACTTCTGCCTTCGATGCTTCAAATAGTACGAAACCTGAAAAAACGACAAGTGCCAAAACACCAATACTTGAAATTACCAGCTTCATTTTAGACGCCGGCATCAGCTTTGAAAAGATTCGCATGCTCCTGCCTCCCTTTAACGCATTTTGATTATATTAACAGTTATATGCAAAGTCAAAGCTTTTCCGTTTACGGTTGGTTTACATTTAAATTACATCAGGTTGTCTATATTACATTTATGTAACAAAAGCGCGGGAAAACATTGGCAGGACAATATCCCATGATTTTCCTCCTTTGTAACAAAAAAGACCAGATTATTCATCTGATCTCTAAAAAAATAGTCCTTTTTTCATAATTTGTTAAAAAGGGAAGGATTTTCTCCTTGTGAATTTTGCAATCCTTATGAATTGATCTTAAAAAGATTCCTTGCATTTTCTGTCGTTATTTTACCAACTTCCTCGAAAGATATCCCCCTAATTTCAGCAATTTTTTCTGCCACAAGTTTTACATAAGCTGGCTCATTTCTCTTTCCACGATTTGGATGTGGTGCTAAAAATGGGGCATCTGTTTCGATTAACAACCGATCTAACGGCACCTGTGCTGCGACTTCCTTTGGTAGAGGGGCATTTTTAAATGTTACTGGGCCACCTAACGAAATGTAGAAGTTCATATCCAAGCAGGCTTGCACATAATCAACGGAATCATTATAACAATGCATAATTCCTCCCACTTCTTTTGCATTTTCCTCTTGCAATATTTTTACTATATCCTCCGTAGCTTCCCTGTTATGAATAATAATTGGCATATTTACTTTCTTGGCTAATTGGATTTGCTTACGGAATACATCCTTTTGGATATTAGCAGGTGATTTATCCCAATGATAATCCAATCCCATTTCCCCAATAGCTACTACTTTAGGGTGAGAAGATAATTCTTCAATCCATTGTAAATCTCCATCCGTCATGTCAATTGCATCTACCGGATGCCAGCCTACAGCTGCATATATGGTGTCATAATCCTCTGCTATTTCAATAGCTAAAGGTATCGTCTCTCTATCAAAACCTACCACAACCATGTGCTGTACCCCTGCATCAAACGCCCGCTGAATCGTGTCTGTCCGGTCCTCTTCAAATTGTCTCGCATTTAAATGAACATGTGTATCAAATAGCATGAAATTCCTCCTTGTATATAGCCTGCGTAAAATGGAAAAGGCCAATCATTGATTGACCTTCCCCTCATTATATTTCTTTTATTTAATTACAGATCCGTTAGGTAAAGTTTCATCAACTGCTGTCAGAACAAGCCCTCCATCTGCGTCTTCTCCACAAAGGATCATTCCCTCTGACATCTCGCCACGCAGTTTAACTGGTTTAAGGTTTGTTATACATATTACCTTTTTTCCGATTATATCTTCAGGTTCATAATATTTAGCGATACCAGATACTACTTGGCGTTTTTCTGTCCCTACATCCAACTGTAGTTTTAATAGTTTATCTGCTTTTTTAACTTTATCTGCCTGAATTATTTCAGCAACACGCATATCTACTTTCATAAAGTCATCAAACTCGATAAGCTCTTTGCTTCCACTTTCTTCTTTCACAGGTTTTTTCTCTTCCTGTACTGGTGGTTTTTGCATCATTTGCTTAATTATTTGTACTTCCTTTTCCACTTCTAACCTTGGGAAGATTGGATCACCTTTTTGAACACGCGTGCCTGCTTTAATTTGTCCTTCTGTATAGACACTATCCCATTCTTTTAAAGCTTCTTCTGTAATATTCAACTGTCTGAAGATCTCTGTAGGTGACTCTGTTAAAAATGGCTGAAGCATAACTGCTGCTTTTCTTAGTGACTCTGCTAAATGTGCCATTACGTTACCAAGTCTCTCTTTATTGGACTCTTCTTTTGCCAATACCCATGGCTCTGTTTCATCAATATATTTATTTGTCCGGCTAATCATTTGCCATAGGGATGATAATGCAACAGAGAATTGCATATTTTCCATTGCTTCCTCTACTTTTTCAACGGATTCCTTTGTAAAAGCTTCTAGCGCTTCATCAACAGCTGTTTCAGAAGCCTTATATGCAGGTATTTGTCCATCAAAATACTTCTCAATCATCGCAATTGTACGATTTAGAAGATTTCCTAGATCATTTGCCAAATCATAATTCGTACGTTCTACGAATCCTTCTGGTGTAAATACACCGTCAGATCCAAATGGAACTTCTCGTAATAAATAATAACGTAAAGCATCAAGGCCATAGCGATCAGTTAGTTTTACCGGATCCACTACATTTCCTTTTGATTTAGACATTTTACCGTCCTTCATCAAAATCCAACCATGAGCAAATACCTTTTTAGGTAAAGGTAAATCCAATGCCATTAACATAATCGGCCAGTAAATTGTATGGAAGCGTACAATTTCTTTACTCATTAAATGTACGTCTGCAGGCCAGAATTTCTTATACTTTGATTCATCCTCCGAACCGTAGCCTAATGCAGTGATGTAATTCGTTAAAGCATCGATCCATACATAAATGACATGCTTTGGATCACCCGGCACTTTTATTCCCCAATCAAAGGTAGTTCTTGATACGGCCAAATCCTCTAAACCTGGTTTTATGAAGTTGTTCAGCATTTCATTTTTACGACTTTCCGGTTGAATAAACTCTGGATGCTCATCATAAAACTGAACAAGACGATCAACATATTTACTCATCTTAAAGAAATAAGATTCTTCTTTCACCTTATCTACCGGGCCACCACAATCCGGGCAATGACCGTCATTTAACTGGCGTTCCGTAAAAAAAGATTCACATGAAGTACAGTACCATCCTTCATACTGGTCTAGGTAAATATCTCCTTGTTTAAGAAGCTGATCAAATATTTTTGCAACGACTTTTTTATGTCTTTCTTCAGTGGTTCGAATAAAATCATCATTGGATATTTTTAATTTCTTCCATAGGTCTTGAATGCCACTTACAATATCATCCACATATTCCTGTGGCGTCATGCCTTTTTCTTCTGCCTTTTGCTGGATCTTTTGACCATGTTCATCTGTACCTGTCAGATACATGACTTCATATCCGCGCATCCTTTTATAACGAGCAATTGCATCACCTGCAACTGTAGAATAAGCATGTCCAATGTGTAAATTGCCACTTGGATAGTAAATTGGAGTAGTTATATAAAATGTCTTTCCGTTTTTTTCCATGAATCTACGTTACCTCCTCAATCCATTCCCAACATAAATTTAAAACTATTTCTATTGTAGCTTTTATCACGGATTTTGCCAAATACCGTGCAAGTATAGTATTAACCTAAAAGTGTAATCAATTAACAAATTTTCTATTATATTTTTATTTTTTAGAAAACCATATTGACATAAAAAGGATTACTTGATATTCTATTGCGTAGATATATGTCGAAAAATGACGATTTTTTTATATCATATAATAATAATAAGGGGATTGAATGCTTACATAAAGTAAAATTATTCAGAGCACTCTTTCTACCTAATAAGGGGGACAAATGTTGAAATCTACAGGAATAGTACGTAAAGTTGATGAACTTGGGCGTGTGGTAATACCAATTGAACTGCGTCGTACACTGGATATCCATGAAAAAGACGCTATGGAAATTTACGTGGATAATGATAAAATCATCCTAAAAAAATACCAATCTAATATGAGTTGTCACCTTACTGGGGAAGTATCTGAAGATAATCTTTCTTTAGCAAATGGTAAACTTATAGTTAGCCCGGAAAGTGCTAAACAATTGGTTGACGAAATCCAATCCAGTCTCAACAAAGAATAAAGAGAAACGTTGAGCTGGTCTTGGGGGTCGCTAAAAAGCTTGATATCCATTAAAAGAACAAGAGCTGTCAAATGACAGCTCTTGTTCTTTTATTTATAACTATTAATGAGATTAAAGTAATTCGTAAAATAGATAAACTACGACGTAACTGTAAGTATTGTAAATTACTGTTTCTAAAAGATACACTACTAAAATATATTTTAATACGTTTTGATGATCATCTACCGCCATTGATTTCCATTACAGATGAACGCTTTCCGCCGGCATGGCTTCAGCCGCTTCCTCCGCTACGCTCCGTGCAGGGTCTTCAGCTCATGCTATTCCGGCAGGAGTCGTCATCTTCCATTCCAATCAATTGGTATGTGCTATTGATTAATTTGAGGTATTTAAGAATTGAATAATTAGCTCTTATCTTTAATCTTTGAGATATACACCTTAGCGAAGGAAAGATATGAAGACTCCTCGAAAATGAAAATACACATTTTCTTCGTGCGATGCCTTGCTGACGTAGCTTTCCTTGTCCTGCGGGAAAAGCGAGACTAGCGAGACCCCGCAGAACGTAACGCTAGTGGAGTTCGAGGAGGCTTGCAGGCCGCCCGCGGAAAGCGTAATATTTTTCCGCAGCGAGATTTGGTGCTCCACCACTAGTTCGCATTTCCCTCCAACTACGCATTAATGCTTGATTTAACTAAAGCCTGTTTATTCCTCTTCTATATGATACGCCTGATAAATTTCCCTTTTTGGCACATTGCGATCAACTGCTGTTTGCTTAATTGCCTGTTTACTTGATAATTGCTTTGAATCAATATAATTGTTTACATGTTCCATAACAGATAATTCTTCCCACCATACAGTTTGTTCTGATTCCTCTTCTTCGGAGTCATTACCTTCAACAACTAAACAAAACTCTCCCTTCAGTTCCCCATTCTCTGACCAGGAGATTAGCTCTTCTATGGAACCACGAGCATACTCTTCAAACCGCTTCGTAAGTTCACGTGCAATAACTAAGCGTCGATTCCCAAACACTTCCATCATTGCTTTTAACGTATCCTTTAAACGATATGGCGATTCATAAAATAATAAGGTTGCTTGCAGCTTTGCCAACCTATTTAGCTCATTCATTTTGTCCTTCTTTTTACGAGGTAAAAATCCGTAAAAATAAAAAGCATCTGTAGGAAGACCAGAGCCAACCAGTGCACAGAGAGCAGCATTCGCGCCAGGAAGTACAACAACCTTTTGATCCTGTTCAATTGCGTGCTTTACCAATTCATAACCTGGATCCGATATTGCAGGCATACCGGCATCACTTACAATAGCAACCTGCTCCCCTTTTCCCAGCCTAGTTATTAATTGATCTTCCCTACTCATTTTATTATGCTCATGATAACTAATTAACTTTGTTTTAATTTCAAAGTGATTTAATAGCTTTCTTGTGTTCCTCGTATCCTCAGCCGCAATAATATGTGCATTTTTAAGGGTTTGTAAGGCACGATAAGTAATGTCTTCTAAATTACCAATAGGAGTGGGCACAACATAAAGCGTGCCCGCTTCTTCTTTTTCAAAGCTTTTTTGAATTCTCATGTTCAATCACTTCTTTCAACCTGCCCCGGATTAATTGAAATTTTTCAGTCCGTGACAATTGTTTAATCTGATATTCCTTTTGCATAGCCTCTTGCTTTGTAGGGAATTTTTCAATATACATTACTTGAAACGGGCCTCGCCCTCTTGTATATTTTGCCCCTTTTCCTTCTTCATGCATATTTAACCTATGCTCCATGTCATTTGTATAACCAGTATACAATGTGCCATCACTACATTTTAATATATATACAGTATGTTCATATTCTGTCATAAATAATATCCTCAGCCTCTTTTGTGTAAGTTCCATCATCTTCATAAATATATAATGGTGGTAAAACTTTTAGATCCGGCTTCCCATCTCGAATGCCTTCAATTAAAAGCATATTTGCTTCCTTATTTCTTTTTGGATAAACGAATTGAATTCGTTTCGGTTCCAGCTTATATTGTCGGTAAAGATTGATAATGTCAACCAACCTCCCCGGGCGATGTACCATTGCTACTTTACCACCTGGGCGTACATGAAGCTTACATGCCTTGACTACATCTTCCAAGGTACAGTAAACCTCATGCCTGGCAATCGTTAAATATTCGTTTTGATTATGTTCTGTTTTAGAAGGTGTAGGAAAATAAGGAGGATTGCATGTCACTACATCAAACGTGCTTTGCCCTAAAACGGGCTGCATTTCTTTCAAATCACCATGAAGGACCTGAAGCTGTTCACCCAGTTCATTTAAATCTATATTCCGTTCAGCCATGTGGAAGATTCGCTTTTGGATCTCTACACCTGTAATTTTTGCTTTCGTTTTACCAGATAATAATAATGGAATGACCCCATTGCCTGTACATAAATCCAAAATACTTCCTTTTTTTCTTGGTATAGATGCAAAATAAGCGAGTAAAACTGCATCAAGGGAAAACGAAAACGCGGAAGGACTTTGAATAATTTTCATACTCTCATCTGCCAGCAAATAATCCAAGCGTTCATCATCATATAATTGTACCATTTCTTTTTCCTTTCTAAGCTGCTTACAACAGGCCGCTTAAAAGAAAGGCTGTCCCAAAACGGAGACAGCCTTTCTTTTATTTCGTTTTATTTAAAAAATCCAGGCAAAACATACAATCCTCATTACGCCTTGGGCTACCAAATTCAAGATTACATATATGGAATCCTTCTTCATATAATCTCGCTAAATTATCATAGCCTTCACCAGGGAAGCTCTTTGATTTTTGTTTGTTTTTAACTTTTGCCTCTTGTTCTTTATTTGTATGTTCCAAGTGGTTTCGCAAATTGTGGTTTTCCATAGCTAATCGGTGATTTTCCTCTAACAAATCACTTAATCGGCCTTTCAAATCACCTAATTGTTCATATAGTTCACCTATTTGCTTTTCCATATCAGAAACCTGATCAAAAATTTGCCTGTTTTTCACGCCTACTCACCCCATTATTCTGTGGCTTGCGCTAGAATTCCTTCTTCTATTAGTTCATCCATAGTATATTCGATTACTCGTTCTAATTCTGGAATTTCGATTTGGATGAGTCGTTCTAGGATGTTTAGACCAACTACTTTTCCTTTACCTAATGGTGTTCGAATAGTTTGTCCAATATCAGGTAACACACGTTTTGCTTCCTCGTATTCGTCATTTTCATACTTGAGGCAGCACATTAACCGACCACATAAACCGGAAATCTTTGCTGGATTAAGAGATAAGTTTTGATCCTTGGCCATTTTAATTGAAACAGGTTCAAAATCCCCCAAAAATGTGGAACAGCAAAGCATTCTTCCACACGGACCAATACCTCCAAGCATTTTTGCCTCATCACGGACACCTATTTGCCGTAATTCAATCCGTGTTTTAAACATCGCTGCCAAGTCCTTAACAAGATTACGAAAATCAATTCGGCCATCTGCTGTAAAATAAAAGATAATCTTATTCCGATCAAATGTATATTCTACTTCTACTAGATTCATATCCAGTTTATGTTCTATAATCTTTTGGGTACATGTATCAAAAGCTTTTTTTGCATGTTCCTGATTTTCAACTATAGTAAGCTTGTCTTTTTCATCTGCTAAGCGTAGTACCTTTTTCAATGGAAGTACGACATCTTCTTCGTCAACCTGCTTACTCGCAAGGACAACCTTCCCGAATTCCACGCCACGAACTGTTTCTACAATAACATAACTGTCCAATTCTATTGCATGATCTCCTGGATCAAAATAATATATCTTACCCGCTTTTTTAAAGCGGACACCAATCACTTCTATCAAATCACTCACCTCTGTATCTGAAGTGCTAACTGCTCTATTACTAATGTTGGCTGCACATTTTGCTTCAGCTTTCTTTTTGCTTGTAACACAGCATCCAATGTCTCTATTAACATATGTTGTGAAAAAGACATTGCCGCTTTTTGAAGCAACTCATCATCCAAAGTAAAGAATACGAGCGAGCTTTCATTACCTATTTGGTAGTAAAGAATATCTTTAAATGCTAAAAGCAGCAAATCCATGCCTTGTTCTTGTTCCGTCTTATCTTTAAAATGATTTATCCAATGGTTATGAACAAAAAGAAAGACATCTTTCGGATTCGTTACAAACATTTCTACTAATTGTACCACTATCTTTCTTGCTGACGCAAACCACTCATCATTGCTCATTTCAAAGGCTTCATTTAAATTATTAGTTAATGCACTCATCAGGGCAGCATTTTTGTTTGTCATGCCCTGCTCTAATAATTGCTGTTGAAAATCTCTGGTGTTTAGTGGCTTTAAATCAATAATTTGACATCTGGAGCGGATCGTCGGAAGAATGGACTGGCTATTTTCAGTAAGCATGATTGCTGTTGTTTGTTTGCTTGGCTCTTCCAGAAACTTAAGAATTCGGTTCGCCGCATTTGTTGTTAACGTTTCGGCTCCCTGAATAATATATACTTTTTGATTTGACTCCAATCCGGAATACGTAAACTCCTTTTGGAGATTTCTTATTTGTTCTATTTTAATTGATTGTCCTTCTGGAATTACCCAATGCACATCAGGGTGATTTCCTGAATCAATTCGTTTACACTCGGTGCATGAATGACAAGGCTCTATCCCATTTTTCTCTTTACAAAAAAGCCCTTTTGCAAGTAAGCGTGCAATATTCTCTTTTCCGGTTCCTCTTTTCCCCTGTAGTAAATAAGCATGGGAAATGCGATTTTTTTTCATACTGTTCATCAATATTTTTCCAGCTAACGGTTGAATATCTGCTACTTCTGCCCATGTCTTCATCTCTATCCGTCCTTATAAAAAACTTCTCACGTATATATATTAATAAGTAGTCCTTTAATTTCTCCAATCAGGCCTAAAATATCTACAGACTTCTTTTCTTGATTCATAATTTCTTCTGTCAATTCAACAAGCTTTTCATCCACTTCCTGAACGATAGATAATTGGCGGCTGCCCCCATCCATACTGAAGCTATGCGATGTGTGCAGCCCAAAACCTTTTGAAACCGTCTCCTGCAAGAAGCCTTTCACCATTCGTTTAAACTTGGCCAGTTCACGGAAAGTACGGTAACGAGCCAGTTTATCCCCCTGCAAGGAAATATCCTTAATCAATTGTTGCAAGCCTTGTTCACCTAAACGATGTACCTGGGATTGCAGTTGTTGATTAAAAGCCTTAGCATCAGCCTGTGTAGGACGAGAATAGGTTGCTTCGGTTTTTGCCTTCATTTCTGAATTAATTTTCATATAATCAGTTCCTTTTAACCAGTGCTAACAAGCTTTAGCAATGATTTATTAAAATTGAAAGAAGGATTCAATAGGCAGGATGAAACAGGTTGCCCCTCCAACCTCTACTTTTACTGGTTTTGGAATATAAGAATCCGCATTACCACCCATAGGTGAAATCGGAGCAACCATCTGCTCCCGATGAGAGCAATTTGCTTTAATGATTTCCAAAGCCTCATCTACATACGCATCCTCACAACCGATCATAAGGGTAGTATTTCCTTCCTTCAGAAACCCTCCAGTAGTGGCTAGCTTGGTTGTCTTAAAATTTTCACTACCTAACGCATCAACGAGCCGATTAGAATCTTTATCTTGGATAACCGCAATAATTAACTTCATTTCTTCATCTCCCTTTTTGCTAAATTAGTAGTAATACAATCAAATGCTTCACTCTCAACAGCATCTACCGTTTGGTCTGCATTAATTGTGTGAATACGCTCAGGGAATTTCTTAATTAATAGCTGATAAGCTTCATAAACCTGTTCATGAAAATGAAGCTTTTCCAAGTCCAAACGGTTTCTTTCTCTATTTTTATTCGCCGAAATACGTTCTAATCCTTTTTTTGGTGAAATATCAAAAAAAAGTGTTAAATCAGGCATGCAATCCTGTATGGCAAATTGGTTAATTGAAAATACCTCATCCATCCCTATTCCTCGTGCAAAACCTTGGTAAGCCAAGCTGCTATCTATAAAACGATCACATAGGACGATCTTTCCGTTTTCTAATGCCGGCAATACCTTTTCCACTAAATGTTGGCGCCTTGCTGCGGCATACAATAACGCTTCCGTTCTTTTTTCCATTTTAATGTTTAATGGATCAAGAATTACCCTCCTGATTTGCTCAGCAATTTCAATACCACCAGGCTCTCGTGTAGCTAGTACATCATAGCCGCTGGCTGTTAAATGTTGTGTCAATGATTCAAGAACAGTACTTTTCCCTGCTCCTTCGCCACCTTCAATTGTTATAAAATATCCGCTCACGTCGTTTCTTCTCCTTCATCAATCCCTGTAAAAATCCGAATCCCACTTTGATCCCGTAATTGGATTTTCACACCTTGCTTTGCCAACTTTTCTATAGCACTTATCTGATTTCCAGTAATCCTCTGCCCTTTTAATATCAGCGGGATTCCAGGCGGGTAAGGGATTACTGCTTCTGCCGCTATATATCCTAATGCCTTTTTATAAGACACTTTTTTAGAACTATACTGCTTCATTTCACTATATGACAATGCTAATTCCTCTATTTTTTCCGGAAAAAGCGTTGTTAATTCTATTGTATCATGCTTATGACTATTTTTTAATTGATCATTTATTCTTTTCACTGCTTTTTTTAACCTATTAATATGTTCGAAGGGTTTTAATCCAAGTACAAGTAATAGTTGGTTATGGGTTACGAGCTCTGGGTATATTCCTTCTGATTCAAAAAGCTTAGCTATTTCATTTGCAGAAGCAAATTGTTTCACGTGTAACGTTAATTTTAGTGGATCTTGTCCCCTTCTTACCAACCAATAATCTGATTCATTTAATAATTGCTCTACTTCTGCTGATTTTTCAATAATCATTACTTTATCCTCTGTAGTTACTGTCGCCAAAAAGAAGCGTGAAAGATCAAGTGAAGCCATCATTGGATAAGATGGACTGCTGGATTGCAGTGCTTGCAAATAGTGAGCAATACTTTGTTCAGAAACTCTTTCTGTTCGCATATGTAAATAAGAAGACATTGTCATCGCTGGAGCCATTTTGTGTGCCGATTGCACAACTACATCTGCTCCTAACTCCAAAGCGGACGGCGGAAATGGTCGGCCGATTGAAAAATGCACCCCATGTGCCTCATCCACTAAAACAGGTATATTATATGCATGTGCTTCTTCTATCATAGCCTGGAGATCATATGTATTACCATAATAGTCAGGATATGTTAATAGTACTGCTTTGGCATCTGGATATGTGTGAATTGCCTTCTGTAATGTTGCCATACTTGGATGAGTATATCTTTCTAATTCATCATCATATTCAGGATTTATAAAAATGGGACAGGCGCCACTAAGCTCCACCCCGTTCATAATAGACTTATGACTATTGCGCTGAACAATGACTCGCTCTCCAGACGAACATGTTGCCAGTATCATCGCAAGATTGCCGACAGTACTTCCTCCAACCAAGAAAAATGTATTGTTCGCTTGAAAAAAGTTGGCTGCCAATTCCTCTGCCTCTGCGATTATTCCATTTGGAGCATGTAGATCATCCAATCCACTTAACTCTGTCAGATCCATATGTAAAAGTGGATGAAAATAATCTTTCGCAAACTCGGGAAATATTTCTCCATTTTTATGACCTGGTACGTGGAAAGATAATGGTCTTTGTTTTGCATGGTTAATTAGTGCTTGATATATTGGTGTCTTTCTATGATCCATTTCTATTTCCTCCACCAGCTTTTTCTATAAGTGTAAATCACTTTAGTATAAAACCCCAAATAAAAAAGCGTAGGCGCTGGAGCTGGACATGGCTCATCCAGTAATAAAAAGCAGCCAGAGATTCTAAATTTAATAGTTTCCTAAGCAAACAAAAAAAGCCTTTGCGAGCAAAGACTTGTATCTATTTACGAATATAGCTTTGGTTTAGTTATATTTTTTAATTTTTGTAGGTAGTATGCATATTTTTCTTCTCTTGGTTCAGTGTGTATCATGTTATGCTCACACTCACAGCAGATAAACATGGTATATAGATGAATACCCTTCTCCTTCGGTTCTTCACAAATACCGCAACGTTCATTGTAAGTTGATTTATTCATTTCCCCACCTCCGTTAGAAATTAGTATCTCCTAATCTAACGGAAAATATTCATAGAATATTAGTTTATATTATAAATAAATGAATTGCTGCAAGAGAGGCTACTCCAAAAAGACCCAAAAATCCGGATATGCTCGCTGTAAATAGATTAATAGGAATATGCAGACCAAAGGCTCCGCCAAATACATTTACGAAAAATAAAAACAGAATGCCAATACCTAACTTTACTGTAGCCTGTCCAATAAA
Organism: Virgibacillus halodenitrificans JCM 12304; assembly: GCF_001310895.1. Taxonomy (GTDB): domain Bacteria; phylum Bacillota; class Bacilli; order Bacillales; family Amphibacillaceae; genus Virgibacillus_Q; species Virgibacillus_Q halodenitrificans. Next base: position 13,490 of record NZ_BAZS01000027.1, on the reverse strand, counting down.
GCGCATCGGTTTTATTGGCGCGCCTACAAACAATAAGAGCACAATTAAACCAATCATAATAGAAATGATGATGGTCGAACTCATTATATTACCACTTCCTTCCCTCTTCCCCTTTCTAGTATATATGTAGGAGAGAAGAAAAAAAGAACCCCACTTCATGAAGGTAGTCTCGTAGGTGAGGATGGAGATATCAGCAGGAGAGCGAATTTATCCGCTGGAGAATTAATTAATCAGCAGGAGATAATTTTGTTTAAACTTAGTGGGTCTCCTATCACTCAAGCTACTTTTTGGTATTTAGACAACAAGAAAGGCAGGAAAATTATCCTGCCTTTCTTGTATACTTATTTATACCATTTCGCACTGACGTTTCGATGCCTTGCTTCTCTTAGCAAAAATAAGTATTTGGCTCGGGCTAATGTTTCCTGTTGCCTGCCTGCTTGATTTGCTTCGAAGCTTCTACCCATGAAAGATTCTATCTGCTTCCACTCATTCTCTATTTCATAAAAGGCGTCAAGCAATTGCCTATCTACATCATACTTCTTTATTTTTTTCCCCATGAGAAACCACACCTAATCCTATACATCTCTTCTGCCTTCCAATGCTTTTGAAAGGGTTACTTCATCCGCATATTCAAGATCTCCGCCTACTGGTAACCCGTGTGCAATTCGGGTTGTTCGAATACCTGATGGTCTAACAAGTCTGGATATATACATTGCGGTAGCTTCCCCTTCAATATTCGGGTTTGTCGCTAATATTAACTCTTTTACCTCTTCATCCTTCAGACGATTTATTAAATCAGGTACGTTAATATCTTCAGGTCCGATACCATCCATCGGAGAGATTGCGCCATGAAGCACGTGATATTTCCCGTGGTATTCTTTCATTTTTTCCATTGCGATAACATCTTTTGGATCCTGCACAACACAAATAATGGACTGATCTCTCGTCGTATCCTGACAGATAGAACAAGGGTCCTGATCCGTAATATGACCACAAATGGAGCAATGTGTTAACTCTCTCTTTGCGTTCACCAATGCATTCGCAAAGTCAAGAACATCATCATCCTTCATATTTAAAACGAAAAATGCCAGTCGGACTGCGGTTTTCGGCCCAATGCCTGGCAATTTTGTAAAGCTGTCAATTAATTTTGAAATTGGCTCTGGATAATACATGAAGTGTGCCTCCTAAAAACAAAAGCGCAAGCGCCTTGGTCACCCCTGACAAGCTTAAGCAAGAAATCGTAATGGCGAAGCAGCTAATTTCAATAACTTCTTGAAGTACTGCTTGAATATGCCTCATGCAGCTTTGCGATGAGCGTAGCGCAAGAGCATATCTCTTTTTTGCCATGTAGAGTTATTGCTTAAGACCTCGAGGGGGTAGGTGCTGGAGCTGGACATGGCTAATTCAGTAATATTAATTAATCACAGGTCCTAAAATTTATAGTTTCCTAAGCAAGAACAAAAGCGCAAGCGCCTATAAAAAGGACAGATCTAAACTGCCCTGCCCTGGACAATAGCGACTTATAGCTTTCAAATACTTGAATTTATAAGTCGCTAAAGCAATTTAGAACATTCCTGGCATGTTCATTCCTTTTGTAAACTGTCCCATTGTATCATTTGTTTTATCATCAATTTGCTTCAATACATCATTGGTTGCAGCAAGAATAAGGTCTTGTAGCATATCAACATCATCAGGATCTACTACTTCTTCTTTAATCTGAACATCAGTAATTTCTTTTTTACCATTTGCTACTACGGTAACCATTCCGCCCCCAGCAGATGCTTCAAACGTCATTTCGTGAAGCTCATCCTGTGCCTTCATCATTTTCTTTTGCATTTTTTGCATCTGCTTCATCATGTTACCCATATTTCCCATACCTTTCATGGAAAAACGCCTCCTTTATATTCAGCTCATTTTTATTTTTTATTAATCATGTATTTCTAACAAATCATCACCAACGAGCTTACGTGCTTCCTCAATTAATGGATCTGCTTGCTCCTGTTCAGAATCTGCTGGTTTTTCTTGTTTATTAATATATTCAGCTCTTAGTTCTGTCCAAGCTTTTTCAGGAATAGGTATAATCGTTAAGTTTTTACCCATCACTGCTTCCAACACAGATTCTACAGTCTCCCTGTTATCCATAAATAATGAACAATGAATTTCGTATTTAAATGCGACAATTAATATTTCATCCGAAGCTGCTGCTGGCTTACTATCCTGTATTGTAGCATGTGCAGGTGCATTTGTCGTTTTTAATTTACTTAGAAAATCAGCCCAGTGTGATTGCACACTTTTTAATGCTGGTTTTCCAGCCTGTTTTAAAGCATCCCGTATGCGATCATATGGAATCTTAAAACCATTTTTTGAAGAGCGCGCTGGTGCTCTTCTTGTTTCCCTCTGTGGTACAGGCTGAGATTGAACAACCGGATTTTCCTTTAACATGGTCAATTCTTTCTCAAGTGTAGCTAATCTCGAAGTAAGCTTTGTGACCATCTCTGTGTCACCGGACGCTGAAGGTGTTTCTTCTTTTTGAACTCTATTTGTAAGACTTAAAATAGTTATTTCTATAAATACTTTCGGACTGTTGGTCCATTTTATTTCCTGTTGACACTGGTTTAATTGCATAATAGCATGTTGAACCCAATCAATGGAAATCATGTCAGCCAGCTGAGTAAATTCCTCTTCCACCCGGGCGCGTTCAAGTAGCCTTCAAGGTCTGGTGCACTCTTGAAAAGTAGTAAATCACGCATAAAGTAAATCATGTCATAAACAAACCGACCCGGGTCTTTGCCATTTTGAATCAGTTCATCAAGTAACCGTAATGCATCTTCTACATTTCTTTCGTACATTGCCATTACAATGCGATTAAGGATTTGTTGTGAAACTCCACCAGTAACAGCCAACACATCCTCCAATTCGACCGATTCCTCACTATAAGAGATGGCTTGATCTAGAATGCTTAAGGCATCTCTCATCCCACCTTCAGCAGCCAAAGCTACTGTCTCTAAGGCTTCAGAGGAAACAGAAATATTTTCTGTGCCAATAATTGTTTGCATGCGCTCGACGATTGCCTGATTGGAAATCGGCTTAAAGTCAAAACGCTGGCATCTGGAAAGAATGGTTAATGGTATCTTGTGCGGCTCCGTTGTAGCAAGAATAAATACTACATGCTTTGGTGGTTCTTCCAAGGTTTTCAGTAATGCATTAAATGCATTAACAGAAATCATATGCACTTCGTCAATAATATATACTTTGTACGGAACAACACTTGATGCATATTTCACCTTGTCCCTAATTTCACGAATATCATCAACACTGGTATTGGAAGCTGCGTCAATTTCGATTACATCAGAAATAGAACCATCCTGAATCCCACGACATGCGGCACATTCATTGCATGGTTCTTTTACCGGCGCGTGTTCACAATTAATCGTCTTTGCAAAAATTTTTGCAGCACTTGTTTTCCCCGTCCCTCTTGGACCGGAGAATAAGTAAGCATGTGAAAATTTTTCCTGAATAATTGCGTTCTGCAATGTTCGGGTAATATGTGTTTGTCCAACAACATCCTGGAATTTCCTAGGACGCCAAACGCGGTATAAAGCTTGATAGCTCATAATATGATTCCCCTCTACAATCTCTTTTTATTATACTCTATTTAAGGGGTAAATGTGAACCTTAGGTGATTGAATTTATTCCTTAAGGAAGGGTGACTTTTTATGTTGAAACGAGGTGACTTACATTGTCATGAAGCAGGCTTCTTGCTGTGTCATTTCCGAATGTTTATTTAACAGGTCATCAAGTTGTTGACTACACTCTACGGTTCGTTCATCGTTCAAACCATATTGCATTCCTAACATAATCATCTCCTGTTTCACCATAATGATATCAGTTATTAGTTTGTTTAAGGCTGGATCTTTTTGTACCATTTCGTCATTTCCTCCATATTTTTTATCCATTATTGTTCCTAGTACATTAGTACTTAAACACACGAGAGCAATTATGCCATTTTACGAAAATAAAGCAAGGCTTTCTACAAAAAAAGTCAAAAAAAGCTAGTAATAGACAGTGATTTTGCTGAATGAAGTTGAACGCAAATAGTATAAATGGCACCCACCTGGAAAATGATGTTTATCTTTGGAGTAGATTGCTGTCTAAATATAGAGCAGTGTGGAAGATTAATCGTCAGAAGGGAAATTTTATTCCGCCTGAAATCAGATTAACCGGATTGGAGGAAATTCTTCCTCATAGATGGTGTTCTCTGCAAAATGGTAGAGAGTAACAATTTCCCACAAACAATAAAAAATCTCCTGTCACTGACAGAAGATTTTCATTCTATGTATACCGTGCACCCATCGTTGATGGAAAGTCCCTATGCGTTACTTAAGTTCATGGCTCGGCTTAGGCGATCCCGCGGCACACAGAAATGACCACTTACTGCTGCTTCCTTCCGGACCTGACAGGATTCATGGGTTTCTGTTGCGCAGGACCTAAGCGTCAACACCACTCCCTTAAGGCAGACCATAAAGACATTCCACCTCGGATGGGAATTCGACCTCGCTATAGCGGATTGCGAGTACAGGGCACCGCTACCTCCCCGCTTAGCACGGCATTAATTATTATAACTATTAATGGAGAGAAATGCAATGGAAAATAATTGATCCACTACTTTTTTCTGTTTCTTAATTGCTTAAAAAAATCTTTCAAGAGCATACTGCACTCTTTTTCCATTACTCCACTTGTCAATTCTACTTGATGGTTAAAGCGAGGATCTTGCAACAAATTCATTAATGAACCTGCACATCCCGCCTTTGGATCTGCAGCACCATATACTACCCGCTTTATTCTTGATTGAACAATTGCCCCTGCACACATTGGACAAGGTTCCAAGGTTACATATAGAGTACAGTCTTCCAAACGCCAGCTGCCAATGATTTGGTTTGCCTGTTCAATTGCAATAAGCTCCGCATGGGAAAGTGTAGTTTGAGAGCTCTCTCGCACATTATGTCCTGTTGCAATGATTTCATTTTTAAAAACGATAACTGCACCAATTGGAACTTCATTTATTGTTTGAGCCTTTTTAGCCTCTTCTATTGCTTGTAACATAAATTCTTCATCAAAAATTTAAAACCTCTCCTTTCTTTAAAAAATTTGTTTTAAAAACTACAGAAAGGAAATAAATGAATATGGAATGCCTAAGCTATTACTTAGTCTAGTCCAAAAAAGGAGAATTAAAATGGAAAATACCCATGACAATACTGCAGTTTTATTTGTTGATATTATAAATCATTTTGACTTCGAAGGTGGAGAGAAGTTATATGCGCATACAAAGGAAATTCTCCCCAACTTAAAGAAGCTTAAAAACTATGCGAGAGAAAATAACTTACCTATTATTTATGTAAACGACCACTATGGGTTATGGCAAGCAGACTTCCGAAAAATTATCGACCATTGCCATAATGATCGAAGTCAAGAAATCATTGAAGAGCTTAAACCAGATGATCATGATTACTTTCTTATTAAACCACAGCATTCTGCATTTTTCCAAACACCACTTCAATCATTACTAAATGAATTAGGCAAGACACATTTAATTATGGCAGGTATAGCTGGTGATATATGTATCCTGTTTACAGCAAAAGACGCCTACATGTACCAATTTGATATGCATATTCCAAAAAATTGTATGGCGTCAGAGGAAAAAGATAATAACAATTATGCTTTGTATCTAATGAGCTCAGTCATGAAGGCAAATATAGATTCCTTTTAATCATGCAGGTATATAAAAACCCTTCCTCTCATAGTATGTAAGTAGCACATACGGAGAAGGAAGGTGACTTACTTGCAAATTCATGTCGTCCGGCAGGGAGATACAGTGTTCAGGATTGCTAATTTATATAATACATCAAGTCAACAAATTATTAATGCCAATGAATTGGATGCACCAAACAACCTGGTGGTAGGTCAGGCACTTGTTATCCCGATCATTGGTCAATTTTACTTTGTAAAACAAGGAGATACTTTGTACAGCATTGGACAACAATTTGGAATATCCCCACAGGAACTAATCCAAATAAATAATTTACCTGCAAATTTCGTTCTTCCTGTGGGCTTTCGTCTATATATTCCACCACAACCAAAAAGAGAGATAACCTCTGTTGCGTATATTGAGCCTTCCGGAGGTTCTGTGTCCCCTACATTAGAGAATGCAGCAGAAAAGACATCACCCTATCTAACCTATCTTGCTATATTCAGCTATAATGTAAACAGAGACGGTACACTATCTCCCCCGCCGTTAGGTAATTTAAAGCAAATAGCTGAGGGGGATAATACCAGTCTAATGCTCGTCGTAAGTAATTTAGAAGAGGGTTCTTTCAGTGCAGAGCTTGGCCACATCATCTTGACAGTGCAAGCTGTGCAAAATACATTATTGGATAATATTATCAATGTTGCTAAGGAAGTTGGCTTTAAAGATGTGCATTTTGATTTTGAATTTCTCAAGGCAGAAGACCGGGAAGCATATAATCGGTTTTTACGGAAAGCAAAAGAACGTTTGTCCCAAGAAGGCTTAATGCTTTCCACTGCACTAGCACCTAAGACAAGTGCCACGCAGACCGGACAGTGGTATCAGGCACATGATTATGCTGCGCATGGCGAAATTGTAGACATGGTTGTTTTAATGACCTATGAATGGGGATATAGTTATGGGCCTCCTATGGCTGTCTCACCGATTAATGAGGTTAGAAAAGTAGTAGAGTATGCAATAACAGAGATACCTCCTGAAAAGATTTTGCTTGGTCAAAATCTATACGGGTATGATTGGACATTACCGTTTGTACAAGGTGGTCCTGCTGCCCGCGCGCTCAGTCCCCAGCAGGCAATTACTCTGGCGCGAAAAGAACAAGCTGAAATTCAATATGATACGACAGCAAAGGCTCCCTTTTTTACGTATTGGGATGAAGCGGGAAAACAACACGAGGTATGGTTTGAAGATGCAAGATCCATTCAAGCCAAATTTAATTTAATTAAAGAATTAGGCTTACGTGGTATTGCATATTGGAAGCTTGGTTTAGCCTTTCCACAAAATTGGTTATTATTAAATGATCAATTTACTATCACAAAACTTGAATAACAGTTCCCATTTAATAAGGATAATTTATCCGCAAAAATGTGTATGTAATAGATTACTTACATTCAGATCTACAAGCTAATAAGCCCCTCTGCTCATTGCAGAGGGGCTTATTTATCTATGAGTTTATCTAAACTTAGGGGGTTAAGTTTATTTTAATAAATTTAATGCTTCACGGTTGAAGGCTGGAATATCATCCGGCTGACGACTGGTTACTAGCTGATCTTGGCAAACAACTACTTCTTTGTCTTCCACAGTAGCACCTGCATATTCCATATCTACTTGAATAGAAGTAAATCCTGTTGCTTTTCTTCCTTCCAGTGTTTTTGCTGTTATTAATAACTGTGGGCCGTGACAGATTGCAAAGACTGGTTTCTTTTCGTCCATGAAATGCTTAGCAAATTTAACAAAGCGCTCATCTGCACGTAATTGATCTGGTGAAAAACCACCCGGAATAAATAATGCGTCGAACTCAGACGGTTTTACATCGTCGATAGATGCATCAATTTTCACCGTTGCTTCTTTATTCTTACCAGTAACTTCTTTTCCCTTTTCCTTCTCAATTGTTACAACTTCATGGCCAGCTTCTTTAAATGCCTTTGCCGGATCTGTATATTCAACATCTTCAAACATATCTGTTAGTACAGTTGCTATTTTTTTACCCATTATCGATACGCTCCTTTAGTTGAGTTATTACATAACTATATCTTCCCACTCCCACAAATTTAAAACATAGTTATTTCAATCCCATTAATTGACGGAGCTCTTCCTCGTTATGAATTAAATCTGCAATTGTATATTCATCCAACACCTTTAAAAAGGCATGAAGTGCTTTATTTAATGCATGCTTTAATGTACAGCCAGGAGAAATAACACAATGATTTGTTTCTTTATCAAAACATTCCAGAATAGTAAAGTCACTCTCCAACATTCGCACAATCCTGCCAACATTCATTTCATCTGCAGGTTTAGCCAATCGAATACCGCCATTTCTTCCACGAATAGATTCTACTAATTCTAGCTTGGTTAATTGATGTACGATCTTTCCTAAATGATGTGTAGAAATATTGTAAACAGAAGAAATCTCTTTAATACTAGCAAGCTCTCCTTCTTTCTTCATGCCTGTAAAGATGAGGACACGCAATCCATAATCCGTATATTTTTTTAAATTCATTATAATCTGCTCCTTGTTACTATCTTCACATAATTGTAACATAAATTGACGTTTTCACTGTTGTCATAGTGTTTACTTCATTATACAATAAACATGTATTCAAAATACATCTTTTAATTTTCAAAGGGAGTGCTTTGTTATGACTACTCAAACAGTTGGATTAGATAAGGGAACAAAGGATATTATTAAAGCTACTGTACCGGTTCTACAAGAACACGGTGCTGAAATTACAAAACGTTTTTATGAATTAATGCTGGGGAATCATCCAGAACTAAAGAATATTTTTAATCAGACAAACCAACGAAAAGGCGATCAGCCAAAAGCGCTGGCAAATACGGTTTATGCAGCAGCTGCCAATATTGATCATTTAGAGGTAATTCTACCCCATGTAAAGCAGATTGCGCATAAGCACAGAAGCCTGAATATTAAGCCTGAGCAATATCCGATTGTTGGAAAGCATTTATTATTAGCCATCAAAGATGTGTTGGGGGACGCAGCTACTGATGATATTATTAATGCATGGGAAAAAGCATATGGTGTAATCGCTGATATATTCATCAGTGTGGAGAAGGAAATGTATGAGGAAACACTTAATAAGACCGGCGGATGGGTTGATTTTAGAGATTTTAAAGTGATTAAAAAGGTGAAAGAAAGTGATGTTATTACATCTTTCTATTTGGAACCAGTAGATGGCATGCCATTTCCTATTTATCAACCAGGACAATACATTACAGTAAAAGCAGAAATAGAGGGAGAAAAGTATAATCATCTTCGTCAATACAGCTTATCATGTGCACCTGGTGAAGGATATTATCGAATTAGCGTAAAACGTGAGGACTCTATTGGCGATTTGCCTGCAGGTGTTGTATCTACTTATTTACATGAACAAGTAGAAGAAGGCTCTATTTTACCAATTAGTGCTCCATCTGGAGATTTCTACTTGGAAAAGAATGATACTCGTCCATTAATACTAATGAGCGGAGGCGTAGGTCTCACTCCAATGGTTAGTATGTTGGAAACGGTAATTAAAGAGCAACCAGATAGAAAAGTAGTATTCATTCATGCAGCTCAATCAAGTAAAGTTCATGCAATGAAGGATAGAATAACAGAAATTAGTAAGCAACATATCAATGTAGAAAGTTATATCGTGTATGATAAACCATGTGAAGGTGATGCATGTGATAAAGTTGGATATATTGATGCGGAATGGCTAAAAGAAATTTTACCAACTAACGACGCAGCATTTTACTTCTGTGGACCAAAAGGATTTATGCGTGCAGCTTATCAGAACTTGAAAAAGTATCAGGTAGAGGATCAGGATATTCATTTTGAAATATTCGGACCAGCAGAAGATATCACAGCTTAAAGAAAAAAGCGCAAGTAACCAGTAATGGTTGCTTGCGCTTTTATGTTGGTTCTAATATATATGTTGGGGTTACTCAATGATTCGTAGAAGATATACTACGAACTAACTTGGAAGGGCTTGTAAACTACCGATTAGTTTGCTCTCCGGCGGATTACCTCGATCTCCTGCCGATTGTTCCCACACTAGTTCGCATTTTCCTCCGACTACGTTTTCGCCCACAAAATTTGCAGGAGAACCTTCATACATTTAGTCTAATTTATTTATATATTGTCGCTTATTGTCAGTGATTCCAGCTAAACAGATAGGTGCCGGGTCCTGCTTTACATCCAACTCTATCGTAGATCCATCAGTTGGTAGTGTATTGGAAAAAATCTCTTCATACTGCTCTACTGATAATTCTTCTCTGGATGAGAACAATTTAGCATGTTGCTCCGTATTTAAGTGAGCTTGGTAATTCGGCTGTAAAACTCCTGTAAAAAACTCACCTACAGCCCCGGAACCATAACTAAAGAAACCGATTCGAGAACCTACTTTTAAGCTCTCCTGTTGTTCAATAAGTGATAAGAAACTTAGATAGAGCGAACCGGTGTAGATATTACCAACTCTGCGGTTATATTGCGTACTTGTTTTATAATTCTCCAATAAGCGCTCTTTGTCTTGCTCTTCAGCCTCATCAATTACCGTGCGTAAAGCTTTCAATCCCATTTTTGTATATGGAAGGTGATAACAAATCGCCTCAAAATCAGCTAATTGAAGTCCTGTTTTCTCTTTATACTGCTCCCATACCTTTTGGAAAAATAGAATATATTGCTCATTAGAGAACTTACCATCTACAAAGGCCTGTTCCGAATATATAGGTCTCCAAAAATCCATAATGTCATTTGTTAAATAAACATCTTCATTTTCAAGTGCAAGAATTCCAGGATTAGCACCGATTAATAAGGCAACAGCACCCGCTCCCTGTGTCGCTTCTCCAGAAGTGTTTAAACCATAGCGAGCGATATCAGCTCCTAATACCAATACCTTACTTTCAGGATGTAAAGCGACATGTCCTTTGGCCATTTGAATAGCAGCAGTGGCGCCATAGCACGCTTGCTTTACTTCTATTGCACGTGCTTGTGGCTTCAAACCAAGCAATTTATGTACATAAACTGCTCCTGATTTAGAATGGTCAATACCTGATTCTGTACCAAAAATAACAAAATCTATTGCTTCTTTGTCCTCTTCGCTAATAATTTGTAGTGCTGCATTTGCAGCTAAGGTAACAGAATCCTGCGTGATGGGTGCAAGTGCCATCTCTTCTTGTCCAATTCCAATCGTAAACTTTTCCGGTTCGACATTTCTTGCTACAGCCAAATTATTCATATCAACATATTGATGTGGTGTATAAAATCCTATTTTATCTATCCCAATTTCCATACTATTTACTCCCTTATAAAAAATATTCTAGACACTCATTTATAATTAAACAAAATTCTTCTTTGTTAGACATTAATATACAATTAGCTTACTCCAATACACTCTATAATAATACGATTAGAGATGAAAAACAATTAATGGAACGCTAGAAAGAGAATTAATTAATCTTGTTTTTCTCCCTATGCTTTAGCGTTTAAAAGTTACAACAAGGGATAGATGCCGAGAATAATTATTACGCTCAGCAGGAGGGAAGTATGTTCACCTTAGTGACTCTGGGTTAGGAGGAGAAAAGTTTTTTCCATTATATAAAAGCAGTGCCCGTATGTTAGCACTAACTAAGACTTCACTAAATCACACAGAAAAAAACGCTGGTATAATACCAACGTTTTTTTCATTCTTTTTATTCTTATTACTCCTCTAATGTTGACGTATCACCTGTTGGTAAGCCGAGTTCCCAAGACTTCAGAAGACGACGCATAATCTTACCACTTCTGGTTTTTGGAATGGAATCTCTTATTTCCATTTCCCTTGGTGCGGCATGTGCACTTAAACCTGTTTTAACAAATTGTCTTATTTCTTCCAACAGATCATCTGATTCCTCGTAGCCATCATTTAGCGTAATAAATGCCTTAATAATTTCGCCACGTTCCGGATGTGGCTTACCAATTACCCCAGCTTCCGCCACTGCAGGATGTTCAATTAATTTACTCTCTACTTCAAATGGCCCAACACGCTCACCAGATGTATTGATAACATCATCCAAACGTCCCTGGAACCAGAAATAGCCATCTTCATCTTTATATGCACTATCTCCGGATACGTACCATCCATTAATAAAGTAGCTCTCAAATTTTTCAGGTCTCTTCCAAACAGCACGCATCATGCTGGCCATCCTTCTTTAATAGCCAAGTTACCCATTTGATTTGGTGGCAGTTCATTTCCTTCATTATCCACAATGGACGCTTCTACACCCGGAATAGGTTTACCCATTGAGCCAGGTCTTATTTCCATGGAAGGTATATTAACGATAAGCTGAGCTCCCGTCTCTGTCATCCACCACGTATCATGGATACGTAAATCAAATGCTTTTAATCCCCATGTTACGACTTCTGGATTTAATGGTTCCCCAACACTCATGATGTGTCTTAAAGAAGAAAGATCATGCCGCTTCACAGCTTCCTCACCAGCACTTACCAGCTTTCTTAACGCGGTTGGTGCGGTATACCATACTGTCACTTTAAATTTTTCAATTGTGCCATACCAGTCATCTGGTGTAAATCTGCCACCACGCACTACATTTGTGACTCCATGCAGCCATGGAGCAAATATACCGTAACTTGTTCCTGTTACCCAGCCTGGATCTGCTGTACACCAATACACATCATCCTCTTCCAAGTCCAGCACCCATTCACCAGTAGCGTAATGCTGAATCATGGCATTATGAACATGGTAAACACCTTTTGGTTTGCCAGTAGATCCTGACGTGTAGTGTAATAACATTCCATCTTCCAAATCGAGCCATTCGATAGCAAAATCCTCGGATGCTGATTTCATTTCCTCATGGTAATCAATGTATTGTTCGCCACTTTCATTATTTTCACCAACTAGAATAATTTTTTCTAGTGATGGGAGATCTTCTTGTGGCACTCGATATAATAGATCCGGTGTAGTAATAAGTACAGTTGCTTCACTATCCTGCAAACGATCGCGTACCGCTTGCTCCATAAATGCTTCAAATAATGGGCCTGCAATTGCACCTGTTTTTAAAATGCCAAAGAAAGCAGCGTAAAATTCAGGGCTTCTTGGCATGAATAAAAACACTCTGTCACCTTTTTTTACATCATACTTTTTTAATACATTTGCAAACTGATTACTTTGCTTACTTAAATCTGAGAAAGTAAGCTTTTCCTCTCGATCAGGAGAAGAATATAACAATGCCGTCTTATCCTTTTTCTCTGGATTCTCTGCATGGCGGTCTATTGCTTCATAAGCCATGTTTACTTTTCCTGTTTCATTCCAGGAGAAATTCTTTTTCATATCTTCCCAAGAAAATTGTTCACGCATTTTTTCATAGTTTTTTAGATTATGATTTCCTTCTCTTGCCGGTATTTTCTGCACATCCATCTAATCACCTCATCCTTAATTATGAAACCGATTCCAACAAACGGTTAATTATAAATAGTTAAAACATTTTGGTAACTAATTTCTATTTTAGAATATTTTGTGACAATTTTAAAGTAATATAATCCATTAAATGAAATTTCCCTGTAAGAAAGTCAATAAACCTTGTTTATTTCTATATTGCATATGTTAGGGTTCAAACGCTACCTCGTCCATTCATAGTAGGAGGAAACTGCGACGTAACTTTATTGATGAAAAGCTCAATGAAATATTTGAGGAGAAGT
>NZ_BAZS01000026.1 GCF_001310895.1 Virgibacillus halodenitrificans JCM 12304 | reverse complement strand
GCCATGCGATTTTGCGCTCTCAATGTCCGTCATTGGTATCATGAAAGACATTGCCATGTGATTTCGAGGTCTAAATGTCCATCATCGCGCTTCCAATGTCTCTTACGTCTGTAAGGAGCATTCATCGGAGTAACAAAATAACCTTGCAGTCTTTTCATAGAAAGGTTACAAGGTTGTTTTTATACTATGTTCTTTTTATAAAGCTATTAGGAGGGAAGGCCGACTAAAAGCGGCCTTTGCTCTAACTTCATCGTGCTTCTAATCATGTTGTCAAAGACGAGAACGGTTAAGCCCTTCCTCCCTGCATAAAAAGCAACACCGATGCACACTTTTATTGCCAGGGGCCTCGGTGTTGCTAAACAGCGCTTCATAAATTACCAATCTTTTTAAGCTTGGTTATCCACACGTTTTTTCAATAAGCCAAGTAAAACTGCAGATACGATAGAGCCAATGACTACAGCTAGTAGATATAGAAGCCAGCCGCCTTCTACAAGTGGGAATACAAAGATACCGCCATGAGGAGCTTGCAGTCCGATATTGAACATCATACTTAAACCTCCGGTCACAGCAGAACCGACCATAAGAGATGGAATAACCCGAAGCGGGTCTGCTGCAGCAAAGGGAATTGCCCCTTCTGTAATAAAAGATAAGCCCATAATATAGTTTACTTTCCCAGCCTCACGTTCTTGCTGGTTAAATTTATTACGAAATATAGTTGTTGCGATTGCAATTGCTAATGGAGGAACCATACCTGCAGCCATAATCGCTGCCATAGGTTCGTACACGCCACTTGCAATTAACCCCGTACCAAATAAATATGCTGCTTTATTGACGGGACCACCCATATCAAATGCCATCATAAGCCCAAGTACAATTCCGAGAAATACAGCATTGCCTGTGCCAAGGCCAGTCAACCAATCTGAGATTGCAGTATTTAAAAGACTAAATGGTTTATTGACAACAAAGAACATAAGGAAGCCGGTAATGGCAATTCCGAGTAATGGATAAAGCAGGATCGTTTTGATTCCTTCTAATGAAGATGGTAGTCCGGACAGTGCTTTTTTAAGACCCACAACCAAATAACCACCAAGGAAACCTGCTACAATACCTCCGAGAAAGCCTGCGCCACTACTTGCTGCCATTAAACCGCCAACCATACCGGGTGCAAAACCTGGACGATCAGCAATACTCATTGCAATAAAACCAGCCAATACTGGAATCATCAGGCAAACGCATTGCCGCCACCGATCGTATTTAATGCTTCAGCAATTACCGAATAAGATGGATCATTTGGATCATGTGCATTTACACCAAATAGGAAGCCTAACGCAATCAAAATTCCTCCACCAATAACGAATGGAAGCATATTGGAAACCCCACTCATTAGATGCTTATAAATTGTTGCGCCAATGCTTTTTCCTTTTTGTTCTTCTTGATCATCGGCACTGGAATCATTGCTTTTATATATTGCTGCCTCTTGCTTTAAAGCCCGATCAATTAATTCTTTAGGCTTGCGAATCCCCTCTGCTACAGGAACTTCAATGACATGCTTACCACTGAAGCGGCTCATGGCAACATTGGTATCTGCTGCAACAATGACAGCAATTGCCTTTTCAATATCCTCTGCCGTCAGAACGTTTTTAGCTCCCCCGGAACCATTTGTCTCTACCTTTATATCCACGCCCATTTCTTCTGCTTTTGATTTGAGGGAATCAGCAGACATATACGTATGAGCAATTCCAGTTGGACATGCAGTCACTGCAACGACAAAAGGTTTATCGTCATGAGTGGCTGTGGGTTTTTCTTCTTCTTTATCACTTTCATCATAGTGATTAATGATGGAAAGAATGTCATCCTCTGTTTTTGCTTCCAAAAGCTGTTTGCGTACCTCTTCACGCATTAAGATTGTAGATAGTCTTGCGAGTGCTTGTAAGTGAGTATCGTTTGCCCCTTCTGGTGCTGCAATCATGAAAAATAAATGAGAGGGCTGTCCATCTAGTGATTCATATTCTATACCACATACAGATCTTCCAAACGCAATGGCAGGTTGCTTTACAGCCTTTGTTTTTGCGTGTGGAATGGCAATCCCATCACCAATTCCTGTTGTACTTTGTTCTTCTCTATTTAAAATCTGTTGTTTAAACTCTGCTCGATCTGATAATTTCCCAGCCTTTTCCAATACGGATACTAATTCTTCGACTGTATCCAGCTTATTGGAACTACTTAAAGAAAGATTAATGGTGTCTTTGGTTAACAGTTCAGTTATTCTCATGTCCATTCTCCTCCATCTGGTTTGTTAGTTTTACCTGTGGCAACAGACTCTCAACTTTCTCTTTACTGCATAACCCGTTCGAAAATGTTGTAGCACTGCCTGCAGCTACACTGTATTGGAAAGCTTCCTTCACTGCTCTTGTTTTAAGATATGTTGCAACAAATCCTGCTACCATCGAATCTCCCGCTCCTACAGATCCTTTGACTTCTCCTTTGGGGACTGTGGCAATATAACAGACATCCTTACTAATAAAGACAGCGCCTTCCCCTGCAAGAGAGACAATGACATGCTGGGCTCCTTGTTTAACAAGCTCCCGGCCATAAGGAATGGCATCTTCACACGAGGAAATCGTGACATTAAATAGATCGCCAAGCTCATGATGATTTGGTTTGATTAAAAAAGGCTGATATGGCAGTACCTTTTTAAGCAAATCTCCTTCTGCATCTACTACAAAAGCAGCGCCATTTTGGTGACATAGCTTCACTAACTTTTCATAGATGGTTGATGGTAGACTGGATGGAATGCTTCCGGCCAGAATAAGCATATCTTCGCTGGTTAGATTGCTAATCCGGCGCTCAAGTTCCTTTAAATTCGCCTCCGTGATGGCAGGCCCCTTCGCATTTATTTCCGTTTCTTCATTTGCCCTCAGCTTCACGTTAATGCGTGTATCTTCTTCCACATAGACAAAATTGGTTTTAATCTGCTTAGATTGCAGGTAATCTTCAATATATTTTCCAGTGAATCCACCAAGGAAGCCGAGAGCTTCACTTTGTACTCCTAATGTATTCAATACTTGAGATACATTAATTCCCTTTCCTCCGGGGTACTTAGCTTCACTGCTCGTTCGGTTCAACTCTCCCAAATGCACTTGGTCCATTTGCAAAATATAATCGAGAGACGGGTTAAGTGTTAGTGTATAGATCATGGTGTAACCACCTTTATTTTCGTTTTAGTGCTTAGCTGTTCTTCTGTATCTGTTTCAATCTGGTTCGTAATAATAGTTGCGGTATGCAAGTCGCTTATTTTTGAAAAAGCGATCTCCGAGAACTTGGAATCATCAGCAAGTACATAAGCTTCTCTGGAGAGAGATATAGCAAGTTGTTTAACTTGGGCCTCCTCTTGATCGGGAGTGGTATATCCGAATTGTGGATGGATTCCATTTACACCCATAAAACATTTATCAAAACGATATTGCTGCAAGCTGTCAAGCGTACCTCTTCCGATCATTGCCTTTGTCTTCGGTTTAGCATAACCACCTAGAACATATGTCGGAATATTTCTTTCCAAAAGTTTGTCTACATGCATTAATCCGTTTGTAACGACAACAATTTTTTCAGGAAGATGAGGGATGAGTTCAAATATTGTGGAACCTGCATCAAGATAAATACTGTCCCCCTCTTCTATTAAACTTGCAGCGTACACGGCTATTTTTTGTTTTGTTTGAAGGTTTTTGGATGATTTCTCTATCATACTTGGTTCCTGTAGCTTCCCCTGCAGGCTGGAAGCTCCCCCATGAACTCTCTTTAAATATTTTTTCTCTTCAAGCTGTGTGAGGTCTCTGCGAATAGTTGATTCTGACGACTGTGTCAGCTCCACTAACTCTTGAAGTTTAACAGTATGCTTTTCTTTTAAACTATCTATAATAATTTGATGACGCTCTGATTCCAACAAAAGATCATCTCCTAAAACGCTTTCATTAATTATATTTCTATTATAGCTCCGTACAGAATAAAATTCAACCATTTTCAATCAAAAACATTCATTAACGATCAATGAGAGTGAATGATTTATTTGAAAAGTATTATGATGGACATTGCCGTTCGATTTCAGAGTCGCAATGTCCGTCATTGTACTTATGATAGACAATGCCGCTTGAAAACCTACACCCAATGTCCGTCATCGGCATCATGAAAGACATTCCCGCATGAAATTGAGCGCCCAATGTCCGTCATCGGCATCATGAAAGACAATCCCGCATGAAAACCTGCCCCCAATGTCCGTCATCGGCATCATGAAAGACATTCCCGCATGAAATCCGTCTCGCAATGTCCGTCATCGCACTTATGAAAGACATTCCCGCATGAAATCCGTCTCCCAATGTCTATCATCCCGTTTATGATAGGCTCTCCAGCATGTCTCCCCTTCTTTTAGAGCAATAAAAAAACCTTGCAGCCTTTCTATGAAAAGGGTGCAAGGTTTTTTCGTCTTACATTGTATTTACAATTAATCCGATATGAGTAAAGTAATTCATGATACCGAATGCCGTCAATAGAAGACCAGATACATACATGCAGCTATACGATACTCGGATTATCCATTTTGCCGGCTTCAATTTTAAAGTAAAGGTAAATAGAAAAGCTCCAATTCCAGTAAGGGCGTAAAGAGCGGAGATGAAGATTGCTTCGACCATTGGGTATTCGGCAAAAGCACCCGAAATAGGCTCTTGAGGTGGTGCTGCAAATAGCTGGTACGTAACCCCGGCAATTCCAATGGCAATTAAAGCAAGGCCCATCGCTGCACCAAAATATGACATTGGCTTCATTAAGTCAGGTAGGTCCCCTTTTAGCTGCTCCGAAACGGCTTTGCGATCTTTTGGGTTAATTCCTTGTTTCATGTATACATTGGATTTCCTCCAAAGTAAAATGGCTGCAGCAAATAATAGCACTCCAAATGCTAAGGAAGGTTCGCCAAAGATAATATCATCAAACGGGAAACCAATCTCAGCCAACGGCCAGGTTAAACTCATATGGGCACCAGTAAGTACTAATATAAAGCCTAGTACGCCAAATCCCATTGCCCATCCTTCCAGTTGACCTATTTTATTTTGTCTAAGTCGTTTTAAAAAACGCAAAATCAATAATAATCCTACTCCTGCTGCCACACACATGATGGTATTATATACCTGTGTGGCTGCCCAATCGATGGTCATGTGAATTCCTCCCTGTCCTTCTTTTTTCTATATAGGATAAATTCCCTATACACAAATGGAAGAAACATAAGAAAAAGGAGTTAGGCTCTTTTTAGCTCATTTGAAATTCTTAGCCATCACTCTGTTTTTTATTCTTTTCCTTTATTACCGAATGATTATATTTTTTCAATAAATGGGCGAAAGACTCACATTCTTCCTCGGTCCATTCCTCGAGTGCCCGCTCCAATCCTGCAAAGCGTCTCTTCCTGTTCTCGTCCAGCATTTTTTCACCCGGCTCCGTAATTTGATAAAAGAATGCCCTGCCATCATCCGGATTGGGAACTTTTTCTACATATTGCTTATCTACAAGAGTCGCAGCTTGTCTGCTGATTGTTGAGATATCAAGGTTCAATTCTTTAGCCAATGATTTAACACCTGCAGGCCCATGAGTAGTAAGTTGACGTAAAATAACAAAGCTAGATCGATCCAGGCTCCCGTCCCGTCTTTCTGACAAAACGATGCGTCTTATGAAATCAGTCACTTCGTTTTCAATGGTTTCCAAAGCTTGTCTCTTCATATTTTTCACCTCTGTGAAGATCTTCTTAACTACATGATAGCATGATTCAGCAAGGAAAACTTGACAATAATCCTCGTTTAGTTGTATTATACAAGTAAATAGTTGTACAGTGCAACTAAATGAGCTTTACGAATTGTAGAAAGGATGCGTGGAAATGATAGCAGAGGAAGTAATGATTTCTGATGTTTATAAAGTTAACCAGAAAGATACGATTCGTTCCGTGATAAATTATTTTATTGATTATCGTATTAGTGGTCTTCCGGTAATTAATGATGAAGAGAAAATAGTTGGCTATATAAGCGATGGTGACATTATGCGTTATATTGGCAAACATAAGGATATTTTCGTTGATTCCTTATATAACGTTACTGTTTTTAAAGGAGATAAAGAGAATTTCGAGGCACGTATCCAGCATGTGTTGGATCTGAATGTAATGAAACTGGCAAAAAAGAAAATAGTTAAAGTAGATGTAACTGCGCACATAGAGAACGTTGCAGCTATATTAGGTAAAAAACAAATTAAAAAACTACCGGTAGAAAAAGATGAGAAGCTAGTAGGAATTATTAGCCGTGGTGATGTGATCCGCCATGCATTTCAACGTTTTTTATAAGTAATATTATTTTCATAGGATAGGGGATTTTTTATGACATCAACAACAATAGAAAAAGAATCAAGCTTATTAAAACAACCAAAAGCCGTATGGGCTGTTTTTTTTGCGTCAATTATCGCATTTATGGGTCTTGGTCTGGTTGACCCGATACTGCCTGCCATATCAAATCAGCTAGAAGCGACAGAAAGTCAGACGGCCTTGCTGTTTACGAGTTATAATGCTGTAATGGCAGTCGCCATGCTTGTAACAGGAACTATTACTTCACGTATTGGTATGAAAAACACTCTCTTGTCCGGGATTGTGATTATTGCCCTATTTTCTGCTTTGGGTGGTCTTTCCAATGGAATCTGGGAGCTTGTCGGCTTGCGAGGTGGCTGGGGACTTGGTAATGCCTTATTTGTAGCAACAGCTTTAACAGCTATTGTTACTCTTTCTAAAAGTGGAAATGCCAAAGCAATTATATTATATGAGGCCGCTATTGGACTGGGGATTTCCGTAGGTCCATTAATCGGTGGAGAGTTAGGCGCCATCTCCTGGAGAGGGCCTTTCCTTGGTGTGGCCACCTTAATGGTCATTGCTTTTATTGGTTTATCTATTTTAATGCCTAAATCCGAAAAGGTCACAACTGAAACAAAGAAGACTTCGATTCTTGATCCTTTCCGGGCATTGAAGCATCGTTCTTTGCTTGTGTTTGGTATTGCGGCAGCATTATATAACTTTGGCTTTTTTACACTATTGGCATATGCCCCTTTTGTATTAGGGTTGGATGAACGTGGTCTTGGCTACGTATTTCTTGGTTGGGGGATTTTATTGGCAGTCACCTCTGTGTTCATGGCACCAAAACTGCAGCATCGATTTGGGACAGTAAAATCAATGTGTGCCATGCTGACTTTATTTGCATTACTTCTTCTAGCTATGGGAATCTGGACATCGATCCAGTGGGTTGTCATTGCGGCTGTCATTGTTGCAGGGGCTTTACTTGGTAATAACAACACCTTAATAACGACTGCTGTAATGAATGCAAGTCCTGTGGAACGGTCTACCGCTTCAGCCGCATATAGCTTTCTTCGGTTTATTGGAGGAGCCATCGCACCATATCTTGCCGGTAAGCTTGCGGAAGTATTTAATTCAAGCATGCCTTTTGTTGTGGCAGCTGTGTTTGTTTTTCTATCCGTGATGTTTATTTGGTACAATACCAAGCATATTTCTCATGTGGATGAAGTGGAGGTAGCCCACTAGAGAAGTTTAGAGCAAAAAACTATGTATACTATTAAAAACAAACTAAGATTAGTGGGTAAGGTCATCAACGGATGATTTTGCCCGCTATTTTTATTTTTGGAGACTGGGACATAACTAAATAGAGCTATTATAAAGACGAACGATCTAAAGTATGGGAACCCCGCTCCGGAAAAACGCTTCGCTTTCCGTGGGCGCTGCTAAGCCTCCTCGTGCTACGCACTCCGGAGTCTAATCTAGGCTTTTTCTCCCACTGGAGTCTACGCGTTTTACCTCCGCTAATTTGTTACAAAAAGAATCCAAACCATGATTCATTAGTAGTACGAATCGGTTCGGATTTTCAATGTATAAAATTCTTTTGTCCCAGCCTCCAATCCATACATAATAGAGTTCGATACTATAAATTAATCCTCCTCTTCCAATTCCACTAATTTTTCCGTTACTGCTTCTTTCTCCTTTTCTGCAATTTCACTTGAAATCACATCATTTGTTTCAAGTAATTCAACCGCTTCATGTTGAGCATATAGCGCATATTTTCTTAAGACAATTTGCTGTTCCTGTTTTAAGTTTGGATATTTTTCCAGGAGCTGATGCATTTCTTCATGGAGCTTATCCAATTTTTCTTTATATGCATGAACAATCTCAGCGGATACGGGCTCAGCGATAAATAAATTTTTCTTTACCTTGTTTATTTCTTGGATAGCAGCTTCATATTGATGAGAATGTGCAATAATCTCCTCATACTCTTCATGGCCCTCACGCTTACGGCTAATTCCGAGCCAAGATAACAGTCCTTTAATAGTAAGACCTTGGATGACAAGAGAGAATAGAACAACACTGAATGCCACAATTAATATATCTTCACGTCCGGGAAAGTCTCTAGGGAGGCTTAGAACTAGCGCAATAGAAAGAGACCCCTTTAATCCGCCCCAGTTAAAAATATGCTTCCAGGAAGTGGGGATATTTTTGATAAATAACAAACTGGTGTATACAGCTAGGCTTCTGGCAATAAAGACAATAAGTATGGCCAGGGAAATTAACCCCCATTTATCATGTACATCTATCCTGGTTATTTCCAATCCAACCATGAGAAATACAAGGGAATTAGCAAGCAATGCAGTAACATCCCAAAAATTATTTATATTCAATTTCGTGGTCGGACTCATACCAATCTTTCCACCGTAGTTTCCGAATACAAGTGCAGCGACAACTACCGCTATTACCCCAGAAGCATGAAAACTCTCTGCGAGTAAAAAAGCTCCATAAAAAAGTATAATACTGAAAATAATTTCGAGAGGATAATCGTCAAAATATCTGGTTAAACGTGAAAAGCCAAATCCAAGAGCACCACCAATAATTAGACCCAAGGAGATTACTTTAATAAACTCCCATACACCAAGACCTGCGCCTTCCAGACCCAAATCAAGATAGGTAATGAGGGAAAAGGCAGAAATATTGAATAAAACAACAGCCAGACCGTCATTAAACAAACTTTCACCTTCAATGATGGTTGCCAGCTTTTTGTTTACTCCAAGGCCTTTGAAAATGGAGAGGACACTGACAGGATCAGTCGCACTCATAATTGCCGCAAATACGAAAGCGGCTGCGATTGGGAAGTCCAATAAGCCCATTGATAAAAAGCCAATAATGAGAAAGGATAAGAATGTCCCTCCAAATGCTAACGTTAGTATTGGTGCCTTGTTTTCATTCAAATGAGAAAAGGGAAGCTTTAATGCAGCTTCACCTAGTAAAGCAGGTAGAAACAATGTGATGATAACAAAATTAAACACTTCTCCTTCTGTAATGAAGTCCTTTAATGGTTTTAAAACGGTGATATCTGATAATCCGATGATGGCTCCTACAATAACAAGTGCAATAGGGTATGGTTTCTTGAATTTTTTAGCAATAGCAGTAATGCCTGCTGCGATCATAATCATAATCAGGCCAAGTTCAAATACATGGTGTAAATCCAAATCTTGCATAAAATAACCCTTTCTAATTCAATGAATTATTTATTTAGTATATCCATTGCCTAAAGACTAATGCGATAAACAAAAGTATGCGCTTTCCATATGTGTCAATATCGTTTAGAGTAAAGTAAAACGGATTTTGGGTGGAGGAGAATAGAAACATGCAAATGCCCCAGGCATTTCAAACAAAGATAAATAATGCGTTCGGCAAGGAAGGGGAAAAGTGGTTAAACCTGTTACCAAAGCGGGTGGATATCTATTTACATAAGTGGAAGCTAGTTAATCATGGGCCGGTAACGAATCTGTCTTACAATTATGTCTTAAACGTGACAGATACAGAGGGGAATCCTTATATATTGAAGCTTGGGGTGCCAAATGCTGACTTTGCTAATGAAATACGCACAGTACAAATTTATAATGGGACAGGCTGTGCCCGTGTAATAAAAGCTGTACCAGAAGAGGGGGTTATGCTACTGGAACAGCTACAACCGGGTACTATGCTTGACACATTAGAAACGGAAGAAGAGCAATTAGAGCAATTTGTAAACGTGTGGAAGGCAATTCGCAGACCAATACCTCGACAGGAAAAGCAGCAAACACCGTTCATTGCAGATTGGTTTCAAGGAATTACAACATATCGTAAAACCTATAGAGAAGGAGATAGGATTAAGGAAGAACACCTACTTCTGGCTGAACAGTACATAGAAGAGATAAACCAAACGACGAAAGGAGCAGCATTGCTACATGGTGATTTACATCATGAAAATATTTTATATTCAATGCATAAAGGGTGGCTGGCCATTGATCCAAAGGGAGTTATTGGAGATGAGTATTATGATACAGTGTCGTTTCTGATTAATAAATTGGAAGGGAAGTCAAATCAGAGATATGTGTTGCGATATAGGGTAAAAAGATTAAGTGAGCTTCTTCAACTGGAGGAGAAGCGGCTGTTAAAAGCAGCAGTGGCGCTATCTACCCTCTACGCATGTTGGGCCCAAGAGGACGGCGTACCTGAGTGGAAGCAAACGTATCAATGTACAATTTGGTTTAGTGAATTCTTAGCAGAGTTGTTAAAGTGAAGAATTTTAAATTACAAGTAAGTATTCTTTATTTAATTGGCAAAGAAACACTGGAAAAGGAAGTCTTATAGCAGTATAATAAGTCATCATTCCATTTATGGAGGAGATGGGTTTTATTTGGTCAAATTTCTAAACAAGCTGCATTTAAAACCAGCACAGCTTATCGTATCATTCTATCTATTAGCAGTCATTGTATCAACTATTTTATTAAGCTTACCAATTGCGCTTAAGCCTGGTGTGAGTTGGAGCTTTGTCGATGTTGTTTTTACTGCAGCAAGTGCTGTAAGTGTTACTGGTTTATCTGTTGTACCTATTGTAGATACATTTAGTACTACAGGGATATTTATATTAATGTTTGTTCTTCAATTTGGCGGTATCGGAATTATGACCCTTGGGACGTTTATTTGGTTACTATTGCGGAAGCGGATTGGTTTAAAAGAAAGACAATTAATTATGACAGATCAAAATCAAACGAACTTATCCGGACTTGTCACATTAATGAAACAGATTTTAGGCATTATTCTTCTTATTGAATTTTTTGGCGCACTAATTCTTGGAACGTATTTTTTAAATTACTTCCCGACATGGCAGGAAGCATACTTGCAAGGTTTGTTTGCATCTGTTAGTGCTACGACGAATGCCGGTTTTGATATAACGGGGGATTCTTTAATTCCATTCGCTAATGATTACTTTGTTCAGTTTGTGACTATTCTTTTATTAACTTTAGGAGCTATTGGTTTTCCGGTGTTAATTGAACTAAAAAGTTATATTCTGGATAAAAAGAAAATGAGACATCACTTCTCTTTATATACAAAACTGACGGTTATCACGTTTTTTTCTTTAATGGTATTTGGAACCCTGGCTATTCTGGTATTTGAAGCAAATCATTTTTTGTCTGGCAAGAGCTGGCATGAATCCTTTTTCTATGCGTTTTTTCAATCTGCCACAACTAGAAACGGTGGACTGGCAACGATGGATGTAAGTCAGTTTTCTGAAGCTACATTACTGATTATTTGTTTATTAATGTTTATCGGGGCCTCGCCAAGTTCTGTAGGAGGTGGAGTAAGAACAACAACCTTTGCAGTTAATATACTTATGCTGATCTCCTTTGCCAGAGGGCATAAAAAGATCCGAGTTTTTGGCAGGCAGCTTCATGAAGAGGATGAGCGAAAATCAGTAATTGTCACGTTATTAGCCATCCTTATTTGTTTTTCGGCGACTGTTATTTTATCTGCAATTGAGCCATTTACTACACTGCAGATCCTGTTCGAAGTATGTTCTGCATTCGGTACAACCGGTCTCTCCATGGGGATTACGGCTGATTTAAGCACAGTCGGAAAGCTTATAATCATTTCGCTTATGTTCATTGGAAGAATAGGAATTCTGTCATTTATTTTATTATTTAATCGGAGAAATAGAGATGTATCCTATGATAATCCAAAAGAACGTGTCATTATCGGTTAAAAGGGGTATATAAATTATAATTGCGGACCTTGGCATTTTCTGCTATAGTTAAGGCAATTAAATAATTTCCCATTTCTATATAATCGATTTGGGGATAGAGGTGCAAATAACATCAGTACACAATCGGAGGAAAATGGGTTCCTGTGAACATTGTGGAAAGGGGAATTTGCCGAAGCTTTAAGAAGCTCATATATCTTAAGGCTGGGTCTGTATTGAATAAATACAGGACTGTCATATAGGTGACTATATGGAGGGCTATCGTAAAGGAAACAATCATCGAATATGTTTCTAACAGCAGCGACCCTTCGTTGCTGTTTTTTGCTGATGATTAATAGCTCTAAACACCTCTGCAATTAATAATAGAAAAGGGTGTGAGGATCATGAATTTTGGTCAGGTATTGACTGCAATGGTAACCCCATTCACTCCTCAGGGAGAAATTGATTTTGAAGCTACAAGAAAGCTGGTCAATCATTTAATTGCAAATGGTTCAGATGGATTAGTAGTAGCAGGCACTACAGGTGAGTCGCCAACGTTAACTAATGAGGAGAAAATACGCTTGTTTTCATTCGTTAGTGAGGTTGTGGACGGGAGAGTGTCAGTAATTGCAGGTACAGGCTCAAATAATACCTATGGCTCTATTGAGCTTACGAAACAAGCAGAGGCAACTGGTGTGGATGCCATCATGCTAGTAAGTCCATATTACAATAAACCGTCACAAGAAGGACTTTATCAGCATTTTAAAGCAATTGCTGAAAATACTTCCTTGCCGGTAATGCTTTATAATATACCAGGTCGAAGTGTTGTCAGCATGTCTGTTGAAACAATCGTCCGGCTTTCGGATATAGATAATATTGTATCAGTAAAAGAAGCAAGTGGTGACTTGGATGCTGTGTCAGAAATAATCAAGCGCACAGCCGATTCCTTTACCGTTTACAGTGGAGACGATGGGATGACACTTCCTGTCATGTCTGTAGGAGGCAATGGCGTTGTTTCCGTTGCATCCCATATTCTAGGGAATGAAATGCAAGATATGGTCCAGGCTTTTACACAAGGCAATGTCAAAGGAGCGGCAGAAATGCATCGTGAGCTTCTTCCAATGATGAAGCTTTATTTGCCGCACCAAGCCCATCTCCAGTGAAGGAAGCATTAAGCATGCTTGGCATTCTCCAAGAAAAACATGTACGCTTACCGATGATTCCACTAAATCAGGAAGAAAGAGTAGCTCTTCACCACGTGCTACAGCCTTTATTAGTTAAAAATAATGATGTAATTGGATATTAAACAGTAAAAAAGCTCTTTCTGCCTAGAAAGAGCTTTTTTGCTTAATTTATGGGTCTGTATGTTGGAAAAATCAATGATTTGTAAAACATATACACTGCGAAGTAACTTTGAAAAGCTTTGTTGCTTGAAAGATTACTAAAATATTAATCTGGTTACACCACCGCTACGGAAAACACTGCGCTTTTCGGGGGCGGCTGATGAGCCTCCTCATGCTAACGCATTCCGGGGTCTCACCTATGCCTCATCTCCCCCAGAAGTCTCCGTATTTTCCTCCGCTTAGTTTTTGCTTTGTAGCAATATATAACTTTAGTATTTAGTGAAAACGCTCGCTTAACATCGTCAAGTACAAGCAAGATACCCTTGCAATATCTTATTTAAAAAAGTCAAGTGGAAAGCGTCCCCCTGCAGCGGAAATCACTGAGTTTATCCATTTCCTTAAATTAGGATAATCATTAGTTTGCAGCATTCCTATTATCATTCCTACTATGAATGCACGAGATAAAGTTTTCCACCCCAACGTGCAATAAATCTGATTTACGTTGCTGTTTTTTCTTTTCCGGTATGGTCCACAAATGCAGCGCCTACGATATCACCTAACACATTCGAAGCGGTTCCTCCCATGCCAATGAGTGCATCAACACCAGCAATGAGTGCAACTATCTCCAGAGGAAGACCAAACATACTTAATACGGCAGACAATGTAACAAGCCCTGCTGCTGGCACACCTGCAGTTCCAATAGATAGTAGCGTACCAATTAGAACAATAACGAAGAAATCCGTTGGTGATAAACTGAGATTCGTAATGTTGGCTGCAAATACAAGGGAGATCCCCATGCGTAACGCACCACCATCTGAGTTGAAAACTGCTCCCAAAGGCAGAGCGAAATTAGCCGTGCGCTCTGATATCCCAGCCTTTTTAGCTGCATCAATCGCTACAGGTAAGGAAGCAATACTACTTGATGTGAAAAAAGCTGTCGTGTAAGCTTCTTTCGTGTTCTTGAAGAAAGGAAATACAGGAGTCTTTGAGATTTTAAGGAAACCTGCATAAACGACTACCCAGAGAATGAGAATACCGAGATAAAATACTCCGGCTAACTTGAGAAGGGAAGCTAGCGTACTCCATCCTTGGCTGCCAAAAGCCTGTGCACTTATTGCAAATATACCAATCGGTGCATATAATAGCACACCTTTCAAGATTTTAAAGAATAGCTCATTCAATGCATTGAAAAATGTATCCAACATTTCTCCATAATTACGCATCTTTTCCTCAGTAGAAAATTTCATCGTGGATATTCCCATACCTATAATAATAGCTAAAAATAAAATGGACATAAGATCACCGGCAGTAAACGCCTGAAATATATTCTCTGGGACTATTCCCAGAATCACATCAGATATATGGGGCGTCTCCGGTTTTTCTACATCGGCATTAGGTAAGGTCAGATTCGCGCCTGGTCGGAAAAACAAAGCAAGTGCCAAACCGATAAGTACAGCGGCGGCAGTAGTCATCATATAGTAAGAAATAAGCTTGCCGCCAATTTTGCCCAGCTGCTTAATATTCATTTGATTCACAGCCAGTACAACCGTTAGAAAAATAACAGGTATGGCAATTAAACTTAACAGATGAATTAATAACGTACCAAGCGGACTAATAATAGACGCATCTTTACCAAAAAGAATTCCAACAAGGGCACCAGCAAGAAAACCAATGGCCATTTTTAATACAAAGGAGGAATCCTTATATTTTTTCCATATTCTCATAAGCTTTATCAACGCCTTCTTTTCCAATTTACAATATATTTAGTTTAACAAAAGTTAGAATGATATACTCGTACAACGCTCAACTGGTAGAGGATTATGTGCATCTTCTTATTAACTCCGTTTATCCTATAGAAAAAATGCAAAAAGAAGGTAGCAGAATCCAAAAGAGGGACTGTTACAGCTTTTCAATTTAGAGACTCAGTATAGAAGGCAACAATAAGATATACAATTGGGTTGCTGAAATTACCTTGAAACTTTATAATAAGGTAAATTATCAGAAAACACAAAAAGGAAGAGATACTATTGCCAATTAATATTCCGAAAGAATTGCCTGCCGGCGAAGCATTGAAACAGGAAAAAATATTTGTGATGGATGAAGACAGAGCGAGAACACAGGACATTCGCCCATTAAATATAGTAATTTTGAACCTAATGCCGCAAAAGGAAAAAACAGAGCTTCAGCTATTAAGGTTACTGGGAAATACGCCACTACAAGTAAATATTACATTTTTGCGAATGGCTACACATGAATCTAAAAATGCCAGCAAGTCTCATTTGGATACATTTTATTGTACCTTTGATGAAATTAAAGAGCGGCGCTTTGATGGAATGATTATTACTGGTGCCCCGATTGAGCAGCTTGAATTTGAACAGGTGACATATTGGGAGGAACTCCAAAAGGTACTGGATTGGTCAAAGCAGCATGTGACTTCAGTTTTACATATATGCTGGGGGGCTCAGGCGGCATTATATCATCATTACGGCATTAAAAAAGAAGCTCTATCAAAAAAGTATTTCGGCATATTCACCCACGACATAACAGATCCAACTGAGAAACTTGTTCAGGGCTTTGACGAAGTTGTCCGAGCGCCCCATTCCCGGCATACTACGGTTGCAACCGAAGCCATACGGGAACACCCTGATTTACGTCTACTATCTTCTACAGAGGATGGGGAAGCGTTTATTATTATGTCAGCGGATGGACGCCACATTATGATTACTGGACATTTGGAGTATGATGCAACAACACTTGCTGAGGAATATGAACGTGACTGTAACAAAGGATTAGAAATCGATCTTCCAATAAACTACTATCCAAATAATGATGTCAGTAAAAAGCCGCCTCATACGTGGCGAGCACATACACATTTATTGTTCTCCAATTGGTTAAATTATTATGTTTACCAGCAAACACCTTTTGAATGGAAGTAAATTGAATAAAAAAATTAGAGAGGCTCTTCAATCAGTACCTAACAGGTGAGATGGAGAGCCTTTTAGCATGCATTCTATTATCAACATTTAAAATTATTTGCTCTCTATATAGTTGGTTCTTACTAAATCGGCATTAAATATCATAAAATTCATTTTTTTAAAATAAATTGGTAAATAGTATGATAAAATACAGATAATGTTAATTCATTTACATAGACATACAAAACAAACAAAAAATTAGTGGAGAGGGGAATTCTGTGAAAAAAATGAATTGGTTTTTTATCGTATTAACAGCATTTGTTATTTTTCTGACAAGTTGTGAGGAAGGTGCTGGTCAAAGCCCTGATGGCCCTGTAACCATCCAGCAGTATAATCAACTGGAAAACAGAATGGAATTTGATGATGTGATTGATATGTTGGGCCAACCGGATCTGATTAATTTCAAAGAACATAACGAAGAAGAAGTTGAATATATCGATGAGAACACGATGTACAGCTGGAACGGTGCCGCACCAAATTCCGGGATAACTCTAAGATTCAGAGACGGCAAGCTTTCCAGTAAAGATCAGGTGGGCTTAGAGTAGGTATGTTAATAAATATAGCCAAGCTCTTCAAAGAAATTATTCTTATTCTAGTTGTTATATTGTTAATCAGCTGTACACCCGGTTTATTTCAAACTCAAAGCCTTACTTACTTTTTTAGAAGTTTAGGGTCAGGCATTTATTATTTGTTTCAACCACAGAAGATAATTATTCCGTTAAGTAATGGAGAAGAAGTAACTTTCTTTTCGGCTGTGGCGGACGAGTTATTCAATTCTACAGTCATTATCATAGGCTCCCTCGTTTTATCCATTGTGATAGCAATTTTATTTACGTATCTATTTCACATGTTGACAGCTACTTTAAAAAAAGTAGTATCAGGTGTTTTATTCGTCATTGAAGCAATGCCTGATGTATTAATTGTTTTACTATCCATTCAATTTTTTATTTGGATTTTCAAAACAACAGGGATTTCGTTGGGAATTTACGAATTTGGTGGAGAAACAATATATCTACTGCCCATCCTCGCTTTAAGCTCTATACCAAGTCTTTTTCTATTTAAATATATGGCTGCTGGGATTGATGAAGAAAAGACCAAGGACTATTACTTATTCTCTAAATCAAGAGGTTTCAGGGAAAGCTATATCTTTTTTATTCACCTTTTCAGAAATACACTTTTGACCCTGATTCAATACTCCAAAAATATCTTTCTTTACATGATTTCCAGTCTATTAATATTAGAAATAATCCTTCGTTTAAGCGGAATCATGAGCTTTATTAAAGTATATGGTATTGGAGATTTCCGTATATTGATGTGGGTTCTCGTTCTGTTGTATTTTCCGTTATATTTATTTATAAAATTGGGCGAATTTATTGTAACGAAATGGACGTTTGGTGAGGTAGGTGATGAGGGTGTGGAGTAGTAAAGGAAATCTAAAAATAATTGGGGGAATCAGCTTTGTTGTGTTCCTTGTATTTTTTAGTTTCTTTCCCGACCTGATTGTTTCACATGAAAAGGCGCCAACTCTTATGTTGGACGATTCCGGAAATGTAATTGCCAAGCCACCTTATTCTCCAATGGAATTGCCTCCCTTTGGAACGAATAATATAGGAGAGCCTTTATTATATAACTTATTAGCAGGGGCTAAATATACAATACTATTTGTAACTATTGTCTGCTTGTTTCGCTTTATTATATCTTCAGCACTTGCGCTCATTTATGCGTTTTATATTCATCGATTTAGAAATTTGGTACAACGGGCCGTGGAGATTGCCTATATTATACCACCTGTTATTATTGTCTTTTTTCTGCTTGCACCAATGCTCTTTGTTTTTCAGGAAAATAGTCTTCAATTTATGCTATTGCTTGCCTTAGTACTAATTGCAATTGGTACACCTCCATTAGCCTTGTTAATTGGCGACGAAATAAAAGGAGAGCTCCAAATGGACTATATAAAAATTGCGAGGTTGCAAGGTGTGAGTAATTTTTATATCTTTAAGAAACACATTTGGCGAATCATCAAGCGAGGATTGGGATTTTTTTCATTCAAAATAATATACAGTTACTCTTATTATTAATTCATCTGGGTGTATTAGGCATTTTTATTGGTGGCAGCAGACAAATAAATATGACAGAGGAAACGAGTGTGTTGCTTTCCATTACGAATGAATGGGGCGGTTTGATCGGCTCCTCCTATAAGGAATTTCTGCATCATCCTTGGATTGTCCTGGCACCATTGTTCTCCTTTATGCTGCTCATTCTTTTATTGAAGATCATACTTTCAGGGATTGAAGAGTCGACGAAAATAAAGTAGGAGAAAATACAAGCTTACTACCCAAGCTAGTAAACGAGCAGGTACATTTGATCATGTGCCTGCTCGTTAATGTACGGCTCTTAGTGGGTACGTGTATGCACTAACATTTGCCACAATCTCTCCCTATTTTCTTAGTAATAGATACATGAAATAAGGTGCACCAATTAAGGCCACGATAATTCCAGCAGGGATTCCATTTGGTTCGATTAAATTGCGCCCAATAGTATCTGCAACTAATAAGAACCAACCTCCGATTAAGATAGCTACCGGAATAAAGAGCTGGTTTCGACTCCCTACAAGTGCTTTGGCAATATGTGGTGCAATGAGACCTACAAACGCAATACCCCCAGTTACAGATACAGCGGACGCTGCTAGTGCCACTGCAGCGAGTAAAACAACAATTCTTTCTTTTTCAATCGAAATGCCGAGTCCAATAGCTACGGGTTCATTCAGCCCAAGGATATTTAAACGATTGGCTTTATATAAAACAAAGGGAATAAGAATAATTAGCCAAGGCAGTAATGCAATAATAAATGGCCAATCTGTCCCCCAGATATTTCCCGCCAACCATTTCGCAATGAAGTCTACTTTTTCTCTCTCAGCAGACGAAATAAGTACAACCATAATTCCTGAGAGTGCCATGGAAAATCCAACACCTGTAAGTACGAGCTTCACAGGTTGAATTCCTGTTCTTCTATTGTAGGAGAAGAGGTAAATGAATATAGCAGTAATGAAAGCACCTAAAAACGCTACGAGGGGCAGAACATATACAAACGAGCCACCCTCCGTTGGGAAAAATAGAAAGAAAATAGCAATCGCAACCCCTGCCCCTGAATTAATACCGATAATTCCCGGGTCTGCTAAGTCGTTTCTTGTGACCGTTTGTAAAATGGACCCAGATAGGGCTAATGCCATCCCACCTAATAATGTAATGATTATTTGGGGAAGACGTATCGAAAAAAGCACAAATTCCTCTTTAAATGTTCCATTTCCCAATAATGCAGGAAGTAATCTGTCATATGAGAGGCTCGTTCCACCAATACCCATCCCAATAATAATTGTAATTATAATGAGGAAAATTAATAAAATTAGTATCATGCGTTGTTTTCGCAGCAAGGAAGGATGTATCATAAGAATGCTTTCCCTCCTTTATGTACGATAAATAAAAAGAATGGGAGCCCCATAATGGAAACGATGGCAGCGACTGGAGTTTCGAAAGGCGCGTTGATTGTCCTGCCAAGTGTATCTGCCATAAGCATGAAGCAGCGCCAATTAAAACAGACATAGGTAAAATCAGCCGATAATCGGTTCCAACCAAGGCACGGACGATATGTGGGATCATAAGACCAATAAAGGCCATATTTCCGACAAGTGCTACTGAAGCCCCAGCAAGCAACGTAATGATTATAAATAAAACAGCTTTAATCCACGTTGTTTTCTGCCCAAGCCCAATAGCCACTTCCTCATTTAAGCTGAGAATGGTAAGCTGTCTGGATAACATTAGGGCAATGATGATTCCAACTGTAATAAAAGGAACGATTACCTGAACCTGGCCCCACGATGTGCCAATGACACCACCAGCAGTCCACATTGATACATCTTTGGAAATTTTGAAATAGATGCCTACACCTTCTGCAATCGCGTAAAGAAAGGCAGAGACAGCTGCACCCGCAAGAACAATTCGAAATGGTGAAAATCCGCCTTTTTTTATTGCGCTAATTCCAAACACCATTCCTGCTCCAATAGAAGCACCGATAAAGCAGGCAACCATAATACCGAAATATCCCGTTCCAGGTAAAAAAGCAAGCGTGATTGCTAATGCCATATTCGCACCTGCAGTTAACCCAAGCAGTCCCGGGTCGGCAAGTGGGTTTCTCGTAATTCCTTGCATAATTGCTCCGGAAACGGCTAAAGCAGCACCCACAAACATTGCAGCAACCTCTCGGGGAAGGCGAAGCTCGCGAATAATGGACATACCTTTTTCATTTGAACTTGTAAAAATAGCTTGCCAAACATGAGAAAACTGAACATCTGCAGCCCCAAATGTCATAGCAATGACGAACATACCTATTAAAATAGCAAGCCCAAGTATAAAGCTGAATAGAAAGGGAATTTTTCTGTTCGTTCTTTTCATTATGTATCGCATCTTTCTATGTAAAGTATAGTATGTAAAATAAACAACATAAATTTTTATATTAATGGTACTATTACTAAATGTAACATATGTCCACAATCTAAAGAAGTAAACGATGCAGATGTTATATAGAATGAGAGCTCTTTTAGTTAATGAAAATCCGAACCGATTCAAATTTACATGAATGATAGTTCGGATTTTCTGATTGTGTATAATTAAGGATTTTTTATTACTTTATTTAATCGTATGGACTAGCACACTGTTCTCACGTTTTATTCACCAAGGAAGTTATCTTTGAAGAACTGCAACTGATAATCCAATGAAATAGGGTCATTAAAGTAGAATTCCTTCGCATTTGCTTCAAATACACGATCATTTTTCACAGCAGGGATATTTTGATACGTATCTGTTTCTGTGAAGGCATTGTCCGTGTCAGGATTCTTACTGAAAATCATATAGTCTCCAGCGAACTCAGGTAGCACTTCAAGCGATAAGGCATAAAACCCATCTTTTAATGCCATTTCTTTTACCTTTTCAGGCATTTTCAATTTCATTTCCTGATAAAGAATTTCTGTTCCACGTCCCCAGTTGTCACCAAAAACATAAATCTGCTTATCAAAGTTCTCAATTACAGAGACGGTTGCATCTTCTCCTATTTTATTGCGTATTTCATCGCCGGCCTTTTGTGCTCGTTCTTTAAAGTCGTCAATCCAAGCTTGAGCTTCTTCTTCTTTATTTAACAGTTTTCCTATTTCCAAATGCTGTTCCAAATAGCCGACTTTACCATACGTGTAGGTAACTGTTGGCGCTATTTCTTTTATTTTATCCAAATTCTTCACAGTGGAAAGACCAATGATTAGATCTGGATCCAGTTCAATTATTTTTTCAAGATTTTCTTCTGAAACTTCTTCTACGCCTTCTAATTTATCCTCAAATCGCGGATTCATTTTTGAATAAGAATCTACACCTACTACTGGAACGTCTAAGGCCATAACATTTCCAGCATAAGTGGATAATACGACAACTCGCTCAGGATTGGCAGGCACTTCGACAGGCCCATCTTCTGACTGATACGTAATGGTTTCTTTCTTATCTCCATTGGTTTCTTCCTTCTTATCCGAAGCGGAATCATTATTTGGATCATTACTGCATGCACTAATAAGTACGAGCATTAAAATAAGCAGTGGAATCAACTTTTTCATTTTGTTTTTCTCCTTGTAGTAAGTTATAAGTAAGGCAAATTGGTCTGTTTGTTCGTGGGTCTCTGCCAATTTCGGCATCAATATGAAAAACGTCTCTTAGAACATCTGGCTGCATAATGGTTTCACAGTCTCCGGATTTTACAATTTCTCCATCCTTTAATGCGATAATGTAATCAGCAAAGCGGGCAGCCTGATTGAGGTCGTGAAGTACCATAATAATAGTACGTTCCTCTTCTTTGTTTAGGCGTTGCAATAACTCTAAGACCTCTAACTGATGTGCCATATCAAGGTATGTTGTTGGTTCATCCAAGAAGATAATCTCTGTTTCTTGGGCTAGAGCATAGCAATCCAAACGCGTTGCCGCTGGCCACCGGAAAGGGCATCTACATGGCGATATTTAAAGTCAATTATTCCTGTTACCTCCAACGCCCAATCGATCATTTCTTGGTCTCGGCGAGTCAGTCTCCCAAAACCACTTTGATAAGGAAAACGTCCATATGATACGAGCTCTCCGACGGTTAGACCTCCTGTACTCTCAGGAGACTGAGGGAGAATAGCCATTTTTCTGGCAAGCTGTTTGGTGTTTTCTTTTAAAATATTTTTACCATCAAGAACTACATTTCCGGATGATTGGGAAATGATCCTTGTAATAGCTTTCAAAAGTGTTGATTTACCACAACCATTGGATCCAATAATGGTTGTGATTTGTTTATCAGGAATCTGGATGCTAAGATCTTTAACAATTAACTGCTCTCCATATCCGATATTAAGTGCGTCTGTATACAGGCGGTACATAGCATGACCTCCATAAAAAATGCGTGTTAACGATGATAATGATTCTCATTATTGACAATTTAAATAATATATTTCGTTCTATTGTTTGTCAATATCTATTTGCAAATTCATGAGAATGGGTGTATAGTTAAATGAGAATGATACTCACTTACAATGAGTGGATGAGGAGTGACGCAATTGACTCGCAATGAATTATTTGATGTAACCATCATTGGTGGCGGCCCTGCTGGATTATATTCTGCGTTTTATAGTGGGCTTCGGGAAATGAAAACAAAGATTATTGAATATCAACCCGAGCTTGGTGGAAAGGTTCACGTGTATCCGGAGAAAATGATCTGGGATATTGGAGGACAACCGCCAATTTCAGGAGCAAAATTTATTGATCAGATTGTTGAGCAAGGTTTAACTTTTAATCCGAACGTTGTAGTGAGTGAAAAGGTAGAGAAAATCACAAAGAATGAAGAAGGAATTTTTGAACTACATACTTCTTCAGGTGAAACCCACTATTCAAAAACCGTAATTGTGGCGGTTGGAAGTGGGATACTAAATCCTCAAAAGCTGGAAATTGAAGGCGCTGAAAGGTTTGAAATTTCCAATTTAAATTATACAGTTAAATCATTAAAGAGTTTTAAAGATAAAGTCGTCGTTATTTCCGGTGGTGGAAATTCAGCGATCGATTGGGCCAACGAATTAGAGCCTATTGCCAGTCGTGTATTCATTACGTGCAGAAAAGGAAATTTTGCTTGTCATGAAGCGCAATCCACTCAACTTCAAGAGAGTTCTGTCGTGTGCTTCTTTAATACGCAAATAACAAAGCTTATTGCAGATGAAAACCATGAAAAAATTGAAAAGGTAGAGCTTACCAATCTTGAATCAGGTGTTGTATCTTACTTGCCGATTGATGAAGTGATTGTTAATCATGGCTATGAACGCGATACTTCTCTACTTAGCCAGAGTGATTTACCTATTGAAATAAAGGATGACTATTTTGTTCATGGAAACGAAAATAGTGAGTCATCAGTGCCTGGTCTATATGCTGCAGGTGATATTTTAGCCCATGAAGGTAAATTAAATCTAATTGCTGGTGCATTTCAAGATGCTGCAAATGCAGTGAACAAGGCGAAGCAATATATTGAACCAAAAGCCCAAAATACCGGAATGGTATCTTCCCACAATGAAGTGTTTAAAGCTCGAAATAAAGAGCTTGTTAAAGAAATGATGAAATAGATTAAAAAAGCAATGGGAATGTATAAGCGTTATCTTATACATTCCCATTTTTTACGGATTCAGAGGAAACTCCGAACTAGAGGAAACTTATTTCCCAGTTAATATAAAATAGCTAAATAGCACCGCTACGGAAAAATACTGCGCTTTCCGGGGGCAGCTGATGTCTCCGCATTTTCCCTTCGCTAACGTTAATTTTTCTAAAGCGATTAAAGATAAAAAATATTTTTCTCTGCTATTAAATGCATTTAATTAATAGTAGCATATACCAATTGATTGGAGCGGAAAGCGTCCCCCTGCAGTGGAAATCAATGGGTCCATTCGCTTCCTTAAAATGAAATAAACTACTACAAAGTTACTTCGCATTCTACCTAAACAGCGAATTGTTACAATATCCAAATGTTTTAAGATACTAAAACAAAGCACCGTCTCTTTTCTGCTAAAGAGAGGGTGCTTTGTGCAATTCAATGTCTATACTTTATAAAGCATTACGCGATTCGATCATCGTCATGGATATCTTCAGGCATGGAATGGGTATAGTATTTACCCTTTGTAATAATAGCAATGCCAACCGTCAGTACAGCTGCAAGTATTGCAGAGAAGAATGCTGCCGTACTTTCCAGGAAAGATCCCATGTATCCTAACGCAGCAATGGTTCCTAATCCACTTGCTACAACAAGAGAGAGTACACCTACTGGATTCCACTTGTATAAAAATTCCTGTCTAGCTTCATAAAAGTTCGGACCAATTTTCAATATTTTTTTGACTACCATGGCGTCCGTCACTAAAATTGCTGCCCATGCTAGTAAAAATACACCTTGGAAGGTCATGGCTGTATCAAGATGGTCTACAATTCCACCAAGCATAAGAAGGATAGCGCTGATACCTGAAACAACTACCCAAAATCGTCTGCCGGGTGTGAATTTAAAGATATTTTCAAAGAAATTAGATAAGGACAACGAAGCACTGTACACATTGGTAACATTAATTCGCAGTTGAGTCAGCAAAGTGAACAAGGCGCCTCCCATACCTAATAATAATACGATATACACGCCGGGATTCGGATCACCAAGACGTACACCGAACCAAATTCCTAAACCGCCCATCACGCCAAAACAGAAGATTTGCGGGATAAAACCAATAGCCAGAGATCCTAGCTTCGTATCTTTTGGTTTAAGAAAACGGGCATAGTCAGATGCAAGTAGTGCAGTTAGCCCCATAATTCCATGATGCATTCCTATACACATAAGGAGAGCTTTTCCGCCTACTTCTACACCTTCAGGCATATACGTCCAAAATGCTCCTTCATAGCCAGAGGGCTTATAAAAAGAAACAACGATTGCGGTAATAAGAAATATACCGAAGATTGGTAAAGACCACTTTTGTAATTTATCTAGTTGTTTAATACCAAACCAATTGAGAGGGATAACTAGGGCTCCGAAAAACACGATTAACGCCCATTCGGGTATAACTGGGAAGAAGGTATGAATAGCGGAAACAAGAATAAGACCTTCAAAAGCACAATACATGATAAAATTTGTAGCGTAAATAAACGAGGTCAACGACGCTCCAATGTAACCAAAGCCACCACCTCGTGACAATAAGTTTACATTCATGCCTGATTTAGCAGACAAATAAGCGATAAATGTTCCTAGAATCCCAGCGACAATAATTGCGTACGTAGCGGAAATGATTGCATTCATTGCTCCAAATTGAAGTGCCATCACACTTCCCATTTGAAAATAAAAAATGGCTGTAGCTATACCAAACGCAATGTTTGTTACACTAAACCACCCCATTGTACGTTTGTCTCTTGGGACTTTGTCCAAAGAATAATCGTCTTGAGCATTTGCTTCTACTTCATTTGTATTTATTTTCGCCGATTCCATTAAATCAACTCCTTTTATTAATTTGTCGGCTAGTATCTCTCCCTCTGTGAATAATTTCACAATAATCTTCTTTACTAGAAAGTGGTCCGGTCCTGTTTGACGCGTACTTATCTAGGATAACAGATGCGAGTTAACATAACAACATACACTGCGAGAATGGTAAAACCTTCTCACTTCGATACTTTGATAACAATATAATGTGAAATTGTCTTTAGTAAGTGAAATAGCATTCACAACTTCCAGCTATACTCATTACTTGTAGTTTGGGGTTATTGCGGATATTGCTAAGCAGCATGTTTTTAGTTAAACATACTAATAAACGCAGGATTTAATCTGCCCAATTTTTGATTGTTGATATTAGCTGCTCCTTTTGGTCAACAAATTGCTTTTTACGATGGCCGTTTGCTCCGGATGGGTGTGGAAAACCAGATAGAAGTGTATGCTTGCTATCAAATATTATGGAGTGGATTGTATTCTCAACAGATTTACCTAACGGAATAACCAGAGCTGCTTCACGAATGAGGTTAAGCTCTTCTGGAAATACAGTATATACGTAATGTTTTAACACTTCTGACTGGTCAATCCTGGGCTGGTGTCCTGTATAGTTCTTATCTTTATAAAAAACAGGATATTTAATGATTGAGGTAGTATGTATGATGTCTCGGTTTGTTGAGAAAAGGGTAGAGGCATGATTTATATTTAATGCATCTGCCACCCCGGATTCATCCAACATCTGAATTAAGTTATTACGCATAGTTCCCGAGAAGCTTGCAGCTATTTTTGCTTTTCGCAGAAGGTCCGCCTTACTCAGATACGGGAGATTGCTTATTACACTTTCATAGGCAGTTTTTGTTTGTTGCCACCCAGGGGTAATGCCAACAATTACAATTTTGGCAGCTGTGTTAACATATTCATTGTGTGGAGAGTAATACATCTTTAATTTCTTCTCCTCTTGAAGTAAAAAAGCTTCATTTAGAATATCACTTTTATTAAGAATACGATCACATGGAAGGCTTTTAATTTTTGGTAAAAATTGATTAAATAACTCGCTCATTCTATGCTTCCTCCTTTTTTAAAGACATTCCCTTTGAAGGTCTGTATTTACCTAACTAGTTTAATTGTGTAAAAACAGGGAAAAATATCAACACTATTAGTCAGAAGGAATA
Source organism: Virgibacillus halodenitrificans JCM 12304 (assembly GCF_001310895.1). Lineage (GTDB taxonomy): Bacteria > Bacillota > Bacilli > Bacillales > Amphibacillaceae > Virgibacillus_Q > Virgibacillus_Q halodenitrificans. The sequence continues at coordinate 34,384 of NZ_BAZS01000026.1, read as the reverse complement.
GGAGTGTGCATATGGAAGTTTTTAAGGTTAATGGCACGGTGAATAAAAAGCGTCTCGCAATAGGGGTGTTAATACCAGTAGTAGGTGGTGCATTAGTTGGCTACTATGCTAATAAAGATACACAGGCACAATATAAGAAATTAAAAAAGCCTGCTTTCTCTCCACCTCCTCGAGTATTTCCTATAGCATGGACCTCCTTATACAGTATGATGGGCCTTGCCCAATATCGTGCTTATGAAAAAGTGGATACCAGCCAGATCGAAGCAACCGTGATAACTCCTTATTCCATTCAACTGGGGTTGAATTTTTTATGGTCATTTTTATTCTTTAAATGGAATTTACGTGGCGCCGCACTGTTGGAAATTGGCATGATGATGGCGGCCATTGGGTGGAGTGCTACTCAATTTTATAAGGTGGATCGACTTGCAGGAGCATTAATGCTTCCTTATCTGGGATGGGTAGGCTTTGCGTCAACGTTGAACTATTCCATATGGAAATTAAACCGCTAAGTAATGAGGACATATGAAAAGTAACTTCTTTCACAAATTTATGGAGCAATTCATTTTTCTATTACTTTGCCTCTTTGTTCACTGAAATACATGCTATAATAAAACTATAGAATCAAGCATATACATCACAAGATGGACAGAAGCAGTATTCCTAGAAAAAGAAATCTTGGGAGGTCAAAAACATGCTAGTAAAAAATGATTATGTAAACATTCGGGAAGTAGTCTACGCCAAAGAGTCCGATAATGTAGCGCAGGCAAAGGCTACGATTGAAAAATCAGGCTACCGTTGTATTCCTGTGTTAGATGCTTCGGAAACTAAGTTTGTCGGTAATATTTATAAAGTAGATATTTTGGAGTACGAAAATGAAGAACATCCACTGACAGAATCAATTAAAGGGCTGATTCGTGACCAGGAAGGTTTTGTTAAAGAAAACGATCCTTTTTTTAAGGTATTCTCAACTATAAAACGACTTCCTTATTTAGCAATCATTAATGATGCCGAAGAATTTCAAGGAATATTAACTAACGGAAATGTTATTCAAGTACTTGAAAATGCTTGGGGAGCGAATAATGGAAGTTACTCCTTAACTATTGGCACAGTAGAATATTCCGGTGCACTAACAAAGATGCTGCGAATCGTAAATAAATATTGCAACGTGCAAAGTGTTATTTCGTTAAATAACGATTCTAAATATGCTAGAAGAGTTTGTATTGTACTACCTGAAGAAGTGAATAAGGAAACTGTAGATGAGATTGAACAGGATCTTAGAAAGAAAAACTTTATCGTTACAGATATTGAATATCTGTTGTAATAAGACTTTCAGTTCAGCTTCATAGCGGAAAAGTTAAATGAATAAATGAGCGGTAAGAAACGAGGAGGTAACCCAAAGGGACCTCCTCGTTTTTTTTGTTCTCTAAATATGTTGGGGTACTCAATGATTTAAAGGATGGATAAAGTGCGAACTGACGTAGTATAAACCAATCCTTTATATTCTATGAATAGGTACGACGGATACGCTCACATTACTGATGGTTGAATTTTTCCGCGGTGGATTACCTCTCCCTACTGTTGCACTTCGTTGTTATCTCCTACTATTAAGTGCGTTGTATAAGATATGATATATACCACATAATTCCATACGTAAAATATATTGCAAAAGGTTAATTCATATTATACAATGTTAATCACGAACTATTTCAATAATATTTTAATTAATGTTCGGTTTTAACCTAAGGAGGATTTAATATGAAAACTAGTTTAAAGGCATTGGGACTGCTAGCGATTTTGTTAACAGTTGTGGTTATTAGTGGTTGTGGATCTTCGAATGCTGAAGGAGGAAATTCTTCAAGTGAACAAGAGAATGCTACAAAGCCAGTTGCAGTTCAAGGAGCAATGGATGTGGAAGTGTCAGCATTACTTGATGAGATGGAGGATTATAAAACAGAGCAGCAAGGTGGTTATACTTTTTATGTAGGTGAAATTGATGACATACCGGTGGTCGTTTCCAGAACAGAAGTGGGAATGGTCCATGCAGCTGCATCTACAACGCTATTAATAGATGAATATGAGCCCAAGGCGATTATTAATCAAGGTACAGCAGGTGGGCATAATCCGAACATTCATGTGTTCGATACAATCATTGGAACGGAAGTTATGAATATCGGTAGTATAAAGACAGATCATTTGGATGATGAGAAGGGGATGGAACCAGACTCTTGGCATTTTATGAAAACCCAAATGAGAGAAGATGGGGATATAAAAGAAGTAGCTTCATTTAAAAGTGATCCAGAACTAGTGGAAAAAGCATGGAATGTAAAAGAAAAATATGAATATGGTAACGTCGTGAAAGGAAAAATTGGTAGTGCAGATGTATGGAATAGAGAAATAGACCGAATTCAATGGTTTCATGAAAAGGCTGGAACAGATGCCGAAGAAATGGAAGCAGCATCTGTAGCACAAGTAGCTGAAGGCTTTGATATTCCATACCTATCTATACGCACCGTTTCAAATTCAGAGGTTACCAACGATGATATTGAAGATTTGGAAAAGGCCGGTCAGTATGGTGCTGAGTTTGCCATAGAGGTCGTGAAAGAGATAGGAAAATAATACCCCTAGACGAATTATTAGTCGTTTTTCCTTTGGGAGAAGCGACTTTTTTTATATAGAAAGAGAAGAAGTTTTTATAGAGCCGCGGGATTAGCAGGAGGAAAAGATAGACCTTCGTGCAGTAAAGTATATGTTTCTAGTCTGCTGCTTCACATTCTCTTTTTCAGAAACTACTATGCAAGTAGTATAAAATTCTGTAATTTTAACGTATAATTGAAATTAACAAGTGCAGGTACCTCTTCATAATAAAGGTAGATTTACAAAAGGAAGGTTTATATATGGAAGAAGAAAATATAACGCGAATACATATAGACGGAAAAGAATTGATTTTAATTGGTACCGCTCACGTATCAAAAAACAGTGCAACACAGGTGAAGGAAGTTATTGAGCGAGAACAACCGGATGCGGTATGCATTGAACTGGATGAACAGCGTTATCAAACCATCCGTGAAGGAAATCAGTGGAGAGATATGGATATTTTTAAGGTCATTAAAGATAAGAAAGCAACATTACTTTTAATGAACCTTGCCATTTCTTCTTTTCAGAAAAGAATGGCCAAGCAATTTGGGATTAATCCTGGTCAAGAAATGATTCAAGGAATGGAGTCAGCAGAAGAAATAAAAGCAGATCTGGTGCTTGCTGACCGAAACATTCAAACAACTTTTTCACGGATATGGCGTGGCATCGGGCTAAAAGGTAAGGCTATCTTACTAATGCAGGTAATTGGCAGTATTTTTAGTAAAGAGAGTATTACAGAAGAAGAGCTTGAGAAAATGAAGAGCAGGATACTATCAATTCGATTCTGAATGATTTTACGGAAAGCTTTCCGAAATTGAAGAGACCGTTGATTGATGAGCGAGATCAATATTTAGCTCAAAAAATAAAAGAAGCACCAGGGGATAAAGTTGTAGCTGTACTTGGTGCAGCACATGTGCCTGGTATAACTAAAGAGATCCATCGAGATCATGACTTAGATAAGTTAATGGAATTGCCACCCAAATCTAAAATACCTAAACTAATTGGCTGGTCGATTCCGCTAATTATTCTGGCTATCATTGCATATACATTTTATGCTAACCCATCAGCTGGGTGGGAGCAGACGATCCGCTGGGTGTTATGGAATGGATCATTCTCAGCGCTAGGTGCGATTATTGCGCTTGGTCATCCGTTAACGGTAATTACAGCATTCCTTGTTGCACCAATTACGTCTTTGAACCCATTAATTGCAGCAGGTTGGTTTGCCGGGATTGTTCAAGCATATATACGTAAACCACATGTGCGTGATTTTGAAACATTGGCAGAAGACGTTTTCAGTGTAAAAGGGTTTTGGCAAAATAAGGTTACGAGAATTTTACTCATTGTTGTATTAGCTAATTTAGGTAGCTCCCTTGGAACCTTGATTGGTGGGCTGGACGTTATCCGTCTGTTTTTAGATAATATATAGAAGTAGAACAAACACGGGTCATTTTAAATGATCCGTGTTTTCTAATGTCTGGATAAATTTTACCTTGTTTTCTTGGTTAGCATGTTCACAGTGCCTGATGAGTAGCTAACTCAAGTTCTCATAATAAAACTGACTACTATTCGTGTGCGAAGTAAGGGCGACTAAATAGTCCAATACAGGCACTTGCGCTTTTTCTCCTATCCCTCTGGTTCGTGGAAAAACAAACAGGCATGGAAAGATAATAGCCTGCATATGATTTAATAAACCGCGACCTTAATGGAGGGTGTTTATATGAGTATATTAAATAAGATGAAAAGTTATCGAGAAGAAGAAAGAAAGTTGAATTGGGAAGGTACGTTCGCGGATTATTTGGATATTGTCAAGCAAAGACCGGAAGTTGCCCAAACCGCTCACTCCCGTGTTTATAATATGATTAAAAGCTCCGGACTGACAGAAAGAGACGGTAAACGAATGTACACTTTTTTGGGGAAGAAATTTTCGGTCTGGAGGAAGCAATTGAAAAGCTCGTAGAAGAGTATTTTCATCCTGCTGCGAAAAGATTGGATGTACGTAAACGGATCCTCTTACTTATGGGGCCGGTAAGTGGTGGGAAATCTACAATTGTTACAATGCTTAAGAGGGGTCTGGAGCGATATTCCCGGACGGATGAGGGTGCAGTTTATGCAATTAAAGGATGTCCAATGCATGAGGATCCATTGCACCTGATTCCACAACACTTGCGTAAAGACTTTTTTGAGGAATATGGCATTCGTATCGAAGGAAACTTATCGCCGTTGAATACCATGCGTTTGGAAAAAGAATACGGAGGACGTATGGAGGATGTGCAGGTAGAACGAATTTTCTTTTCTGAGGATAAACGTGTAGGGATTGGTACCTTCAGTCCATCTGACCCAAAATCACAGGATATTGCTGATCTGACAGGAAGCATTGATTTTTCCACCATTGCGGAATATGGATCCGAATCAGATCCCCGCGCATATCGATTTGATGGTGAGCTGAATAAAGCGAATCGTGGAATGATGGAATTTCAGGAAATGCTTAAGTGTGATGAGAAATTTCTCTGGCATTTGCTTTCATTAACGCAGGAAGGGAATTTTAAAGCAGGCAGGTTTGCATTGATTTCAGCAGATGAACTTATCGTAGCACACACGAATGAGGCGGAATACCGCTCATTTATTGCAAATCAGAAAAACGAAGCACTCCATTCCAGAATTATTGTTATGCCTATTCCGTATAATCTCCAGGTAAGTCAGGAAGAACGAATCTACGAAAAAATGATTTCGGATAGCGATATGGCACATGTGCACATCGCTCCACATGCTCTTCGGGTTGCTGCCATATTCTCGATCTTAACCAGGCTAGAGGATTCCAAGAAACAGGGCGTCGATATTGTTAAAAAGATGCGGTTGTATGATGGAGAGAATGTTGAAGGCTTTAACCAGCTGGATGTGGAGGAATTGAGAAAGGAGTTCCCTGTGGAAGGGATGAAGGGGATTGATCCACGGTATGTGATTAACCGGATTTCATCCACAATCATTCGTAAAGAAGTACCGTCCATTAATGCATTGGATGTGCTCCGCTCGCTTAAAGAAGGACTGGATCAACATGCTTCCATTTCTGACGATGATAAAGAAACGTATATGAATTATATTTCTATTGCCAGAAGAGAGTATGATGAAATTGCCAAGAAGGAAGTTCAGAAAGCCTTTGTATACTCTTATGAAGAATCTGCAAAAACTTTAATGGATAACTATCTTGATAATGTGGAAGCATTCTGCAATAAAAATAAGTTAAGAGACCCGCTCACAGGGGAAGAAATGAATCCGGATGAGAAGCTGATGCGATCCATTGAGGAGCAGATTGGAATTTCGGAAAATGCCAAACGTGCCTTTAGAGAAGAGATATTAATTCGAATTTCTGCTTACGCCAGAAAGGGTAAACGCTTTGAATACAGTTCCCATGAACGTTTGCGTGAAGCCATTCAAAAGAAGCTGTTTGCTGATTTGAAGGACGTTGTGAAAATCACTACCTCATCCAAAACACCAGATGAGTCCCAGCTCAAGAAGGTTAACGAAGTGATTGCCAGATTAATAGATGAGTATGGCTATAATTCCGTATCAGCAAATGAATTGCTCCGTTATGTTGGAAGTTTACTAAATAGATAGCGATATAGTTGTGCAGGATCAGCAAATAGCTGGTCCTGTTTCATTATCAGTGAATAGAAAGTTTATTTTGCTCTAAGTCCCTTACCCCCGCTGCCTGCTATAACTATTCTTCTAACACTTTCCTTCCAAAATTCCAGTCCACTTTTTTACACCTAAGTTTTCTAAAAAGTGCAATAACTAGAGCCGAGCTGCATAGTATAAAGAAAGCAATCAATTGCTTGGAAGGTAAGTTTTTAACAACTATACAGGAGGAGATAGTATGCAGGAGAAAAAGGAAAATTTCGTCGTCTCCCAGGAAAACTGGTCCCTCCATCGCAAAGGCTATCAGGATCAACAACGTCACATGGATAAGGTGAAGGAAGCCATTAAGAATAACTTGCCGGATTTAGTTAGCGAAGAAAATATTATTATGTCAAATGGCCGTGATGTCATTAAGATTCCTATACGGTCATTGGATGAATATAAAATCAGGTACAATTATGATAAAACAAAGCATGTCGGGCAAGGCGATGGAGATAGTCAAATTGGTGATATTGTTGCCAGAGACGGCAGTAGTCAAGGAGAAGACGGAGCTGGTAAAGGGAAGAAAGCGGGAGATCAGCCTGGCCAGGATTATTATGAAGCAGAGGTTTCTCTAGCTGAATTGGAGGATGCTCTTTTCAGGGAAATGGAGCTACCTAACCTTCAGGAGAAAGACCAAGCTGAAATAATTACAGAAAAAGTAGAATTTAATGATGTGCGTAAAAAGGGACTTATGGGCAATATTGATAAAAAACGTACGATTTTAACAGCAATTAAACGAAATGCAACAGAAGGAAGACCGGGGCTGACCCCAATTTATAATGATGATCTTCGTTTTAAAACGTGGAATGACGTTATCAAACCGGAATCCAAAGCGGTAGTGCTCGCAATGATGGATACAAGCGCATCCATGGGGACATTTGAAAAATATATAGCACGAAGCTTCTTTTTCTGGATGACAAGGTTCCTTCGTTCAAAATATGAATCCGTAGAGATTGCTTTTATCGCCCATCATACGGAAGCAAAGGTTGTAACGGAGGAGGACTTTTTTTCTAAAGGAGAAAGTGGTGGAACCATTTGCTCTTCTGCTTATTATAAAGCTCTGGAGCTTATTGATGAACGATTTAACCCAACAAGCTATAATATTTATCCTTTTCATTTTTCAGATGGAGAAAATATCACATCCGATAATCCAAAATGTATCAAGCTAGTTAATGAAATTATGGATGTATCAAGCATGTTTGGATATGGGGAAGTGAATGGGTATAGCCGAAAATCAACCTTAATGCGAGCATATGAGAATATTAGTGATGAAAAGTTTCGCCATTATATTTTAAAAGAGAAAAATGATGTCTATCATGCATTGAAGAGTTTCTTCCAAAAAGAAACAGCAAACGTATAATTGGAACAAGTGCCATGACGCTAAATGTCTGGCACTTGTTTCATTCACCTGCAAGTTCAATTGTATAAATAGCCCGGTCTGTTACGATTGAAAATCGATCTCCATCAAACTGGTATAGAGAAGTGCCCTCTAAAGGTATCTCATACAATGGAGAAGGCAATGGCTCAAAATGATTGGAGGCATTTTCAATTTCGCCTATGCCGTTTAGGTGCAAGGAATGCATCGGTTCATAATCATCCAGTCTCCGTGTGTCGGTTTCATAGGAAATGCGATCTAAGCGCATTATGATTTCATCATAATCATCCAATTCCTGTTTGGCAATTTTCACCGTTTTACCATTCCATTTATAAAGTAGTTTATTAAATTGCTCAATTGATAAATACTGTTGATGCATTTTCAATCCCTCCTATACTATAAGTTTTCCCTATCCAAAATAATCATACATTTTTCAGGAGGGGTCATGTTTTATTTGCAGAAGCATAAATTATATAAAGTCAGGTTGGGGGGATTCTATTTTGAATGAGACAAAGGAACTCAGTCATGCGATCAGTGAAATAACGGAAATTGCTACTGGATTTGGCCTTGATTTCTATCCAATGCGTTATGAAATTTGTCCTGCAGATATTATTTATACATTTGGTGCATATGGAATGCCAACAAGATTTTCGCATTGGAGTTTTGGGAAGCAATTTCATAAGATGAAGCTTCAATATGATTTAGGTTTAAGTCAAATTTATGAGTTAGTTATCAATTCTAATCCTTGCTATGCGTTTCTTTTGGACACTAATAACTTAATCCAGAATAAATTAATTATTGCCCACGTTCTTGCACATTGTGATTTTTTCAAAAATAATGTGCGTTTTTCCAATACGCGTAGAGATATGGTGGAAAGTATGACTGCTACTGCAGAACGAATTGCAAATTATGAACTTATCCATGGGAAGAAGGAAGTAGAGCGGTTTTTGGATGCCATCCTTGCCATCCAGGAGCATATAGACCCATCTATTGTACGCCCAAATTTACCGTCCTATGATATGGAGGAGGAAGAGTCAGAGGAGAAAGCTGCTAAAACGCCTTATGACGACCTTTGGAAGTTAGATGGGGTAGAAGAAAAAAACAATCGATTACCTGCATTAAGAAAAACCAAAAAGTTCCCGCCTAGACCGGAGAAGGATTTACTGCTGTTTATTCAGGAATATAGCCGGGAGCTGGAAGACTGGCAACGTGATATTTTGACAATGATGCGGGAAGAAATGCTTTATTTCTGGCCACAGCTTGAAACCAAAATTATGAATGAAGGCTGGGCATCGTATTGGCATCAACGGATATTAAGAGAAATGGATCTTTCCTCAGATGAAACGATTGAATTTGCGACGCTAAATGCAGGTGTTGTTCAGCCATCCAAGCAGAGTATTAACCCTTATTATTTAGGTTTGAAAATATTTGAGGACATCGAAGAACGTTACAACAATCCCACAGAGGAAATGAAAATGCTAGGTGTGAAGCAAAATTCGGGAAGAGATAAGATTTTTGAGGTAAGAGAGATGGAATCGGATATATCCTTTATCCGCAATTATTTAACAAAAGAATTAGTGCAACGTGAAGATATGTACCTTTTTGAGAAAAAGGGAAGGAATTATCAAATTACGGATAAGGACTATAAAAATGTGCGGGAACAGCTTGTTTCCATGCGTGTGAATGGTGGGTTTCCTTATATTTGTGTTGAGAATGGGGATTATCTGCGTAATGGCGAATTATACTTGGTACACAGCTATGAAGGAACAGAGCTGGATGTGAAATATTTGGAAAATGTCTTACCATATATTTATCAGCTTTGGGGAAGAACCGTTTATATGGAAACATATGTAGAGGAAAAGAAAGTCGTGTTTTCATGTAATGGCGATAAAATTAACCGAAGACAGGCTTAAAGACGAAACCCGGAAGGTACGCTATGTATCTTCCGGGTTTCATTTATGGAAGGCGAAAAGCTCAGCACTAGAGTGAAGTATTCGGCCGGAGAATAGAGCGGGAATATCCACTGCAACAGCAGAAAATTGGCCGGAGAAGAGAACTATATGAGAGCCCGATTTTTTTCTTTACTACTTGTTTTATTTTTCGGTATAAGTATATAATGGCGTAATATTTATTTATATAAGAAAAGGGGGAAAGGCGTTTGCTTCAAGAAGATGCTGTAGAAAAAATAACGGAGAGTCTAAAAGCAGATCCACTTGTGAAAGCAATTTTCCTTAAAGGGTCGATGGGTAGAGGTGAGCATGACGAGCATTCTGATATTGATCTATACTGCCTGGTTGACCAAAAAGATGAAGCACTGTTTCTGGAAAAGCGACTCATGCACCTTAAGGCATATCAAGATATATTATTTTGGGATGATATTTTTATTATTGCACCACAAATTATTGCTGTATATAATAATCTCCTTCACCTCGACCTCTTTACAGTTACGGAACAATCATTTAAGCAGAAGGATTATTTTACGGTACTATATGACCCGGAAGGCAGATTAGACAAGTATAAAAGCTCACAAAATTTACGATTGTCGGAAGAAGAATTCAAAGATGATGTCATAGATGTTGTGTGGTTTTTGTTTCAATATAAGAAGTCGGCTTCCAGAGGGAATGACCTATGGTCTGTGGCTATGCTGCAGCATGTGATGACACATATGGCAAGGGTATTGCTTCATCATTATTGTCCTGAACGTGCGCAACTGGGACTAAAGACAATAGCATCCTCTGTACCGGAACAGATGGTAAGTAGTATTACAGCTATTTTTGAAAGCCTTACCCCTGAAGCTCATTCACAAGCAGCAAGGCGTATTCAACAGCTTGTTGCTAGCGAAAAGGAGTGGATAATTTCCGCCCTGAATTTGGAAGGGAAAAAGAGAGTACAGGCTTTCATGGAAAAAATGCTTACTATACCATTATAAAGAAGGAGCAAAAACATGAGTAAATTAATCTATGTAGTAAGACATTGTAAGGCAGAGGGGCAAGAACCAGAAGCTCCGCTTACAGAACAAGGCAAGCAGCAGGCAAATCAATTAGCAGCTTTTTTTAATAAACGACCAGACCGTATTATCTCAAGTCCTTTTATAAGAGCCCAACAGTCGGTCGATGCGTTGGCCTCAAAATGGGATATGGAGATAGAAACTGATCCAAGACTTGCTGAACGTGTATTAAGTAAAGAGAATCTTTCAGATTGGTTTGAAAAACTACGAATTACGTTTGAAGATCTGGAACTAACATATCCTGGTGGGGAATCGAGTAATAAAGCAACACAACGCATTGTGTCCGTAATAGAGGAATTAGAAGATGATACGAGTACCATCCTAGCTACACATGGAAATTTGCTATCACTTCTTCTCATGTACATAGATCCGAATTATGGATTTGAAGATTGGAGCAGTCTTACAAATCCAGATGTATTTGAGCTCAATATAGCTAATGGAAAGGCAACTATCCACAGAATTTGGGAAAAGTGACGAAATCAACCTCCGATGAGGCTACCAGTCGGAGGTTTTCTAGGAATTGAAAATTAACGCTAATTGGCAAATTACTTATCTTCTATATTAATTTTTTGAAAACGAAACTTACTCTATCATACGCCATTCTCTCCTCATAAAAGCGATGGGCCTCTGTACGTTGTAAACCGGAGGACAAAGCAACAGCTTGATACTTGTTTTTTTTAGCCCAATTCTCTACAAAGGACAGTAACTTCTCCCCGAAACCATTGGAACGCTTATCCTCTTTTGTAACCAAATCACACACCCAAATGAACCGGCCATAATAAAGGGTGATCATTGGTTTATATCCAATGACAGCAGCTATTTCCCCGTGCTCATAAAGAGCAACAAGGTGGTACATATCTTTTTCTATAGCTTCTTGAACCAGTTCTATATATGAATCGAGATCAAGATGCGAACGAAGCTCATTCATAATCGGAAAAGCCTCTATAATATCTTCCTTTAATTGTAGCTCCTTTATTTTAATCATCTACTCACCCTCCGTTGTAATTCATTTGAACTATTATATCCTATCTCTTCCTTTCTGTCGTTTAAATCTATAACTATAGGGGTACGGGTATACTATAGAGGTTTTATATAAAGAATTTTTAAATGGAGGGATCAGTAATGGCGGAAGTAAAGCCACTGACAACTAAAAGATTAGCTCAAAAAATTCTTAATGGTGAAAAGGTGTTTATCCTTGATATCCGCAAAGAAGAGGATTATTCTGATTGGAAAATTGAAGGAGAAAACGTAAAAAGTATAAATGTTCCTTTTAAACAACTAAAAGATGAAGTAGAAGATATAAAAGAAGAGCTTCCTCACGATCAAACCATATATGTTGTTTGTGCAAGAGGTATATCCTCTCAAGATGGAGTGGAAACCCTTAAAAAAGCGGGTGTTGAAAATATTACCTACTTAGAAGGGGGAATGACAGCATGGAGCGAACATCTTGAACCAGTCAAAGTAGCAAACTTATCTGATGGAGGAGAAATTTATCAGTTTCTACGTATTGGTAAGGGTTGTCTTTCTTATATGATTATTAATAATGGTGAAGCAGCAGTGGTCGATCCTGTTCGAATGACAGATATCTATAAACGTTTCGCAGAAGATAAACAAGCTTCTATTCATAGCGTTCTGGATACCCATCTTCATGCAGATCATATCTCTGGAGGAAAAACGTTAGCAGACAAGGTAAGTGCTGATTATTATTTCCCTGAAAATGAAGAGGAAAATATTGATTTAACCTATAAGGCAACTACAAGTAATACAGAGATAGAGGTAGGTAAATCTGTAACAATTTCAGCGTTTCATTCTCCAGGTCATACACCAGGGAGTACCAGCTTTATCATTAACAATCAATATTTACTGACTGGGGATACGTTGTTTATCGATTCCATCGGTCGTCCGGATCTAGCTGGCAAAGCAGATGAATGGGTAAAAGATCTTTATGAAACGCTGTACGCAAGATATCCAGAATTATCTCAGGATTTAATTGTATTGCCTGGCCACTTTGGTGATATGAAAGAAATTAATAAAGATGGGACAGTTCAAGCCGATCTGAACAACCTTTACAGACAAAATGATCGTTTGCAGGTGGAGAATGAGGATGAATTCCAAAACCTTGTAACAGATCAATTACCTCCCCAACCGAACAGTCATGAAAAGATTAGAGAGGTAAATATGGGTAAAAGAAACCCAGATGATGATGCCCGACAAGAAATGGAAATAGGTCCTAATCGCTGCGCTGTCTAATAAGTTATTAAAGCCCGTGTAATACGCGGGCTTTTTATAATAAATTAATTTTGCAAAAATTTTTAAAATGGTGGACAACTTCTGAAAAAGTGTTAAAATTTATGTATAGTGAGGAGTTGGAAACCATGAAGCTTTGGATGAGAAAAATAGCCGTCGTTCTTGTTGCAATTATGACGCTTGGCATGTATGTGCCACAAATGGATATACACACAAATGCAGAAAACAATAAAGATGCCTTGTCTTCTAAAGGAGATCATCTCGAAGATTTCTCTCCAAAAATGGTGGAAGACAGGCCAACTGAAGCGACAGGATTATCAACAGACAGCTTACATATAGATGCGTTAAAGAAGGATGTTAAAGCACAGACGTATACCAAGTTAGGACCTAGAATTAGTGAGCGCTTGGATGATCAGTTTTTAGCTGTGATTATTAAGGAAATGGAGACCGTAGTGGAAACCTTGGTTACAGAAGAAGATCATGACTTTTATTTCGAGATCACCCAGCAGCCGACAGAAGGATTTGGTGAAAAAATTTTCAGTGTCTATGATCTCCGAACCAATGAAGATATAGCTAGGTTTGATGTTCGTAGAGATAACCGCCCACTGGAAGGATACTGGTTTAATTTCCATTATCATTTACAGGAAGATAACTTTGTTAAGCATCATGAAATTGGAGAAATATTCTGGGATAAAAATACCCCTCCAAAATGGATGGCTTAAATGGCTGAAACCACACAAAACTTAAAAAAACATATTAAGCCAGAGATTTGTAAAGTATCCAACCTTTTGAGTCTCTGGCTTTTAGTATGCCTACATGTCTAATTCTGCTAGTACTTTACCAATTGCCTGGTCTCTAATAACTTGGTCAGCATAGTAATCAAAGGGAGTCTTTTCCCGATTAATAATAACAAGTTTTGCGCCCATTTCTTTTGCTATTAAAGGAAATTGGTTAGCAGGCGTAACGCTTAGTGATGAGCCTAGAACAATAAATAGATCACTTTTTCGGCTTTCCTCTAAGGCAAATTGAAAGGCATCCTGTGGCAGTGTCTCACCAAATAATATGATAGAAGGACGCAATATACCTCCACAGGTACAATAATACTCTTTATCTACGTACTCTTGGCTGCTATACACCTCTCCACAACTCTGACAGTGAACCGTTTGTAACGTACCATGCAGTTCAGCTACGTTTTTCGATCCGGCTTGTTGGTGAAAGCCGTCTACATTTTGCGTGATAATGGATTTCACATATCCCTGTTTTTCGAGATCAGCAAGAATATAATGCCCTTTATGTGGACTATATTCTTTCACACCTAATACGCGTTCTCTGTAAAAGGAAATAAAGTCATTTACATTATTATTTAATGCATCCGTACTGGCAATTTTGCTTGGGTCTTTTTTATTCCATAGTCCTTGGTTAGAAGATCGGAAATCAGGTAGCCCACTTTCCGTAGACATTCCTGCCCCAGTGAAAACGACTGTATAATTGGAATTCTGTAGCCACTTTTTTAACATGTGAACTCTCCCCTTCCATCCAATGTTATACCCGTTATTTTAGCATAATATGCCCCAGTAACACTGACCTCCCTCTTCTATGTCAAAAGTCCAGAAATTGCATAAGCTATAACAGTTAACTGATCAAGGAGTGTAGTTTATGGGTTTATATATTAATCATCGTCATGGTGATATTTATAAAAATAATGAAGGAATACAAGCACCTAATCAGGAGGTGTTTATAAAAAACCATGTGGCAGAAATGATTGAAGAGCAGCAAAGGGTAAATAAGTCACTATCTACATCATTCTATGAATTAAAAAATCTCTATGAACAACAGAGTAATAAACAAACACATCAGTGGAAAGATATTACGACCCAATTGAATCAACTAAAGGAGTTAAATGATACACATGACAAATTGGAGAACGATGTTATAAAAGTACTGCAAAAGTTGGAAGGTAATCAGCTGAGCATACAGAAATTAATAGAAGAAAATTATTTATCAAAGGAAACGTATGACCAACAGCTTAATGAGATTACTTCAGGCTACCAGGACATCGCGGACAAATTGGAAAGACACAGGGAAGTAAATGAAAAGCTTACTTCAAAAGTTGAGCAACAGACAGAATGGCAAAAGGAAATTGGAGAAAAAGTGAAGGAACATGAAGTGAGTCAAGAAAAGGTTCTGGAAAGAATGGAAAATCAAGAAGCGATTACAGAGAAAATCACCCGCCAAATGGACCATTTTCGTTCCATTCTATTTGAAAGAACAAATTATTTAGCGGAGAAAGTCGAAGAAGGATACCATTTAACAACCTCCTATGTAGCGAAACTGATGTCTGATCCAGAACGACCGCTTGCGTATATGACCTTGGAAAGAAAGAACAAGGATAAACAATAGGGGCGTGGGTATACGAAGGTGACATATTGTATGGTAGATTTCTTATACCGAACTGGCTCATACATTATGCTCCAGTTCGGTTTTTTTTCTCACTCGGTCGAGTTTTTATTAACCGGTGTGGCTGCTTTCTAAGGTGTACTTCTATTCTCGCTTAACCCATGCAATTCAACGTGCTGACTGTTATGCATCTCATCCAATGGGAAAACAGTTGCTGTTTCATCTTTATTGTTAATACCCTCAATATATACAGGGATTCCATGATAATGGACCTGAATCATTGCCAAGGAATCCATGATTTCCTGGGCGCGCTGCTTATCCATACTATCCCCACTCCTTCTTTAAGCACTAACTAATGGCGTTTATTAGGCAGTTTTTTTGCCGGGTCATTATGCCCTTGTCGATGTTTATTTAACTGATCTTTTCTTTTTGTATCATTAAATTTCTCTACAAATTCATGTGTGCTTTTCATGTTGAGCCTCCTATAAATGGGGTACTATTACTTTAACCAGGTTTATATCAAAAACACGTGGGAAAAATAAGTACCTAAGGCAAAAAACTTAAGCTAAGATTGCCACAGGAGCGCTAATTCTTATTTATTTTAGGTGCCATCCTTCCATATGCAGCTCTGGGGCGCGAATGTACTCTATGTTCACAGAAACTTCAACTAAAGCAAAGCGCTTGTACTTTTCTTATTAATCAGGTTCCTTTATCATAGAAACAAGTGAGTCAACATAAGGAGGAATATAATAGTGATCATCGCGATCATCGTACTACTTTTTGTTTCATTTTTCTTTTCTGGAAGTGAAACAGCTTTAACTGCTGCAAACAAAATGCGTTTGCAATCCAAAGCGAATAATAATGATAAAAAATCAGAGAAACTGTTAAATCTGGTGTCCAAGCCGGAAGAATTTATTACAACAATACTGATCGGGAATAATATCGCAAATATTTTACTACCTACGTTAGTAACGATGGTAGCAATAGATTATGGAATAAATGTTGCGGTTGCCTCAGCTGTATTAACTATTGTAATCATTATTTTCTCAGAGGTAATACCAAAATCCGTTGCGGCGACCTTCCCTGATCGGATCTCTTATATAATTTATCCTGTTATCAAAGGAATTGTTTTGTTGTTTAAGCCGTTAACCATTGTACTAAATGCAATGACTGGCTTCATTATAAAATTTCTGTCCAAAGGGCAGGAAGACAGCACCTCTATTTCTAAAGATGAAATTAGAGCAATGGTTGATATTGCAAGAACAGAAGGGATATTTAAGCAGGACGAGTCGTACCGGATTAAAGGCGTCTTGGAGTTTAATAATCTGAACGTAAAAGATGCATTGAAAACACCTCGTGTAGATATTGTTGCCCTACCACACACAGCAGATTTTGAAGAAGTGAGGAATATGGCAATTGAAAATCCGTTTACCCGCTACCCTATTTACGAGGAAGATATTGATAACATTGTTGGAGTATTTCACTCGAAATACGTACTGTCCTGGTCCATTGAACCGGAGGAATCACTTGAATCATACAGTGATATGGATCCATTAATTGTTTTTGAATTTCATTCCATTGAATGGGTATTTCGTAAAATGATGCAAGAAAAGAAACACATGGCAATTGTATTAGATGAGTATGGCGGCACCGAAGGTATTCTTACTCACGAAGATATTCTAGAAGTATTACTTGGTCTGGAAATAGAAGATGAAATGGACAAAGGAAATGAGCCACTTGTAGAAAAGGTTACTAATACAGAAATTATTTGTAATGGAAAAATCCCCTTACATCGCTTGAATACTATTTTTCATACAGATATTCCTGAGGAAGAGGATGTACTTGCTGGATATTTACTGAGGGAGTTTAATTATTTCCCTTCTGAAGGAGAAACACTTGAAAGAAATAACTTATCATTTAAGGTATTAAGCGTAGACGAACGTATGCTAAAACGGGTGCAAATAATAAAAAATAATTTACAACAATAAAAGGGTTTGACAAAATACCTATAGGGGTATATTATAGTAAATGTATTACAAAGAAGAGAGGGGTAGGCGATGATTTATTTGGTTGCTTTAGGACTAATGGCTGCAACGTATTTCGTTTATCAACGGTATATGCCTGTCCGAGGAGTAAAACAAATGACTCCACAAGAAGTCGCAGCTTCTCGGGAAGAAAACGTGCAGTTATTGGATATAAGAGATTACCAGACCTCCAATCGTGATTTTATTATAGACGCACATTGCTTGCCGCTACCTTATTTAAAACGTCATTATCATGAAATACCAAATAAACGCATTATCCTTATTGGTACTGACCTGGTTGAGAAAAACCTGGCTGCTCGATTTCTGAAAGGAAAAGGAATTGAGGTAACAGGGTATTGTTTATGTTTATCAAATGATTGTAAAGAGGAGGAGTATTCCTATGAAATATGATGAAAAAGTAATGAATCGTATGAAGCGGATAGAGGGGCAAGTTAGAGGTCTTATTAAAATGATGGAAGAGCAAAAGGACTGTAAAAATGTAGTTGCTCAAATGTCTGCAGCCCGAAACGCACTAGATCGAACTGCTGCTTTAATTGTCAGTACGAATCTAGAGCAGTGCATTCGTGAGGAAAAAGAAAACGGGGAAAATACAGAGGAGCTTATTAAAGAAGCGGTTAATCTATTGGTGAAGAGCAGATAAGGCTAGAGGTTTGACGAACAATTAAAGGACCTTTAATATAATACAAGTGGGTGAAGCAAATAGCTAGCCCATTTTTTAGAAATAAATTAATACCCGTACACGTATATGTAATATGAGTAAAGGTAGCAGAAAGGGAGAGAATAAATGGCGGAAAAGAAAAAAACAACGATTGTACTATTTAGTGGTGAGTATGATAAAGCAATGGCTGCGTATATTATCGCAAATGGGGCTGCTGCATATGATCATGAAGTAACTATTTTTCATACCTTTTGGGGTTTGAATGCTCTTCGAAAAGATGAACAGATCACTGTAAATAAAGGTTTTATGGAAAAAATGTTTGGCAAATTTATGCCAAGAGGTGCTGACAAAATGGGGCTTTCCAATATGAATTATTTGGGAATGGGCCCGAAAATGATTAAGAAGGTAATTAAAAAGCATAATGCCATGCCATTGCCAGATCTAATTGATCTTGCGAAAGAGTTAGATGTTAAGTTAATCGCTTGTACAATGACAATGGATTTACTGGGTATTGAACAAAAGGAAATGATGGATGGTGTTGATTACGGTGGAGTTGCTGCATATATAGGTGATGCAGAGGATGGAAATATTAATTTATTTATTTAAAAAATTTTACCTTTACTAATACCTATAGGGGTAAATAATAATACGAAACGGAGGCTGTTTAAAATGAAAGAAATTACTACAACAGAACTAGCAAAAAAGATGGAAACCGAAAAGGGGTTAAGCATAATCGATGTTAGAGAAGATGAGGAAGTAGCACAGGGAATGATTCCTGGGGCAAAGCATATTCGATTAAGTGAAATACCTGAACGAGTGAATGAAATGGATAAGAATGAACATCACTTTATTGTGTGTCGGTCAGGCGGCAGAAGCGGGAAAGCTTGTGAATTTCTTAGTAGTCAAGGCTATGAGGTAACCAATGTTGCTGGCGGTATGCTTGATTGGAATGGAGAAGTAAAGAAATAGGAGGATGAACATGAATATTCAAGTAGATGAAATATTAGATGCAAAAGGATTAGCATGTCCGATGCCAATTGTGAAAACGAAGAAAGCAATGACCAACCTGGAAGCTGGCCAGGTTATTGAAGTCCAAGCTACAGATAAAGGTTCTACCACAGATATGAAAGCCTGGGCAGAAAGTACAGGTCATCAATATCTTGGCACGGTAGAAGAAGCTGGAGTTTTAACGCATTATTTACGTAAAGCAAGTGATGCAGAAACAAAACAAGAAACAAAGCACGAAGATGTGGAGCAATTATTAGATCTTCAATCAAAAATAGAAGCAGGAGAAAATCTGACTATATTGGATGTGCGTGAACCAGCTGAGTTCGCATTTGGCCATATCCCTAATGCAATTAATATTCCACTGGGAGATCTTGAGGAAAGAATGAAAGAATTGGATAAAGATAACGAGCTACATGTAATTTGTCGTACAGGAAACCGTAGTGATCTAGCTGCACAAAAGTTGACAGAGAAAGGCTTTCCTAATGTAAAGAATGTCATACCTGGTATGTCCACATGGGAAGGGCCAACAGATAAAAACAACTAATTACTATGGAGGAATGGAATATGGCTAACACGAAAGTAGCAATTATTGCTGCAAACGGAAGTTTATTTGATGCATATAAAGTTTTTAATGTGGCGACTGCAGCGGCAGCGTCTGATGCAGAGGTAGGCATATTCTTTACGTTTGAAGGATTAAACCTCATTCATAAGGAAGCACACAAAAATTTACCACTTCCTGAAGGAAAAGAACATTTTGAAGAAGGCTTTAAACAGGCAAATGTACCCTCAATTGAAGAGCTGGTTGGAATAGCTCAGGAATTAAATATTAAAATAATTGCTTGTCAAATGACGATGGATGTTATGAACCTCGAAAAGGAAGCCTTTATTGATGGGATTGAAGTAGGCGGAGCCGCTTCATTTATTGAATACGCGAAGGATGCAAATATAACATTATCATTTTAATGAAGGAGGAGATCTGATTGTCTAAATCAGTAACTACAAAAGATATAGCCCGAAAAATCATTGCGAACGAAGAGTTGTTAATTTTGGATGTCCGAAATACAGATGAATATGATAATTGGAAAATTGAAGGTGGCAAAATCAGGGTTATTAACGAGCCGTACTTTAATTTATTAGACGGTGTTGATTCCCTTGAAATAGATAAAGATAAAGAAATTGTGGTTGTTTGTGCAAAAGGCGGATCCTCTCAAATGGTTGCCGAAATGATGGAAGAGGCTGGATTTACCAAAGTGTATAATCTGGAAGGTGGTATGAAGGCCTGGAGTGAACATCTTGAGCCAGTGAAAATTGGTGATTTAAATGGTGGAGGAGCATTGTATCAATTTGTCCGTCTCGGAAAAGGTTGTCTTTCTTATTTTATAGAGTCTAATGGAGAAGCTGCCATTATTGATACGGCAAGAATGATTGACGCTTATGAGACATTTGCTGCGGACAAAGGGGTGGAGATCAAGCACTTAATCGATACCCATTTACATGCAGATCATATATCAGGAGGGCGTGCCCTTGCTGAAAAAGCAGGTGGAACATATCACTTGCCACCGAAGGATGCGACAGAGGTTACGTTTGATTATAGTGCATTAGAAGAAGGAAAAGACATTACGGTTGGTAATACAAAAGTTGTTGTGCATCCAATTTATTCACCCGGACATACCATCGGGAGTACGTCATTTATTATTGATGACAAGTATTTATTAACAGGAGATATCCTATTTGTGAAATCCATTGGTCGACCAGACTTAGCAGGAAAAGCAGAAGATTGGGTGGGAGATCTCCGTCATACACTTTATAACAAGTATAAAGAGCTTAGCGATGACCTGCTTGTTCTTCCGGCACACTATTCATTTGCAGAGGAGCTGGGAGAAGGCGGAAAAGTTGCTGCTAAATTAGGAGATCTATATAAAAAGAATGAAGGCTTGAACGTGGAAGATGAAAGTGAATTCAGGAGAATGGTTACAGAGAATTTACCACCACAGCCAAATGCTTATCAGGAAATACGCCAAACAAATATGGGGAAAATAAAACCTGAAGTGGAAGAACAAAAAGAAATGGAATCCGGCCCAAACCGCTGTGCGGTAGAAGGTTAGAGAAAAGTAAGAAGAATTTAAAAACCTTGCGATCGTAATAAATAGTATAGAAATATAAAAACAAATTATTTTTTAGGAGGAATTTTAAGATGGAATCAAATAAATTTTTAGATGCAAAAGGGTTTGCTTGTCCGATGCCAGTTGTAAGAACAAAAAAAGCAATGGAAGACTTGAATTCAGGTGAGATTTTGGAAGTGCATGCGACAGACAAAGGGTCAAAGAGTGATTTGACAGCATGGGCGAAATCAGGTGGCCATACAGTCGTTCAAGACGCGGAAGAAGATGGCGTATTTAAATTTTGGATTAAGAAAGCATAAAAAGACGAAGACCCATGCAATATGGGTCTTCTCTAGATGATAAGAAAGGAAGTTGCAGACTCTGTGAAGCTTTCAATTCGCAGAAGTCATGTCCAACTACAGCACCCAGCAACTAGCAGAGGTTTTGAGGGGGCGAGCATTTAGCGCAGCCCCAAACTTCAATCTTCTTTCTACGATAAGTCAACATCGATTCGCTAGATAGCTCATCGTGTTTCCTTTATCTCGTGCAGAAGATTTCCAGTTTGTACGTTGCTAAACGGGTGCTTCCGCTTTTCTTAGTTAGGAGGTAGATTGATGGAATATAGTATACTTTTTTTAATAACCATTTTCCTCATTGGATTTATTGGGTCGTTTATTTCTGGAATGGTAGGAATTGGTGGCTCTATTATTAAATATCCAATGCTATTATATATCCCAGCCATGCTTGGACTGTCTGCCTTTTCTGCGCATGAAGTCTCAGGGATTAGCGCAGTACAGGTTCTATTTGCAACCATTGGGGGAGTATGGGCATACCGAAAAGGCGGATATTTAAATAAGACGTTAATCATTTATATGGGTATTAGCATTCTTATTGGTAGCTTTATAGGTGGCTATGGCTCTCAGCTCATGACAGACCAAGGAATTAATCTTGTTTATGGAATACTTGCGACTATCGCAGCGGTAATGATGTTTGTCCCTAAAAAAGGGCTCGATGATATTCCGCTGGATCAGGTTACTTTTAATAAATGGCTTGCAGCTGTATTAGCCCTTATTGTAGGTGTTGGTGCAGGAATTGTAGGAGCTGCGGGAGCATTTATTTTAGTTCCAATTATGCTTATTGTACTAAAGATCCCTACTCGGATGACGATTGCCACCTCTTTGGCGATTACATTTATTTCATCCATTGGTTCCACTACTGGGAAGTTATTAACGGGACAGGTTTTATTTGTTCCTGCCGTAATCATGATTGTAGCAAGCTTAATTGCGTCCCCACTTGGAGCAAAGTTCGGACAAAAGGTCAATACGAAAATCTTGCAATGGTTATTGGCGATCTTAATACTAGGTACAGCTATAAAAATTTGGCTGGATTTTTTCTAGGAGGTATGTAGATATGGAAATAGTACAATGGATAGTAATCTTGTTGGCAATCGCGTTTATATTTAGCCGTTTTATGCCTGCAAAAGGGGTGGAGAATATAAAGTCCTCCGATGCAAAGCAGAAGATGAAGGATAGAAATATTCAATTCATTGATGTACGTACCCTGGGGAGTTTAAAGCAAAGAATCGAAAGCCGTTTAAGAATATCCCTTTATCCAATTTGGCAGGCCAAACAAAGCAATTAGATAAATCTAAAGAGGTTGTTGTCATTTGTCAGAGCGGAATGCGCAGTACGAAGGCAGCAAAAATGCTTAAGAAACAAGGTTTTGAAAAAGTATCCAATGTAAAAGGCGGTATGAGTGCCTGGGTATAAGGTATCCCCCTCATACAAAGAACCTACCTCTGAACGAGAGGTAGGTTCTTTGTATTAATAACACTTCAACTATTGCTTGCCTAACGGTAAATAAGTATATTTCCGACTGTTCCATCATTGCTTTGTCCCGCTACTCGGAATTTTAAACCGTATTCTGGAATATTCCGACCAGCATCTATCTGCCCCGGGTTGCTGTAGTCTGCACTATCGTCAAATAGAGGAATACGTTTAGTGAAATTATCCTTCATATTATATAGATCAGGATAAGTAATGGACATTTTCTCCGTTTTATCTAAGCTGAAGGCTGCGTCATGTAACTGGTAAGATGTCGATCCAGCGGTTTTATCACTCCAATAATTGGTGTGCTGATCTGCATCAACTACGCCTAGGAATCCTTCTCCCGGATGTTCTCCTGTCCAGTTATTATCATAGGATTCATCAACATACCAAACGACCAATCCTTCATCATAAGACATCAGGCTTGCCCCACGGCGAATATGCGCCAATCCTTCATCAACCCCATTGTGAGATCTCCATTCAAGAAGATAGTAATGGTTTGTAGTATAAGTTCCATCGTGCTTCTTAAACCCATCTAAGGTGAAATTCGGCTCGGTCTCTGCCCCATCTTTAAAAATTTCCTTACCGTCTGCTCTTACAGTAATATTATCCGCAAAAAAACCATCCAAATTTGTTGCCCAATCTGTCATTGAACGAAATTGCACCTGAATTTCCTGCCCTGCATATTTACTAATATCCAATGACTCATGAATCCAGCCATTGCTTGAACCAGTATATCCAGGGAGGTTTTCTGAAATGGCTGGATACCCATTTGGATCAAGTTGACTAGAGGTATTCTCACTAGCTAGAGACTCCCAAGTTTCCCCTCCATCAATAGAGACCTGTACCATTGCATAATCCCAGTATTTTTCAATATTATACCAAGCATCAAACTCAAGTGTGGCTGTAGTTGCATTACTTAAATCAATGCTGGTAAACATTTTATGATCTGCTTCGTCACCTTTACCACCATAATATTCAAATTCACCTGTTCGTGGAGTATTTAAAACATTTAGCTTATCAGGCAAATCAATGCGAACAGCATCGTTGTTAACACCTTTTGTTATTGCTTCATCAATTAAAACATTAGTACCTTCACTCGTAATCTCATCTGCTTTCAGTGTAGCTCCAGATAACCAGTTTCCTCCATGCATATTCTGAAGCATTTCACGTGCATATGGACTCATTCCAGGAGGTTCTGTTCCGGGAATATCTCCGGCCCAGCTACCGCTTGCCATTACAGACCAATAGGATACTGCTTCACCAGCTCCACTATATATCGTATCATATTCATCTGGAAGACCGAGATCATGGCCATATTCATGAATGAATACGCCTGCTGCCCCATCCTCAGGCTCGACAGTGTAGTCATAGGCTCCTAACAAACCACCGAAACGATCACTATCTGATTTTCCGCCAGGCACTGCAACCAATTGTCCGAGGTTCCAGCGATGTGACCAGATGGCATCTCCACCGAGAGAACCGCCGCCAGCTTCTTCACCTACTCCAGCATGAACAACCATCAAATGGTCAATAATTCCATCCGGTTCATTATAAACGCCATCCCCGTCATAGTCATCTCTATCCCAGACATCGTACTCACTTAGATCAACCTCGGGGTCCGCCCCTGCTTTCGTCAACGCTTCATATACTAATTCTCTAGGGCGTGC
This sequence comes from Virgibacillus halodenitrificans JCM 12304, assembly GCF_001310895.1. Taxonomy (GTDB): domain Bacteria; phylum Bacillota; class Bacilli; order Bacillales; family Amphibacillaceae; genus Virgibacillus_Q; species Virgibacillus_Q halodenitrificans. The sequence goes on along the minus strand of NZ_BAZS01000026.1, from coordinate 9,740 downwards.
ATCACTTCCATCAGGTGACGGAATATTTCCGCCATAATAGGCAGCAGGGTGATCTGCTGTATACCAGCCAGCTACCGTTCCATCAACGGTATAGCTACCACCTGATTGTTTTTCGTAATATTGCTTCATAGATACAAGATTTTCACCATTAGGTCCAGTGTATCCGTTCTCTCCAAAAATCATATCCTGGTAGTGGTCATGCGTGTAATTTTCATACCAGAAATCCGATTCCTCTTTTGTAATAGAGCTTTTGGAGTAGTCAGGAAATTCTATTGCTAATACCAATACTTTGTCAGAACGAACTTCTCCACTATATGTTTCTTTCTTTACAGTATCAACTTCATTTTTCTTTCCTTGGCCTAATTTATTTCCTTTGCCCTTTTTTAACCCTTTATTGGCAGAATTATTCTCTTTTTTAAGGTTTGCATCAAGTCCTTTAGGGAGCTTGTCCTTTGTCTTTTTTGCATTTTTGGCCTTTGCTTGGAGAAACTTTTTCAGCTTCTTTTCTGCTTCCGCAGGTGATGCGTTTTTGGGAATTATACCTTCTTCCTTTAACTTTTCTATTAATCTATCTTCATTTGCGATACCCAAATCTATCGGTGAACCGACTTCCGTAGCTGCTGAAGCTTTGACGGGTGCGGTGACAGTGGGTGTGGTAGTTACAGCGCCAAATGTTCCAAGCCCTAGTATACATGCTAAAGTACTAGAAATAATTGCTTGTTTCTTCTTCATTTAATGTCCCCCTTATTTCTTAATAGTTTCCAAAAAAAGTTAATGAACATTTTTATAATATAATTTTTTCTGTAAATTGTAAATATTATTATAAGTATTTAGATCATTATACTTATGCTAATTCGGCCAAGTGGATATATTGGCCTATTACCAAACTATAAAAAAGTCGCCTGATTTCCAATAAAATCTGGAGGTCAGACGGCTATTTACTATGCTGAAAAGATATGAAATTATTAATTTAGGAAAGTTAGCGACTTCAGTTATATTGCCTCTCTTATGGATTTGAAAAAACAATCCGCATGATAAAACTTTCCAAATTATTGTTAAGTCACAGATCATTTAATATGGAGTAATATCCAAAAGGTGTTTGTACTTTCTTTAGGTTGCACCCCTATTTCCCCTCCATGCCGTTCTATAATCGCCTTTGATATTGCCAGGCCTAACCCAGACCCACCTGTATTTCTATTTCGAGAGGGATCTAACCGGTGGAATCGTTCAAAAATAATTTCTTTTTCGTTTTCTTCTATTGTTGGACCAGGACTTTCCAAAGAAATTTTATATCCGGGCTGGAGTTGTTCTCCCTTTAGATAAATATCACCCGGACCTTGATAATAGCGAATAGCGTTATCAAGAAAATTTGTTAAGACTTGCTGGATACCTTCCCTATGGAGCTGTAGTTTTGCAGGAGTAACATCGATATGAAGAGCTATTTCTGTTTTCTTGAGCTTCCTATTAAACATTGTTACACATTGATGAACTAACTCTGTGATTTCTGTTTCCTCTTTTTCATAAAGGTTATGACTGGACAAATATTCCCATTCCTTTAAATCATCCAATTGCTCAACTAATGAAGTCAGCCGTTCTGCTTCTTGATGCAAGGAGCGGAAAAGGTTCTCATCTCCTCTAATATCTCCATTTCCGAGAGCAAGTAGGTATCCATTTAAATTAGCCAAAGGCGTACGGAATTCATGAGATAGATCAGCAACCATTCTTTTTCGATGTTGTTCATTTGTATTTAATTGTTGTACAAGCTCATTAAACTTTTTTATTAACAGCCCAATTTCATCTTCTTTTTTAATTGGTACTTGCTCGGGGAAATTGCCTGATTTCATTTGATCTGTAGATTTCATTAACATTCGAATTGGTTTAATAAAGTGTTTAGTTAAGTAATAATGCAAAAGACTTCCCATTGTAATTGTTAATAAAAGAAATATAATCAGATAGTTTCTTAGTGTGTTATTATACTGCTGCTGCGAATATGCATTCATATTACCAACCGCATCAGCCAGTGTACAAGCCGTATTATATAAAGACCAACCTAGAATGACGGTCGCAATTCCAACTATAACAATATTTAAAAAGGTTAATCTCAATAAAAAACCTGAAGGAATAATTGCTGAGATAAATTTACGTATTTGTAACAAATTTATACCCCATTCCTCTTACCGTCTGAATTCTTTTAGGTTGAGCTGGCGAAGTCTCAATTTTTTCTCTTAGCTTTTTTATATGTGCATCGATCGTTCGATCCATTACAGTTTGCTCTTCATTTGGGTAGAGCTGTGAAATAAGCTGTTCACGGGATAAGACAACATTTGGATTTTGCATGAAATAATATAACAGTTCAAATTCATGCTTAGTTAGGTTCACTACCTGATCATAAAGTAGTACTTCACCTTTACGAGGCATAATACATAAACCGTCCAGAACCACCTTTTGACAAAATTGACCTGTCCTTCGAAGTACTGCTTCCACATGAGCTACCAACTCATTTGGATCAAAAGGCTTTGTGATGTAATCATCTGCTCCCAAACGAAGACCAACAATCTTATCTGTGGTGGAAGCTTTTGCTGATAACATAATCACGGACACCGTCTGCTCTTCTTTTTCACGCAGCCATGTAAGGAAGTCTTCCCCACTTAACTTTGGCAGCATAAGGTCTAATATAATAAGGCAAGGACGGTAGGTAAGAAATATATGCTGTGCTTCTTCTCCGTCAGTTGCTTCAACTACATCATAGTTATGCTTCTCTAAATACATCCGGATGAGTTGACGAATCATTGTATCATCTTCAACAATCATAATGGTTTGTTTCAAGAAAAATACACCCCTTTAATAGTCTAAACCTTGCCAAGGGTTATTGCATCTTTTCAAACTCTTGAACCATAAACTCGTAATTCATTGCCCCTAACGCTTTAAATTGAATTCGCCCATCGGAATCAATCATGTAGGATGTTGGAATAGGCTGTATTTGGTATTGATCTGCAACGGTAGTCTTTTCATCTAATGGAACGGTGAAACTAACTCCAAATTCCTTGATAAAGTCTTCTATAGATTGTCTGCTGCTCTCTGTTTCCGTTAAATTAACAGCAAGGATTTTTACATCTTTATTTTTATGAAATTTCTCCATATCAGGCATTTCCGCTCTGCATGGCGGACACCAAGTGGCCCAAAAGTTTAACATCACACGTTGTCCTCTAAATTCCGATAGTTTAACAACCTCACCATTTAATGTGTTGAGTTCAAAATCGGGTGCAATATTACCTACCTCCAAGCCCACTGCATTACTATCGGCAGGCTTTTCTTTTTCCTGATTCTCTTCCTTTGGTGGAGAGGTTATACTATTTCCGCTATCAGTAGAAGTGAACTCCTCGTTCTCTGTCTTAGTCGAATCATCTGACTGATTACTAACTAAATCAAAAACCGCCCATGCAAACATAGCTGTAATAATAACGCCAATAATTATTTTTTTCATGTCCCAATACCTCCAATTATCCTAGTTTCGTTAACCATGTATCCTGCACCAATTTTAGTAAGAAAGCGGAAATTCGCGGCATTTGTCCAGTGAAGAGAAGAACCCCCATTAGAATCATTACAATTCCGCCAACCTTCATAATTTTGTCGCTGTACCGAACAATCCACCGAGTTGATCCCAAGAAGAAAGTTAGTACCAAGAAAGGTACAGCGAAGCCGATGACATACATAAGCGTATAAAGCCGCCTTGACCCGGGTTACTCGCAGCAACTACAAGTATCGAAGCGAAAATAGGACCAATGCAAGGCGTCCAACCTGCTGCAAATCCCATTCCTACGAAAACCGTGCCAAGATAGCCTACAGGTTTATTTGTAAAACGAAATCTCTTTTCCTTCATAAATGAAGTAATATTAATCCATCCTGCTACAAATAAACCCATAATGATAATGAAAATCCCCGCAATTCGCTGGATAAATAAGCCTGATTGACCGGCAAGCAAACCCTGAATCCATTGGCCAAGAAAAGAAACCCCAATACCCAAACCTATAAATATGAGCGATACGCCGAGTAGGAAGAAAACAGAATGAATTAATAGTTTACTTCGGATTTTCATACTTGGTTTGTCCTGCATTTCTTTTACGCTCATCCCAGTAATATAGGATAAATATGCTGGAAAAATTGGCAGGGTACATGGTGAAAGAAATGATAACAACCCTGCGCCAAATGCCAGCCAAATAGTTAGATCAGCTGCTGATGTCATTTAAATACCTTCTTTCTAAAAAATATTAGTGAACTACTAGCTATATAAAATAGGATTAAAAACCAAGGAGCCATTGTATAGCCAAAAGCTGTAGTATATGGCATGAGATAGCTTAAAAGGAGCTGCCCCGCTATCCAGCCGGTCAGTGTCACCCAAATCAATTTCCACTTAGACAGGCGATTATGTAAAATTAAATAGGCGCCTAGTAAGATTAGTAATAAAGTTAAGTACTTCCAGTGGTAAAAATTGTCCCTCCAAACAACTTCGATGAATTCATATACAAAAGAAGCTACAAGAAATACCGGTACAAAAGAAAGAATAAATGAGCTTACTTCGATTTTTTGTTTATATTTTTTGTAAGCAATTGCTAAGCTGGTAAATAATAAACCAAGATAAAGAGCATGGGAATTGCTCGGATAAGCAAGGACAGCCAGAGGATCTTGAATAAATATTGGGAGATGAAGTATGATTTTCCCCAGCCAAATAAACAGTATAAAATTAATTAACTGTGATGTAATTTCCTCTGCCTGCTTCTTTTTTTCTTCTTTTGGTAGGTCACTTATTAAATAAAATGAGAATAGCCCGGCGAGTATGCTTAATATAAGTATTCCAATATTGGTTAAGATAGCAGTATATGCCATTTTTTTACTCCTTCATTTGAGCTTTGATGTACTAAGATATCTATAGCATGACAGGTAAACACTGTCTCTACCAGTATAACGAGCAATTGTGAAAATCTGATGAAAATAACACATAATTATTTTCTTTTCTATCTATGATTCACAAGAATGTCACAGATTAAGAACTCTTCCTATGTTATGCTTTGTTTGATATTGTTACTAATTATTAGAAACATTTCTCATAATATAGATGATTTTTTATATAGTAGGAAACTGCGAACTGAGGAAACTTATTTCTCAGCTAACACAAAATAGCTAAATAACACCGCTACGGAAAAACACTGCGCTTTTCGGGGGCGGCTGATGAGCCTCCTCATGCTAACGCATTCCGGGGTCTCACCTATGCCTCATCTCCCCCAGAAGTCTCCGTATTTTTCCTTCGCTGAGGTACATTTTTTCACTTAAATATATTTTTATAGTAAAGCGCAATACAAATTGATTGGAGTGGAATGCGGCAATCTAAGACCGCCACGTCCTGGGACTGGGGCTGCGCTAACTCGCCCCACCGAAGACCTTTGTGGCAACGATTGCATGACCAACGTCCTTGAAAAAGAAACCCGCTTTTCTGCGTGCGATGTTTCTCTTAGAAGCTTTCCCTGTCCTGTTGGCCCGCGACTCCTGCCGGAATAGCATGAGCTGAAGACCCTGGACGGAGGAAGCGGCTGAAGCGGCTGAAGCCATGCCGGGCGGCAAAGAAGACACTGTGAGGTTACGAACAGATGTCGCCCTTGTACCCGGAGGTGTGAAAGCGTCCGCATGCAATGGAAATCAATGGGGCTTACCTCTTCAATATTTCAGTGAGCTTTCCAACAACAAATATATTTTTAATACGTAACTTAAATACCAAAAGTTAGTTCGCGATTTATCTAAATTTATGAATTAGTTCGTGAGTGAAATCATTATATGGTGGGAGGTTGGTTTGGTATGTTGCCAATTGAACGGCAGAAGCGGATAAGAGAATTGATTTTGGATAATCAACATATGAAGATTTCTGAGCTAAGTAAAGAGCTTCAAGTATCGGAAATGACTATACACCGAGATGTCAAGCCACTGATTGAGGATGGCTTTATAGAAAAAACATTTGGGGGAATATCTCTTCAATCCGAAGCGGACGAAAAAAAAGTGAATGAAGGAAAGTGTGTGATTTGCTGTAAAACGGTCAATGAGAGAATGGCTTACAGATTGATAACTTCTGATAATCGAATAGAAGTAACGTGTTGCGCTCATTGTGGTTTAATCCGTCACCGCCAACTGGATAAAGAAGTGGTTCAAGCAATTTGTGCGGACTTTTTCAGACATACAACAATCAGTGCATTAGTAGCATGGTATGTGGTGGATACTAGTTTACAACTGGACTGCTGTCAGCCACAAGCACTTCCTTTTGAAAGGAAAACAGAAGCTTATAAATTTGTTAAAGGCTTTGGTGGCAGAGTACTTCCATTTCAGGAAGTATCTGAAATGATTTACAACCAGATGAATGGCGACTGCTGCCATAGTGTTAATGAAGTAGAAAATATATGAACAAAAGGAGAATTCTTTATGAAGAAACTAGGTTTGTTAGGTTTTATACTTATACTTTTTCTTACTGCGTGTGGAGAAAAGGTTGAAACAAACATGTCAGAAGAGGTAGCTGATTTTGAATTTACAACACAGGATAAGGAAAAATTAGGCCTTGATGACTTAAAAGGCGAATGGTGGGTAGCTGATTTTGTCTTTACGAATTGTACGACAGTTTGTCTGCCAATGACATCAAACATGGCAAAACTGCAAAAAGATCTAAAAGAAGCTGGTGTTGATGCTCAGTTAGTATCCTTCAGTGTTGATCCGGAAAATGATACTCCGGAAGTATTGAAAGATTATGCAACGAAATATAATGCAGATCTTAAAAACTGGTCATTCTTAACAGGCTATGACTTCCAAACAATCAAAGAGCTTTCCATTAAATCATTCCGTTCTTTAGTAAAAGAAGCACCTGCCGAATCAGATCAGGTTACACATGGAACAAGTTTCTTTCTAGTAAACCCTGATGGAGAAGTTATAAAACAATACAGTGGTATAGATTCCAAACAGTTAGATCAAATTGTAAAGGATTTAGAAAAGGTTCAATAATAGGAGGAGTACACACATGAAAAAATTATATTGGGTAGGAACAATCCTGCTTTTATCAGCAATTTTTCTTGTTGCATGTGGAGAAGATCAAGAAAATCAGAGCAATTCTAAAACAGACGAGGAAGAATTAAAATCATTAGATGTAAATTTCGAAGTGCCTGAAACTGTGGAAAAGGGAGAAGAAGTGGAATTAAAAGCTGTAGTTACATATGGCGACGAGAAGGTAAAAGATGCAGATGAAGTACAATTCGAGTATTGGATAAAGGGCAATGAAGATGATAGCACAAAGATAGAAGCTACGAACAATGAAGACGGCACGTATACAGCGAATGTCACCTTTGATAAAAATGCCATGTTCGAGATATTCTCACATGTGACAGCAAGAGATTTGCATACGATGCCCAAGAAATCAGTCACCGTTGGGGATGGGGAGTCTGACATGCATCATGCTGCTAATGAAGATGGCAAGGAAGAACATGAAAGTCATAGTGGACATGAAGGTGATGGGGATGGACATGCTCACACAGATGGATTCTCCATGCACTTCAAGGAACCTGAAGATGTAAAAGCAGGAGAAACTACTCCGTTAATTGTTCATCTGACTCAGGATGACCAACCATTAAAAGGTGTAAAAGTGAGATATGAGATTGTGCCTGATGGAAATAAAGAGAAAACAATGTGGGTAGATGCCAAGGAAGATAAGGCTGGCGAATATACAGCTGAGCATACGTTTAAAGAAAGTGGAGCATACACTACAGTTATACATGTAGAAGACGATAAAGACCTTCATGAGCATAAAGAATATGATATTGAAGTAAAATAACGAAAGCAACCGGTTGTGAGAGCCGGTTGCTTTCGTTTTTTGAGCGAGCATTTTTTAAGAAAGCCAAATTTGTTAAAAATTTGTTACATATTCAGCGTTTTATTGAACAATACAGTGGGGAATAGTAAGATATGTGTAATGTCTACGGAGGAATCAATCAATGTATTTAATCGCACGGCAGCCTTATAGTAAGGTGGAGCGAGTTATAAGCAGCGCAGGCCAACAACACATAAAGCATCAAAGAATGATGTACATGTATGAAGAGGAAATCGTTACACAGTATCATACCTTTCCATTAGAGATTGTAAACGATGTATCATTTAGAGAAATAAACGGAAGTGGAGGTTTATTATACTTACATACAATGAAAGGTATATTTACTTATATGGTAGCACAACCTCCTTATTTATTTATCCAGGCATTTAAGAACCATGTGAATCGCTGGTAAGTTAACTATTAACGAATTTGGTTGACTTATGACACGGTGTCATTTATACTTAAATTACAGAAGATGACACGATGTCATTTGAGGAGGGATTGAATGCCCAAACCAACCTTTTATAATTTGGCAGAGTCAAAGAAAAAAGTATTAATGGAGGCTGCGGAAGCTGAATTTTCAAGAGTTGCACTTTCTGAAGCCTCAATTGCTAACATTGTTAAAATGGCAAAGGTTCCTAGAGGAAGTTTTTATCAGTATTTTGAGGATAAAGAAGATGCCTATTTTTTTCTGCTGGAAGAGCATGCGAAAAGAAGACAAATAAATTTTATTACTTTTTTAAAACAGACGAATGGTGATATCTTTGAGACAATGAGAGAGATGTATTGTCAAACAATAAGTAATGCAACAAACAAGGGGAATCTTCACTTTGTTAAAAACGCGTTATTAAATATGAACCATAAAATTGAGAACACCTTCGAAAAGATATTTATAGATACGGTTATGGAAGATCACTTAGATGAAGTGAGATCTTTAATTAATAAGGGTAAGTTAAATATTGAGCATGAGAGTGATCTATCACATATTATGAAGATTTTAACCGTGGTAACTTTGCGTAATTTAATTGAAACCTTTGCTAAGGATCTAACGTATAAAGAGGCAGTACATAATTATACTGCTGAAATAAGCTTATTAAAAAGAGGTTTATCCAAGTGATATGCCTTGAAATAAAGTAAGCTACTATGTGAATTATTTCACGGTAATTTTAAATTAGAAAATGGGGTATGCAATATGACTGTTAAAGTTTACGGCGCACCATGTTCATCAACTCGAAAAGCAAAAAACTGGCTCGCAAATCATGGACTAACCTTTGTAGAAAGAAATATATTAAAAGAACCATTAACAGTGCAGGAATTACAAGCAATTCTACATCGTACATTAGATGGTACAGATGAAATCATTGCTACAAGATCCAAAGTGTATAAGGAATTGGATTTGGATTTTGATGCATTATCTTTACAAGAATTAATTACAATTATTCAGAAGCATCCTGGTTTGTTACGTAGTCCGATTATTATGGATGAGAAGCGAATGCAGGTGGGGTATCATGACGATGAAATACGACAGTTTATCCCACGTAAAACTCGAGAATATGAATGGTTGCAATTACGCTTGAACAGCTTAAGACCAGCTGAACTATAAAATAAAAGCGAGGCAGTGATAAACTGCTTCGCTTTTTATTTTTGCCCTATTTCAAATGTAGGGCTACCTCTTGTACATTCATAATAGGAGAAGGCTGCAAACTAGTGAAAACTTTTATATGTATTAAATGACTTTAGAAAGTGGATATACCCATTGATTTCCATTACAGATGGACGCTTTCCGCCGGCATGGCTTCAGCCGCTTCCTCCGCTACGCTCCGTGCAGGGTCTTCAGCTCATGCTATTC
>NZ_BAZS01000025.1 GCF_001310895.1 Virgibacillus halodenitrificans JCM 12304 | reverse complement strand
GAGTCAGGATTATCAAAGTTATAATATATTTGTCACAAAAAAGTTGAGCAAACTCTAAACTTAGATAAAAGTCTATACCAATTGATTGGAATGGAAGATGGCGACTCCAGCCGGAATAGCATGAGCTGAAGACCCTGGACGGAGCGTAGCGGAGGAAGCGGCTGAAGCCATGCCGGCGGAAAGCGTCCATCTGCAATGGAAAGCAATGAGGCTCACCTCTTCAATATTTCAGTGAGCTTTCCAACAACAAAGATATTTTTCACACGTAACTTAAATACCAAAAGTTACGTCGCAGTATATCTATTTTCCGAATCATTGAATAACCCCAACAATTATTTTAGAGCAAAAGAAAGAGGGCTATTGTAAAACACAATAGCCCTCTTTCACTACTACTTCGGTATAGTAATCAGTACTCGCTGTTCTTTAATTTCCACTTCGGCGCCAAGCACTGCATTTTCCATAAGCCAATCACTTCCATGTATACTTAGAACATAACCATTCGTAGGGATTTCGGAATTGTTACCGCCTCTCTCTACAACTTTCCCATCAACTACGGTAACTTCATAACCATAAATATTTGTCCCTGTGGTCTTTCCATGTTCAGGAGTATACTGAATTAACTGGTCTGCTCCACGGCCTTGATTAATACCATCAAGCGGTCTTGATAACACGTACTCTCCATAAATGGCCTGAATCAAAAACGGTTCAAGAACAAATTTACCTACTTCTTGAGGGATTTCATCTAATTTTTCAATCATGGCTTGAAGCTCTTTTCTATGCTTTTCTGCACTAGCATTATCTCCCTCTTTTTCCTCCATTAAAAGGTTTACAGCAATAACGCCTGCTTCTCCATACAATTTTAATTTATTTAAGTATGGGTCCACTTCCTGTAAGAATTTTTCATTCTCCATGTGGCCTCTTAATTTTTCGGGAACTTGCTGTAGTTTTTGAAACTCCTTAATTAAAGCTTCTGCTTGTTTTTCAGCCTCCCCATTTGCTTCATATACTTTCCAAAAGTCTTCAAGTAATGGGTCAATCGTTAACGATTCTGTATCACTTAGTCTGGATGAATAAGAATTCTCTGCGAAAGTTCGCAAGTATTCTGAGGCTTCTCCCCCAAAGCTTTGAATGCTATTTTCCCATGATTGCTTGGGATCATATTCATATGGGTTCCAAGCATAATCCGCAACTGTATAAAGTGGAATCTTTGAGGCTTCCGCTTCATTCATCGGATTAGCAATCAAACCAGATACTCCGTTCTCCACTAAGTCGGCATCCCTTTTTTCTAAGGGTCCAAGAAACAGCCGGTTACGATCAAAGTCATTAACAGGATAATTATCCCACAGCAATAATTCATGGTTAAAAATGTCTGAAACCTTCTTCGCACCTTCAGATGTAATTGACTCAGAAACTACATTAGGGCCTGTCCACATTACCTTCATATCCTGCTCTGTCAATTCAGCAAAACGTTCTCTGTACGTATTAGTATGTGTCCCAGCATAATCAGTTGGAACAGTGATTAATTGCTCTGCACCTTCATGTGTATCAATGAATTCTTTTTTAAAGCGATTTAAAAAATATGCTTGGGCAGCTGCTGTAGGGTTAGCATCATCACCAAACTTCTTTTTATCCTGTTCGCAGTGCAGTTCATAACTAATGTCATCAAGGAAAATGGCATAAGAGCGTACACCTAACTCCCACATTGTATCCATCTTATCCATTAATAACTCAAAGTCTTTGTCACCTGAATAGCAAACAGTGTTACCCGGTGATAATGAAAAGGTAAACTCTACATGATTTTCCTTTGATTTATTAATCAATTCTTTTAGTTCCTTCAACTTATTTTCCGGGTAAGGCTTACGCCAATCTTCTCTGTGGTACGGATCGTCTTTTGGTGCGTACATATAGGAATTCAATTTATTATCTCCATAAAAATCCAATTGACTTAATCGATCTTCATGAGACCAAGTCGGCCCATAGAACCCCTCAATGATGCCACGTTCTTTCATTTCTGGCCAGTCTGTCACTTCCACCTCTGGAATCCAATTACGTCCTTTTCTTTCCTGAATAAGTTGACGAAAGGTTTGCGCGGCATAGTATGTACCTGCTTTGTCTGTTCCAGCTAGCAAGATTTGTTTTTTATCCTTATTTGTTACAAGCACATAGCCTTCATCCTTCATTTCCTCGAGATCATCAGTATCTACTTCATCCAATACATCCTCTGTTTCCTCATTCATGGAGGGCACACCAAGAAATATAGTTACAGGGGCGTGTATTTTCTCATTATCTTCTTGTACCTTCATACGTTTGACTCCAGCATTTTTTAGCGTGTTCTTTAATTCATTTAATGCTGCCTCATCCGCATTTTCCCCAACGACAATACCTACAACAGGCGGAAGCGGAAAACCATCATCACCTACTTCTATTTCCTGTGGCTGGGGATTAACAGTAATCGTTCTTTCTTGCTCTCCCTCATCATCTGCATATGCAGAATGATTTGGTAATACGAATGATGTTAATAAAATTGTCAATATAAAAATCACGGGGAAACTGCATAGAATACGTCGTCCATTTTCTTTCTTGTTCTTTACCAAATTTATCACCTTCCCTACTATTATTAAAACGCTTACTTAAATGCTAGCATTCATATTGAAAGGCTGTCTATGCAACTATTGACGGTTTTTTTAAAGTGTTTAACCCTTGCTAGTTACTAAAAACGGACAAATTGATGTACTCTTCACTATGGACCACTACTTTTTGTCTATGAGTATTTACTTACTACATCGTTTGTATGTATAAAACAACAAGCGGACGATCGTTTTCATAAATGACGTCCGCTTGGAACTTTTGTAGTGGAAAAGAAGCATGTCTATCTATTAGTCACCATCATCAACAACAATATAAGTTGCTCTTACAGGCCCATGAACGCCAACAATCAAATTCATTTCTATATCGGCACTGTTACTCGGTCCTGATATAAAACTTATACAGGAGGAAACCATATGCCCTTGTTCATGTGCTTCATGAATTTGTTTTGCCGCTTGGGTCATTCTAGGAACGATTGTGCTCTTAGGGATAATTGCAATAAAATTTTCTGGCAACAGGCTGATCGACCTTCCATTATCTTTGTTATTGAATAAAGTTACGGTACCAGACTCTGCAAGGGTTATGTCACTAAAGTTAATGCCTACATCAGCCCGTTCTGCAATAATTTGATTTTCCTTCCCTGCTTTAGAATCCCATACGTGTACCTCCTCACCCCCCGTACGTAATCTATCAAAAAGAAGATCTAGCCCGAATTTTTCGTTGCGATCGTCTTTTGCTGTGATGATTTTCTTTCCATAAACAGCTACTGTCTCTTCCACTGTTTGAGGTAATTCCGCAATAGTTGTCCTTTTAAAATCAGTATGAATTGCCTTACATTGCTTTTCCAATACATCGACCAATTCATCCTGCTGCATCCTTCCAATACCTGCCACTGTGGCTGCACACTCCATTCAGGTCGTTTAACCCCTTCAGTTTTCCGTGGTCTTCCTAGATTGTTCGCCAACTTATTTAAAAAGCGATCCCTGTTTTGAATTGCCATTATGTTTGCTCCCCCTTCTGTCTTTCTTTAAACCAGGCTCGGAAGCTTTGTTTACTTGGGGCAGGAAAATCACGGACATCCGTCCAACCTTTTAAGGGACCAGGTCCATTGGAGATTTTTTCATGCTTTGTCCATGGCTTGAGTGCCATTCGAGCCATCTTTGCACTCATTTTATATGCAGCCGGATTGGATGCCCAGTTTGCATATCCTTTCATAGCTACTTTCTCTCCAGTAGGAGCCATATTTTCCTTTTCAACAATAATTTCCCGATGGCGAATTAATTGCTCATGAAGAGGAATTTTTACAGGGCAGGCTTCCGTACATGCTGCACATAATGTGGAAGCATATGGCAATTCCTTATGATCCTCGTACCCATCCAACAGCGGGGTGAGTACAGCTCCAATCGGGCCGGGATATATAGAACCATATGCATGGCCACCAACATGGCGATATACCGGACATACATTTATACATGCAGCACAACGAATACAGTGAAGCGCAGACTGAAATTCAGTTCCAAGAATCTTTGAACGGCCATTATCAACGATTACTAAATGATAGTCATCAGGTCCATCTATTTCCTCTTCCAAACGCTTCCCCGTCACGGATGTAACATAGCTTGTCAACTTTTGCCCTACAGCGGCACGGGTTAACAGGCTTACTAGTACGTCCAATTCTTCCCATGTGGGGACAATTCGCTCCATACCCATCACTGTAATCTGTGTATCTGGTAATGCTGTAACTAATCGAGCATTCCCCTCATTTGTCACAAGTGTCACCGCACCTGACTCTGCAACTGCAAAGTTACAACCAGTTATTCCAATATCCGCAGATAAAAATTCCTTACGCAGTTGCTCACGGGCGAACAATGCAAGCTCTTCAGGCTTATCCGTTTTTTGGTACCCCTTTTTATTTTCGAATGTTTCTTGTATTTGCTGTCTATTTTTATGAAGTGCGGGAGCAACAATATGAGAAGGTGGATCTTCATCCAATTGTAGAATCCATTCTCCCAGATCTGTCTCCACCACCTCAGCGCCAACATCTTCCAGAGCTTCATTTAAACCAATTTCTTCTGTTACCATTGATTTAGATTTAGCTACTTTTCTTCCATTTTTCTTTTTAACCACATTTTTAATATATTCATTGGCCTCTTCAGCTGTTTCAGCAAAGAAGACATTGCCCCCACGATTTTCTACCTGTTCACTCAATTGTTGCAAATAGAAATCGAGATTTTCCATCGTATGTGTACGAATTTCTTCTCCAAGTGTTCGCCAATCCTCCCAATCACCCAACTCTTCTGCTGCGCTTAGGCGTCCATTTCTTAGCCGGCCTTGAGCAGAAGAAACAGCCTGTCGCATAAAATCGTTCTTTAAGCCTTCCTGGACACGATCCTTAAAAGAAGTATCTCCAATTTGCAAACCCATTCAGCCCCACCCCTTTATTGATGATTTAATACCTCTGTAATATGAAGAATCTTAATATTTTTTCCTTCTCTTGTCATACGTCCACCTATATTATATAGGCAAGCCATATCTCCACCGATCAGATATTCAGCCCTTGTCTCGGAAACATGCTGTGATTTTTCCTTTACCATTTCTCCTGAAATCACGGAATTCTTTACAGCAAATGTACCACCAAACCCACAGCAATCTTCTGCAAGCGGTAGCTCAATCAGATCCATCCCTTTTACATTTCTTAATAGCTTTTGCGGTGCGTCCTTTACTCCTAAAACCCTCGTCATGTGACAGGATGGATGATACGTCACCCTTCCATTAAAGGTAGCTCCAACATCTTCTATTCCTAACACATCAACTAGAAACTGAGTGACTTCATACGACTTCGCTGCTAGATTATTCGCTTGTTCCTCCCATTCTGGATCACCACGGAATACTTTTGGATACTCTCTGAGCATTCCAACACATGAGCCAGAGGGCCCAACTACATATTCTGCATCTTTGAAAGCTCGCATCATCTGCTTCATCGCTTTTTTGGAATCCTGTAAATAACCACTATTAAATGCTGGTTGGCCACAGCATGTCTGGGCCTCAGGAAAATCTACTTCACATCCGGCCTTTTCCAAAAGTTCTACTGTATGTTTACCAACACCTGAACCTATGATGTCACACATGCAAGTAATGAATAATGATACTTTCATAGAATTGCCTCCCCTTATCTCCTAAAACATTTTTATAAATACTTAAACAGTAGTTGTTCAACACCTACTAAATGATCCAGCATATATTCTCTAGCCTTTACAGCGTCCCCTGCCTTAATTGCATCATAGATCAATTGATGCTCTGCAAGTAACTGTTCATCTCTACCTTCCGTATATAGTAGTAGTTTTCTAGTTTCTAAAATTGTTTCCACCATAATCTCTGAAACACTACTTAGCAAATTAACTAACATCGCGTTATGGCTTGCATGAACAATTGCCAGGTGAAAATTGAAATCCGCCCGTTCACCAAGCTCTCCATCGCCAATGGCAGCCTCCATATCTTTTAGTATTTGCTCCAGATTTCTTATATCCTCTTCCTCATGATTATCAGCGGCTGAAGCTGCAGCACCTGCTTCCAAAATTCGTCTCACTTCAAATAATTCTTTTACATCCTCTTTTTTCATAAGAAATGCTGTTGTAACAGGAAGATAGAATTTAGAAGCATCATATTCTGTAACGTATGTGCCCTCTCCCTGCCTCATCGTAAGCAATCCCATCGCTCGAAGGCCACTTAGTGCTTCACGAATAACAGACTGACTTACCTCAAAATTTTTAGCCAGTTGAGAAACAGATGCTAATTTATCTCCAGGGTTCAAGTCACCAGTCTTTATCCAATTCAGGATTGTATCAGCTACTTCCTCGTAAATCTTTTTAGTTTTAATCGGTTTATATTCCATTTGCATCTCTCCATTGTTTCAACAGACATTAGGTCATCTGATGAGTTATGTTAATTAAAAACTATACCATTTACTACCACATGTCAATATAACTCTTGAAAATTGTATCTTAAAAGAGAGTTTCCTCTTGGAACAAATAAGATTAATTATTATACTTATTCAAAAAAACAGCATCTCATAAACATGAGATGCTGCCTTTTTATTTTGTATAGTTATCAAAATATCCTTGAATATAAACAATTGGTGTACCTTTATCTCCGCTTCCCGTAGTTAGATCAGAAAGTGAGCCAATCAGATCCGTCAGTTTACGAGGAGTTGTTCCTTGAGCCTCCATTGCGCCAACAAGGTCTTCGCCTTTATTGTCAATGAACTCGGAAATTGCTTTTTGTAGTTCTTCTCCTTTTAGCTCAGAAAAATTATTATCAGCAAGATACTTTAATTTAATTTCATTCGGTCTTCCGTCAAGCCCTTTTGTATATGCCGGAGATACAACCGGGTCAGCGAGCTCCCAAATTTTACCTACTGGATCCTTAAATGCACCATCACCAAAGACCATTACTTCTACATTTTTACCTGTCTTCTCCAAAATCATTTGCTGGATCCGCTCAACCACTGGCTGACACTCCCTTGGAAAAAGCTTCACTGCTTCATCGGTAGATTTATTAGAGCCGAGCAAACCGTACTCTTCATTATAGCCACTTCCATCTACAGGAGCAGACAGAATATCATCAAGCCCGTACACTTTGCTACCGCCATTCTCTTTTATGATTCGTTTTGTCCGATTTCTTGTATGAATATCACAAGCTAGAACACTTTTCGTATAATCTAAGATTGTTTTCGGGCTATTGGAAAAGATAACCTCACATTCAATTCCCTGCGCTTCTACAAGTGATTTATAGTATTCAATATAATCTACACCGGTAAAAGTATGCTTCATAAAACCAAAGTGGGTACGAAATTCATCTTCTGATAGGACGTCTGTCCATGGGTTAATTCCCTTTTCGTCTAAAGAATCTAAATCCACAAGATGGTTTCCTACCTCATCAGAGGGATAGCTCAACATAAGAACAATTTTTTTTGCTCCCTTCGCAATACCTGTTAAGCAATTGGAAAAGCGATTTCGGCTTAAAATTGGAAAAATTACTCCGACTGTATCTTCCCCAAATTTAGCTGAAACATCTTTTGCTATATCGTCAACAGAAGCATAGTTTCCTTGTGCGCGTGCTACAATGGATTCCGTCAACGTTACTATATCACGTTCCTGAACTGCAAATTTTTCCGTTTCTGATGCTTTCAAAACACTATCAACGACAATTTCTTCTATTTGATCACCTTCATTAATAATTGGACAACGAAGCCCTCTTACTACGGTTCCCACAACTCTTTCCACAAAAATCTCTCCTTGTATGTAAACTGCATAAGTACTATATAACTATACGCGTTTTTTAGTGTAGAAGTAAAGGGAAAAGTTAAAGATTCTATAGTGTTGGAAGGCATTGAAATATGAAGATTTTGATTGAATTTATGGTGAACTTTTATTTGTGGCGACTGTGTCTCATATTTCTGCTGGTTCTCTCATTTGTCTGGTTGCGTCTCTCATATTTCTGCTGTTTCTCTCATTTGCGACGCTGTGTCTCTCATATTTCTGCCGGTTCTCTCATTTGCGACGCTGTGTCTCTCATATTTCTGCTTTCTCTCTCATTTGAGTGGCTGCTTCTCTCATATTTCCGCGGCCTAATCTACTTCAAGTTGATTTTTGTTAAATTTAATCATATCCCTAGAAATCTTTATTCTTCATCTAGCATCGTCCATGAGACCACTTCTTCAGGCTCCATGGAATTCATTGTGGTTTCCCATTGATCATTTATATTTTTAAACAAATCATCAATGGAGCAATCTAAATTATTCAGTGGAATGTTTGCTTGTGCACTGACAAGCCCTTTATTTAAGGAATTTAATACCTTTACAAGTCCTGTTGATCGATCTCTAATAGCATCCGGATCATACGTAAAAATAGCTAAGTGAGGTTGCCCACCTATAGAAACTACATCGATTTTTTCTATCTCTTGCCACTTAATTAATCCGGGTCCGATCATGGTGGACTTATCTGTAATACCCTCTTTTGAAACGATTACAGCTGGCTTTCTTTTTATTACGGATTTTGTAAAAAAATAAGTCCCTATTGCAAAGAAAGCAGCACACACTGGCATTAGGACTAATAACAGATTTTCAAGAACTCCAGTTGCCCCGTCACCTAAAAGTAATAAAAAGATTCCACCACATAAAAACACAAAGATGGTGGAAAATAACGCTAATACAACCATTCTTTTTTTCTTTGGATAAACAACAAATTCCTCCATTAAAACACTCCCTTTTCTTCCATCTTATAGCAGCATAATAATGATTAATTCTAATTACAAGTGTAGTAGGACCCATTTTAGATATAAAGTTTCAAATAATTGCTCTTCTCGTAAAAAAGAACATGAATTAAAATTTAAAGCTGCCTTTTCCAATGAAAAGCAGTATTATTCTTATTTATCAACACTATACTTTCAAACCAAATCACATCTAGGCTATAATTATATGTATATTGAATAATTAACCTTTCTTTAACTTGGGGGCAAGGAAATGAAGTCTATTCTCGATCAAATTCAGCTAAAGTACCAAACATTAAGTAATACTGAAAAGAAAATAGCGGATTATGTAATGCAAAACAATACAACTTTATTAAATATACATATAAAAGAGTTGGCTCAGCAAATTGATGTTTCTGTCGCTACAATTACACGATTTTGTAGAAAAGTAGGGGCCAGCGGATTTGTAGAATTTAAAATTCTACTGAGAGATGCCGTAGAGAGGAGAGACGAACCACATGACGCTATTGAAACCGTTGATTCTATTTATCAAACGATTATCAAATCAACTAACTCCTTAACAAATATTCAGGATTACAAAACGGCATGTAGCTGGGTGCTGGATTCAGAACAGATACATATATATGGGCTTGGGAGCTCTGGTTTATCTGCCCAGGAGTTAAAAACACGAATAGCAAGAATGGGGTTATTTGTGGATACACATATTGATTCACACGCCATGATCATCAATGCTTCTATTCTTACGGAAAGAGATGTCGTAATTGCCATTTCCAGCTCCGGGCAAACAAAGGAGATCATTGAAGCTATAAACTTAGCTAAACAAAAAGGAGCAAGAGTAATTTCCATTACGAACTATTCAGAAACAGATTTAGCTAATAGTTCAGACTTAATTTTATATACAGCCAGCATACAGCATTACCTTGATAAAGGATTTTTAAATAGTCAATTGTCCATCTTAATTTCGTTGGATATTCTTAGTATGATGCTTTTGCAAAATGAACGTATTTACAATAAACATAATGAAACGTTACGTGCTTTACATGCATATAAAAAAGCATAGAATCCACGAAAAACACGACATGGATTCTATGCTTTTTTCTTTAATTTCAGGGCTGAATTGCTTCTGCAAATTTTTCTGTGATTAATTGTGGTCTTGTAATTGCACTGCCGACAACGACAAAATGTGCTCCATTTTCTAATGCTAAACCAGCCTTGGTTGGTGTATCAATTTTTCCTTCCGCAACCACAGGAATGGAAACTGCTGCAACTATTTTCTTCAGTATAGCAAAATCATTCGCGAAAATACTGTCACCCTCAGTGGCTTTTGTGTAGCCAACAAGTGTTGTGGAAACACAATCAAAACCTGCCCTTTCTGCTTGAATGGCTTCTTCTACTGTAGAAATATCCGCCATGAGTGCAACATCTGGTCTATTCTCTTTTACATAGTGAACAATATCTGCAAGTTTTTCTGCGTTAGGTCTGCTTCGATTTGTCGCATCCATTGCAATCATATCGGTATCAGCCTTCAACAACGCCTCAACTTCTTTTAATGTAGGGGTAATGTAAATCGGGCTGTCCGGATAATCTTGTTTTATAATGCCAATGACCGGCAGATTCACTTTCGTTTTAATTTCCTTAATATCTGCAACCGAATTAGCACGAATTCCCTTTGCTCCGCCTTGCAAAGCGGCAACTGCCATTCTTCCCATAATCATAGAAGAATGTAAGGGCTCATCTTCCAAGGCTTGGCAAGAGACAATCAGTTGGTTCTCCAGCTGTTTTAATACGCTTTTCATTTATAACTCTCCCAATTCTTCTTCAACTTGATTCTTAATTGTCGTTACTTCTGGTCCATAAATAACCTGAATGCCGTTACCGCTTGCTACTACACCTTTAGCACCTGTTTTGTTTAATTCTTCTTTGGACACCAATTCCGAGTTATGAACACTTACGCGGAGACGGGTAGCACATGCGTCCACATCTTTAATATTGGATTTTCCTCCAAGTCCTTTAACAATCGCTTCTGCTCTTTCATTTTTAGTGAAGTTTTGGACTTCCACGTCTTCATCTTCACGACCAGGTGTCTTAAAGTTAAATTTACGAATAACGAATTTGAATGTGAAGTAATACAAGAAGAACCATGGCACACCAATAATTGGCACCCAGATCCAGTTTGTTTTGTCCACACCTTGCAATACACCAAACAATAGAAAGTCGATAAACCCGCCTGAGAAGGTTTGACCAATTGTTATTTCAAACATATGTGCAAGCATAAAGGCAATCCCATCATAAAAAGCATGAATTACATATAGGACGGGGGCAATGAATAAAAATGAGAATTCGATTGGTTCGGTAATACCAGTTAAAAAGGAAGTAAGACCCGCGGATAACATTAATCCAAGTACTTTCTTTTTATTCTTTGGCTTAGCAGTGTGATAAATTGCTAAACATGCACCAAGCAATCCGAACATCATGGTAATATGTCTTCCGGCCATGAAGCGAGCTGTTCCGATGAAGAATTGCTCTACATCCGGCTGTGCCAGTTGAGCAAAGAAGATCCGTTGAGTTCCCTCAATTAGGGTACCATCAATGATCATGGATCCACCTAAGCTTGTAGTCCAAAAGGGAATATAGAAAATATGATGTAAACCAAACGGACCAAGCAGACGTAAAACAAACCCATAAATAAATGTTCCGATATAGCCTGTTGCTTCAACCAATCCTCCAAGTGAAAAAATACCTGATTGAATAATAGGCCAAACATAAAATAAAATAATTCCTAAAATAATTGAACTAAAAGCGGTGACAATTGGAATAAATCGGGAACCGCCAAAAAATCCTAGAAAACGCGGTAATTCAATTTTATTATATCTTTGATGTAGCCAGTATGTTAATAAACCTAAAGCCACACCACCAAAAACCCCTGTTTCCAGAGACTGAATACCAAGGATCATCCCTTGTCCAACCTCTGCAAGATCGGTTTCTGCAAGTTTCCCTGTAATAATAAGCATGGCATTAATTGTTGCATTCATAACTAAGTATCCCAGAACAGCTGCTAAACCAGCTGTACCTTTATCAGATCTGGCTAATCCAATAGCAACCCCAACAGCAAAAATAATTGCTAGGTTTGCGAATACTATATTACCTGCAGAACTCATAATCGTAAAAATTGCTTGCAGCCATGCTTGATTAAGGAAAGGATAAGCTTCAACTGTTGCCGGATTGCTGAAAGCTCCACCAATTCCTAAAAGTAAACCAGCTGCTGGCAATACAGCAATAGGAAGCATGAATGATTTACCAAACCGCTGTGCTTGTTCAAAAAGTACTTTTTTCATCTTTTCACCTCTATTATTTTTTGAAAATGATTTACATATTAATAATAATATTGTAAATTATTATTATCAACACTTTTTTGTAATTTCATTAATTTGGCATGGTTTTTTCTAATATGTGCAAACTACCAGTACTCTTATTCATTCTTTTTAAAGGAGGAGAAATATGTTTAAAAAACTTTTTAGTAAAACAGACAATAATACGAAACTTTCTCTCATTGCCCCTTTGGATGGCGAGGTTCTCTCATTGGAGGAAGTCCCGGACCCTGTATTCGCCGAAAAAATGATGGGAGATGGCATGGCAATAAAACCTAGTGGCTCTACTGTCTATTCCCCCATACAAGGAAAAGTGATGCAGGTCTTTCCAACAAAACACGCTATTGGCTTACAAGCAGAAAATGGAGCTGAAATATTAATCCACATTGGTTTAGAGACAGTTAACCTAAAGGGAGAGGGCTTTGAAGTTTTTGTTAAAGAAGGAGATAGCGTAAAAGTTGGAGATAAGTTAGTTCAATTTGATATGCAAATAATCGAGCAAAAAGCTGCTAGCACTATCACACCAATTATTATTACCAATACAGCTGATATGGGGGAAATCAAAAAAACAGAAAAAAAACAAGTAGTAGCAGGACAGGATGAAGTGATGGTCGTTGATAAATAGGAAGTCTGTAGGTAAGGAATGTAGGAAAAACCGCATAAGTTTTAATCTTATGCGGCTTTCTAACTTCTTAAGGGGTATTTAGCTATTCATATTTATCCATAAAATGCTTTGCTGCTCCTAGAAGATTAGCTTTATTATCATTTTCAGCAAGTTTTATGGAAAGCTTTTTTCGATGGTTAGGCATTAATTTATCATATAAAGATGACTCGATAGCATTTAAAAGCAAATCTCCTTGCGCTGTGATGCCTCCACCAATAACAATTAATTCCGGATTAAAAATATGAACGAGTGACTGAAGTCCTGTAGTCAAATCATCTACCCAGCTTTCAAAAATATTTACACATGAAGCATTTTCTTCTCTAACCAATTGGAAGAAATCTGGAAGAGACTTCTTATTACCTGTAGATTCAGCAACTAATTCAGCTAATGCCGCACTGGATGCATATCGTTCATAGCAGCCATTATTACCACAAGTACATGGTTTGCCATCCTTGTACAGATTTATATGTCCAAATTCACCTGCTGAAAAGTTAGTCCCAGTATAAAGCTTCCCATTCATAAATAGAGCTCCACCAATACCAGTTCCAATGGTTACGCAGATAAAATCATCATAACCTCTAGCAGCTCCCTTCCAATGCTCTCCGATTGCTGTGCAGTTTACATCATTCTCTACACTTACTGGCAGACCTGTATGCTCTGATACCAACTGTGCAATCGGAATTCCTGTATAGCCGGGGATTGTGTCAGTTGCATGAACAACCAAACCATTAGTACTATCTATTTGACCTGCTGTGCTAATCGCGATCCCTGAAACCTTCCATGTTTCACTGAGTTCATCACATATATCAAGTATTCTTTGAACTAACGCCATACCACCCTGATGAGCTTCAGTAGGCTTACTATCATGATATAGAAGCTCTCCGTCCTTTGTAAGCACACCAAACTTAATTGCTGTTCCGCCAATATCAATAACAATCATATTTTTAACTCCTTTTAAATATGCAATTACTTTCCTGGTTGAGAGAGAACCTTGCTCATTTGAGAAACAAAACGCTTATTTGAGAGAGCACCCTTCCCATTTGAGAAACAAAGCGATTATTTGAGAGAGCATCCTCTCATTTGAGACACGCACTCACTCTTTTGAGAGAACGCCCCTCTCATTTGAGAATCAAAACGTTTATATGAGAGAGCACCCTTCTCATTTAAGACACGCACTCACTCTTTTGAGAGAACGCCACCCTTCCTCTCCAAGAAAAAAGAAGGAAGAAAAATTAATTCCCTCCCCCCTTTAATAATTACATGTATTTTTCTGCTAATTCTTTCGCACGGGCAACCTTTTCAGCTGAAATCTGCTTCATTGGCTTACGGCAATAGCTGCATCGACACCTTTAGTCTTTAACATTTCTTTAATTGTTTGGTAAAGACCGTTTGCCAGAATAGCACTGATAAGATCATTCGTTGTACGTTGAATTTCCAACGCCTCCGTGATCTTGCCTTGTTGTGCTAATTCAAAGATTTCACGAGCTCGCTTACCGTTTACATTAAATGTGCTGCCAATCGCTCCATCAATGTTTAGTACACTTGCAGGAAGGAGCATTTCATCAAATCCGGAATAGATTAATTTATCCGGGAATGCATGACGTAAACGCTCCAACAGATAGAAATCAGGTGCTGTAAACTTCACACCAATAATCCGATCATGTGCTAGTAACTCACCAAATTGGTCTAAGCTCATATTTACACCAGTTAATGCAGGGATGGAATAAATAATCATGTCATTATTTACTTCGTTAATGATTGTTTCATAATAATCTTTGATTTCTTCAAAATCAAATTTGTAATAGAAAGGTGTTACAGCTGAAATAGCATCATATTTTAACTCTGTAACAAATTTCCCAAGTTCTACTGCCTCATCAATATTTAGTGAACCGATTTGAGCAATTAGCTTCACTTGGTCTCCAGCTTCATCTTTAACAATTTCAAAAATACGTTTCTTCATTTCCGTAGTAATCAGGAAATTCTCTCCTGTGCTGCCATTAACATATAGTCCGTCAACCTTTGATTGATCAATGTTGTGGCGGACGATTTCCCGAAGTCCCTGTTCGTTAATATTTCCTTGCTCATCAAATGAACACATTAGTGCTGTAAAAATACCTTTCATGTTACTCATCCCTTCCTTTAATTGCTTGGACAAATTTTTCCGTTATGCATTTAGGTCTCGTAATGGCACTACCCACTACTACTGCATGTGCACCGACATCTAAAGCCATTTTTGCCTTTTCAGGTGTGTCAAAATTTCCTTCAGCGATTACTGGAACATCTACATGTTCCACAAGCTGCCGGACTAATTCAACAGGCTTTGTTCCCTTAGAATAAGGTGTATAGCCTGCTAGAGTCGCTGCAACAATATCTACTCCTGCTTCAGCGGCCATTACACCTTCTTTTAATGTAGACACATCAGCCATAAACAACTGATTTGGATACTTTTCACGAACCTCTGTAAAGAATTCCTTGAAATCTTTACCATCCGGGCGTTCTCTATCTGTCCCATCAAAAGCAATAATGTCTGCACCTTCTTGATAAAGTTCATCTATCTCTTCGATCGTCGGTGTAATAAAAACATCATTATTCGGATAATCCTTTTTAATGATTGCGATGATAGGAAGTTCTACCTCTTGTTTAATCGCCTTAATATCTTTTACCGTGTTGGCACGAATACCAGCAGCTCCGCCAAGCTTCGCTGCTAATGCCATCTTGCTCATAATAAAATCGCTATGCAGTGGTTCATCTTCCAATGCTTGACACGAAACAATTAGTTGATTTTTTACTTTTTCCAGTATTTCCATATAAAAACCCCTCAGTAGCCTTTTCGGTTTACCATATTAAATGGATCACTTACTATTTTTTCTTCTGTTGTCATTGTAGTCTTATGAAAGTTAGTTGTCAATATCTTCAAAATTATTGACAACTAACTAATATTTTCTTATTAACGAAAGGAGTTCGTTTAATATAATTTATTTGCAGCATTTTCACTGATCTTCATTTTAATTTGTTTTGCCCTATCCACATTTTTCATCGTTAATCCTGTACAAATTAAATCAATTAAGTAAAGCTGGGAAATTTTCGATACTAATGTACCATTATCCAACGGACTTTCCTTCACAGAGGATAAAAGAACATAATCGGACAAGCGAGTGAGTGGTGATTTCACATAGTTTGTCAACGCAATCACCTTTGCTCCGTTCGCTTTGGCAATTTCCACTGTATCGTAGACGTCTTTCGTACTTCCGGAAAGACTTACAGCAATGACCACCGTATCTTCCGTCATAGTTGATGCCCTCATTACTTGAAAATGCGGATCGGTCAAAACTTCCGCATGTTTACCAATACGCATCAATCGATTATGCATATCCTCACATGCTATACCAGAAGAGCCTACACCAATAATAACTACATCCTGACTATCATCGATGATATCCACACACTGATTTAACACATCCAGATCGACCATTTCAGCAGAATCATTAACAGCCTGAACAATATGACTGCGGATTTTCTCCACGATTGTACGATCATTATCATGATTTGGAACCATAATTTGTTCCTGGGCTAATAAAAATTTAAAGTCCTGGAAGCCTTTAAAGCCAAGCTTCCGAAAGAAACGCAGTACAGTGGCCTCCGCAACGCCGCTTGCTTCTGATAGTTCTGTTAAGGAGTTATAGATTACCGCATCTTTATTTTCATTAATATAGTTGTATATTTTATGCTCTGACTTCGTAAAACCCGGTTTGTTCTGCTCCATGATTAATGTTGGCTTTCGCTTATTCCCCTGAACAGCATCCTTATTTAACATCCCATCCCCGTCCTTTACCATAAATAGTTAATGATTACTATAAGTATATCAAAGGTTATAAAGAAAAGCGCAAGTGCCTATTCTTGTATACCCCATATCCTTAAAAAAGGAGAAAAATACATGAAGGTATTTTTCTCCTTACCCCTTATGGATTCAGTAAGTTTGGTAAAAACAGTACAAGCTGCGGGAACAGTGTAAGTAGTAGCAAGGTTACTGCAAGTGGAATTAAGAACGGTATAACTCCTCTTGTAATGACATGCATTGGAATGTTCCCTACCTTGGACACCACAAACAAGGCCATACCCATTGGTGGTGTTAAAATACCTATCATTAAGTTTAAAATGACAATAATTCCAAAGTGTACCGGATCAATTCCTGCACTTACCACAACCGGAACCAATATAGGAATTAATAAGATCAACAATGCTAAAGACTCAATAAACATACCAAGGAAAATCAGCAATACGTTAATGAGCAATAATAGCAAGATTGGATTAGAGGTTACATTCAAGAAGAAATCAGCTACTTGAATTGGAATTTGCTCAATCGCAATCATTTGTCCAAAGAACTCCACACCAATGATCATTAATACCGCAATCCCGGTTAAACGCATGGAGTCTACGACATTAATAAAAAATTTCTTTAAAGTTAGTTCCTTGTACACAAAGAACCCTAGGAACATCGCATACAAAGTAGCAATTACTGCCGCTTCTGTTGGTGTAAAGAAGCCGGAGAAAATTCCGCCTATAATAATTACTGGTGTCAGTAATGCCCAAAAAGATTTCTTAAAATAATTAAATCGTTCTTTTCCTGATGCTTTCTCTGCCTTTTGATAACCACGTTTCTTTGCCAGAAAGTAAGCCATAACCATCAAGCTCGCTGTCATAATTAAACCAGGAATGACCCCTGCTAAAAATAAAGAAGCAATGGATTGGTCTGACACTACACCATAAATAATTAACGGGATACTTGGAGGAATAATTGGTCCAATAATTGCTGAAGCAGCTGTTAATCCTCCAGCATAATCATCATCATACTTCTCATCACGCATGGACTTAATTTCCAACTGACCGATACCACCAGCATCTGCTAATGCGGAACCGGACATACCGGAGAAAAGAAGACTTGCCATGATATTTACATGACCTAATCCGCCAGTAAAATGACCGACAAATGACTTTGCAAAGTTAAAAATACGCTCTGTAATTCCTGATGAATTCATTAACGAACCAGTTAAAATAAAGAAAGGAACTGCCAATAAAGAGAACGTATCAATACTGTCAATTAACTTAGCAGCAGAGAAATACGCCATGTTCCAATCATTGGTAGCGAAATAAACGAGCGCAGCAATAATTAGCGTGAATCCAACCGGCATTCCAAGAAATAGTAGTACGAGCCAACCAATAAGAATTGCAACTGCACTCATTTACTCCACCTCCCCTTTCTTCTTGATGTGTTTTACGTTTACTTCTATCAATCTATAAAGCATAAGAATGGAGATGATAGGTAAAGCCGCATACATATACATATAGGAAATATGCAAGGAAACAATTTCTACAGGCACCTTACGCAATGCCATAATATAACCCAAATAACCAATCACGGCAATTGCCACAAAGATTGCCAATTGAAAAATATAATAGATCGCATTTCGAATAACAGGGGGGAACTTATTAACAAAATAATCAATGAGTACATGGTTGCTTTCTTTGATCCCGAATGAGATAGACAGATAACCAACATACACAAAAATAAATTTCGCCAATGCCTCCGACCATGTTAATGGTATATCAAATAATTGCCGGGAAAAAATTTGCAGGGTCAATATCATCAACATGATGATGAATAATGACCCTCCAATAATTTCTTCCAGGTTAGCAAAAAACTTCTTCATAAGACTTCACCTTAACTTTTTATTTTGCTTCCTGAATTTGTTTTAGATAATCTTCAGCTCCGTCGCCGATTTCTTTCAAATATTTGGGATATGCTTCAGAAACAGCTTCTTTAAATGGCGCTAGATCTGGTTCGGTAACGGTTACACCTTCGTCCTCAAACTTGGAAACAAGCTCTTCCTCTTGCTTCTGCACCATCTTTGTATGCTCATCTGCTGCCATGTTAATTCCGTCGATTAAGATTCCTTGTAAATCTTCAGGTAATTTTTCAAGTGTTTTTGTACTTACAACATACTCGTTATCATTTACAACATGATTTGTCATTGCAAGGTAATCCTGTACTTCATAGAACTTCTGTGCATCGATTGTAGTTAATGGATTTTCCTGTCCATCTACTGCATTTGTTTGTAAAGCTGTGTATACTTCTGTAAATGCCATTGGAGTAGCAGATGCGCCAGTATACTTTGCATAGTCTAACAATGTATCTGCTTCAGGTACACGTAATTTCAAACCTTTCATGTCCTCCAGCTTTTCAATTGCACGATTGGAAGTAGTTTGACGTGTACCATTATATGCACTCGCAACAACTTTCCAGTTATGCTTCTCTTCTAAATCCTTTAATAAATTCTTACCGTAATCTGTATTGTTAATTGCTGCTTTCAATTGTTCGAAATCATCTACTACGTAAGGTAGAGCCAATAGGGATGCACGAGGTTCCCAGATTCCAAAACGTCCAGCTTCTGCCAATGTCACATCCAATGTACCTTCTTGAAGTTGTTCAAGCATTGCACGGTCATCCCCTAGTTGAGAACTTGGGTAAATTTTAATTGACAATTGACCATCACTTTCTTTATCAACATATTCAGCTAATTTTTCAGCAGCTTTATATTCTACTTGCTGATTACCAGCAACCAAACCAAATTTCAATTCATAGCTTTCCTTGGAGTCTCCTCCCTCTGCTGATCCTTCTCCACTATCATCAGAGCAGGCCGCTAAACCTACTAATGCTAGAAGTAGAATTCCTAAGTAAAGTAAACTTTTCTTCATTTATAAATCCCCCTTTGAAATTTGAAAAGCAGCTAAAAGCGCTTTCATTTAATTTACATAAATATTATCATTAATGATGATCAATTGTCAACATTATTTTTTATTTGATTATGAAATGTCATGAAATTAAAAGAATCATAATTAACGAGATTTGTTAGTTATTACAAAAATAGCTTAGCTTGATAGATCTATCTATTATAGAAAGCAAATCTCAAAGCAGAGACATATTCGCTTTCAGCTTTTTTGCTAATAGCTGCTTCCGGTACCATTGATTCGAAGCCATGAAAGCAACCCGGATACAGATGAAATTCAACCGGCACACCAGCTTCACTTAGCTTTTGTACATACTCCAATGTTTCATCTTTAAATGGATCCAAGTCGCCAACACACGTGTATGTTGGAGGGAGATTACGATAATTTTCTGCAAGACTCGGTACGGCATACATATCTATTGATTCCATTGGTAAGTCACCTAAATAGTGTTTCCATGCCTTTTGTGTAAATATTCCATTCCAAATTCGCAGGTCGGAAATTTCTTGACTGGAAGATGTTGCAATACGGTTATCTATCATTGGATACAATGGCATCTGGAAGGCTATCTTGGGTCCTTTTCGATCTCTTGCCAGGAGGGATAGTGCCGCAACTAAACCACCGCCTGCACTTACTCCTGCAATGGCAACTTTTTCAGGATTTATTTTTAACTCTGTTGCATGATCCGTAATCCATTTTAATGCTGTATAACAATCATTTAATGCCGCAGGATAGGGATTTTCAGGAGCTAAACGATAGGCAACAGAAACCACAGTACAATTTGCTTCTAACACAAATCGTTGGCATAAACGATCGTTAATTTCCGGCTTGCCACTAATGTAACCGCCACCATGAATCCATAAAAGACACGGCTTTTCGCCCTGATCAGCCTCTATGTTTGCATACATCCTTAACCGGATTTCATGCTCTTCCTCTCCCTGTATGTATCGATTCGTAATCTCTATGTTTTCATGTACCGGCACAGCTTCTCTTTCATCGCCAGCACGCAGTTCTTGCACGTTGTCTATATTCTTCTCTGTTAGTCGTTGAAAATATTTCTTTAAATCAGGATGGACCCGCTCTTCTATCATTTTCTTTTCCCCTTTTTGAATTTAATATTTTTAGAAAAGGACTGGTTTAAAAAGCAGTCTATCAATTTGATAACTTACTGTCAATTACACTTTTATAAAAGACTGATAGTTTACAGAAGGAGTATATAGGTCTCCTCTCCTTCAATTAAGTGAGATTTGAAGAAAAAAGAACAAGCACGTTGCAGCTTGTTCTCCATCCAACCATTTATTCCGGTATATGCTCATATGCCAATTTTTTAATAATTTCTTTATGATGAGGGTAATTGGATAACAATTGATCCTGAGTAAATAACTCAAAATCCTGAAAATCAAATCCAGGTGACACCATACAACCAACAAGTGAATAAGTATGCTTCTCCTTAACAGACGATCCAAAAATAGTGCCTTTAGGAACTACCACTTGTGGAATTTCCCCATTTTCAAGATTTAACCCAAGCTTTACCTCCTCATATTGCCCATCTCGCTTAATCATATGAATGGTTAAGGGACTACCTGCATGAAAATACCACACCTCATCAGACTTCAACCGATGAAAATGGGACACATCTTC
This sequence comes from Virgibacillus halodenitrificans JCM 12304, assembly GCF_001310895.1. Taxonomy (GTDB): domain Bacteria; phylum Bacillota; class Bacilli; order Bacillales; family Amphibacillaceae; genus Virgibacillus_Q; species Virgibacillus_Q halodenitrificans. The sequence goes on along the minus strand of NZ_BAZS01000025.1, from coordinate 41,227 downwards.
AGAGGTAAGCAGAAAATAAATGCTCGTATACAGTTTACGTTGTTCTGCAAAATTAACGGTTAGTTCCTTATCGGAAATCGCCTCTTCCGACTGATAGGTGCTTTTATAATACCCTCCTTCAGGATGGGCTTCCAGACCAAGCTTGGAAATGTAATACGCAGCTTCTCGTTTATTCATGATACACTCTCCTTTGTATTATCTTTAACTAAAATACTAATCCTATTTATCGTTAATTTCACTCATCACGAACAAAAATAGCAGCCTTTTAGTGGCTGCTATTTTAAATTTCCTATCCTTTTATATCTACATTACCACCTATATGCGGCTGAGCAACACGTTGTATGATCGATGCATCTGTTGTACCAAGTAATTCCCGCATTGCTGCTCCCTCTTGCTTTGCATCTCCCATAGCCATTTTCATTACAGACAAAGAGGCTTGTTGTTGTACTTTACCTTGACTAAGAGCCATCGACATTAACGCAACATCCATTTTAGCTTACCTCCTTTTTGTTGTTCTTAAATTATTGTACTAGTGTGGAGCAATTGTTGTTATTATCGGCTAATTTTTATTTATGTAAAGGTATTATAAGATTAAGAGGGAAGATATTTATGATCGCCTATTTCTTTTTTAGATAGCACGCATCACTTTCGTGAAAACCCAATCCCTCCAAAACTACCTCTTCATTACTTGGCATCTTTATTTGAAGACAATAATGAAAGCGAAGCATTCCTACCATACTAATTCTTTTGTATCTTTATTTTTCCTCATAAACATAATTTCATCTTCTTCATGATCTGTTCCTACCATAAGCTCCAAAGAATAAAAGTCATAAAGCTCACCCAAATAATTTGCAGTTGGTTTAGTTAAAGCGCTATTTTTACTCACTTCTTTTGCCAACACCTTTGCACAACTTTCTCCAAGCTCTTCTTTTTCCTCCTCGGAAGAATTGTGTTTCACTTTCATCGAACAGGAAATTGTTTCTTCTTCCACTTCTATTACAGCTTGTAATATATCATTGTTATTTTCTAAATGATCAGTTGCAGCATGAATTTGCTTTTTTGTAACCACAGGAAAGTCTTGAGTTTTAACCATTAGTATAATTAAACCAAGAATTAAAATTAACCCCAAAAAAACCCCGCTAAAATGCTTTCTTGATAATCGCTGGTTAGCAACTAAAATTAAGCTTATTATTAGTGTCGCTACTCCTAAAACATAACCAATCATGCTAATACTTGAATTTATAATAAACATTGCAAGCATAAAGACGAGAAAAATCAGTATAGGGCCAATGTAAAAAAATTTGTTATTCATGTTTCAGCCTTCGCACCCTCTCTTTAATTACAATGAACAATTTTTTACTTCATCTCAAGTTAAGTGAAGTAAATTGCTGCTATACAACTTACACGTTTTTAACTAATAATTATTTAGAAATTTAATCTTTGTGCTACCGGGGACGACGGTAGCAATATTTAAAATTAATAGAACCAGTCCCATAAACATAAAAAACAATAACATCATCACATTTCCATATATGACAAATGATGCAATGCATATTATATTAAACGCAATAATAAATAAGTAACTAAATAGAAATTTAAAAACATATTTAAATGACAGGGGTTTTATCCGTACTTTTTCAAAATTAAAATTACTTGAATTAATTATATTGGATAAACTTTTTTTGTTCATTTTACTTAAAAATATTCTAATTAAAACAATTATAATAAAGGTGATGGAAAGAACGGAATAAATAAACAAAGATGTTATTTGTATATTAAAATAGTCCATTATTGGTCTTAACAGATTGGCTAGAAGTATGGATACGCCAACTCCAAAAATACTAAATACTCCTGATTTAGATTGAGAATCTTTAGGATTTTTAAGTTGATCTATTTTACTTTTGTCGTCTATTCTAAAAACATAGTGTGAGCTCAACCAGATAGCAAATGGAAAGAAAAACACCCAAAAAGAACGATCTTTATCAAAAATGTAGGTTTCCCCATTAATTGTAAGCAAATTATATCTCATATTTTTATTTACAAATTCAACCTCACAATTCACAGTTTGTGCACTACCCTTCTTTTGTCTATGAAACATTTAATTCTCCTTGTGTTTCACACGTGAGATTACTTCATCTTTTATAAAAGCTTCGTTGCTTGTTGCTCAATATTCACCTGATAAAGTACTAAACCACTGTAGATAATACAACTCGAAAAATTAAATATTTATTTCTTCTACTTACAAGATTGGTCCTCTATTAATATTCATGAGTTTACTTGTGCTTTTTAAAATAAACAATTTGAACCAATTGAAAACTTACTTTCTCCTTACCTATCGAATTTTATAATTAATGAATATTTTCACTGCCAACAGAATTAGCATTTACAAATTTAATCTTTGTTCTACCGGGTACGACGGTAGCAATATTAAAAATGAATAGAACGAGTGCAAAGATCATAAAAAACAACAATACCATTATATTTCCAAATTCAATAAACAGTGCAACACTAAGAATATTGAACGCTAAAATAAATAAGTAGCCAAATATAAACTTAAGAAAATGTTTAATAGACTTTGGTCTAATTCTAATTTTTTCCATTTTTATATTCTCTATTTCAATTATATTGCATAAACTTTTTTTGTTTATTTTACTTAAATACTTTCTAATTGAAATGATTATAAAAAAAGCAAATAAAAGAATTGAATAAGTAAACAGTGGTGTTATTTGTATATTAAAATAGTCCATTAGTGGTCTTAGTAAATTAGCCAGAAGTATGGATACGCCAACTCCAAGAAAACTAAATAACCCTGTTTTAGAATGAGAATCTTTAGGATTTTTAAGTTGATCTATTTTACTTTTGTCGTCTATTCTAAAAACATAGTGTGAGGTCAACCAAATAGCAAATGGAAAGAAAAACACCCAGAAAGAACGATCTTTATCAAAAATGTAGGTTTCCCCATTAATTGTAAGCAAATTATATCTCATATTTTTATTTACAAATTCAACCTCACAATTCACAGTTTGTGCACTACCCTTCTTTTGTCTATGAAACATTTAATTCTCCTTGTGTTTTGAATGTGAGATTACTTCCCCCACAGGAATAGCTAATAAGCTTATTAAGAATAAAAAGGCTAACAAAAATAAAGTAATTACCAACACCAATGCATTTCCGTGGATCAAATAGAGCGAGCTCCCCATTACGATAAACAATAAAATAAAAAAATAACTGAATAGGAATTTAATTATATACTTTAAAGACCTCGGCCTTACTAATAGTTTGCTCTTTTGTAATTCGTTTATATTTACTTTCGAATTTAAATGACGCTGAAACATCTTGTTCAAATAAGATAAAAAAATAAAACTAACAATCAACAGGAATACAATGACTGAAATATTAAATATCAAAGATGTAGGTATATCAAAAATGTTGATAAAGGGAGTGATTAAGCTAGCAATCAAAATAGATATTCCAGTTCCGAATATAGGTCGTGTGTTGCTCTGTTTAACAGAAGGGCTAATTAGTTTTTCAACAATTTGATAATCTTCAATTTTATATACCTTATGAGGCAGAAACCAATATACAAACGGAATAAAAATCTTCCATAATGAGTCTCCTACATCCATAATATAACTACTATTGTCCATGCTTAAAATTCGGTATCTTGGATTTTTATATACTCCTTTTATATCACCGTACTTTAACTAAATCATCCTCAGTAAACAAAAATAATTTTAACAACTATAGTAACCTACTATTTTAATTAATGTATCATATAATTTAAGATATTAACATTAGGATAAGCGATTTTCTAAGGTTTAAAATACCAAGAGTCTTCTTGAGTTAAAATTATTCCCCGACTATCATTTATACTCGCTTAATAATCTAAAGATTCTTATCTGATAACTGAACAACCCTAGTTTGAAATCATGTATATGAGTTCTATTTCTTACACGGTCTAATTAGGTATTAATGACTAATTTATTAAAATTCTCTAATAACCGAGTATTTTATACTAGATATAAAGCATCATTTCATTTGAAACTTATTTCTTAAATTATCTATTTTGTATATACTCATAAGGAAGTAAAATTTACCATTATTTATTATGAGGAGTAGTAGAAATGGATCATTCATATCAGATTCTTTTATTAACTAATGGAATTCATGCTCTAAATAGTCAAATCTCCAATAATAATGCTGATATTGCGAAATTAAAAAATGCACAAACGAATATAATTGCTGATCAAAAAGAACTTGGGTCTAAGAGAACCCTTGTTACAGAACCGAACCTAAGTAATGATACATGGCAAGGTAAATACGCAACAGAGTTTTTGGAAATAAGAGAGGAAGTTGGAAGTCAATTTACCAATATTCTACAATCACAAATTGAAACACTTCTTGATAATATCTCCTCTAAAATAGCTGTATTAGAAAATTCGAATGACCAATTAAGTAGTACAATCATATCTAAAAGAAACGAGATACGTTTTCTACAACAAACTGATGGAGGTTAGTTACTAATGCCAGAAATTAAAGTGAACCAATCAGTCGTTTCCCCTGTATTGCAACAATTAAATGAGCGTACACAGGATTTGGATACGACTAACCCACAACCAGAATTCTCCCTATCAACTGTTAACTTCATAGATAAAATCCAATCAGTCGAAGAAAGTTATTACGCAGCAATAAAGCAATATAAATCTGCCTTACTTCATGTGGAAAAAGATATAGAGTCGAGTATTCAAACATATGTAGAGAAGGATGAACAATTAGCAGGTCAAATGGGGCCACAAAGAATAGATTAAAGATAACTGATAATAAGCAAGGAGCGGGAGAAATGAAGGCGATTAAAGTATCCGAAGTAAAGGATGGATTGGATCAGCTCATTCAAAATAAAGAAACCGAAAAAGAGCAAATACTTGCTTTAAGGGATGCAATTAACAGTTTTATAAATTTGGATAGTGCTTTAGAAGGTGAAGGCGGAGACGCATAAGAGATCACTTTGTAACATTGCATCTGAATGCAGTAATTCTATTCAATCTATTTCTTGAAGAATATATAAGTGCGTTAAAAGAGATTAAAAATTCAGTGGATGCTTTTGAAAATAATGACGCATTTATTCAAACTGAATTTATTGAAACAACAGTCAAAACGAAATTAAACCAGTTAGAGAATATGTCTAGTACACTTATTGAAAGTATCAATAATGAGTATAATTTAGTTAGCGACATTGCAGGTGCTGGATCTGTATCTTCTTATTTTTTTAATCAAGAGATAGCCAATGCTAGAGAGAAGTGTGATAGTACCGTAAACAAGTTGGGGACACTTGATGAAGTAAATACTGCAAGTCTCGAAAATTCGGAGGAGTCTATAAATGAAGTTGCAAAGTTTACCAGCAAAATAAAGACCTGGACGAATAGTGGCGTATTTTTGACTGATAAACAATTAAAGGAAATAGAAACCTATTATTCTGAATCGGATATGATTGAGAAGATGATAGAAAATGCTACAAAACTTTCCATTGAGCAAGGAGACAGCACGATACAAGGCGAAGTTGCTAATTGGATCGGTAGTATGGGTAATGCTTCTAAGGCATACGGAGTCGCAAAAGGAGCTATCGCATTTCAAATTATGAATAGTAACATGCTTGAAATGACGAAAGATGGAAAAGGTAACTTTGTTGTTACTGCTTCTTCAAAATGGAAAAAGGTAAATGGTAAATATGGATCAAAGTTAGCAGAAAATATCCATAAACTATTAAAACAAGGTGACCCTGCTTCGGCCAACCCTTTAAGGAAATACCTATCAAAGTATAACAACGCCCCCAGTGGTGTTCTTAAACAACTAATTGGAATGAAACCAGGCACAACAAAACTCAGTTTTGGAAAAGTTGCTAACAATTATTCTAATGTTCTTGTGCTCGATAAAAATAGCTTAAAGGACTATAGTATGAAAGTAGATTGGAAGAAGACTGCAGAACAAGTAACCGATGCTAGGAAAGCTAAGAATTTATTAAAGAGAGTTCCTTATGTAGGAATGGCTTTATCTATCGGCTTTAATACTACCGAGTTTATTAAAGATGAAAACAAAAACCTTTCAGGCTCAGAAAAGACTGGTAGATTTGTAGCAGGTCTTGGTTTGGATATAGGTGCTGCCGGCCTTACAACAACCGGGGCCCTTATTGGTACTGCTATCGCTCCAGGTATAGGCACTATAGTTGGTGGAGCTGTTGGTGCTGGGATAAGTATAGTAGGGTCAATTTTAATAGAAGAAAATATAAAAGAAGTAGGAGAGGAAGTTGGTGGATGGATTGGTGATCGCTACCAAGATAGTAAAGAAGCGGTTATTAATACCACAAAAAAGTTGACAGAAGAAGTAGGAGACTTTATTTCTGATTCAACAAAATTTCTGTCTGGCATTTTTAATTGAGAACTATAGAATTGGGGTATAAATATGAAGAAGCATTTAAACAAAAAAAAGAAAGCGGCTTTCTCTGTTTTCAAAAGTTTTTTTTTCTTTCTAAAAGCAAACTGCATTCTCGGCATAGTTTTATTGTTATTTCTCATTAATTACAAAAGTTGGGACTGGGATGGTGCTGATTATATTTATATATTTATGTTATTCCCTCAAGCCTTCCTTGTTCTGTTAGCAATAATCGCTGGTTTCCGTAAAACGGAGAATAAATTTACTTACCATTTTAGAAATAGCAGAAATGAATGGATTGGTTTAGTGAGTGCGATTACAGCTGTATTATTATTCTCCCTTCTATTTTTGGGAGCCGGTGTTGCTTTTCCAAGTACCGTTGTCTTTCTTGCTATTACAACTAACTTCATGGTTGCGGCATTCTCAGTTATCTTTCATCCATTAACCATAGCTTTATATGAAGCCAATGTATTTGATAAATGCAATACAAAGATGGATTACTTTTATAAGTACATAGCTATATTTACGACTGGAATTAATTACCACACTCAGCAATTATTGCGTTCTGTGCCGTTAGTGATAAACAAGTTATTAGCAGTAATTTTTGTCCTCTTACTGATTTGGCAGTTATTTGGAGTTAATATGATTTTTGGTGATTAAAAATTTATTATAGGATGAAAGGAGATTATTATGACAGAAACTGGTGAAATCAAATTAACAGTTAATGAATTGGCTGCATCCTTATCCCTTTGTGGTTATGAGAGTATCGCTAGTCAGATAATTAATGATCACGGCTTAGTTAATGACGAAGGACAGTTTTCTCGTTTCGTACAAGAAACAGAAACCTCTTTAAAGCAAAAGGGATATTGGGATTCTAATCAAGAAACAGGTATTGCTCGAGGATTAGAGGACCTTCTATATCTACTTGTCCATGCTAAGAAAAAGATTCGTTCTATTAATATGCAAACCCGTAAAGTGTTAATTATTCATTTTTTAAACAAAGATAACATACTTGTTCAACAAATTGAAGAAGCCGAACATCGTTTTTCCTTTCCAGATAAAGCTAATAAGCTTAGTGATCTACTACGGACTCACTATGATTTACCAAATACTGATAGAGTAATGAACGGCTGGCAACCCTTGCAACTCTCAGAACAACTTGTGGACGAGTTCCACACATCTCCAGCCCCTGTAGTTCAGGCTATGGCAGATGATCTTAATCAACCAGTTCCGATACGTCACTTTGCTTCTGATTTTCTGCGGAATGGTCAAGAATTTAATAATATATCGTTTATGGAATCAAATTATGTAAAAGACCACTCTGAATTTGATAATGTGCAATTCTTTGTTCCTGGAGATCATTATATCTGGCATATGGATTATGATGGACTAGAAAAGAATCAGCATGTTATGATGCAGCCTGTTCCCGTAAATACATATTTCGAGGAAGTTCAGAATGCAATTTATGCTTTTTTTGGAATTTCTCATTAATTATATCGTCAAACCCTGTAGATGCCACAGATATTTCTGTGGCTTTTTATATAGTGTATAAATCGACCCTAGTCTCAAAAGTTTATCGCCATGAATTAATACTAGTTGTATTATTTCTTCAAGAACCGAAATGAGATTTTAACAAGTAGTTAATTATATAATTTAATACTCTCTAATAAGACTGATGGTGTTCCCACATTAACTCCCCTCCCTAATTACCCAATCTCTTCCCATGCGTTTTATATTTTATAAATAGGGAAAAATGCGGTTTAGGTGAGCATTTTATTCCTAATTATTATATGGACAAGGAGCTTTGGGATGGGAAATTTATTTAGAGATATTATATTTATTACGCTTGGTGCACTGGCTTATGCGTTATCCGTCACGTTTTTAATTATCCCAAATAATCTTGGTGACGGGGGCCTAACCGGTATATCAGTTATCCTCCACTATGCGTTTGGATGGTCTCCAGGTATCGTGAATTTCATATTAGCTACAATCGTTATTTTAATTGGTTACCGTGTGCTGCCAAGACGTAATATTTTTTTAACTGTACTTGCTGCACCTCTTATATCTTTATTTATTTTTATTACGGAAAATAACATCGAGCCATTAGGTGATCCCCTTGTTTCTGCAATCTTCGCCGGTTTTTTCGGTGGGATAGGTACAGGGCTTATTTTTCGAACAGGTAGTTCTATGGGTGGGACAAGTGTCATTGCACGTATGTTACATCACACGCTTGGTTGGGATTTAACAAGAACAAATTTTGCATTTGATGCAGTCGTTGTATTATCAGGGCTATTTATTATCGGAACTCTAAATACAATGTATACGATCATTCTTTTATTTATTGGAAAGAAAGCATCTGATCTCATAATTGAAGGGCTTGATCCGCGAAAGGCTGTCAGTGTCATTTCGACACAAGCACCTGAAATTACGGATGAAGTCATTCGTCAGATGGATACGAGTGCAACAGTATTTAAAGGGTACGGAGGATATTTAAAAAAAGAAGCGGATATGTCTTATATCATTATTAATAAATACCAGCTGATGAAGTTAAAGCGAATCATTAATTCCGTTGATGATAAAGCATTTGTTGTTATCCATGATGTCCGTGACGTATTTGGCGGAAGCTTCTCATGGGGGAAAAAGTAAAAAGCAGTAGAAAGGAATGTATCTTCCTTTCCACTGCTTTTTGTTTGTTAGAAATATAATCTTCTTACTGACATGCGCTCAGCCTAAGAAAGATTTCCCTTACTTACTGCTGACACCTGTAAAACCATCCTCTAATGTAGCAAGGTACTATTCAGCAAATAATTCACTTGATACTTCTCAGCGAGCAATCTGATAAACATGACTAGTTCCTGCTTATCCAACTCATCATTCTGAAATTGTTCAAGCTTTTCTTGAAAAGCAATTTTTTCTTCCTTTGTAGCATATTTTTTAAAATATCCCCACATATGCTGATACGTATTAATTACAGATCCCTTAGTTGGCTGGACATGAATAGCTTCATCTATTAATCTTTCAATTTCTTCAAGGGAGGAATCTTTTTTGAGCATCTCCCTAATAAGGTTATAATACCGTTGGCTATGGAACATAACGCGATATTTCTCTTGGGCCCATAATTTTTCTATACCAGCTCTACTGGACATTGGTTTCTCCCCCACTTATTTGAACAAGCTACATGTAAACGTTGCATAGCTTCTTTCCCATTAAATTGTTTTAATCATTCCACCATCAACCAGAAAGGACTGACCAGTAATGTACGTATTTGCTCCTGAACAAAGGAAAATCGCCATTTTGGCAAATTCCTCTGGTGTACCTAGTCGGCCTAAAGGTATTGCCTGTTCAGCCCCTCTTCTAACTTCTTCATAGCTTTGCCCTGTTTTTTCTGCAATCGATTGATCTAAATGTGCTACTCTGTCAGTAGCTATTCTTCCAGGACCAATTGTATTTATTAAAATATTATCCTGTCCCAATTCCTGTGACAAGCTTTTAGAAAGTCCAGCTATCCCTGGGCGAAACGTGTTTGATAAGATCAGGTTATCAATAGGCTGTTTCATAGAGGAAGAGGCAATATTAACAATATGACCTGCCCTTTTCCTTCGCATAGAAGGAAGCACCGCACGAATTGTTCGCACAAAACTAAGAACGTTCAGTTCAAACGCGTATTGCCAGTCTTCATCTGACATACTATCGAAGTCTCCAGCAGGCGGCCCTCCGGTATTATTAACTAAAACATCAATGCTACCGTGAAGTTCTTCTACTCTCAAAACAAGATTTTTTATGTCCTCCGATTTTGTTAGGTTACAAATAACATAATCAACATGATGATTCCCTGTTTCCGAGCTGATTTCAGCTTTGGCACTTTTTAAATTCTCCTCGTTACGGCTGGCTATCACAACACGCGCACCTTCTGAAGCAAATCGCTTAGCCATAGCTTTTCCAAGACCATTACTACCTGCAGGTACAATGACAGATTTTCCGTTAAGCTGTAAATCCATATCAAACACGCTCCCTCATTTTATAATTACTTGAATCGAGTTGTTTTATCCCAGCCTATAACACGTTTTTCTCTTTTTGCTTTCATATACATAATTGTACTTTTTACGAACAGGTAAGAAAACAACTGCGCATACGTAAAATACATGATAAAGCTGACCAGAATATTTTGCGGTGTGAATGTTTTTTCCGCTGATTGAGCACTCAGCAATTGAATAGTATACACAACATAAGCAATGTACCAAATAACCATAAGTGGAATAGTAATAATCACATGAAAATAGCCAAATACACCGAGAACAAACCAAATATAGGAAATAACTAAAAATATCCAGAAAATAACGTATACCATCAATTGGTGAAGGGAATGTACAAGCAGCTTCCCTTTAAAGTATCCAGGCTCCAGCAATGTTTTTTCTACAATATAAAGATTGCCAAGCAGCCATCTGGTCCGTTGTTTAATATAAACTGGCATCGTTTCCGGTTCCTGCTCCCAGGTAATGGAATGTGGCACAATCGGCAAGAACATTCCTTGTCTTGTTATCCGTAATGTTAGTTCCGCATCTTCTGCAATCGCGTAGGGGTCATAGCCTCCAAGATCCTCAATGACTGATCTTTTTACAAGCATATTTGTTCCCGTTAAAGAGCCTGTTTTAAAAAGCTGCCATCTTCCGGCTTGCATTAACAGCTGAAAAACTTGAAATTCTATAGAGATCATCCGGGTAAGCAAATTTTTCTCTTCATTCATCGTTCGAACATGTCCTACAGCACCGCCTGCATTCGGATAATTTTCCGCCATTTCAACCAGTTTGATTAGAGCTTCTGGTTCTGGTTGGTTATCTGCATCATATACACAAAAATAGGTTCCATCCGAAATTTCCAATCCATGATTTAGTACCCGGGATTTTCCTTTAGGCTCCCCTGCAGGTACGCGAATATGACGAACACGCTGGTAGGTTTGTTCAAATTCATCAGCAATATCCGCAGTGTCATCACTTGAATTATCGTTTAGAACATAAATAGTTAACCTTCCTGGATATCTGAGCCTTACCATTGCTTCCAATGTCTGTTCCAATACAATGCCTTCATTATGGGCAGGAATCAGTATATCAACACTTGGATAATACTCGAGTGAGGGCATATTACCCTTTCGTTTAGCACGATAATATAAACCGGCCAGAGCAAGTACAGAATAATAGAGTAACAGGACAATAAATAAACCTGTAATAAACAATAGAAGGCCACGAAAGGAAATGAGTTCAAAATAAAAGCTTACTCCTATAAGTATAAGAAACCCAATAAAAAAAGAAGAAATAAACCATTTTTTCATTGAGCGTCCCCTTCTTTCACAGTTGCTTGCCTGCCATACCCGACTATCTCTTTATCCCATTCTATCTTATTAATAGTTTCTGGTGTAAAGACATCCTCCAAGCGGTTGTTGATACGTTCTTTTACAATATGTAGACCGTCTTCCCCTGTGTTCTGAAGAAGAATTAAAATGGTGTCCTTATCCTGTTTACCAACAACGTCAAAATGTTCCCTGACAGACGTGTATACACTTTCTGCCAATAGATCAATTCCTGATTTTTTCACTCTTCTTGCCCACTTATTCATCCGCAGAGTTAGCAGATAACCCGTTTCTTTTCTCCGCACCATTGCATTTGTAATTAATTCTTTCTGTTTATTAAACTCTCTAAAAGAAAGTACTCTCGTATTGGCAATGTATTCAGCAAGCTCATTTACCCGCTGCTGCAATTGGCGGTTTTCAATGGCTAGTGCTTTTATCCATTTTGTTAAAACGTAAGCAGTTCCAATGTGAGCAACAATAATTGCATGTATGCCTACAGCCGCCAATTGAACAGGAGTCTCCCATGCTTGTTGAAAAGCATAGGTTAGCAAGCCAAAGGAGCTTATTAATATAAAGCTTATGAAAACTAAAAACGCCAATTTTTCTTTCAAATTTAAAAATACAATAAAAGGTATAATTGCAAGTAGAACAAAATAAAAAGAAGAAATGAAAGTTTGAGTAAAATAAAACAGCAGCAAAAATGTGCCAATCCACACTAATGCCGCTATACTCAATTTGTTTAGCCTATCCATGTACGCACACTCCTTACAAAACATAAACTGCATATGAGGGCAGTATAACATACCGTGAACCCCTATTTCATGGGCCTTTCGGGAAAAATGGCCATAAGGTTAGCGAGTTTGACTATTTTGAATATTGTTGACAAAAATATCTATTCATGGTCAAATATATGAGAGAGTATCCACTGGGGAATATTTTCCTTATTGCTTCCATTGGAAACAATTTTATAAAATACCTGGCCTGCCTAAATAATAACCTTGCCCATGCGTGATTCCAATATCAATGGCAGTTTGCATTTCTTCTCTTGTCTCCATCCCTTCCAACACGATTAATTTATCCTTTCCGAATATCTCAACGATTCTTCGCATATATTCCCGTTTCTTTTGAAAGTATACAATTCCATGAGCAAAGAAACGATCAAATTTAAGAATATCCGGATCTAATTCAATAATAGCTTCTAATGTGGACTCTCCTCTTCCAATATCATCTAATGCAATTTCAAAACCCCAATTTTTCAAATCATTTACCCGCTCTATTAGAAGATCCAAATCTTCCTTTTTCTCTGCTTCACTAATCTCTAATATTGTGTTTTCTGGAGAAATTGTTGTGTCATCAATAATTTCATTCATTATTTCAGGGAACTTAGGTGAAATAATGGTGGAAGGGCATATATTCACAAACAATTTCTCTTTATTAGGTAACTGTTGGTATTGAAGACTAGCTTTATAAATGGATGTCATATCAAGCTCAAACAAATAGTTATTCTTTTTTGCATCAATGAAATGTAACTCAGGGTTATCAAAGTTTTTTGGTCTAAGCAATGCTTCATACCCGTATACTTCGTTTTCATTTAGTGCGACTATTGATTGAAAAACATGATGGAAATCCAGTCTATCCTTCTCCCCATTCATCGTTTTAAACATCGAATCACCCAGTATCATTTTGACTTAAATTTAAATTATTTTCGTATCTTCTTTTTTCAAAGGGTTAACTACTCCGTTAAAACAAATTTATATTATAGATGAATAGTGGTCTGCATTCTTTATAAAGTCGCTTCTCATATTTTGAATTTTCTATCCATCCATTTACTATTTCCCTATTACATCCTCTTCTAAAACATTTAAATACCAAACAAGCCTTGTTGTTATGGAAAATACATACGAAATTACCATATATTTATATTTTTTGTATAATAGAGAAGAAGTGACTTTTTTATATCAATTATTCTTATGAAGGTGAGGAATTCCTTTGAAAACTGGTAAAGAAATAAAGAAGCAAAATAATCTTAATCTAATTGAAGTAAGTATTCTCGTCAATTTACGTAAACATCGCGGCAGATTGGTTACTGTAGATTTAATTAGCAAAAATCCGGAAGATCAAACACTCATACATAAATACATAGATGGATTAGTAAAGAAAGAGTTTGTAGAAAAAATTGGTGAGGATGCATATCGGTTAAGCGTCCATGGGGCTAAGTTGGAGCTCTTGCAGGCATAAATAGAGGAGATAAGCACATCTTCTAATTTGTTGTCAAAACAAAATACGAGACCAAAATTATTTCTCCCCCTGTATCCCTTTCAAGTACCAATCTACACCTCCCTCTCTTTTATCATCATTTCATTCAAAAATAGAGTAACACGCTTCCTCCCTTTTAGATTTATCTTTTGATAAATTTGACTAACATGAATTTTAACCGTGCCTTCTGACAATTGAAGAAGTTCAGCAATCTCCTTATTACGAAGTCCTTTCTTCAAGAAATAAGCTACCTCAATTTGTCTTTTGGATAATTCAAACTGGTGGGCGTACAGACGGTACTGAAATAATTCTATATTGTATTCCTCTGTTTCCTCCAGAAGATCTATCAAATTCTTCGTAAATGCTGTGGGAAAAATAAATTGATCAGGTTGGTTGGTGGTAATTGCTTCATTAATTGTCTCAGCCACCGTGTCCATTTTAACTAAAATACTATCTGTATCAATCAGCAGAATATCATGCAAATCATCTTGTGAGAAAGGTGATGTTAAAAGGAATGTGCGCATGTCTTTCCAGTAGTTCTTAGCTTCCTGAATTATTTTGCCTGCTTCTTGAAAGTGCAAACCTTCCATATCCAGAAGCATGAGTGCAGGTTGAAAAACACGCAGTTCTTCATTGTTTGGTTGCTTAATCCCTGTAAATTTTACCAAGTCAACAAGTGGGTTATCCTCTAAAACCTTTATTATTTCATGGGGGAAAATCGTATTTGATACATACAATATATTCATCGCTGCTCCAGCTCTCTCTTAGTTTTTTACTAAACTATTTTATTTTCGTATTGTTTGCTATATATATCGGCTAAATACCAAAATATATAAGACAAATTTCCTATTTTTATAATATAACAAAATAAAGTTATTAGATCTTGTTATGAGGTATTTTATTACACTGTTATTTATTTAGTTAATTTTTCCAAACCACTGTATAATGGCAAAGACTTCCTGTATACTTAGTTCGATTAGGTAAATAGGAGGAGGAAATTGGATGTCGAACAAGCAAAAAGGCTTTATTTTTGGGGGAATTGCAATTATTGTAACTGCATTTATATTGTTTTTAGTAATTACCCAAAACCAGCCAGCTTTACCTGCAGAAGCTAAACAAAAAGAGATTAAATCTGAAAAGGCAAGTCCTGTAGCCGAGCCGACTGAACAGGAAAAGCCAAACATGGAGATAGCGGAAAAAGAAACAGACAGCAAAGAAGAGAAAGCGAAGGAAGAGAGCAAGAAAAAGGAAACGAAAAAAGATGATACAGAGCAAAAGAATAATGAAGAAGAAAGCATTTCATTTGAAAAGAAATACATAACGGTTTCATCTTTAAATTTGCGTTCTGATCCCAATACCCAATCAGACGTATTGGGTGTTCTAATGCTAAATGAAGAAATTCAAGCAGCAGATACGAATTTAGACAACGGCTGGATAAAAGTAAAAACGAAGTCGGGAAACGGATATGTAAACAGTAAGTATTTATCCAGTGAGAAAAAAGTAATTACTGCCACTGCTCAAAAAGTAAAAAAGAAAACAACCGAAAAATCTGCGAACAACAAAAATACACAGACGCAAAAGCAAGCAAATAAACCAAAAGAACAGGCATCTTCTGATAAAAAGCAGGAAAAGCCAGTGAAAGCGACTCCTAAAAATGATGCTGAAAAACTGAGCTCCGTTGGCAACAATAATCAATTAATTTTAGTTACAACGAATGGGTATGGTACAAGCTCAGCAAAAGTACAGACATTTGAACGTGGCTCCTCTGGAGAGTGGCAGAGAGTTATGCATACAAATGGATTTATTGGTAAGAATGGCTTTGCAGGAAGCAAAGTAGAGGGTGATGGAAAAAGCCCTACAGGAAAATATAGTATAGGCACTGCCTTTGGCAGAGCTGGCAACCCTGGAACAAAGCTACCTTTTCGAAGCATTAGTTCTGATGATGTATGGGTAGATGATCCGAAATCAAGTCTTTATAATTCTTGGCAGTCCAGAAAGAAAACAGAAGGTCAGTGGAACAGTGCAGAAAACATGGATATCGCGTTGTATACGTATGGGTTTGTCATTAACTATAATACTGCTCGGACACCAGGAAAAGGAAGTGCTATTTTCTTTCACGTAGCGAACGGGCATACACTTGGTTGCACAGGAGTTTCGCAGTCTCATATGGTCTCCATTTTAAAGTGGATCAATCCAGCCAAAAATCCTGTGATTATCCAGACACCTGAAAGCAAGTTATCCAATTATTAAGAGCCTGGATGCTATTTATATTTTTTTCCATAATAGTTGAATGGCGATCACATCTTAATGACTGGAAGAATTAATATTTATATATGTAAAATCCGAACTGATTCTTATTATGAATCATGGTTCGGATTTTTTTGTAAGAAAAATTCACAGACTGCTCGGTTAAATGAAGTTTTCGGGAGATGTTATTACTTTCCTTGTCCTGTTGGAACAGAGCGTAGCAGCTGAACAGAAAGTGAAGCACCTTTCCCCCATCTGTACAAGTATACTTCTTTATTATAAATCTATTTAGCTATGTCTTAGCCATGCTTCAAGTTTTCAAGTTTTCTATATTAGCTGATGACAAATTTATGAACTCACCTAAAAATGTAACAAATATCACATTATTTAATAGATATCAGACCTATACTGGGATTAACAATAGATAAAAGAGGTGAGGCTTATGCTGAAACAAATGCTACAGACAGATTGGGACAGACTTGCAAATGAGAGATTAGCAGACCCTGTGAATGAATTGGAGCAATCCCCTTATGATACAAAGCTTGGATTAGATATGGCAAACGATGCAAAAAAAGTGGTTGCAGGGAGTCTGAATATCGAAGCTTTTCACAAAAAATACCATTCTTCCCTTTTAGGTGAGTTTGGTAATCTATTTACTCAGGAGCCTGTAAAATCGGATGGCTCCTCAAGTTTGAAGTGGGGCATGGTCATTGATTTGCAGAAATGTGTAGGCTGTGATTCTTGTACGGTTGCTTGTAAGGCAGAAAATAGAACTCCCCCGGGAATTTCCTACAATGTTGTGTTAGAAGAAGAAATAGGAGAATTCCCAAATGTCGCAAAGGTAAATTTACCAATGCCTTGTATGCATTGTGATAATCCCCCCTGTGTGCAAGTATGTCCGGTGCGCGCAACATTTAAGCTGGATAACGGTATTGTTACTATTGACAACGATCGCTGTATTGGGTGCCGCTACTGCATCATTGCATGCCCATATGGTGCAAGATCATATGATTTTGGAGAAAGCTATGAAGAAGAAATGCTAAGTTTTAATGATGTGACGAGTCCTGAATATGGAATTGAACGTGGAAAAAGGGAAGACAGGAAGACACCAATTGGTACAGTAAGAAAATGTAATTTTTGCCTACATCGGCTGGAGCGTGGAGAAGAGCCTGCTTGTGTTGAAACATGTATTGGCGATGCCCGCTTCTTTGGTAATCTGAATGATCCGAACAGCACAGTTTCCAAATTAGCAAATAGTCCGCGTGCCTTTCGCCTAAAAAGTGAATCAGGCGCAGGCCCAAACGTTATCTACTTAAAATAAGGATGGTGAAACCAATGGCATTACACGCTAAAACAACAGCGTTACCCCCAATAGGTAATTTTTCCAAGCAATTTAAATGGTGGATAGGTATTTTACTAGTCTTATTTGCGGTCGGCGGATATTTTATTATTGAAAGGCTTGTCTTAGGTCTTGATACAACCAACCTTTCGTCAATTACACCTTGGGGCGCTTGGATTGCTTTTTATATTTTCTTTGTCGGCCTTAGTGCAGGTTCCTTTCTATTATCTACGTTAATTTTTGTTTTTGGAATGGAACAATACGAGCGAGTAGGAAAAATGGCCTTATTTACTGCAATAGTCTGTATGATTGTTGCTTTAACCTTTGTATTAATGGACCTTGGCAGGCCGGACCGCTTTATGAACGCATTAATTCATTGGAATGTAATTAGTATACTTGCATGGGAAATTCATTTTTATCTTGTCTACATTACGTTACTCGTGACCGAATTATATATTGCTATGCGCGAAGACTTAGTACGTTTACGCACGCACGACACCTGGCGAGGAATGATCGCCAGATGGCTAACATTTAAAAATAGTAAAATAACGGAAGAAACGAAAAAAAGAGACCATCGCTGGATGAAAATTCTTGGTACAGTTGGTATTCCACTTGCCATTCTTGGTGTTCATGGTGGAACAGGAGCATTATTTGCTGTAGTAGGAGCAAGAGGAACATGGAACAGTGGTTTATTCCCCCTTATTTTCGTTATTTCAGCAATGGTTTCTGGTACAGCGTTATTACTGGCGATATACGTAATTAAACAAAAAGTAACCAAAAAGCCAATTGATCAAGAAATGGTTATCTCTCTTGGAAAAATGATGGTTGCTTTCTTATTTATCGATCTGTTAATGCAATTCTATGAATATCTTGTTGGCGTATATGGACTTGAGGATGGTCACCTGCAAAGTATGGCTATTCAAATGGGTGGACCGTATAGCTGGTCGTTCTGGGGAGTACAAATGTTTTTAGGAGCGGTGGTTCCGATTTTCCTCGTATTTTATAAAAAGACAGCAAAAAATATGCACGCCATATTAATTGCTGCAATTCTTGTTGTAATAGGCATAATCGGTGTACGTTTTAATATCGTCGTTCCATCACAAATTCCACCAGTGTTTGAAGGAAGACCGTTTGGAGATTATTACCCGACTTTAAACGAGTGGATGGTTAGCATTGGCATTGGGGCGATGGGGTTACTAATTTTTACTATTGGGGATCGGCTGCTGCCACTTGAAGAATCGGTAGACACCACGGAATTGGAGGGCTGAATATGGAAGACAAATCAATGAGCAGGAGAAAATTTATTAAAGCGCTTGGCGCCTTTGGTGCAGTTGCAGTGGTTGGTCCAGCATTTATTGGTCCAGTCAAACAAATAATGAACGGTGTCTGGATTGATGAAGGACATGGTTATGGAACAGATTTTCAAGATTATGGCGCAGAGGACGTTATATTCTCCACCTGTGAGCAGTGTAACACATATTGTACGATTAAAGCTTATGTAACCAGTGGAAGTAAAGAAGGCCCTTATTCTACAGTGATTCGTAAGCTTGCCGGTAATCAGTACAGCCCACTAAATATGGTTCCTTTTGGTGCTATTGCTTACGCTACACCAATTGATGAAGCCGTCAAAGGAAATGGTGACGTTCAGCGTGGTGGTCGCGGTGCACGTGGTGGGCGTATTTGCTTAAAAGGCCAAGCTGGAATCCAAACTGCCTATGATCCATATAGAGTAAAAGATCCATTAAAACGTGTTGGGCCAAGAGGCAGTGGAAAGTGGAAGACAATTACGTGGGAAGAAGCCTATGATGAAATTGTCAATGGAAGCAAAGATTTGCAAACACCCGGACTAAAGGAATTAGCAGCCTATGTGCCTGAAGAGCCAGTTATGGAAGACTGGGATAAGGTGAAAACGGGTGAAATGTCACAGGCTGACTTTGATGCAAAGTATTCAGATAAACTGGTAGATACGAGGCATCCTGATTTCGGATCAAAAGTAAATCAGGTGACCTTTATGGTCGGGGATCGCCGGGACTTTATGCAACGGTTTATAAATAGTAGCCTCGGTACAAATAATTATTATCATCATGGTGGTGTTTGCGGAATCAGTTCAGTAGTTGGTAATACAAGATCCTACTCCGGAGCAGAGAAAAAGAAGAAGCGACAATATGCAGATATTGAAAACACCCTATTCCTTCTTGTTTGGGGGACAAATCCGATGGTAGCTAATAAAGGTCCAACTTTTCTAGCACCAAAACTAACCAACGCGATTCAAAATGGCATGCAGATGGCTGTAGTTGATCCACGCTTCAGTAAAACAGCAGAAAAAGCAGATACCTGGTTGCCAATTAAACCCGGCACCGACGCTGCTTTAGCGCTGGCCATTGGACGCACCATCATTGAAAGAAATATGTATGATGAAACTTATTTGACTAATCCGAACAAACAAGCTGCATCCGCGGATAATGAACCAACATGGAGCGATGCCACTCACCTTATTAACATGAGTGACCCAAAACGTCCAAAGCTTCGCGCAAGTGACATAGGCATTGGCACGGAAGAACAATTTGTCGTCCTGGAAAACGGTTCACCCGTTCCACACGACAAAGCGAAAAAAGGCGATTTAGAAGTAGAACGGAAGCTAAAGGGTATAGAAGTAAAATCTGCCTTTCAACTATATAAAGATAGAACAATGGAAAAAACATTGGATGAGTATAGTGTTATTACAACAATACCAAAAGAACAGATTATTAAGGTTGCAAAGCAGTTCACTTCCTATGGTAAGCGTGCTTCCATCATGTCCTATCGTGGACCAGCAATGCATGTGAATGGCTACTATACTCAGCGACTGATCGCCAGCCTAAATCACCTGATCGGAAGCTATGACTGGAAAGGCGGCAATATCACAACAGGAGCTTTCTACAAGGAATTCGAAGGAAAATATGACTTAATGACTGTACCGAATGGTAGAAAACCATGGGGTATTCCTACTGGTCGGAATCAAGTAAAGTATGAAGATACTTCTGTATTTGAGCGTGACGGGTATCCGGCAAAACGCCCGTGGTTTCCTTTTAGTCCACAGACTATTGGCGACGTATTGCCAAGTGCGGTGGAAGGATACCCATATCCAATCAAAGCGTTGATTACACATCGTTTCTCTCCAGTGCTGTCCGCTCCAAACGGGCCAATCCAGGAGCAGGCGTTAAAAGATACAAAGATTTTGCCTTTATTCGTAGCATCAGATGTTCAAATCGGCGATTCAACTAAATTTGCTGACTATATTTTACCTGACACCGTATATTTAGAGCGATGGGGACGAGAAGCAATTTATCCGACAATCACCACCAAATTCGCCAGTATTTATCAGCCAGTAACTCGCGTATTCCCAAATGTCCGATCATTTGAAAACAGCGTGATTGAAATAGCTAAACGAATGAAGCTTCCTGGCTTTGGTACGAATGCTTTCGTAGATGGCAGCTCGCTTGATCGGGAAGAGGACTTTTATTTAAAGCGTGTTGCAAACATTGCTTATGATGAAACACCAGTACCCGATGCCAATGCACGTGAAATGGAAGTATTCACGAAAGTCCGGAAGAAAGCACTCGGCACCTATTTTGATGAAGCAGGATGGAAGCAGGCTGTTAAACCGGAGGAATGGAAGAAAGTCGTCTATGTCCTGAACCGTGGTGGTCGTTTTGAAGAATCTGGCAATGAATATGTTATGAATCATGTGAAATACGGTTTCGGAGGACAGGCAGACTTTTATGATGAAGGAGTAGCAGCTGGAAAGAACTCATACGACGGTGGTTATTTCGAAGGTATGCCGTATTACGAAGAGATTAAGTCCTTCAACCGGACGAAAATTGGTCAGCCCGACCCATTGCAATTCATAAACTGGAAGGCACGTAATTTAGGAACGTACCGGAATATTAGCTCCAGTTGGCTGCGTGAGGTACGTGCCGACAACTATATTTGGATGAATAAACGCGATGCCGCTATGCGTGGTATTCAAACCGGCGATCAAGTAAGAATCAAAAATGGCAGCTTGGAGCTTAAGGGAACCGTCTATATAACAGCCGGAATTGCCCCTGGTGTTGTCGGCTCAGCCTACAACATGGGGCAAAAGGGTTATGGTGTCACTCGACAAACGATAGATGGCAAGAAAACAGAGAAGCTTCCAACGTATAATCATACCCCTTTTGACTTTAAAAAGCCGATGCATGAGGATGATGGTTACCCAGGAAGTCGTGCTGGTGGTTTTGCTGCCAACAAGCTGACACATCTTGATCAACATACAAAAAATGGAGCTATCTATGATGAAATTGGTGGTGCTCCAGGACAGTTAGATATGTTCGTTGAAATTGAAAAATTATAGAGTATGCACAAATGATTTACCCAAAAGCAATACTACCGTCTATAGTAAAGGAGGCGTATCCTATGCCACAGACACTCGAAGAAACTTATGGCAACTTAGTATTATGCCAGCTATTTACAAATATCTGGTTCGGGGAATGGAACGAGTACGAAAAAAGAATGGAGGAATTTCCCAAAGAGGTCTCTGCAGCATTCCCTTTTCATGCACACTATGACAGGGAGGAAACTGCACTGTGGAGGGAAAATTATTTCACCATCCCGGGAGAATACTTTATTCCTCCCTATCTTTCCAGCTATTACGGAAAGTCAGAGGAACAACAGGAAAAAGCGCGACAGGATATATTATGCCTGATTGGTGAATTTGATAAATTGGGGTTCTATTATCCACTGAAAAAGAAAGAATTCCCTGATCATTTCGGAAGTCTAACTGCATTTTTTACAGCAGCGTTAAACGAACAAGTCAAAGCTATTCAACAACAGGATGAAGAAACTAGATCCAAGCTTAATGAGCTCCTGATAGAAGTTTATCGGAACTACATGAAAGCTTCGCTTGAGAAAATGCTACAACACAGTACAAACAAATTATCCGATCCATTCTTTCAAGCGTTTATACCTTACTATGTTAATAATATGCAGGCATTAGCAATAGAAGTATAACCAAAACAGTTTTTTACCATATTAAAGGAGTGATTCATATGAGTTTGTCCAGTATTGGTATTCCTGGTTTAATTTTAATTCTCATTATTGCACTGATTGTCTTTGGTCCATCCAAGCTACCGGAAATCGGTAAAGCTGCTGGCAGTACTCTGAAGGAATTTAAAAAGGCTACAACTGAATTGGTACATGATGAAAAACAAGAGAAGTAAGAGCGGGGTCCCGGCGTTATCTTATTACGATTATTAGCAACTTTTAATTCCTGTAAAGGCAATATCTAAATCATAGAAAACCCAAACTCAACTTATCCCATCTAGGTTTGGGTTTTCTTCCGTATTATTATTCAATGACTTCTATCACTACTTGTTTAATGATTTTAGCTATCTTTCTGCAATCTTCCAAGGAAAATGTTAATGGAAGACGGAAATCACACATAAAGTTAAGCACTTCTGCTGTCTTTGGAAGCTGCTCTGTTTCTCCAAAGTATTCCCAGCTTTCGTATCTGCTGGTGAATCCCTTGGGCTCCATGCTCCCAAACCACTTTAACTCCACGCCTCGGTCAGCACAGACCTTAATGAATGCTTCCACCTTTTCTACCGACGTGTTTTTTAATGTAAATTGAAAGGATGATGCTACATAGCCTTCCTTTGCAGGCCGTTTTGGCAGATAGATACGCTCCACATCTGTTAATTCGGCTTCGATTACTTTATAGCGCTCATTCCAGCGCTCGCCTTGCCTTTTTAACGAAGGCAATTGTACACGGATGAGTGCCGCAACAAGATTAGACATCCGAAGACTGAAATTAGGTGTTAGCTTTTTATATTTCTCAAAAACCTCTACTTTCGGTCTGGCAATATGCTTCTCATAAAGCATATAGGAGCCCGAATAAAGAATAGCCTGTGCTGCTACATCAGCATCGTCTGTTATCAGCAGGCCACCTTCACCGGAATTAAGATGCTTATACGTTTGGGTAGAAAAACAACCAACTTTCCCAAAAGTTCCAGTAAATTTTCCATCCCATGTTGCCCCCATCGTATGAGCACAATCCTCCACTACAACGATGCCGTAACGATTGCAAATTTCCATGATACGGTCCATATCAACAATATGACCACGCATATGTGATAGCAAGAAATATTTTGCCTGAGATTCTTTTGCTTTTTTCTCTAAATCATTTAGGTCTGTAACGTAGTCTTCGGTGATTTCCACGAATACGGGTACCGCCTCAGCGTTTTTGATGGCTCCCGGAACAGGTGCCAGAGTAAAAGCATTTGATAAAACCTTATCACCTGGGCGGACACCAACACTTTTTAATGCAACATAGATGCACTGCCACAAGAGGAAAAACCTGCACAATATGTTGATCCAACATAATCTGCATATTCCTGTTCTAAAAGACTTGCCTCAGCTACCTCTCCCTTTACCGTGTTATAGCGATGAAGTCTACCAGATTGTAAGATTTCAGTTACTCGATCGATAGCAGCTTGCGGAAGTGGTTCCTGACGTGTAAATTCCTTTTCAAAAATTAATGTTTCCTCCGATGTCCCCTTCAAAATAACCCCTCCAAACTACACATTAAGTTTGCTAAATTTCTTTCCTCTCACATCTGCAGTAACAGCATGTGCTGCCATTCCTTCATAACGGCATTGGTTGCCAATGATCGGTGCAAGCTTGCTACTGGCTTCTTGTGTGCATCTTTGATATGTGACTGTTTTAATAAACTTACCTACCCATAAGCCACCTGTATACTTGGCTGCTTCTCCAGTTGGCAGAATATGATTTGTTCCAATTCCTTTATCTCCATAAGTAACAGTCGTTTCTTCACCAAGAAATAAAGATCCATAGTTTTTCAGTTTTGCAAGATAATAGTCAAGGTCCTCTGCTTGTACCTGAACATGTTCAATAGCATACTCATCTGCCACTTTAACCGCTTCTTCTTTATCTGCAACCAAAATAATCATACCGTTTCGATCCCACGATCCTTGAGCTACCTCTGCTGTTTCTAGAGTACTGATTTGTCTATTCATTTCTTCCTGTACATCTTCCGCCAATTTTCTGGAGGTAGTGACAAGAATACTAACCGCATTTAGGTCATGCTCACATTGACCCCAAATATCTGCTGCTACCAGTACTGGATCAGCCTGCTCATCAGCAATAATAAGGTTTTCACTTGGACCTGCAATTTGATCAATTCCTACCTTACCAAAAACCTGTCTTTTGGCTTCAGCAACAAAGGCATTGCCTGGTCCTACTATAAAATCAACTGGCTCAATTCCTTCTACTCCATATGCCATTGTACCAATTGCCTGAATGCCACCAAGAGAATAAATTTCATCTACTCCCGCCAAGTGCATAGCATATAAAACGCCTGGATGAATACCTTCTCCGTCACGGGCAGGTGAGCATGCAATTACTCGCTCTACTCCTGCAACCTTAGGGGGAATGGTACTCATTTGCACAGAGGAAACAATTGGATAGCGCCCTCCTGGGACATAAGCACCTACATTCGAAAGTGGGATCAGCTTCTGACCTAAAAATGTACCTGGCTGAATTTCCTTTTCAAATTCAGATAAGCTTTCCAGCTGTGCTTGTGCAAATGCCCGTACTTGTGCTTGGCAATATTGCGTATCTTGCTTAAACGTCTCCGGAACGTTTTTTACAGCCTGCTCAATTTCCTGTTGTGAAACGCGGAAGGATTCAGGGTTCCACTTATCAAACTTCTCTGATAGACCTCGAACTGCTTTTATCCCATCTTTTCTTACATCGGACAATGCTTTCGTAACAATTTCCTTTACATTTCCTGTATCCTGCTTTTCTATATGTTGACTTTGCTTTATAAATTCTGCCATGTATCTTCTCTCCTCTGTTTAATTTTGCATTTGTTTGTTTAAATCCACCACTTGGCTATTTTGCACTTGTTCTTGTTCTTTTCTTACTTTCATAATGTCATCACCAAGAATATAGTAATCCAGAGTCTCCTTTGGTATTTGGTTGTATCTTTTTCCATTTATCAGATAAAACAGTACGCCAACTAAAATCCACGCGCCCAGTGCGATTAAGGATGGTGCTGCTAAAAAGGCTGGTGAACCAGGTATGAATAGGAGACCTAGGAACACGAGACTTATTGCTGTACCCAATAAAGAAAAGAATTTTCGTAACGGATTCTCGCCCCATGCGAAGAATCGATATGCTGATGCACATGTATAGAAATAAGCAATTGCTACACCTGTTGCAGTCATATCAACAATCCAAAGGAGAGCCTGACGACCGAACCATGGAGTGATAAAACAAACGATGACTGCTGTAATAATTCCAATATGTGGAGTTTTATACTTTGGGTGTATTTTAGTAAAGGCTGCAGGTAATATACGTGCTCTTCCCATAGCTAGCAGCATTCTGCTTGATGAAACAAGGAAACCGTTAATACCCGTAAAAATCCCCATACATAGTGCTGCAGTAAGTAGCATTAAGCCTACATTTCCGAACAAGCTTGTAACAACATCTCCTGTTCCCCAAATCGGTTTGCTTTCCACTAATGGTTGCCATGGCGCGCCCATTGCAGTAGCATAAACCATTACAGAATAGACAATACCACCACAGGCAAGGGCTAAGATCATAAGCTTAAAAGCCTTCTTAGCCGAAAAATTAAATTCCTCTGATGCTTGTGCAATATTATTAAAACCTGAATATAAAAATGGCGCTGTGGCGACAATAACAAGAATGGATGACCAGCCACCAATGTCCGTATTAAATGCAGGCTTCAAGTTAGCGAAGGTCGTATCAGGATGAAGTGTCATACCAATACCGATCCCAATTGCCCCAAGAAATAGTACCGTACTGAAAATAAATTGCATTCTTCCGGTTAATGTTATTCCTTTAATATTCGCATAGCCAAAAACTATTAAAGCAATAGTCGCCAGTACAATTTGGCTGAAATAAATATCCCAACCAGCGATTGAATACATATAACCAATTTCTACAATACTCGGGTACAGGAATTTGAATAAAACAATAATCGCAGAGGCATTTAAAGCAACAGATGTCACATACGATAATGTTACAAACCAACCGCAGATATAGGCATTTATTCTACCAAACCCAAGGTAAGTAAATACAAACTCTCCCCCGGAAACAGGGAATTTCTCCACCATAAATCCATAGCTAATGGCAATAATCATAACCAGTAATGACCCGATAAGAACACCGAGTATTACTCCTAAGGGCCCTGCTTCCCTTATCCAATCTGCAGGAAGCACGAAGGCGCCCCATCCAATAGCGGAACCGAAAGCAATAGCAACAACCCAATGTGGTTTTAACGTTTTTAGTAGTTCCGTTTGTTCTTTCAAAAAGTGTTCCTCCTCACCTATCTTCTGCCATGGAAACAATCCATTGATAACGTTTCCATTTTTAGGTTAAGTATACTTATTATTCAGATATTTAATCGTGTAAAAAGCACGTACTCGCAGGGGCTACGTCATATCCAGGCTGTTGAAGCTGAATATGGTACCTGCTAGTAGCATATTCTTTAAATGTTACACTATCTTTTGCTAAAACAGTGGTTGTGCGCCCTCTTAAAGGAAGAGGGCTGCACAAAGTTACTTACTTGTCGTTGCTTGTTTAATAATTTTTTCATCTTTTTGCAGGATAGGTGCATCTACTTCCACCGTGTTCGGATATTTAATTCCTGCACCAGTATTTAATACGACAACTTTTTCTCCGTTCTTAATCCAGTTTTGCGCACGCAATTCCTTGGCTGCCGCAAATGCTGCTGCACCTTCTGGACAAACGAACGCTCCATCCGCTTTAGCCACGGAAGCGACTTCATCTAAGATTTTCATATCGTTTACGGCAATAGCACATCCATCCGTTTCACGAATCGCATCAAGGATAAGGAAATCTCCTAACGCTTTCGCAACATTAATTCCAAATGCTACCGTTTCTGCATTTTCCCAAGGCTCCGCGCTTGTTTTCCCTTCTTCCCATGCTTTTACAATTGGGGCACACCCTTCTGATTGAACAGCGACCAATCTTGGCATTTTACCTTCAGCGATCCAGCCTAATTCCTGTAATTCGCGAAGTGCCTTATAGATACCAATTAAGCCGACACCTCCACCTGTTGGGTAAAGAATAACATCAGGGACTTCCCAGTTAAATTGCTCGGCAATCTCTAAGCCCATTGTCTTTTTACCTTCAATACGGTAAGGCTCTTTAAGTGTTGATGCATCAAACAGGTTATAATCCTTAACGGCTTGTCCAACGATTTTGCCAGCATCTCCGATCAGCCCATTTACCAAATATAAATCTGCTCCTGCAGCAACACATTCTTTCCGTGTGATCTCCGGTGCATCTAGTGGCATAACAACAGTAGAAGTTATCTCAGCTTGCGCACAATATAGTGACCAAGCTGCTCCAGCGTTGCCATTTGTAGGCATCGCTAATTCCTTCACTCCTACTTCTTTCGCCTTGGATACACCAACTGCAGCACCTCTTGATTTGAATGAACCAGATGGAATTAAGCCTTCATCCTTCATATAAAGATTAGGGATATCCATCTCTTTTCCCGAATTTTTCATATGCAGCATTGGTGTCATTCCTTCTCCCAATGTAACACGGTTTTCCGGGTCTTCCACTGGAAGCAACTCATGGTAGCGCCACAGATCCGGTGTTCTTTTTAACAAATCCTCTTTGCTGAAATTGCTTTTTAATTCATCCATTTTATAAGATACGAGCAATGGTGAACCACATTTGCATAATTGCTGCTTTTCCTTCGTGCTATATGTTTCTTCACATTTTGGACAATATAGATGAGAGACATAACTATAAGTCATTTTAAAACCTCCTGATCATGATAGATTAATAGATTTAGCGAATGGCAATAGATTCAATTTCAATTTGTGCACCCTTAGGTAACTCTTTCACACCAACCATTGCACGGGCAGGCTTATACTCACCGAAGAAGCGAGCATATACTTCATTAACCTCGGCAGCTTTCTCTAAGCTAGTCATAAAAATCGTATTTTTTACAACGTTTTCTAAGCTAAGGCCTGATTCCTTAAGGATTGCTTCAATATTTTTAAGTGATTGCTCTGCCTGTTCTACGACATTCTCACTCATTTCATTTGTGTTTGCATCAATAGGCAATTGACCTGAAACAAATACCATATTATTCTTTTCCACTGCCTGGGAATAAGCTCCCACTGCTACAGGTGCATGTTCTGTATGAACTTTAGTAAACATTATCTCAACTCCTGTGTTTGATTAAAATTAGATTCTGTACGGATCTTTTGTAAATAATTATAAATTGTAAATTTAGACACACCCAGCACACTAGCCGAGTATTCTGTAGCTCCCTTAATCAAGTATGCCCCTTTAGATTCTAATTCTCTAACCACTTCAATCTTTTCCTCTGTGTCTAAAAGTGCCGGGGCTTTATGGTATTTTTGCAATGCTTGATTTGTCATGGTTTCAATTACGTCATGAACATCTGTATGAAAGCTTTCTTTACTTTGTCCGTCATCTGCAAAGCTTATAAAGTCTTTAATCTCCCCCCCTATTTGAATTAACAGGCTGATATCGATATTAATACACAGAGCACCAATTACGGCATCTTCGCTATCCCGAAGGAAAACAGTGGAAGACTTCATCACCAACCCTTTGTTGGAGGTAGTCTTATAATTTGCGAAATCGGTTACATTTTCACTCCGTAATTGTTCCAAAACTAAATCCGTAATGGGTGATCCTATTTCTCTGCCTGTGATCGTTCCTGCCAAATGAATGAGTGAGCTTTCTAAATTACTAAAATCATGTACTGCTACTTCACATTTGGCACCAAACATTTTCACTAAAATATCTGCTGTTCTAATCGCCTGATCAAAGATTATATCCTTTTCATTTTTCAAATTAATTCTCCTAAACAAATACTTTCAAATTATTAGTTAATTTGATAATTCATATAATAACAAAGAAATTTTATATTTGCAACAATTTTTTAATGCTTAAAATTTTTTAGTAAGTATGGATTATTTTTAAGCATTAGAACCCATTCTTAAAGTTACCTAAGCAAATAAAAAAACCTCCCTTTATCACCTAAATCGCGATAGTAGAGAGGGTACATATTATCTTTCCGATTTCTTCTTGAGTTCTGCTTTTCCTGCCTTTAAAAACGAGAGGCCCATCATAATAATAATTATGGAAAATGGCAGTGCAGAAATAATAACCGTGTTCTGCAATCCTTGCGTTCCTCCAAAATATACCACGATTGCCGCTACAGCTGCCTGGGTAAATCCCCAGATCACTTTTACCGTGTTTGCGGGATTTACAAGTCCGTTTGTCGTTAGCATTCCTAACACAAAGGTTGCTGAATCTGCTGATGTTATGAAGAAAATGCTGACAACTAAAATAGTTAATATCGACATCACCATACCAAGCGGATATTGTTCAAGCATGCCGAATGTCATTGTTTCAAGATTTAACTTGGATAGTTCAGCCATACCATTCCCTTCTACATACAGAGCTGAAACTCCAAAGATGGAAAAGAAGATAAAACAAACAAGGGCTGGGACAAATAGCACTCCCATCATAAACTCTTTCACCGTACGTCCTCGGGAAATTCTTGCAATAAATGTACCGACAAACGGAGACCAGGAAATCCAGAATGCCCAATAAAATAGTGTCCAATTGTTAATCCATGTCCGTTCTTCCGCATTTTGAGGAGCAAGCCGAAAGCTCATTTGGACGAAATCTGCAATGTAATTCCCAAGAGTATTTGTAAACATGTTCAGAATATACATTGTTGGTCCAATAACAAATAGCATGACAAATAATATAAAACCAATTCCCATATTAATATTACTTAAATACTTAATTCCTTTTCCTACTCCGGACCATGCAGAAATTATAAACAGAACCGTGGTAATTGTTAAAACAAGTAGCTGTACAGCAAAGGTTTGGGGTGTATTAAATAAAAAATTGAATCCACCAGTAATCTGAGCTGATCCAAACCCCAGTGCAGCCGCTACACCAACAACTGTGGCAAATACGGCAAGCACATCAATTATTTTGCCAAGCCACCCTTTCATAAGATCTTCACCTAATAATGGGATAAGTGTGGCACTAATTAATCCCGGATAGCCTTTGTGAAATTTAAAATAGGCAAGCACCATACCGACAATGGCATAAATTGCCCATGCACTAATGCCCCAGTGTAAAAATGTGTATTTTAGGGCATCATCAATTGCCTGATCTGTACCAAGCTCTGCAGTAGGAGCTGATTTAAACGCATACGTAATAGGTTCGGCTGTTGACCAAAACACAACCCCAATCCCCATTCCAGCACTGAATAACATAGCAAACCAAGATGACAAACTGAATTCAGGTTTTTCGCCCTTCTTCCCAAGCTTAATCTTGCCAAACCGGGAAAAAATTAAATAAACACAAAACACAACAATTGCTGTAACAAGTAATAAATAATACCAGCCAAATCTTTCAGAAATAAATGTAGTAAGACCTGATGTCACTTTTTCTAATTGTTTTGGGGCAAACGACCCCCAAGCCACTAAAGCCAAACACCCTGCTAACGCATACCAGAAAACAGAAGTTACCTGTTTCATTTCTCCACCTCAATAAAAATATGTATGTATAACTTTTAAACTGCTTAACCCTAATTTCCCTAATTTATAAAAGAAAAACCAAAAATCCAAAATTTTTTAATGGTAGTAGTTACCTATTAAACACCTTAGTAGATGTTGTTATTACTACAAAGTTTAATCCACATTTAAAAAAGGAATCGATAAAAAAAGAGAAAGGACGGGATATTATGCTAGAGGTCAACGCTACAGAACATAGTGCTGTATTAAAAATAATTTGCCATGGCAAACTGACAAAAGAAGATATACAGCGTTTTGAAGATGAATTTAAGAGAAAAATTTTTGAACAAGAGCCTATTAATCTTCTACTGATAATAAAGAATTGGGATGGAATTACGTTAGAAGGTCTGTTAGAAGACATGAAGATGATTCAATATGTGAAAAGCATTAAAAAAATTGCCGTGGTTTCTGATGAAAAGTGGGTAAAAGCAGATGCGAAATTAGAAAATAAACTGCCTGGTGTGCAGGTAGTCTATTATCCTCCAGAAGAAATACAATCAGCAAACAATTGGCTGTATACGTAACCATTCGACGTATAGTCATTGTTCCAATAAATAATAAAATTGGAGGGACAATAGGTTATGTTTGTCCCTCCAATTATTCCTCATGCATATGCTTAGCAACATCCTGTGTATCCTCTGCTGCTTTTTCTGACTCTCCAATTAAAGTTCGGTAGTTCATTACTCCATTTCGATCATCCTCCACAACTAGATCACCTTGCTGAACATCGAGTGGAAGTTTACCCATGTCTATTTCTTTGGTTACTCTCTCATTCTCCTGATCTAGCAGAATCACTGTATCACCTACAAAATTATCAACAATATACTTTTTCATGATTGTTCCTCCCTATATAAAAGATTCTATACTATTTCATTTCCCAATTAGGAGTAGTGTGAAACAACTAGCGGCAACTCCCTTGGATTGTACAAAGTATCATGAGGATTAACTATCTGCTTAGATAGGAGGAAATAAGCAGGGGCGAGTGCTATTCAGCAGGCGGATGAGTAAATCCGCCGTACAAAATTCAAATCAGCAAAAAAATTATTTAGCCCTGATGAGCAGAGGTCACTAACCTTTACTCTTTCTCTAAAAAGCTTGAGATTCTTTCAACAAATAAGGAACGATCGTAGGATTGATAAAGTCCACTTGCTAATTTAACAGGATCGCCGAAGAAAAATCGTTCATATTGAATCTCCCGCGTACCAAATGCGCTCATGGAAATTTCCCAAGCAAGGCGAAAAAGCTTTACACGAGACAACGCGTCATCAGCTTTCGACTGCAAATAATGATTTAAATCTTTTCTTATATCAGAATCAAAAGCTGCCTCTGGAGGGATGGAAATTAACCCACTTGCACCCAGTTGTTGAATAATCTCTGTAAACCGGGCATAAGCTTTTGGAAATATATTACAGGCAACAGCAAGCGTGGCCTGTTCTGGTCGCATAAAACCCCATTCATCCAGTTTTGCTTCCGCTTCTGCTTTCAGGATCAATGCTTTCAATGTCTCCAAAGCAATAATAATTTCTGTTGTTTTTTCCTGTACATGTTGATATTCGCCAATACAAATACTATTAATGATAGACTGGACAAGTCCCAGAATAAATTCTGTTTTTATAATCTGACGGGATACAGCTTGATGCAAGGTGAACGGTAGAAAAGAACTTGATGCCATAAATGTGTTGGATACTGAAATGTTATTATAATAAAATACGCGCTCCCATGGGACTAATACATGATCAAACACCACCACCATGTCCATCTCTTCATATCTGGAGCTTAATGGATAGTTAAATGCCGATTCTCCCCCGACAAAAGACTCTCTGGCAATAAACCGGAGCCCTTTTGTATTACTCGGAATAGAAAAAGCGAATCCATTTGCTTTATCCTGAATGCCACCAGCAGCTAATACAAGTATTTCATCCGTTATTCCGCCTTGTGTTGCAAGTAATCTGGCTCCATTAACTATTATTCCAGCATCGGTTTCTTTCATCACTTTTGCAGCTATGGGCTGCTCCGTATCTTCTACATAGAAAGTTTCTCGATTTACTTGTGGATTAATAAAGGTATGGGTCATTGAGATATCATTTTCTCGAGCATATTCATAAAATCGCATTAAATTTTCCGGATAACAATTTTCCTTCCCCTCTAAAAATCCCGCTGATGATGCCAGTGCCATAAGTACTGTGTTCATATAATCCGGGCTTCTTCCCATCATGCCATTACTTGCTAACGCCCATTGCTGAATCATCTCTCGTCTTTTCACTAAATCCTCTTTTGTCTTTGGCTGTAAATAAGACATCCCTACTTGTTCGTCGGATAATGGGGAGGAATATGTCATGATATCTTTTAATTTGGGCTCGAATTGAAGATCATATAATGCCCCCTGGCTTTTTATAATTCCTTTCCAAGCCGGATGTTCAGAAATATTTCCTTTTACCTGAGTCCCATCGATCCAAATCTCTGCCTGCAGCTGTTCAATCCGCTTCTTATATTCATTTCCATTAATTGCTGGCATACACCCACCCCTGACTTCTCTTGTAATTAAATATTACATCCTTTTAAAATTATGTTTATTTTCCTTTTTATTTATTTTATTTACCCAACCCAAATACGTTACTCTTTTTCTTATCTTATCCAAGCTGTTATACCTTCTGCTTGCTTTTCCCCATCGGACGAGTAGACTTAAGAGAGAATAATTTACAACCTATTTGACAGGAGTATTTCAGATGGAAAACAATAGACCAACTAGTATAAAACCCTTCTTCTCCCTTATTTTTTCGACTGGATTACCTAAGATACTCTTAGGGATCGGACTTTTGACAAGTATCATTACAACCCTCGCTGGCTTAGTTGTTCCTTTATTGACTAAAAACCTTGTTGATAATTTCTCTACAGCAACACTAAGTACTCCAATTATAATTGCGATTGCCATCGCTTTTATTTTTCAAGCTGTCATGAATGGTGTATCCATTTATACCTTATCCGCTGTGGGTCAGCATGTTGTTGCAAAACTTCGTGAGAGAATGTGGCTGAAGCTCATTCGTTTACCAGTTCGCTTTTTTGACACAACTTCAAGTGGAAAAACTGTCAGCCGTGTAGTTAATGATACGAACGTGGTTCGCGATCTAATATCTGATCAATTCCCTCAATTTATTACTGGAATTGTTTCTATTATTGGCGCAATCACCATACTGCTTATTATGGATTGGAAGATGACGCTGGTAATGCTTATAAGCGTCCCTTTCATAGTTTTAATCCTCTTACCACTTGGAAGACAAATGGGGAAAATTTCACGAAGTCTGCAGGATGAAACAGCTATTTTCACTGGTGATGTGCAACAGACACTTAGTGAAATTCGTTTAATGAAAGCATCCAACGCAGAAAAAGCCGAAGCGGCGAAAGGTAAGCTGGGAATTAAAAAATTATTAGATCTTGGCTTGAAGGAAGCAAAAATCTACGCACTGATTGCTCCCATTATGTATTTTGTCATGATGGTTGTGATCGTAATGATTATCGCTTATGGCGGGATGCGCGTAGCAAGTGGAACTATGTCCACAGGTTCTTTGGTTGCGTTTTTACTCTATCTGTTTCAAATTATCATGCCTGTCACCACTTTTGCGATGTTCTTTACACAGCTTCAAAAAGCAAAGGGTGCGACGGAACGTATTATTGAAATTTTGGATCAGCAATTAGAAAAGGGACAGGAAGGCAAGGACCGAGATATAACAGGAGAAAGTGTCCATGTGCGACACGTATCTTTTTCTTATAATAAGGAGGAAACCGTTTTAGAGGACATCACTTTTACAGCTGCTCCGGGTGAAATGGTTGCCTTTGCCGGACCAAGCGGTGGTGGAAAGACTACTTTATTCGGCATGCTTGAGCGTTATTATATTCCAGAGGCGGGAGAAATTTTGATAGGAGAAACACCCATTCAAAATATGTCTCTTACATCCTGGCGTAAGCAAATTGGATATGTTTCACAAGATAGCCCAATGATGGCTGGTACGATTAGAGAGAATCTCTGTTACGGCCTCGAGGAAAAGCAAATTCATGATGATCAACTTTGGGCGGTTGCTAAAATGGCATATGCAGCACAGTTTATTCAAGAATTTCCGCAAGGGTTGGATACACAGGTTGGTGAACGCGGTATCAAGCTCTCTGGAGGACAACGTCAGCGTATTGCAATTGCCCGTGCTTTTCTTAGAGATCCGAAAATCTTAATGATGGACGAGGCAACAGCCAGTCTTGACAGCCAATCAGAAGGTATTGTACAGCAAGCACTGAGCAGGTTAATGGAAGGAAGAACTACTTTTATAATTGCTCATCGACTCTCAACAATTGTCGATGCAGATAAGATTGTATTCATTGAAAAAGGGAAGGTTACCGGAATAGGAACACATCAGGAACTAATAAAGCAACATGCACTCTATCGCGAATTTGCTGAGCAACAATTAACCTAAGGTCGATAAAGAAGCTCTGCTGATCCAATGAATGGGACAGTAGAGCTTCTTTTTAGTTTCTGATATGTATGATGGGGTTAATCAATGATTCGGAAAACGGATATACTAACTTGGTTGTTTGCAAATGGCCGTTCTTAAAAGCATTATAGGTTACATAAATACGATCTGGAGAGCATTTACCGCCGTTGCTTTCCATTGCAGATGAACGCTTTCCGCCGGCATGGCTTCAGCCGCTTCCTCCGCTACGCTTCGTCCAGGGTCTTCAGCTCATGCTATTCCGGCAGGAGTCGTCATCTTCCATTCCAATCAACTGGTATAGGTTTTACTAGCGGAGGGAAAATATGAAAACTCCTTGAAAATGATAATACACATTTTCTTCGTGCGATGCCTTGCTGACATAGCTTTCCCTGTCACGCGGAAAAAGCGAGACTAGCGAGACCCCACATTCAAACAAAGGTTGGAAGGCTAAAGTCGCGACGTCCTGGGGCTGGGACTGCGATTACTCGTCCCATCAAAGACCGTTTGCGCATACTCGCCCCATCGAAACCCATTGTCGCAACGCCTTCATGACCAACATCCTTGAAAAAGAAACCCGCTTTTTCTGCGTGCGATGTTTCTCTTAGAAGCTTTCCTTATCCTGTTGGCCCGAGGCTCGCAGGCCGCCCGCGGAAAGCGTAATATTTTCACGTAACGAGAATTGGAGCACCATCAAATAGTTGACACTTTACTCCAACTATGAATATACAAGATATGTTTGTCCCTAACCTTTGCAGAAGAGCTTTTTTTATTTCAGCAAATCGGCGAGAAACCCTGTACTTCCCGTACTCTTCGTTAAGAAACCCATGCCATAATAAGATGCAAAACCCATAACAAGTGTCCACACAACAACACTTATCGTCATCCAAACAGTTATCTGGATTTTGGAACCACCAAATCCCATAGCTAAAATAGCACCTAGATGACTGCCTGTAATGAATGGCGCCACTAACGAAAGACCAGGAAGACCATATTTCTTCCATACCCTTCCAGCGCGTATCTCCTTTTTTTCAGAAACATGCTCTCCGTTTTGTATCTTCTTTTCCTTTCGACGATGCAGCCATGCTTTTACCTTGTCAGTTAACAAAATTAACAAGTATATTGTCACCATATTTCCGGCAAAAGCCAGGATGGTAACAGGTACAGCGTCTAAGCCTGCTGCTACACCAATTGGGATAACACCCACCACTTCAAAAAACGGAGTTGCTCCCAGCAAGAAAATAACGAGATAAGCTATATAAATACTCATTCTTTTTACCCCTCGCTTTTCACCAAAAATATAAATGAAAACCCGGACTGTGAGGAAAGTTTAGTCCGGGTTTCATCACTGCGTACATTTTAATCTCTTTTACGTACAACTTTTATTCGTTTTTATCTTTGTTATATTGCATATAAACAACCTGTGTAACAAGGAAATCCTCTACACCATGTTTTCCGTCCGTACCTCCAAGACCAGATTTGCGCATACCTGCATGATAACCTTGGACAGCCTCAAAGTTCTCGCGATTTACGTACGTTTCTCCAAATTTTAACTCGTTAATCACACGCATGGCTTCGTTCATATCATCCGTATATACAGACGAGGAGAGTCCATAAACCGTGTCGTTACCTTTTTCGATTGCTTCGTCCAACGTTTTAAACGTATCAATAGGAATCACCGGACCAAAGATTTCATCCTGCATAATAGCTGACTCGTGGTCTACATTTGTCAGGATGGTCGGTTTATAAAAATAGCCTTTTTCACTTTCTGCACGTTCTCCGCCAGTGACTACTTTTGCACCATCTTCTTTTGCTTGCTCTACCATCGACGAAACAGCTTCCAAGCGTTCGTTACTAATTAAAGGACCTACATCTGCATCCTTATTTTCTCGAGGATCGCCAATTTTTTTACCTTCGAAGCTTTCTTTCAGCTTGCTTACAAACGTATCAGCAATATCTTCATGTACATATACACGCTCTGCGTTTGTACATGCTTGTCCATTATTGGCTAAGCGTGATGTTACAATGTTGTCAACAGCAACCTCAAGGTCAGCATGCTTCGTTACAATAGCAGGTGCTTTCCCACCTAGCTCAAGGTTAACTTTGGTGATATTTTGTGCAGCAGCCTCCATTATTTTTGTTCCAGCAGGGATACTTCCTGTCATAGAAACCATCGCAATTTTTTCATGTCTAGTTAATGCATCCCCAACTTCCGAACCAGTTCCTGTGACCACATTGTAAACACCTTTAGGAATATCATCCATGTTATCTACAATTTCTGTAAAAGCCATTGCTGTGTTTGGTGTTTTTTGACTTGGTTTTAACACAATAGTACAACCTGTGACGAGTGCAGTGGCTACTTTTCTAGCAAGAATGAATACAGGGAAATTCCATGGAACAATACCCGCAATCACACCAATTGGTTTTTTATAAATATAGATATTTTCATTTGGCCGATCGCTTGGGACGATCTCTCCTTCTATTCTGCGGGCCCATTCTGACATATACTGAAAATAATCAATGGCCAAATCAACTTCGCCCTGTGCCAGCTCATAATCCTTGCCTTGCTCCTCTTGTAACAATTCAATAAAAGTTTCCCGTTTTTCCTGTATCGCCTCACCTAATTTGCGAACGATTTTACCGCGCTCGATGTTCGGAGTAAGCTCCCACGATTTTTGAGTTTCAAATGCCGCTTGAACCGCTCGATCAACATCTCCATTTGTGCCTCGTTGGGCTTGAGAAATTACCTCCTCTGTAACAGGGTTAATAATATCAAGCCAGTCGTTCCCTGTAGAATCTGTATATTCTCCATTAATGTATAATTGATGTCTCTTCATGCCTATGCTCCTCCTTCATCCTCTTTAGATGATTTGTTGTCTACAGGTGTTATTCCACTTAAAAAAAGGAGTTAAACAAGAGCGGTTCTATGGCTAATGTTGGTGGAGTAAACGGTAAATAGAAGATTCATAGTAAAAGGAGATGCTTTAGCATTGCGACAAAAACTATTGGTAGTAGAGGAAGGATCCGTGGCAGATTGATTTTATAAGCAGGAGGACAGGGTTATCGTCTATTGAAATAAAAAGCATGTTTCAAACAAAAAGGCGGTTCTCCTGACCCAATCTATTTAGGTCAAGAGAACCGCGCCAGGTCCATCTTTTATTCTACTTTAAAACGGTTTACTACGTCCTGTAGTTCATTCGCTATTTTATCCATTTGCTCTGTGGATGAAGCTACTTGCTGCATTTGTGTCTGTTGTTCTGCAGCAGAAGCACTTACTTCCTCTGCAGATGCGGCTGTTTCCTGAGAAATAGCTGATACACTTTGAATCGCAGTCATTGCCTGTTCTTTATAATCCATCATGTCTGTAAGTTTTGCGGACAATTGATTTACTGATTGACCAAGCTGTTTGGCCAACTCTGCATTCTTATTAAAAGCTTCCTCCGTATTAGAAACAGAATGATTATTTTGCTCCATTAATTTTCCATTTTCAGCAATTAATGCAACGGTCTGTTCCGATTCATTTAAAATCTCTTGAACAGTCTCTTGAATCACCTTCGTTTCATTACTGGATTCCTCTGCAAGCTTGCGAACTTCCTCAGCAACAACAGCAAATCCTTTACCATGCTCACCCGCACGTGCTGCCTCAATACTAGCATTCAATGCAAGTAAGTTTGTTTGTGCAGTAATGCCATGAATTGTTTCAATCACCTTATCAATAGCTGCAATACGGCTTGTCAAAGACTGAATTTGTTGCTGAACCTTTCTATTCATATCATTGGTAGCCTCGTTATGCTGACGCAATTGAGATACTTGCTCAATTCCCTCGTCAGTAGACTCTTTGGCATTCATTGAAAAATGTTCCATTTCTCTTGAAAGGTCAGATAAAACATCAATTTGGGTTGATAAGTCTGCCATTTGTTGATTTGTATTTTCAGCATCTGCCGATTGTTGGGAGGCACCTTGTGCAATCTCATCTACTGCAAGCGCCACCTCTTCACTTGCTGCCGTTACTTCATTTACTGTTCGTGAAACATCTGTGGATGACTCATTTAAATTTGTTGATGATTCTTTGACGACTTGAATGACTTTACTTGTTTCACCCAGCATATCATTAAACGCCAACGCCACAGCGCCTATCTCATCTTTTCGAATTTTTTCCGCGTCAACTTTCTTAGTTAAATCCCCTGAAGCTGCGGTGCCCATGGATTCATATAAAAATTTCAATGGACGTAAATTACGATGAATAAACATGGAAGAAGCTCCAGCCATGAGTAAAATCATTGCTGCTCCTGCAATAATTGTAATTACCGCAAAGTCAGTAAATGTCTTAATAATAGTAGATCTGCCTATAACGGTTTGAATAGACCAAACTTCATCAATTCCTTGTAGATTGACAGGGGCAAACGCATTAAATGCTTTTTCCTGAAGTTGCTTAGAGTCCACATACGTATTTGTAACATTTCCAGCTATTAATCCTTCTTTTAGAGGAGCCCAGTCTAGAGCCTCCGCCATATTAGAACCCACCAATTTCTGATTAATACTATTAGCAACAACTAATCCTTGATCCGTAATAATCGAAGAATACCCTCCATCTGGCTTCATCTCTTTTACCAATTCATCCAAGAATCCCATTTCAAAATGTGCTGAAATAACTCCAAGAAAT
Source organism: Virgibacillus halodenitrificans JCM 12304 (assembly GCF_001310895.1). Classification (GTDB taxonomy): domain Bacteria; phylum Bacillota; class Bacilli; order Bacillales; family Amphibacillaceae; genus Virgibacillus_Q; species Virgibacillus_Q halodenitrificans. The sequence goes on along the minus strand of NZ_BAZS01000025.1, from coordinate 807 downwards.
TGATTATCCTTAGATAGTAATGGAATAGCAATAGAAGATGCGGATTTAGTTTCTTCTCCTACTTTGTAAGAGATAGGTTCAGTTAAAACAGACCTCTTTTCCTCTTTTGGAATGATATACCAATCGCCATCACCTGCTTTATCTAATCCAGAAGCGGGATTTGTATAAACCTCTCCCTTTACTTTAGAAGCAAAAGGGATAAAGCGATTTTGTGAATCTACCAAACTTGCATCAATAGAATCCTTTTCCGGTAATACCCCCTCTTCCAGAACAGTGGCAACCCCGGAAATGGATGGATTGTTTGCAAGTACATTTTCCATCATCGATAGGACACTGTCAGCTGTTATGGTGTTGTCATTATAAGTTCCTTCAACTACAAGTTTCATTGTATCCAATGTTTTCTTTGTTTGATTCAAATTATCACTTAAAATCGAAGAATAATATCTCGTATGCTCATTTGCAAATTTCTCCCCATCCTCTACCGCTTTGGTGTGCAGAATGCTGCTGGAAACGGTGGCATAAGCAATGAACAACACGAGAAACAAGCCGATAATCAGGCCTGATAATCTCCATGATATACTATTTCTTTTCTTCATAATTAGGTCCTGTCCTTCCTGTTGTATGGTAAATAAGTACTAGTAGTAGTTACCATTATGTTATCGGCAGGACTGGGAGAATTATGAAGGATGTAAATTAGATTTCTATCAAAATAGTGTTATATAGCTATATCCAATTACTTTAGAGTTAATAGTCTTACTGCAACTGTTGGAGTATAAACTAAAATCGTACATTATTCATAGTTGGAGG
>NZ_BAZS01000024.1 GCF_001310895.1 Virgibacillus halodenitrificans JCM 12304 | reverse complement strand
TGGCAATTTACGCAGCCTCTATATTCTTAGTTACGTCGCAGTATATCTATTTTCTGCATCATCGTATAACCTGAACATATATATTAAAATCTATTGTCACTATTATTTCACAACGAAAAAACTACTCCATAAAACGAGGAGTAGTTTCAATTGTAATAAAATATTAGGTTTGAGGCTTTTCTTTGTATTCGCAATTTGTACATTGGATTTGTGTTTCTTTTTTGCTCTTCTTCTCTACTAACAATGCGTCACACTTTGGACAAGGTCTTGATATTGGCTTATCCCACGAAATAAAATCGCATTCAGGATAACGATCACAACCATAGAAAACTCTCCGTTTTTTTGTTTTCCTTTCGACCACGTTACCTTTTTTACACTTGGGACATGTTACTCCTATTTCTTTAAGTATAGGCTTCGTGTTTCGGCATTCCGGGAAATTTGAACAAGCTAAGAACTTTCCATATCGTCCCATTTTATAAACCATTTCATGTCCGCAATTTTCACAGTCAATGCCGGCTGGTTCATCACGAATCTCTACTTTTTCCATTTCCTTTTCTGCTATTTCCAGTCTTTTTTCAAAATCCTGATAAAATTCATCAATAATTTTTACCCATTCTGTTTTCCCTTCCTCAATAGCGTCCAAATCGCCTTCCATTTTGGCTGTAAAGGCTGCATCAATAATCTCGGGGAAAAATTCGTCAACTAGTTCAAGGACAATGGTCCCTAATTCAGTTGGGATAAACCGTTTATTATCAATAGTAACATAACCTCTTCGTTGAATGGTATCTAAGGTTGGTGCATACGTTGAAGGTCTGCCAATTCCTAATTCTTCCATGGTACGTACTAATCTTGCTTCTGTATATCTTGGAGGTGGCTGTGTAAAATGTTGATTTGGATTTATTTCTTTGGCGTTTACTTCCATACCTTCTTTTAAATCTGGCAAATATTTATCGTCCTCTTTTTTCTGGTCATCATTGCCTTCAACATAGACTTTCATAAACCCTTTAAATTTGATTTTAGATCCAGTAGCTCTAAACTCGATTCCATTGTTTATTAAATGGACTGTCATAGTGTCTAGTATTGCTGGTGCCATTTGACTCGCTAAAAATCTTTCCCATATTAATTTATATAAACGCAATTGATCCCTTGAGAGAATTGCTTTCATTGTTTTAGGGTCCCGTAAAACTGAAGTTGGTCGAATAGCTTCATGCGCATCCTGGGCGCCTTCCTTCTGTTTTGCTTGCTTTAAATTCCCCAGGTAATCTTTCCCATAAGAATCTTCAATATACCCTTTTGCTTCTTGTACAGCTGTAGCTGAAATTCTGGTAGAATCTGTTCTCATGTATGTTATAAGACCTGTTATCCCGCCGGCTTTCTTTCCCAAATCTATTCCTTCATACAACTGCTGAGCAACCATCATTGTTTTTTTAGCTTTGAAATTTAGTTTACGAGCAGCTTCCTGTTGTAAAGAGGATGTTGTAAATGGTTTTGCAGGATTACGTTTTCTTTCTCTTTTATTTACTTTATCGATACTAAATCTTTTACTATCCAATCCAGTAATAATTTTCTTGACATATTCTTCTGTTTTAAGTGCTTGCTTTTTCCCTTCGATACCATAAAAAGAACCTTCGAAGCTTTCTTTATCCTTTTCGAATAAACCTTCAATGGACCAATATTCTTCAGGTTTAAAGTTTTCGATCTCTTTTTCCCGATCGATAATCATTTTTAATGCTACAGATTGGACACGACCAGCACTTAGGCCTTTCTTTACCTTCTTCCATAGTAGTGGACTTATGTTGTAACCCACTAAACGGTCAAGAATTCTTCTTGCCTGCTGTGCATCTACTAAATCTGTGTCTATCGTACGTGGATGTTTAAAAGACTCTTTAATTGCATCTTTGGTGATTTCATTAAATACAACCCGACATTCTGATTTTTCATCTACATTTAATATATGTGCGAGATGCCAAGCAATGGCCTCTCCTTCTCTATCCGGGTCAGCTGCAAGATATATTTTCTTTGCCTTTTTGGCTGCAGCCCGTAAATCTTTTAATACATCACCTTTTCCCCGTATAGTAATGTACTTTGGTTTAAATTGATCCTCTATATCAACACCCATTTGACTTTTTGGAAGATCACGGACATGGCCCATGGATGCTTTTACTTTATATTTTTCCCCTAAATATCGTTCAATTGTTTTAGCTTTTGCTGGTGATTCTACGATTACTAGATAATCTGACATTGTATTTCCTCCCAAAATGCACTTGCAAATAATAAATGGAAATCTTCACTAATAGTAAATATATACTTCACTTTTGTCAAACATACGGTAAATTTTTATTTTATAGGTGGGAGAATTTACTTTGAGGATTTGTTGACTGAAGATTAGATAGATTATGTCCATGTTCGTACCATTCCTCGATAATATCTTGCGGACTCTTAACAAGCATAGCTCCTTCTTGAATCATTTTATGGCATCCTTCCGTTTGAGGTATAAAAGGTGAGCCCGGAACAGCAAACACTTCTCTCCCCTGCTCAAGAGCCTGATCCACGGTGATTAGAGTGCCACTCCTTTCTTTTGCTTCAATTACAAGTGTACCAAAACTAAGTCCACTGATAATACGGTTTCTTTCCGGAAAATGGTATCTTTGCGGAGGCATATGTGGGGGATACTCAGATAAAACAAGACCTCGTTTTGTGATATCGTTAAATAAAGGAATGTTATGCCGTGGGTAAATATGTTTGAATCCACCTCCTAAAACGGCTATTGTTTTTCCGTTATTATTTAAAGAGAGATAATGTGCATGACTATCTATTCCTGCAGCCATACCACTAATAATAATCCAACCAAGCTCTATTAATTCTTCTAGCATCCATTTTGTTTTATTTTTTCCTTCTATAGATGGATGTCTTGTGCCTACTACACTTAAAGAGGGTGTTTGGTGTAAAAGGGTAACATCCCCAACCGCATACAGCACGAGTGGGGCATCAGGAATGTGTTTTAATAATGGAGGATAGACTTTATCAAATATGGTTAGGATATTATATTCTTTTAAATAGACTGTGAGTTGGTTAAAAATTGAGTTACTTCGAAGATCATTGTAAAAATAATTACTAGCCTTCGGAGTCAACGCGTAGTGTTGAGCTAAAGCAGCAGGAGAGAGATGATAGATGTTATTCAAATGAGGATCCTTTCTTAAAACATTGCGGATAAAGCGTCGTGTTGAACCTCTACATAAGGCAATATGAATTAATCTTTTACGAATGGAATTCAGTTAAATCCCTTCCTTCCTAGTAATAGTATAATAACAGGAACCTGTCAAAGTATCTTCCAGGTTCCTGTTTATAATGAATTTATTAATGAGTTTTACATTTTTCTTTTAAACCATTTTCTTCTAGTGCTTTTATCATTGTTTCACCCATAACAGCAGGAGTTTGAGCTACTTTTATGCCACATTCATTCATGACACGAATTTTTTCATCAGCAGTTCCTTTTCCTCCAGAAATAATAGCACCGGCATGTCCCATACGTTTTCCTGGAGGTGCAGTAGCTCCACCGATAAAGCCGACTACAGGCTTCTTCATATTTGCTTTCACCCATTCAGCCGCCTCTTCTTCTGCAGTACCGCCGATTTCTCCGATCATAATTACTGCTTCTGTTTCAGGGTCCTCATTAAAGGCTTGTAAAACATCAATAAAGTTAGTTCCGTTTACTGGATCTCCACCAATTCCTACTGCTGTAGACTGGCCGTAACCTGCTTCAGATAATTGATGCACAGCTTCATAAGTAAGTGTTCCTGAACGAGAAACTACGCCAATATGTCCTTTTTTATGAATATATCCAGGCATAATACCTATTTTACACTCTTCTGGTGTAATAACACCAGGACAGTTAGGACCAACAAGACGTGTTTTCTTGCCTTCCATATAACGTTTAACTTTTACCATATCCATGACAGGAATATGTTCCGTAATGCAGATTGCAAGATCTAATTCTGCATCCACCGCTTCCATGATTGCATCTGCAGCAAAAGGTGCAGGTACATATATAACGGATGCAGTAGCACCAGTCTGATCAACTGCCTCTTTAACTGTATTAAAAACGGGTACTCCTTCTACTTCAGTACCGCCTTTTTTAGGAGTAACTCCACCAACAATCTTGGTTCCATACTCGAGCATTTGCTTTGTATGGAATTTTGCTGTTCCACCTGTAATACCTTGGACAATTACTTTTGTATCTTTATTTACATATACACTCATTTTCGTCCGTCCTTTCTACATGATCTTATTCCGAATAAAATTACTACTTAACCATGGAAACTATTTTTTCAGCACCATCAGCCATCGAACCTGCAGATGTGATATTCAAACCAGACTCTTCAAGGATTTTCTTCCCTAATTCCACGTTTGTTCCTTCTAAACGGACTACTAATGGAATTTCAAGACCAACTTGTTTAGTCGCTTCCACAACACCTTCGGCGATTACATCACACTTCATAATACCACCAAAGATATTAACAAAAATCCCTTTTACGTTGGAATCGGATAGAATAATTTTAAATGCCTCTGTTACCTTTTCAGCAGTAGCACCGCCCCCAACATCAAGGAAGTTTGCCGGATCTCCGCCATAATGTTTGATAATATCCATCGTGGACATCGCAAGACCAGCACCATTTACCATACAGCCAATATTACCATCTAGAGAAATATAGCTCAGGTCATATTTTGATGCTTCGATTTCCTTTTCATCTTCTTCGTCAAGATCACGTAATTCCATTACATCCTTCTGACGGAACAACGCATTGTCATCAAAGTTTAACTTTGCATCTAATGCAAGAACTTCCCCATCACCAGTAGTAACTAATGGATTAATTTCAGCAATTGAGCAATCCTTTTCCACAAATGCAGTGTAAAGGCTTGACATAAATTTAACAGCTTTACCGATTAGTTCATCAGGAATATTAATATTAAAAGCTAGTCTTCGAGCTTGATAGCCTGATAGGCCTACTACAGGATCAATAACTTCTTTAAAAATCTTTTCTGGAGTAGCTTCAGCGACTTCTTCAATTTCTGTTCCGCCTTCTTCTGAAGCCATCATAACAACGCGGGAAGTGGCACGATCAAGAACCACACCTACGTAATATTCTTTTTTAATATCACAGCCTTCTTCGATAAGAAGTCTCTTTACCTCTTTACCTTCTGGCCCCGTTTGATGTGTTACCAACGTTTTACCAAGTATTTCATCAGCGTATGTACGCACTTCGTCCAAGTTTTTAGCAATTTTTACACCGCCAGCCTTTCCTCGGCCGCCAGCATGGATTTGAGCTTTAACTACAGTAACGCCACTTCCTAGTTTTTTTGCAGCTTCTACAGCTTCATCAACTGTATATGCAACATGCCCATTAGGAACGTTCACGCCATAGTTTCGCAAGATATCTTTCCCTTGATATTCATGAATGTTCATCCTTAATCCTCCCATCAAAATTCACTGCATTTCTATTGTATTAAAAAACAACAAATTTCACAAGAATAAGGGAAATTTGTTGTCACAGAATTGTTATTGTTTTTCGGTATGATTAAGATTTTTATCCGTATGGTAAATAAAAGCAAAGACTTCTGCTACTGCCTGATACAACTCCTCAGGGATTTTTTCATTTATATTAAGTTCTGCTAGAAGCTCAACAAGAGATGGATCTTCGAGCACTGGGATGTTATTTTCTTTTGCTTTATTAATTATATTCTCAGCTGTCAGACCTTTTCCTGATGCAGAAACTACAGGTGCTGTCTGATTGCTCTGATCATATTTAAGCGCGGCTGCCTTTTGCACATGCTTGTTCATACCCTATAGTCCACCCCTTTGTATGGATTTGTATTAACGCTATGATCAGCTTTTTCAAGCTCTTTTATATTGCCGTCCTTTAGTTGTATATGTGTAAGGTTATAATCTAGCTCTGTGAGCTTATTCTTTAAAACTGCCTTCAAGCTCTCAGGTAGATACTTAAGATGCCCTGATTGATTAAAAACTGTAAGATTAATATTTCTCTTTTGGATATTCATGTCGATAATTGTATTTTTAATATTCGCAAGCTCCAAATAAAAAACGATATGACAATAATCCGGGTCAATTTCCCCATTATCTTTTCTTTTGCCTTTAAAATCAAGTTCAAGATCATTTTTTAAGCCAATTTTTTCACCTGGTAATAGAAGATTAGCTGCTATCCCACTAGAAGTATCCATTACTGAATTCAGCTGTATTCCATTAATATAATGAAGGAGCTTTTGACTCTGCTCTGAGATAGAACCATCATTATTGGAAAGTATTTGTATTAATAATTGCTTTACAGTTATCTCATTAGTTAGCCCTTTTGATATATTGTGCTCGTCGTTCAAACCAATATGATTCAATTGGTGATTGAGATGCAATAAGAATTGCTCTTTAGGTGAGGATAGAGAAAAATTACGGTCCTTATTTATCCTTCCTAATAATCTTGTAGCTATGGAATACAAGTTTTCGTCGGACAAACTTTCTATAAATGCGAAGACGCGGTCTAATGAGACTGTATTATTTTTCAAATATGTTGTAATATATTGCTTTTGTTCAACCGTCAATAGTGGGGAGATTTTATCATTAATCTGTTGCCTTAGCTGTGCAAATAGTTGTGTCGGTAGCTGTTCTATAGATGGAGAAAGTGTTTTCCAAAAAGATATCATTTTTTTGGCTTCCTCCATTAATATCATTTTATTCTCAACCATTTTTGTTAGCTGAGAAGGTAAATTACCCATCAACTCTGGTCGTAAATTGCTTAGGGCTGCCCCCATTTCACTTGATAAGGCTGAATTAGGATTAGTTTTATTTACTTGTGCCATCAAGTTTTCTTGCTCAGTACTACGTATTCCTCCCCCACTCATACCAGTAAAACGAAAAAACCTGTCCATGTCATAACCTGCTACTTTCATTTCATTGTATAGTTGCCTGCTAACAATATTTTCTATACCTCGCGGACGTTGTAACAGATCATGTAATTGATCATGTAATACTCGGTGGTCGCCATTGTTTTGTAACTGGTTATATAAGGCTTTTAACTCTTCGTTTAGTGAAATGGAACCAAACCTCGTTTCAAAAGCTGCGTAGGTTGAAGTAGTTAAAGGGATTTTCCCTTCGATCATCTGCACTAGTATGCGAATGGCATCGGTTTTATTTTTTGTAGCCCCTAATAGCTGGAGTGCTTTTACTAATTGGTGTTTATCAAAAGGGATTTTTTTGTTAATTAATTCATCTACAAGAGTAGTGGAATATTTAGTTACCTTTAGACCTAAATGATTTATCAGCTCATCTATATTTTCTTTTCCCTTACTTTTGCTTATCTTTCCCAACACCTTTAATCGTACCATTTGGTCTGTAGAGGTTACTAAAAAATGATACCTTCCTCCAATTGTTAAGGAAGCTTCTAATTGAGCATTCATCCTTTTATTACCAAGCTGGATTAAAGCTTTATTATCAGGAAATATTTTCAAAATATGACCTTTTAGAATCTGACCAGACTGTAGCTTAGGTTGATTGGATATTATTTTGGCAGAATGATATCCATTTATTTTAAATGCATCCAATCAGAGAACCTCCTTGTAAATTATATTAAATCTTTTATTGGAGCAAATGATTTTCTATGGTACGGCGTTATACCAAATTCATCTATAGAAGCAAGGTGCTCCTTTGTTCCATAACCCATATTTGTAGCAAACTTGTACACAGGGTATTCTTTATGTAAATCCTTCATAATACGATCTCGAGTTACTTTGGCCAGCACACTCGCTGCTGCAATTGATATGCTTTTTGTATCCCCTTTTATGAGAGATTCTGATGGACATGATAAACCTTTCAGTTCAACTGCATCTATTAAAACGTAATCAGCATTTGGCTGAAGCTTATTAATTGCTTCGTTCATAGCTGTTTTTGTTGCCTCAAATATATTTATTGCATCAATTTGTTTACTATTAATAATGGAAATACCGTAACTGATTGCTTTCTCTGTTATAATTGAATAAAAACTATTTCTTTGGCTTTCGTTTAATTGCTTCGAATCGTTCAATCCAGGTAATTTAAACTCTTGTGGGAGAATTACTGCGGCAGCAACTACAGGGCCAGCTAAAGGCCCTCTTCCTGCCTCGTCCACGCCAGCAATTAATTGATATCCTTCTTTATAACATTTATTTTCATATGTACTCATTTTCAAAAAGGCTTCTTCCAACTCTCTCTCTTTTCGTTTTTTATTTTCAAACCGATTTAAAAGTTGCTGCACGCCTTTTCGCTCATCATTTTTCAGAGCTAAAAATAATTCTTCACTGATCTCTCCTGTATCAAATAAATTTCTTATTTCCTTAATTGATTGTTTTTCCACTGGCTCCCCATACCTTCCTCTATCTATTTATATCGGCAATTTATTCTATTTGTTTATGACCGGCCATAATAACAGTTTAATAAAATTACTTGTATACATTATTGTAGTAAAATAGAAAAGCCGAACTGATTCGAATTTCAATTAGAAAGTTCGAATAATCGTTCGGCTAAAACATTATTCCACCAATTCCCTTGAATCCTCCGGAGATTCCAAAGTAATTCTTCCAAGCCTGCCTGTTCTTAGATCACGAAGTACAAGGTCGGACACTTTTTGAAGATTAACATTTCCTCCGCTCTCTAGGGCTCCTCTATTCTTGCCTATCGATTCAAAAATATGCAGCATATCTGTTGTTTCACCGGCAAGATCATACCTTTGCTCTAGTAAACCAGGGTAATGTATTTGCATATATTTTATAACAAACACAACAATATCCTGTAAAGAGAGTAATTGATCTTTAATTGTTCCAATAGCGGCTAGTCGGTATCCGACAGTTTCATCTTCAAATTTAGGCCATAGTATACCTGGAGTATCTAGCAGTTCAAAGTCTTTTTTTACTTTTATCCAAAGCTGTTGTTTGGTTACACCGGGACGGTCGCCAGTCTTGGCAATTTTTTTGTTCGCAAGCCGATTTATCAGAGTGGACTTACCTACGTTGGGAATCCCGATAATCATCGCCCGCGCAGGTCTTGGTTGTATTCCTTTTTTCTTAAGTTTTTCCATTTTTTCTTTTCCTAGCTCTTTAGCTAATTGAATTACTTTGTTTATATCAGCTTTTTCATTTACATTTACTGCTAAAGAGGGTATGGATTGACTTTGAAAATAATTTATCCAGTTTTCCGTTTCCTTCTGATCAGCTAAATCCCTCTTCATTAAGACAACCATTTTCGGTTTATTTTGCAAAACCTGTTGCAACATAGGATTTTGTGATGATAGTGGAGCACGAGCATCAACTAATTCCATTACAAAGTCAACTAACTTTAATTTCTCTTCAACTTCACGTTTTGCTTTTGCCATATGGCCTGGAAACCATTGTATTGTCATATTTATTACCTACTCTCCTAATGTCTGTATCCTCTGAAAAGGCCAATATATAATACTTGTTCTTCCAACAAGCTCATCAACTGGAATAACACCGAGCATTCGGCTATCTGTAGAATTACCTCGGTTATCCCCTAATACAAGCACATGGCCTTCAGGGATCACTTCATGATTGCCAGGAAGCTCCTCCAATGTAAAGTCACTGGTGAGAATTTGATATGATTTCATGTCTTTTTTTTGTTCGCTTAAAAAAGGCTCTTCCACTAAGTCCCCGTCAATATAAAGATTGTTATCACTAACTTCGACATGTTCTCCAGGTAAACCGATGACCCTTTTAATAAAATCTTTTTCCTCCGAAGCATGAAATACAACTACATCAAATCGTTCTGGCTCGTGTAAACGATATACAAACTTATTTACAATCATTTGATCACGGTCGTGTAAGGTCGGCAACATCGAGGGTCCGTCTACCACAATAGGAGCGAAAAAAAACATACGCACGATAAATGCTAACCCAAATGCTATTAATAAAGCTTTTAACCAATCAAACCACTCATTTTTCTTTTTAGCCATGGCGCTTCCTCCGAATTTCTTCTTCCTCTATTGTATCCTTATTTACTTTTCTATAAAAGCAAAAAGGAGCTTGTACATAAGACAAGCTCCTTTCCAAGTTTTTATTATCTGCGTTCTTTAATACGTGCTGCTTTACCACGTAGATTACGTAGATAGTAAAGTTTAGCACGACGTACAATACCACGACGAGAAACTTCAATCTTATCGATACGAGGTGAATGTACTGGGAATGTACGTTCAACACCTACGCCATAAGAAAGTTTTCTTACTGTAAATGTTTCGCTGATTCCACCGTTTTGGCGCTTAATAACAACACCTTCGAATACCTGAATACGCTCACGAGTTCCTTCTACAACTTTAACGTGAACTTTTACAGTGTCACCCGGGCGGAAATCAGGATGATCTGTACGAAGCTGTTCCTTCGTAATATCTTCGATTAATTTTTGCATCCTGTTCACTCCTTCCAAACCAATGCTCATATCTCAATAAGTGACAGCGGAACATCGTTTATGCGGCTTAAATAACTCTTTAAGCACATCATATAATATACCATAACAAGAAAAATAGATCAATAATAATTAAGAATTATTTTTCCTCACTCATTACCTCTTCTAATAAAACGTTGTCTTCTTCCGTTAAGCACGTTTCATCAATTAAATCTCTTCTGCGTTGATAGGTTCTTTTTAATGATTCTTTTCTTCGCCATGTCTCTATCTTGGCATGATCTCCTGAAAGTAGTATTGGGGGCACCGATAACCCACGAAAGTTTGCAGGTCTTGTGTAATGAGGATATTCTAATAATCCTGTGGAAAAAGAATCTTCGGGAGCAGATTGCTTATTCCCCAATACATCTGGAAGCAGCCGAACAACACTATCAATAACTACCATAGCTCCAAGCTCTCCCCCGGTTAGGATATAATCACCAATAGAAATCTCATCTGTCACCAAATGTTCTCTGATCCTTTCATCATACCCTTCATAATGCCCACAAATAAATATTAGATGTTCCTCTTCTGAAAGCTCCTCCGCCTTTTTTTGAGTGTAAGCTTCCCCTTGTGGACACATTAAAATAATGCGCGGTTCTTTTGTGGAATTCGTCTGTTTCTTTGCACAATCAACCGCATCAAAAATAGGCTGGGGTGTTAACACCATTCCGGCGCCACCGCCATATGGATAATCATCTACTTTTTGATGCTTATTCTCCGTAAAATCACGAAAATTAATTAAATCATAACTGTATTTATTTTTCTCATGTGCTTTATTTAATATGGATGACTGGAACATCCCTGTCAACATTTCCGGGAACAGTGTCAAGACATCTATATGCATCTTAATCAAGCAACCCTTCCATCGGCTTAATCACAACTTTTTTTTCCTGAGTATCTACTTCCTTAACCACTTCTTCTATATATGGAATAAGCAAATCTTTTTGACCAGCACGTTGGACAACCCAAACATCATTGGCTCCAGGAGAAAGTATCTCTTTAATCTTTCCTATTTCTTCATTTTCTTCGGAAAATACGGTGCAGCCAATAATTTCGTGATAATAGAATTCATTCTCTTCCAGTTCAGTAAGCTGATCTTCTGTTATTTCTAAAGATGCTCCTTTAAAGCCTTCAACGTCGTTTATAGAGTCATAACCCTCAAAAACAAGTAAATCAAATCCCTTGTGTATACGGTGCGATTTAATTACTACTGGAAGTGGTTCTTTATTTTCTTTGATCACATAAACTGTATTTCCCTTATTAAAACGTTCTTCAAAGTCACTTATCCGAACCACTTTGATTTCCCCGCGTATTCCGTGGGTATTTACTATTTTACCTATTTTGTACATTATCTTATTCATGCTTTCACCTACTAACTATTCATCTATTCGAACGACAGTTTCGTCCTTAATTATAATTGCTTTTTCTTTTATTGGTTCATTCCAATCCATACCTACAGAAACCTCAACAAGAGCTTCAACTTGGTCTTCTATAATCTCACTACCCATTTCAAGCATATCCAATTGCTCAATTTTAAAGTCTGCTAACTTTATTTTTTCTTTTCGATTTTTTATCTCTTGTTGAAAACGTTGACTAATATCTTGTTTGGATACCCCTGGTTTATTTTGTAGCTTTCTTTGTTCAAAAAGCAGTTGTTGACACTCTTGTTCAAGCCGCATTTTATGGCTTGTAAAGTTGTTCTTTAACTTTTCTTTACTTCTCTCTGTTACAATTTGTTTAATCAGGACTTTTTGGATAATTTTCACGTAATTTCCTCACTCTCACAAGTAATACAACTACCAGAGATGTAGAAAAAGGGAAAGGTATCCCCCTTCCCCTTCACATAATATCAAGATAAATACGTTTTCCACTATCCGTCTTTGCAGCATAAACTACAGTACGGATTGCCTTTGCAATACGTCCATTTTTGCCAATCACCTTGCCTACATCCTCTTGATTTACAGAAAGGTGATAAACTACTTTTTCATTCTCTTCGGTCTCTGTCACCACGATATCTTCGGGATGATCAACGAGAGAAGTAACAATAGTTTCAATTAGGGCTTTCATGATATATCACACTACTTTACTATTGATTTTTCTGTTCGTGGAATTTCTTCATGATGCCTTCTTTTGAGAAAAGATTGCGAACTGTATCACTTGGCTTAGCACCTTTTGTCATCCAATCCAATGCTTTTTCTTCATCTATTTTAACTTCAATTGGATTAACTACTGGGTTGTATGTCCCGATTTGCTCAATCTGACGTCCATCACGAGGAGAACGTGAATCAGCTACAACGATACGGTAAAATGGATTTCTTTTTGAACCCATACGTTTCAAACGAATTTTAACAGCCATGATTTGCACCTCCAAATTTAAATGTCTCACACAAGATTAAATTCTAACAGAAAGTAATTTGTCTGTAAAGTGTTTTTACATTACATTATAATTTTATTCTAATACCAACATTTCATTTTGCTATCTTACATAAACGGGAAATTTAATCCTTTGCCTTTTTTCCCCTTTTGCATATTTGTCATTTGTTTCATCATTTTCTTCATTTCTTCAAATTGCTTTAACAAACGGTTTACTTGGGAAACCGAAGTCCCCGATCCTTTAGCAATCCTTTTCTTGCGACTAGCGTTCATAATACTTGGGTCTTTACGCTCTTTTTTTGTCATTGATTGAATGATTGCTTCCACATGTGAAAGTTGCTTTTCATCAATTTGGGCGTTTTTAAGACCTTTCATTTTATTAGCACCTGGAATCATAGACATTAACTCATCTAACGGGCCCATGTTTTTTACTTGACCCATTTGCTCGAGAAAATCATCGAAAGTGAAGGACATCGTCCGCATTTTTTCTTCTAATTCCTTTGCCTGTTTCTCATCCACATTTGTCTGAGCTTTTTCAATCAAAGAAAGGACGTCACCCATACCTAAAATCCTTGATGCCATACGGTCTGGATGGAATGCCTCGAGTTGGTCCAGTTTTTCTCCCATACCAGCAAATTTAATTGGTTTGTCCGTGACTGCTTTTATGGAAAGAGCAGCCCCTCCACGAGTGTCGCCATCAAGCTTCGTTAACACCACACCAGAAATATCCAATTGATCATTAAAGCTCTCAGCGACGTTTACTGCGTCTTGCCCTGTCATAGCATCCACAACTAAAAATATTTCATCAGGTTTTACAGTTGATTTAATTTGCTGTAATTCATCCATGAGGTCATTATCAACATGCAAACGACCAGCTGTATCAATAATTACATAATCCCGATGTTCTTCCTTTGCCTTTTCAATAGATTGTTTGGCAATATCTACTGGATTCGCATCAGTTCCCATAGAGAATACAGGCATATCAAGCTGTTCACCTAATGTCTCCAATTGATTTATCGCTGCAGGTCGGTATACATCACATGCCACCAATAACGGAGATCTATTATGCTTTTTTCGCAAGAGATTAGCCAGTTTGCCAGATGTAGTTGTTTTACCTGCACCTTGTAAACCAACCATCATAATCACTGTAGGCGAGCGGTCAGCAACAGCTATTTTACTTTGCTCTCCCCCCATTAACTCACGTAATTCATCCTGAACAACCTTAATAACCTGTTGACCAGGAGTTAAGCTTTCCATCACTTCTTGACCAATAGCCCGTTCTTTAATTCTTTTAATTAAATCTTTAACCACTTTAAAGTTTACATCAGCCTCTAACAAGGCAAGACGAACTTCTCTTGTCATTTCCTTTACGTCTTGTTCAGATACCTTCCCTTTACCAGTGATCTTCTTAATTGTACTCTGTAAACGGTCGGCCAATCCTTCAAATGCCATAGAAGGTTTCCCCCTAATCTATATCTTTTAATTGATGGAGTTTATGCAATAGCTCCGTAAATTCTTTGGGAACCATTGTCTCGAGTTCTTTAATTAAAACAACTCTATTCTTAAATTTACTGTATAAATGCAATTTTTCTTCATAAGATTCAAGCATCGCTTCCGTCCGTTTTATATTATCATATACAGCCTGTCTGGAAACATTGGAAACCTCGGATATTTCCCCTAATGAATAGTCTTCCAAGTAATACATTTCCATATAATTTCTTTGTTTGGGTGTCAGCAACGCTTGATAGAAATCGAAAAGATAATTGATTCTGGTAGTTTTTTCGAGCATTATACACCCCGCCTTGTTAAGTGATTTCACTTTACAATTTATATTTATCTTACAGAAATAAAACAAGACTTGTCAAGCTGGCTTAATTTATTCCTCTTCTTGTAGCATATCAGCAAAAAGACCGTAAACAAAGGCATGCGCATCAAATTCTCTTAAATCGTCCATTTGTTCACCCAAGCCAACGAACTTAACCGGTATTTGCAGCTCATTACGAATAGCCAGGACGATTCCACCTTTAGCAGTCCCATCCAATTTAGTTAATACAATGCCAGAAACATCTGTTGCCTCTGAAAAGGTTTTGGCCTGGGTAAGTGCATTTTGGCCAGTGGTCGCATCAAGTACGAGAAGTACTTCATGAGGAGCCCCTGGGACTTCTTTCTCAATTACTCGTTTTACTTTTGACAGTTCGTTCATTAAGTTCACTTTATTTTGCAGTCTACCAGCTGTATCACAAATTAAAACGTCAGCATTACGTGATTTAGCTGCTTTAATGCCGTCGAAAATCACAGCCGCTGGATCGCTTCCGGCATTTTGCTTGATTACGTCTACACTTGCACGCTCACCCCATATCTCTAATTGCTCTATGCTCCTGCCCTAAAGGTATCGCCTGCAGCAAGCACAACATTTTTCCCTTTTTGTTTTAATTGATGAGCTAATTTCCCTATAGATGTCGTTTTACCAACTCCATTAACACCAACAACTAATATAATGGAAAGTTGCCCTTCCTCCAAATGTAACTCTTCTATCTTTTCATCTGCTTCTCCGTAGTATATCTCTACTAATTTTTCGGAAATTATATCTTTAACTTCTTTCGTATCACTTATATTCTGTCGCTTCACTTCCATTTTCAATTCATCAATAAGATCCATTACCGTCATTACACCTACATCAGCAGAGATTAAGATCTCTTCCAACTCTTCAAAGAAATCTTCATCCACTTTACGATACCGGGCAATTAAATTATTGATTTTTCCTGAAAAAGAGCTGCGAGTCTTCTTCATACCTTCCTTGTATTTTGCTGATACTTCTTCTTTTTCTTCGCTCTGTTTAAATTTATTTCTAAATTTATCCATAAATCCCATGATCGATGGTCCTCCTTATGAATTCACTAGTTCTTTTGTATCCTCAAGCCGTACAGAAACTAGCCTTGAGACACCAGATTCCTGCATGGTCACCCCATACAATACATCTGCTTCTTCCATTGTACCTTTTCGGTGGGTGATTACAATAAACTGAGTATCTTCACTATATAATTTTACGTATTTCGCAAATCTGACTACGTTCGCTTCATCCAAGGCTGCCTCTACTTCATCTAGTATACAAAAAGGCACAGGTCTAACACGTAAAATAGCAAATAATAAAGCAATTGCAGTTAATGCTCTCTCTCCACCAGATAACAAGCCAAGGTTTTGTAATTTTTTCCCTGGGGGTTGGGCTACAATTTCTACACCAGTTTCAAGCAGTTTTTTTGGATCCGTCAGCTTTAACTCTGCACGTCCTCCCCCGAATAACTGATGAAATACGACTGCAAACTCCTCTTTGATTTGAGAAAATGTCTCATCAAAACGCTTAATCATTTCTTCGTCCATCTCTTTTATTATCGCATAGAGAGTTTGCTTTGCTTCTATTAGATCTGCTCTCTGTTCAGTTAAAAATGAATAGCGTTCATTAATCCGTTTAAATTCATCAATTGCGCCAATATTGACTGTTCCTAAGTTTTCTATTTGTTGCTTTAATTGATTAACAACGGCCTTTGATTTTTCTATATCCTTCGTTTTTTCGTAAGCTTGCAGTGCTTTTTCATAGGTAATCATATAGTCACTCTGAAGTTGAGAAAGATGGTTTTCCAACTCAACATCCAGCCGATTCGCTTTTACTTCCTTTTGTTGAATTAATTGTAACTGTGTTTGATGTTTTTTATTTTCTTCCTTAATTTCTCTTTCGTTATCTTCCAAAAGTTGGCTTCGATTGGTTCGTTCCAATCGTTTTCTTTGAATAGAGTCAGTCAGACTGGTTTTACTTTCTTTATTTGAAATAATAATATTATCTAATTCTTCTTCCGTGTGAGTGGAATTGTCTACATATTTTATCTCGACAAGTTCTTTCTGAAATAAATCATACTGTTGTTGTAATTCTTCTAATTGATTTTGTACTCCATTGGTCTTTTCCTTTTGGCTTTTCATTCGTTCTTCTTGCTCAGCCAATAAAACTTGTTTCTGATGAAGTTTGCTTTTGTTGGCATCTTGCTGCTCATTATACATCTTTTCCTGCTTGGTTAAATCATCCATTTTGTTTTGCAGAGAATTCAATTCCTCTTTAATCTTGGTAAGTTCAATGGTTAATTGTTTTTCACGTTGAATAAGAGAGTTATGGTCATTTTTATATTGGTTTCTATCATAATCATACATTTCAAGCTGGCTATTAAGTGCATCAAGCTTCATTTCTTGTTCTTTCGAATTAGAATAATGTTGCTGAAGCTTTTCTTTAGATTCAATTAATATCGATTCCTCATCGCTTAATTGTTGTTCAAGTTCTTTAATACGCTGCCTTTTATCCTTCACTTGCTGTTCAAACGAGAGTGTCTTCTCTTGAAAGTCTTTTAACTTATCCGTTAACTCTTGAAGTTCTTTTTCTCTTGTAAATAAAGATTGATTTGTTTTCTTATTTGCTCCGCCAGACATTGCACCACCTGGATTAACTACATCCCCGTCCACGGTAACAATACGAAACTTTCTCTTTACAATTCCTGCTATTTCGTTTGCATCTTTCAGCGACTGGGCAATAACCACATGTCCCATTAAATGTTTAACTGCTCGGGAAAATGATGCGTCTATTTTTATCAGATCGGCGGCAATGCCAACAAAGCCGGATGTTCTTTTAATTTATAGAGTAAATCTGGAGAAATATACCTTTCTTGAATGCTGTCTAACGGAAGAAAGGTTGCTCTACCGTTGTTTGTTTTTTTCAGCCAGTAAATAGCATCCCTAGCTGCTTTTTCATTTTTTACAACGACATGTTGGGATTGTCCACCAAGGACTGTCTCAATAGCAGTTATGTATCTATTTGGCACATCAATAAGTTCAATAACTGCACCATATATGTCATGCAATTTTTCATTCTCACGTGCTTTAAGTATTGCTTTTACCCCTTGGAAGAAACCTTGAAAATCCTGTTTCATTTCTTGGAGCATTTCTTGTTTAGATTTCAGCTTCTCAATATACTGGTATCCTTGATAAAGTTTACTTTGAGCTTGCTCGAAAACAGTCCTTTCAGCACTTATGGAATCCTTTATATGCTGGATCAATTTTTCTTTATCTTCAACTTCTGCTTTAGAGATTGATAAAGAGGAGGAGAGTTTCTTCACAGATAGTTGTGTATCTTCTCTGTTCTTTAGTAATTCCTTAAACTTCACATCCTGTTGATCCTTTTTACCATTAATTTGTTGCAATTGCTTTGCAATAGATTGTAATTCATTTCTTTTAGCTGCTTGCTGATTTAATAACTCAATATAATCAGATTTCAAATCCTCAATTTGTTCAGCAAGTGCTTCCTGATCAAGCTCTAAATAACCTTTTAGTTCCTTTATACTTTGCTGTGTAGATTTCTTTCTATCATTAAGTGCAGATAATTTCTTTTTTTCCTTGATAAATTCTTCATGAAGTTTACCAATTTTCACTGAAGTTTGATCTATTTGCTTCTCTAATTTCTCTCTATTCTCGGTAGCATGCTTTGTTCGTTCATGAAGCAACTTCTTTCTTCCTTCATACTTTTCCAATTCCTGGGTAGTCTTTAGCAAATCTTCCTGAAACTTTTCTATTTCTTGATCCAATAGCTGCAGCGCATTTCTTTCCCGTTCAACAGTAGCCTCCTTACCCTGTATCGCGGTTTTCAAAGAAATTTCTTTCTCTTTCTCCACTTCAATGTCTTTTAATAAATTTCTCCATTGGGTGTGAAGTGTATCTATGACAGTTATAAGTAAGGAAACTTCACTCTGTGTAAGTTCATCTTTAAACTGTAAATACTTCTCAGCCGTCTTGGCCTGATTCTCAAGAGAACTCATCTGCTGTTCAACCTCATTGACAATATCCTCTACACGGTTTAAGTTTTCCTGAGTTTCTGCTAATTTATATTCTGCTTTTTTCTTTCTTTGCTTATATTTTAATACTCCTGCAGCTTCTTCAAATATGGTTCTTCTCTCTACAGCTTTTGAACTGAGAATCTCTTCCACTTTTCCTTGGCTTATTATGGAGAAAGCCTCCCTGCCAAGACCAGAATCCATAAATAAATCGACAATATCTTTCAGTCTGCAAGCTTGTTTATTAATATAATATTCACTTTCTCCTGAGCGGTATACACGTCTTGTTACGCTAACCTCCTCATAATCCAAAGGAAGAGCATGGTCATTATTATCAAGAACTAAGGTAACTTCCGCGACATTTAATGCCCTTCTTGTGTCACTGCCTTGAAAAATGATATCTTCCATTTTAGAACCACGTAGCGATTTTGCTGATTGTTCCCCAAGGACCCATCGTACCGCATCAGTAATATTACTTTTCCCGCTTCCATTTGGGCCAACTACTGCAGTAACACCGGGCACAAAATCAACATGGATTCTCTCTGCAAAAGATTTAAAACCCACACTTTCCAACCGTTTTAAAAACATATACATTTCTCCTACAAATTATAAGACGAAATAAGTCTCATATTAAATTTCTTTAGAAACAATTTGGCTTTTTAACGCATTTATTTTATCATAAACATAGTAACAAAAGAAGTAGCGTAAACGTTGTTATTCTAGTAATAAGATATTAAGAGGTGTTAATATGACATTGGATCAAGCAACAGAGGAAAACTTAAAAATACTCTTGGATGAATTGGCCGATCGTTTAGGGGTTGTAAATCGCTCGATAATGGACCCTAAAGACTATGATTTGGCAAAGTACGATGAACTGAAAATGATGCATGATATGATCGTACAAAAAGGGCACTTAAGCGCTTCAGAAACACAAGCTTTTATCGAAGAGCTGCGATCAGTTCGCAAGAGTTAACGATAGAAAACAGGCTGTAATAACAGCCTGTTTTCTATGTTCTATTAAAAAATGCTGAGAGACGAATTATTTCGTAAAACTTCACTTTTTATAGCAGAAATGCTGGGAACTAGAGATGATTAAGAATTAAATTTATCCAAAGCTGTTTTAGCAGCTCTTTGTTCCGCTTCTTTCTTGGTTCTACCAACACCCATTCCTGAATCTTTTTCTTTAATCAGCACTTGAGCAACAAATTCTTTGTTATGAGACGGACCTCTTTCTTCAATAATTTTATACTCAACCGTTTGATCTTTGTATTGCTGTACCAATTCCTGCAATTGACTCTTATAATCCATCGCATGCGAAAAAGCACCTGTTTTAATTTTTGGAAAAACATATTTCTCTAGAAATTCCATTGCCACTAAAAAGCCTTTATCCAAATACAAAGCACCTAAAAATGCTTCAAAAACGTCTGCTAGTAATGCAGGCCTATCTCTTCCACCTGTTTGTTCTTCTCCTTTACCCAATAATATATATTGGCCAAAGTTTAAGTCCCTCGCAAAGTTCATAAGAGAGGCTTCACAAACAATAGAAGCACGCAATTTGGTCATTTCTCCTTCAGGCATCATGGTATTTTTTTTGTATAAATACTGAGAAACACCTAATTCCAACACAGCATCCCCTAAAAATTCCAACCGTTCATTATCTGAGAATGCTTCTTTTCGATGCTCATTCACATAAGATGAATGTGTAAAGGCTTGTCTTAACAGCTTTAGGTCATCGAACTTAATTTCAAGCTGATCTTCTAAATGTTTAACATCCATTTATGCCACCCTCAATCATTATAAATATACGGAAAGTCCCGCAAATGCGAGACTCTCAAAAAGTAAGATGCTATATAGGCCTTTTGTGAAACTGAAGAATCAACACCTATTGTAAACTATTTATGTAGTTTACAGCATCACCTACTGTATTAATTTTTTCAGCTTCTTCATCAGCGATTTCCATGTCAAACTCATCTTCAAGCTCCATAACAAGTTCAACAACGTCTAATGAATCTGCATCAAGATCATCTTTAAAAGATGCCTCCATAGTTACTTTTTCTTCTTCTACGTCAAGACGATCTATGATAATTGTTTTAACACGATCAAATACGTCTGCCATCATGCTTCACCTCCTTTCAAGTAAAGGTGGTCCTTTTCATTTTTAAACTACATTACCATACCACCATCTATATGAATAGTTTGTCCAGTAATATAGTTAGCGTCCTCCGATGCAAGGAAGCGCACTACCTTTGCAACATCCTCAGGTTCTCCCAATTTTGCAAGTGGAATCATATCAAGCATGTCTTTACGTTGTTCTTCCGTAAGTGCATTTGTCATATCGGTCGAAATAAAACCAGGTGCAATAGCATTGACAAGTATGTTACGTGAAGCCAATTCCTTTGCAGTAGTTTTTGTCAAGCCAATCACACCCGCTTTAGCTGCAACATAATTAGCTTGTCCCGGGTTTCCACTTACGCCAACAATAGAAGAAACATTAATAATTCTACCAGCCTTTTGCTTCATCATTTGTCTTGTTACAGCTTTGGTGCAGACAAACACACCTTTTAGATTTGTATTAATAACCTGATCAAATTCCTCTTCCTTCATCCGCATAAGTAGATTATCCCTTGTTATCCCTGCATTATTCACTAAAATATCCAAGCTGTTAAACTGATCGACAACTTGCTTTATCATTTGTTTAACTTCTGCTTCATTAGACACATCTGCTTTTACTTTAAATGATTTCACACCTAATTCTTCAATTTCTTCAACAACGGACTGAGCTTTTTCCTCATTACCAGAAAAGTTCACGGCAACGTTAGCACCTTGTTTCGCCAGCTCTAAAGCAATTGCTCTGCCAATACCTCGAGATGAGCCTGTTACAAGAGCACTTTTACCTTTCAACATTATGCTTCCCCCTTATACCAAGTAACAAATTCCTGCAATGATTCTTTATCCTGTACTGCGAACGTTTTTGCTTGTTTATCTATCTTTCTAACTAAGCCACTTAAGACTTTGCCATTTCCGACCTCAACAAAGGCATCAACACCTGCTTCTATCATTTTGCGTATTGATTCTTCAAAGCGAACGGGTGAATATAGTTGCTTAATAAGCAATTCCTTCATTCTCTGATGTTCTGTAACTGGCGAAGCAGAAACATTTGCATATACAGGTATGCTCGTGTCCGAGAAGTGTACTTCATTTAAATGATTAGAAAACTTCTCGTTTGCAGATTTCATTAATCTGGAATGGAAAGGTCCACTAACATTTAGTGGCATTACTCGTTTTGCTCCATTTGCTTTTAATACTTCTGTCGCCTCTTCAATGCCTTCTTTTGAGCCTGAAATAACTATTTGACCAGGGCAATTTAAATTTGCTATATCAACTATTTCATCCTCTACTTCATTTAAGCAATCTTGAATTTTCTCTTCATTCATCCCAAGTACAGCAGCCATGGTTCCCTGACCTTTAGGAAAAGCCTCTTCCA
This sequence comes from Virgibacillus halodenitrificans JCM 12304, assembly GCF_001310895.1. Classification (GTDB taxonomy): domain Bacteria; phylum Bacillota; class Bacilli; order Bacillales; family Amphibacillaceae; genus Virgibacillus_Q; species Virgibacillus_Q halodenitrificans. The sequence goes on along the minus strand of NZ_BAZS01000024.1, from coordinate 41,942 downwards.
TTAATTTTCCTCGAGTTGCTACAAGCGGAAGTGCTTCTTCTAATGAAATTGCACCAGCGGCTACTAATGCGCTATATTCTCCCAGACTGTGTCCTACTGTCATAACAGGCTGAATTTCTTCTTCGATCAATAATGTATGCACAGCGATACTGGATAGTAATAACGCTGGTTGAGTATTTTCTGTTTCGGTAAGTATCTCTTTCGGCCCTTCAAACATTATTTTTGTAATATCTTTTTTCAGTAAACTATTAGCTTCATCATACAATTCTCTAATTTTCTGGTATTCATTATAAAATGATTGGCCCATTCCTACAGCTTGTGACCCTTGACCGGGAAACATGAAAGCTACCTTTTTCAATTTTCTTCCTCCTTGCTGTTTTCCATTGATTCTACAGTTTCCTTAATGGTATCAGTCACATGATGTTCCACCATATGACAAGCTTGTTTTATAGCATTATATACTGCTCTGCGATTGGAAGACCCATGAGCTTTGATCACAGGAGAGCTTAATCCAAATAGACCAGCACCACCATATTCGGAATAATCGAGCTTACTTTTTAGCCCCTTTAAGTCATTCTTTACCATTCCTGCAGCGAGTTTTGTTTTTAAAGAAGTCATAAAGGTTCCTTTTAACATAGAAAACATTGTCTCTGCCGTACCCTCAATTGTTTTCAAAGCAATATTCCCACTAAACCCATCAGTTATTACTACATCTGCTGCACCATTTAAAATATCGCGTGCCTCTACATTTCCAATAAAATTAATAGGCGCTTCCTGAAGTAAAACAAATGCTTTTTTAGCAAGATCATTACCTTTTCCGTCTTCTGTCCCTACGTTTAATAAGCCTACAGTAGGATTAGAAATAGAGCGAACCTTCTGGGTATAAATGGAACCCATAATTGCATATTGCATTAGATGATGTGGCTTCGCATCTACATTTGCACCCACATCTAACATTAAAAATCCTTTTCCGTCAATAGTAGGTAGTGTTGGACTCAATGCAGGACGATCAATACCAGGAATTCTTCCAACAACGAATAATCCAGCACTCATTAGAGCACCTGTATTACCTGCAGAAATACAGGCATCGGCTTTGTTATCCTTAACTGCTTGTGCCATTAGAACAAGAGAAGCATTTTTTTTCCGCTTTACCGCTCGGACGGGCTCATCTTCACCCGTAATTCTTTCCGTTGTATGAACTATCTCTAAATTCGTATGATTACTCACATATTGTTTGATTTTCTTTTCATCACCAAATAAAGTGATTTGTAGATTTTCAATTTGGGCTAAAGCATCCATAGCACCAAGAACTATTTCTTTGGGTGCATGATCCCCTCCCATTGCATCAATTGCCAGTCTCATTAATTTCTACTCCTTTTCCGCTTGAATGGTACATTTGGAAAGTACCCATGAAGACCTTTTCCTCACCTACAAAACTGTTTACATGAACAACGGTTAATCCTTTACTGTTATTTCCCTCAACTATTGCCTTTGCAATTACCCTTTCGCCTTCCCGAACCTGTCTTGTAAATTTCAGTTGGGTTTTAGAAGTTAGAGCCAGTTCATCGTTAATAACAGCAACGGCCAATGAATTAGCTTGTGCAAACAGATGATGTCCCCTCGCTATTTTGTTTCGGGAAAACACATGCTCTTCACGGATGTCCAATATGGAAATAGCTCGTTTATCCAACTCCAAATCAATGATTTCACCAATAACCTCTTCTAATGGTAGAGCCTTTACTGTTTCATTCCATTGATCAGTTGCTACTGATTTGATTCGTTGTCGCAGTTCCGGAATAGAAAGCTCCAGTCTGTCCAAACGAATTGTCTGGATGCTAACCGAGAACTTTTTAGCTAGATCTTCGTCAGTAATAAAAGGTGTTTCGTCTATTGTTTTTTTTAATAAATTTTGGCGTTCGGCTTTTGTTCGTTTCATTAATGGCACCGTCCATATTACTAATATTGTCGATTATCTATAATAAAAAAATAGAAAAACAAAAATTTATGACTTGGTCCTAATAGTAATATATAATACCATATTTATTTATGCAAGTATCCCATTTAATCTAATTTATCTTCAATAAAGGAATTTTCTTCAAGATAACATTTAAGTTGATAGTAGTCCTCTTTTGTTTCTAACAAGTTCAAATCAATAATTTCCGCTGCATCCTTCCTTGCGGTTTCCAGGGCACGGTAATCATGTACCATGTCAGCAACTTTAAATTCAGGTATTCCGCTTTGTTTTTTTCCAAAAAAGTCCCCCGGTCCTCTCAATTTCAAGTCTTGTTCGGATAACTCAAAGCCATTTGTTGTTTCTGTCATGATCCGCATCCTCTCTTTTCCTACTTCGCCCTTTGGATCGGATATTAAAATACAATAACTTTGGCTTTTTCCTCTACCGACTCGCCTCGTAGCTGGTGCAGTTGTGAGAGACCAAAGCGTTCAGCATCATAAATAACCATAATAGTTGCATTTGGAACATTTACACCGACTTCGACTACAGTAGTTGATACAAGGATCTGAATTTCATTCGCTGCAAACTTCTTCATGACAGTATCTTTTTCTTCGTTACTTAGCCTTCCATGCATTAACCCTACCTCAATGGATGGAAGGTAATATTCATTAAGCTGATGATAAAGGTCTACTGCATTCTGGATATCCAGCTTATCCGACTCTTCAATAAGCGGGCAAATAACATAGGCTTGTTCCCCCTGCATTACATGTTTTTGCATAAATTCCAGTACACGTTCTATCGTATTTTCCTTTGTCCAGTACGTTTCTACTGCCTTTCTACCAACAGGCATCTCATCAATAACAGATACGTCCATGTCCCCAAATGCAGTTATTGCTAGTGTTCGAGGAATAGGTGTGGCCGTCATAAACAAAACATCCGGCAGCAGTCCTTTATCTCTTAATGCTCTTCTTTGCTCCACTCCAAAACGGTGCTGTTCATCTACTATTGCAAAGCCCAAGTCATGGAATCGAACATCATCCTGAATCAGAGCATGAGTTCCCACGACAATATGTATTTCATCACGCTCAATAGCTGCAACTAGTTCCTTTCTCTTCTTTCCTTTAACAGACCCTGTTAGCAATCCAATTTTCGCTTTGTCACCAAATAGTTCTTGCAATGATTGAAAGTGTTGTTCAGCTAAAATTTCTGTTGGTACCATAAGGGCCCCTTGCTTACCTGCTGTCACAGATGCGTAAAGGCAAATGGCAGCCACAGCTGTTTTACCGGACCCGACATCCCCCTGGAGAAGGCGATTCATTCGAAATGGAGACTTCATATCAGCTAAAATCTGTTTCAATGCTTTATTTTGTGCCTCAGTTAATGAAAAAGGAAACAGTTGTATGAATTCTTGTATTTTTTGAGGGTCATACTGTTGTTGATTTCCCTGGGTAGCTTCTCTTTTATATTTTCGCAGCAACTGCATTTTTAATTGAAATATTAGAAATTCCTCATAAACAAAACGTCGCCTGGCATGCTTTAAAGCTTTTCGATTGGGAGGAAAATGCATTACTTCATAAGCGTTTCTACGAGTTGGCAACTTATACTGGTTTAGAAATTGTTCTGGCAATAACTCAGGTATTTCCTTACCATACCCATTTATTGCAGATTGAATGGTTTTTCTTAATTTAGCATTGGTAACTTTTCCTTTCACAGAATACACCGGTTGAATTTTGGCGTGGACATCGGCTGGTCCCGTCTTATAATTACTCACTGTAATCTGCAGTCTATGAGCATCCCATTTCCCTGTCAATGTGACAATTTCTCCTGCATGGATATGCTTCTTAGCAAAAGCTCGATTAAACATTACTGCTTTTATAGCAATATTTTCAACTTCTATCGTGAAAGTTAATCTTGATTTCTTTTTTCCATAAAAAGTAAGGGAAGGCTCGTGCACAACCCTTCCCTCAATCGTCACTTTATCCTCATGAATCAATTCACTAAGTGGCTTAACTTCAAAAAAATCATATTTATATGGAAAATAATTAAATAAATTCTCGACAGTAGAAATGCCCATGATCTCCAGGTCTTCGGCGAATTTCTCACCTACACCTTTTATATTCGTTACTTCTTTGTTTAACAAGCGAATCACTCTTCCTACATTGACATTCCAAATATTTTTTCTTTTAGCAACCGTCCTGTTGGTGTATCAGCCAATCCACCCTCACCAGTCTCCCTTAGACTTGACGGCATCTGTTTGCCAATTCGATACATAGCACCAATGACCTCGTCACATGGAATCCGGCTTGTTACACCTGCTAATGCCATATCTGCGGATACAATAGCTAAAGAAGAACCAGCTGCGTTTCGTTTTACACATGGAACTTCTACTAAACCCGCCACAGGATCACAAACTAACCCAAGCATGTTTTTTAATGTCATTGCAAATGCTTCTGCAGATTGTTGAGGTGTCCCTCCTGCCATTTCGACTATTGCAGCAGACGCCATAGCTCCAGCTGAGCCAACTTCGGCTTGGCATCCGCCTGCTGCACCAGAGATAAATGCATTATTTGCCACTACAAAGCCAAAGGCTCCTGAAGTAAACAAATAACGAATCATTTGCTCACGTGTAGGATTCAATTGATTTTTAACAGCAAATAATGTACCTGGTACACAGCCGGCACTTCCTGCAGTAGGAGTGGCACAGATGGTCCCCATAGCAGCATTCACTTCATTTGTCCCCATTGCTTTGCTAACTGCATCCAGCAGCAGGTTTCCTGATAAGGGAGTTTTTTCTTGCATATATTTTTGAATTAACACTGCATCTCCACCCGTTAAACCTGTTACGGATTGGACTCCCTGCAACGCATCTTCAATTGCTTTTTCCATTACCTCAAGGTTTCTTTCCATTTCGGAAAACACTTCACTGCGTGTTTTTTCTTTTACATCCATTTCCTGACGGATCATCACTTCAGAAATTTGTATCTTCTCTTTTTCTGCCATTTCCACAAGTTCTTTTACTGTTCGAAACATTTATTAAAACCCCTCTCTTTTTCCTGCCTAGCTAACAAGTTTGGAAATCTGAATTATGTGATCAGCGCTTTGGAGTTCCTCTAGTACCCCATCTTCTACATTTTGGTCAACCTCAATTACCATAAGTGCTTCCTTACCCACATCTTTACGATTAACCTCCATATGTCCAATGTTAATTTCATGCTTGGCAAGAATTTTGGTCACAGAAGCTATTGCTCCGAACCTGTCGTTATGCATTATTAATATAGCAGGATGGTTTCCTGATAATCGTAACTCAAAACCATTTAATTCCGTAATCTCTACCTTACCTCCGCCAATTGAAATACCTATAAGTTCGATAGATTCTTCTTTGTCCCCAATGATTAGTCGTGCAGTATTTGGATGATCAACTGCAGAGCTATCTTCAATAAATTCGATTTCCAATTGGTTTTCCTTTGCAATATCTAGTGCTTTACTCATTCGTGGATCGTCCGTTTCAAATCCAAGCAGACCTCCAGCCAGAGCGAAATCTGTTCCATGCCCTTTATAAGTTTTGGCAAATGACTCATATAGATAGATTTTAGCCCAGGAAGGCTGTTTTCCCAAAAGGTTTCTAGCAGCTTTCCCAATTCTAGCTGCACCTGCTGTATGTGAACTGGAGGGACCTATCATTACCGGTCCAATAATATCAAAAACTGAATTATATTTCATAAATAGCCACCGCCTATTTAAACTATTAATTTTTCATTCATTGTAAAGTATATCAAAAAAGTTTATAATTATCATTCGTGGATTATATGTTTTATTTGTATATTACAAGAAACATAATCGGGTGGGAGAGGGACAAAAACGAAATATGAGGAGTTTTCATGCCTTTTAAGAATTTTGATGTTCGTAAAGAGGTATTAGCTGGGCTAATTGGCTACCTAACCACAATGTATATTATTGTAGTTAACGGGTCCATCTTAAATGAAGCCGGATTACCTTTAGAGAGTGGGATGATGGCCACTATTCTTGCCAGTTTTGTTGGCACCTTATGTATGGGGGTAATAGGACGATTGCCTCTAATTTTAATACCTGGCATGGGGATTAATGCGCTTTTTGCATACTCCATTGTAGAAGGATCAGGATTATCGTTTGAAGAAGGCTTGGCTGTTGTACTTGTAGCTTCCGTGCTGTTTTTAATTACGGCATTCACTAAAATTGGTATTATATTAAAAGAAGCTATACCTGACTCATTAAAACATGCGATATCAGTGGGCCTTGGCTTTTTCCTTATACTCATCGGACTTGAAAAAAGTGGTCTGGTTGTAGGCGGAAGTAATACAATAATAGCCATTGGTGATTTTTCCTCACCGACAGTGATTGCGAGTCTTTTGACGCTTTTCCTGGCAATATTTTTATTTATTAAGAATGTGCCTGCTAATTTTCTGCTAACCATGATATTAGGAACGGTGATAGCATATTTTTTAGGGATCATTTCACCAAAGAACGGTACCTCAATGAGTTTAAATATAGGGGAGCTCATACATTTACCAGCTTTTTCAGCTGTTGATAGTTTATCATTTTGGCTTGCGGTATTTCCTTTAGTAATGATTCTTGTTTTTGAAAATATGGGGTTATTACATGGTCAACTTCATATGCTAAAACGTGATGAGAGCTACAGTAAGGCTTATCAACTAACGGCTTTTTCAACACTTACATGTGCATTTATTGGCACTTCTCCTACAGTTTCAGCTGCAGAGAATGCTGCTGTTATTGCATCAAAGGGAAAAACTGGTCTAACAGCGGTAACAGCTAGTATTTTATTTTTACTAACTATCTTTGTTATTCCATATATAACAGTGATTCCAGCTACTGCTATAAGTCCAATTCTAATCATTGTTGGGGTAATCATGGTGCAAAATATTAAAGAAATTCCTTTAAACGATTTATCTGAAGCATTACCTGCGTTTCTGATCATAGCCATGATCCCTTTCACGTATAGCATAGCTGATGGTATGGCATTTGGCTTTATTGCATATCCTATTGTAAAAATAGCTATAGGAAAACAAAAAGAACTAACCATGTCTTTAGTCATAATCTCAGCTTTATTTATATTAGATTTTGCAATGAAAGTTATTGGTATATAAAAATAGTCGCCTCAAAAGAGGCGACTATTTTATTCTACTGACAAAATATAGGAGTAAATTGGTTGGTTACCTTTGTGCACTTCTATTTCAATATCTTCATAAGCTTCTTCTACATATTTTACTAGTGTATTAAGCTCTTCGTCTTTTACATCTTCACCTTGCAGAATTGTCAGGATTTCATCTTCCTCGCCAATCATTTCCTTCAGAAGAAGTTTCACAGTCTCAAAATGATCCTGATTCGTTGAGGTTATTTTACCGTCTAAAATCCCCATGAAGTGACCATTTTCTATTGTAATTCCATCAATTTGTGTATCACGTACAGCATACGTAACTTGTCCAGTTTTAACATGCTGTCTGGCTTCGTTCATTGTTTCCTTATTCATGTCAATGTCGGCTTCCGGATGGAAAGCAAGCATGGCACTTATACCTTGAGGAATTGTCTTCGTTGGAACAACTCGTACCTCTTCGTCAGCTAATTCAGCTGCCTGATCTGCTGCCATTATTATATTCTTATTATTAGGTAAGATCAGTACTTGTTTAGCATTTGCCTGTTTAATTGCATCCGTTATATCCTTAGTACTTGGGTTCATTGTTTGACCGCCTTCGATAACTACGGTCGCTCCTAAACTTTCAAGCAACTCTTTTAAGCCCTTACCCATAGCAACAGTTACAATTGCATACTCGGATTTTTCTTTAGGTGTTTCTTTTTTATTCTTTCCTACAATTGCCGTATGTTGCTCTCGCATATTTTCTATTTTCATATTAATCAAGCTGCCATATTGCTGACCCAGGGTCAAACATGCTCCAGGGTATTCTGCATGAATATGAACTTTAACTATTTCATCGTCGGAAACAACTAATAATGAATCTCCATGCTCACTTAATTCATTTCGGAATGCTTCTTCACTAAATGGATTTTCCGAAGTTTTTTCTTCCTCAAACTTCACCATAAATTCCGTGCAATAACCAAATTCAATTTCAGAGGTGTCCATAAAATCCTGAGTAATTTTATGGTGCTCTGCGTTTACCATGTCTTCCATATCAATATCTGCATTATTCTCTGGTAATTTCTCACCTTTTAAAGAAGCCAAAAATCCTTCATAGATCGTAACAAGTCCTTGCCCACCTGAGTCAACTACTCCTACTTCTTTTAAGACTGGTAATAATTCTGGTGTACGCTTTAGTGAGGCTTTCGCTTCTTCAACTACTATTTCCATTAATTCAACAATATTATTTAATGAACCTGAATGCTCTCTTGCTGCAGAAGCTGCATCCTTTGCCACAGTCAAAATAGTTCCTTCAACAGGTTTCATTACAGCTTTATATGCTGCTGTAACACCACTTTCGAAAGCAACTGCTAAGTCCTCTACAGTTACGGTTTCTTTTTTCTCCAGACCTTTAGAAAAACCGCGAAATATTTGTGATAAAATCACTCCAGAATTCCCTCTTGCGCCCATTAACAAACCCTTGGCAAAGGCATCAGCTACAATAGAAATACTATTACTGTCTTGTTTCTTTACTTCAGACGCACCAGATGTAATAGATAAATTCATGTTTGTGCCGGTATCCCCATCAGGAACCGGGAAAACATTCAAAGCATCAATTTTTTGAGCATTGTTTGACAAATGATGAGCTCCCGAAAGCACCATCTGTGCAAAGGTAATGCCATCTAACTTTTGTATAGTCACCATATTTCCTCCTCTAAAGCAACAAAGCTAACGCTTATTTGATAAATATGTATTTTTTTTAATATCTAAGCCTCATATAGGACCATTGTTCCCGCAACATCTTTGCGGGATTACCACGGCCCCAGGCTTCTTCCTATTGGGTAATTACTGCACTGTTTATAATTCTCTTCCGAATCTAAATTCGTTAAACTAAAAATTTTAATCCTTAGCTACTCTTACTCCCTGAATGTAAATATTTACTGAGTCAATAGATAATCCTAGGGATTGACTTAAAATATATTTCACTTGTGATTGAACATTATGAGCAACCTCTGAAATTTTCGTTCCATAACTAACAATAATATACATATCTATATGCAACTTGTCATTCTCTTGCCGAACTACTACTCCTTTTGAGAAGTTTTCTTTTCTAAGGATTTCTGCAATACCATCTCTAATTTGACTTTTAGACGCCATGCCAACAATGCCATAACATTCAACTGCTGCTCCGCCAGCAATGGTGGAAATAACATCGTTTGTTATCGTTACATGACCATCATTTGTATTTAATTCAATGGACATAATAATCCTCCTTTAACAAAATTAGTCAAGAACCTCTTAACTTCAATTGAGTTAATTCTTAACTTGAGCTCCAGAATTAACTTACATCTGTTAAGCAAAGGTTTAAAACATGCTGATTATCAAACATAAGTCACCATCAAATTATAACTTGTTCCTCATATTTTGGTGTTTCATTTTCTTGATATAAGAATATTTTACTACATGCATGATAATATTAAAAGTGAGTAAATGCTATCCATTTTACCCCTTTTAACAATGAACGATACACTTTATTCTGTCAAGTGATTTTTCTTTATATTAACGCATTTAGTAATTGCAATATCTGTCTAGTTATGGTAAATTGTATAAGTATTAATTGACACATGCTAGAGAGTAGGAGGGATAACATGGCTAGAAAATGTGTTGTTACTGGACGTAAAACTCGTACTGGGAATCAACGTTCTCACGCGATGAATTCCAATAAGCGTAGTTGGAAAGCTAATGTACAAAAAGTACGTATAATGGTAGATGGTAAGCCGAAACGTGTTTATGTTTCTGCACGTGCACTTAAATCAGGTAAAGTAGAACGCGTATAATATACCAGAGCATACAACTTAACATTAGTTATAGTCAAGAAAGCACCCATCATATACATGATACACGGGTGCTTTTTTTGATGTTCTAATATATATTGGATTATCCAATAATTCGCAAAATAGATATATTACGAAGTAACTTGTGGTGGATGGAGTAATTCATTATAAAGAAAAAGTACCCATTGATTTACGTTTCAGGCGGACGCTTTCACACCTCCGGGTACAAGTGCGACGTAATCTCGCAGTGTCTTCTTCGCCGCCCGACATGGCCTCATCGCTTTCTCCGACTTCGACAGATAGGTTGTACACCACCATTTGCAGTAGACCTTTTTTGATTGTGTAAATATTTATCGTAAACGCTGTACAACTGATAGATAATCCAGTTCATATTATACTTGAAATAGTTAGAGAATAATATGACTATGTTACATCAAGATATATTTTTAGAGCCTTAATTAAGACTCTAAACGAAAAAAGCTTTTGCCATATATGACAAAAGCTTTTTTCCAGGACATAAGAAGGTTATAAAATTAGAGACTTTAAAATATTTTTGCCAGCAAGAGCTTTTTCCAGCTCGTGCGTCTCCCTCTCCAGACCTTAAGCTTTTCTATAGTTTGTCGGGGGTAAGCATGACGACGCAATTGTTTTTAATCTTTTTTGAAGGTGCCAATTATTACCCTCACAAATCCACCGATAAACCTTGGGAGCTTAATAGTATAAAATTTCATGAGTTCGCCCTCCTCTTTTACAAACAAAGCTTACTTCTGAATCGTGTCACGACTCTTTACTAGTAATAGTATGCCTTCTTCATAAGAAAAAGTACCATTTTTTCCAATAAGCTTGTTAGAGATACAGAGTGTAGAACCCCATGTAATATCTTGTTTTGTAAGTGGATAGTAAAAACCTGTCAGCGATAGTCCTTTTACTACCTTCGTATATGGAATAAAAGAAACCGTTGGGTAATATGCATCTGCAGATATTTTATGAGTTCCAGGCATAGTAAGCTCAAGTACATTATTTTTATCAATAATGCTCCCTTTTATATTGTTGCATACAATTTTATACAATAGTTGAATATTTACTAATTCATGATCTAGTCTTCCCCCGGTAACTCCAAATAGCAATATACATTGAGGCTGTAACGAAAAAGCCTTTAGAAGGGCAAGCTCGAGATCTGTTTCATCCTTTTCGGAAGGGTATTCCTCAAATTCGTTACAGTAATCTTTGATTATTCCCCTCTCTTCTTCAGTTGTAGAATCAAAGTCACCAATAGCGTAATCTACTGGTACTTTTTGTCGGATCAATTCTATTGAACCTCTGTCTGCTCCAATCCAAATATCAACATCATTTTTATAGATTTGAAGATCTGGATAGGTATGGGGACTGTTCCCTATAATTGCTATTGTCCGCATAATTTATCTACCCCTTTATTGCATCCCTTATCTCCTTAATTGCTAGTTTTCTGTCTTGCTTATTAAAAATTGCACTCCCTGCTACTAATACATCAGCACCTGCATCTGTACAAAGTTTTGCAGTGCTTGAATTAACTCCTCCGTCTACTTCAATCTCGAATGACAGATTCTTTTCATTTCTCCACTGTGCCAGTAGTTTGATTTTTTCTAGCATTCCATGGATAAAAGATTGACCGCCAAACCCTGGATTAACAGTCATTACAAGAACCATATCCACATCAGATAAAATAGGGAGTAAGAATTCAGCAGGTGTTGCCGGATTAATAACTACACCAGCTTTCACTCCATTGTCTTTGATAAGTTGAATCGTACGGTGTAAATGTTTAGAAACTTCTTGATGGACAGTTATAATATTAGCCCCTGCTTGCGCAAATGCAGGAATATAACGATCAGGGTCGTTGATCATTAGATGAACATCTAATGGCAGTTCAGTAACTGGTCTAATTGCTTCTGTTACTAAAGGGCCTATTGTAATATTTGGCACAAAATGCCCGTCCATTACATCTACATGAATATAATCCGCACCGGCTTGCTCTACTTCCTGAATTTCTGATCCTAAATTCGCAAAATTTGCTGATAAAATAGATGGTGCAATCTTAGTCATAGTTAATACCTCGGCTTTCTTGTTTTAATCTCTTCAAAGAACCGGAGATAATGTTCATAGCGGTAGAGGGGGACCTTGCCGATTTCCACTGCATTTTTCACTGCACATTTAGGCTCTTTGTGATGTAAACACCCCCGAAATTTACACTGGTCCTGTAATTCTCTCATTTCTGGAAAGCAAGCTGATAACCTCTCCAACTCAATTTCACCAAAATCCAATGAACTAAACCCTGGAGTGTCAGCTACCAGCCCGCCATGGACTTCTATTAGCTCTACATGTCGAGTCGTGTGCTTACCTCTTCCCAAACTCGAAGAAATTTCACCTGTTTTTAAGGTAAGAGAAGGATTTAAAGCGTTAAGTAAAGATGACTTCCCTACCCCGGACTGCCCTGCAAATACAGTTACCTTGTCACGGAAATAGTGGCCTAACTCCGGGATCTCCTCTGGGTATTTAGAAGAAACCATTTCAACTTCATATCCAATATTATTATAATCCTTTTTAAATTCTTCTATTTTTGCTGAACTTTCTCCCTTAACTGTGTCAATTTTAGTTATAAAAATAACTGGCCTTATACCCTTTGCTTCTATTAAGACAAGAAATCGGTCTAATAATGTTGTACTAAAATCAGGTTCTTTAGCGGAGCTCAAAATAATTGCTTGATTAATATTAGCTATTGGGGGCCTGACTAGTTCATTTTCTCTTTGTTTAATATCTGTTATATATCCCTCATTATGTTCATTCGGTTCGAAAGTGACAAAATCTCCTACCAGCGGAGTTATCTTTTTATTACGAAAAACTCCTCTTCCTCTGCATTGAAAAACACTCTCTCCAGCCTGTACATAGTAAAAGCCACTTAGTGCTTTAATTATTCTTCCCTCTGCCATTTATTCACCTTCTTTGTACGGAACTGTTTTATTTATAATAATATCGTCATCTCTCATAATTAAATACTCCGCTTCTTCTCCTGGTGCTATAACTAAAGTAATTGTATCTTCATAGTCTTCTGTTATTGTTTCTTCTTTATAAACATTAGAAATATCATTCTCTGCATCGTCCACATAAATTTTCACTGTCTGTTCTTGCTGTTCCTCGCCTTCCTCATTTTTTTCAGGTTTGAACGGGACTGTAAAAGTTACAGATCTTGAAACAGGAGGTTTTTCTTCGGGGCCTGTGGATATATATACAGTTACAGAAGACCCCTCTTCGATTTCAGAACCTGCAGCAGGTTCTTGATTGATCACTTGCCCTTCAGGGATACTTTCATCATGCTTTTCTTCACGATTAAAAACCATTTTCATACTCTCAAGGTACTTCTTTGCTTCCTCTTCTGTATCTCCAGATAAATCTTTTAGTGCTACCCTTTCAGGCCCACTGCTTATCTCAAATATTACCTTTGTTTCACTTGGCACCACTTCTTGTCCAGGTGTTGGTTGGATTTGGTTGATTATTTCACCAACTGGCTTATCAGAAGGTTTTTCATAGTCAATTACTTGTTCATATTCACTCTCCAACAGCCGTTTAATTTGGTCAAAATCTCTCCCAATATAATCAGGAAAACTTATCTTTTCCTTACCTTGACTTATATAAAGGGTTATTTCGGTCTCCTCTTTTACAGTTTTGCCCGGTTTTGGATCTGTCCTGACTATATGACCTTCCTCTATCTCCTCGGAAAACATTTCTTCTTTCTTCACTTGGAGATTAATTTTGGCCAACTCTTCTTCCGCTTCTTCCTCTGACATATTAATCACATCAGGTACTGTTACGTCCTTGGGCTGAAGAAGATCTGGTAAAAAGAACAATGCCAGAATCCCTGAAGCCAGGAGAATAAACAAAATTATACTGATGCCTAACCACTTTTTCTTCTTGTTTTTTTTCTTCTTTTTGTCTTTACTTTTTTGTTTCTTTGGTTTTGTATTTTTCTTACCAACTTTTCCTTTTTCAATACCAATCATTTGTTTCGTTGGTACCGTATCATCTCTTACTAACGTATCTTGATTGGAAGACTGTTGAAGCTGATCATCCGTAATAATCGGGATAGCTTTAGTCTCTTCACCAGCTTCTAGAGGCGGGGCAAACATTTCTTCATTTAATTTATCTGGGTCGAGAGCTGATTCCAAAGCTATTTCCATGTCATAAACTGTTTCATATCGATGAAATGGATCTTTAGCAGTAGCTTTTAAGACAATGTTTTCAACACTTTGTGGGACATCTGGATTGAATCTTTTCACAGAGGGCGTATCGCTCTGTAAATGCTTTAAAGCAATAGATACAGGGGATTGGCCCGAAAACGGCAGTCTACCTGTTAATAGCTCAAACAACACAATCCCAATCGAGTATATATCTGATTTCTTGGTAGCCATGCCTCCTCTTGCTTGCTCAGGAGAAAGATAATGTACAGAACCTAATATGGAATTTGTTTGGGTGAGAGAAGTAGCACTCAAAGCAATGGCAATCCCAAAATCAGTAACCTTCACTTGACCATATGTATTTATTAATATATTTTGAGGCTTAATATCTCGATGAACAATGTCATTTGCATGGGCGTGAGATATTGCCGCAGTAATCTGTTTCATAATATCCAAGGTTTCATGAACATCCAAGGGACCGTAACGTTGGATGTATTCCTTTAACGTCATCCCATCTACATATTCCATAACCATATACAAAATATTGTCTTCCTCGCCAACATCATATATATTGACAATATTAGGATGTGATAGGCTTGTCGCTGATTGAGCCTCCCTGTCGAAACGCGCAATAAACTCTTCATCATTTGCATATTCAAGACGTAATACTTTAATTGCTACATCTCGCTCTAGAATAAAGTCTCTGGCCAGATAAACATTTGCCATGCCACCCCCACCGATTGTCTCTTTAATCTGGTAGCGTTCGTTTAAAAGGTGGCCATTTAACATAATGTTTCACCAACTTCCACTGAATTGGTATCTTTAACAATTACCAGTGAAATATTATCTTCGCCACCACGTTCATTGGCAAGTTCTATCATTTCTTCTCCAATTTGACAAATATCCTTAGAAGAACTCAGAAATTCACCAAGTTCAAGATCTGTTACCTTGTTTATTAAACCATCGGAACACAATATAAGTATATTATCATTTTGCCACTCCAGGGAACGTACAGATGGGGCTATATCCTCCTCCGTACCAAGTGCCTTAAGCAACACATTTTTGCGTGGATGATATTCCGCCTCTTCCTTTGTAATTTGGCCTGAGCGTACTAACTCATTTACTAATGAATGGTCCTCTGTCATTTGTCTTAAAATATTATCATGTAATAAATAGCACCGGCTATCGCCGATATGGGCTATAGTCATAAATTCCTTTGTGCAGATAGTGATTACTACTGTTGTGCCCATCCCTCTACATTCTTCCTTTTCGATTGCTTTCTTATAAATAGATTTGTTAATGTCTGAGATAGCGCGTGATACCCAATCTTCCGCTTCCTGAGGAGAGGTAAGTTTATCACATTGTTCCCACTTTTCTTTTAATAAACCAGTGGCCATCTGGCTTGCCACGTCGCCCGCCTGATGTCCGCCCATGCCATCTGCTATAATTGCGAGAAGCTGTTTTGAGGAGCTATAAAAAACACCACCGGAGTCTTCATTATGATTCCTAACCTGACCTTTATCTGTTAGAAATTGTCCTTCCATCCTTTCACCTCTTTAAACTTCAGGTTTATTTACTACAATTATGACATACTTTTTAATTAAAATGTAATTGTTCTATTATGTTGTTCTTATTAAACGGGTTAAAAAGAAACCATCGGTATTGTAGTTCTGTGGAAATAATTGAAATCCATATTGCGAAATCCCTTCAGATTCGCGTACCGAGTTTGGTAAATCAGAAAAGAACTCCGTATCCACATGAAAATCTACATGCTCACTTAAAAATTTTTTAACTACATTTTCATTTTCTTCGGCATCCACTGTGCAGGTACTATAAATTAACAATCCGTTTCGCTTTAGCAACGGAGCTACACTATTTAGTATAGATAATTGAATTTCCGCTAACCTTTCAACATCCTCTTCTGCTTTATGATACTTTATTTCAGGCTTTCCACGTATAACTCCTAGACCAGAGCAAGGTGCGTCAACTAAAATTCGATCAAAGGTTTCCAGTTCATATTGTTCTTGCAGCTGTCTAGCATCAGCCTGAGACGTATTAACTATATCTAATTGTAATTGTTCAGCTTTTTGGTCAATTAGTTTTGTCTTCTTTTTATGCAGGTCATGTGCATAGATAGTTCCTTTATTTTCCATTTTTTCGGCAATATGCGTTACTTTCCCTCCGGGTGCACTGCAAGCATCTAAAACAGTCATGCCTGGAATAACATTCAGCATTTCTGCAGCCAACATGGAACTTTGATCCTGTATGGTAACGTAACCTTGCTTGAATAGATCTGTTTGTAAGATGTTCCCTTTTATTATAACAATTCCTTGTTTGGAAAGCGTTGAAGCTTGAACCTCAAATCCCTGGTCAGTAAGAATGCGTATTGCTTCATCACGATTTATTCTCAGAGGTTGTATACGTACGGCTGTTAGTTTGCGAGTAACATTGGTTTCACACATCGCCTTTGTTGTTTCATAGCCATAGGTCCCTATCCAACGCTTGACAAGCCACTCAGGATGACTGGTTTCTACTGAAATCCTTAAGGCTGGATCCTGTATCTCCTCTGTATCAGGTACTCCTTGTCGTTGTATATTTCGTAATACCCCATTGACAAAGGAAGAAATTCCTCGATGTCCTCGTCGCTTTGCAATTTCAACAGCTTCATGGATAATAGCGTGATCTGGTATTCTATCCAAAAAAACCATTTGATATAAGGACATTCTCAAAAGTGCTTTTACCCAAAAATCGAGTTTCTTTTTCGAATCTACAAATTTTGAAAGAAAATAATCTAGAGTGATCTGGCGTTGAAGTGTACCATATACAATTTCTGTAAGCAATCCCTCATCCTTTGGGTTGAGCTTTTTGGATTTAAGCTCTTGATTTATGAGAAGATGGCTAAAACTTTGATCCTTTTCTATTCTCAGAAGTATTTCTAATACTGCATTTCTTAATTGATAATTACTCATTTAATGACCCAACACCTTACCTTGTTTAATTCGATCCACCGAACCTTGCAAATATTCTTTTACTGACATTCTTTTCTTGCCTGCCGGCTGAACCTCAGTAACTTTTATGCCTTTATTATCCCCACAAACTACAATAAAAGCTTCGTCATCTATTTTCGATATAATTTCACCTGGTTGCCCTTGATATATTGTCTCATCCATCTGAGCCCACCAAATCTTCATTATTTTCCCTTCATAGGTAGTAAAAGCTACTGGCCATGGATGCAAGCCACGAATATGGTTGTATATTTCCCTGCTTCCTTTCGTCCAGTCAATTTTTTCTTGCTCTCTTGTTATATTCCTTGCAAAAGTAGCATTAGCTTCTTTCTGTTTAATTGGTGTTAATTCATTTGAGAATAAACGTGGTAAGCATTCTACTAATAACTTTGCACCCGTTTGTGATAATTTATCATGCATAGATCCAACATGATCTTTCTCTTCTATAACTACAGAGCGTTGCATTAATATATCACCAGCATCCAATTTTTCTGCCATGTACATAATAGTAATACCAGTTTCTTCTTTTCCCTGCATAATTGCATAATGGATTGGTGCACCCCCTCGTAATTCAGGAAGCAAAGACGCATGAACATTGATACACCCAAACTTCGGTGCATCCAACAAAGCTTTCGGTAATATTTGACCATATGCTGCTGTTACAATCAAATCTGGTTGATAATCCAGTATAGTTTCATAATCGTTCCTTAGCTTTTCCGGCTGAAATACAGGAATACCATATTTCTCTGCTTCTGTCTTTACTGGTGGGGGAGTGATGACCCTTTTTCTGCCTTTGGGTCTGTCCGGTTGGGATACAACCAGAACTACCTCATACTCTGAATTTATAACTGACTTTAAAACAGGTACTGAAAAATCAGGAGTACCCATAAAAACTATACGTTTCATATTTAACCTACTTTCTGCATATCTAGTTTTTGCGGAGTATTTTACATTAAATGATATGGTTGCATGTCAATAGAAATAAAAAGATCCTCTTTTCGCATTTCATCATAGAATTGTTCCAGAATTTTATTTAAGTAAAAACGTAGTTTCGGTTCATTTTTATATTTTATCATGCACTGATAACGATATCTATCTTTCATACGAGGAATAGGGGATGGCGTTGGTCCTAAAATCACTGTATTATCGTTAACAACTTTCTGTAATAACTGAACAATATTTTGAGTTGTTTGTGCTGTTTTAACCTTATTTTGGTGAGATACTGTTACTAATGCCAAATAATAATAAGGTGGATACTGAAAGGTTTTTCGCATCCTCATTTCATTTTCATAAAATGTCTGGAAATCATATTGGCTTGCCAACTCAATACTATAATGGTCCGGAGTATATGTCTGTACAATTACTTCACCTTCTAAGGAATGCCTTCCAGCTCTACCACTTACTTGTGTAAGCAGTTGAAAGGTTTTTTCGGATGAACGAAAATCAGGTAAATGTAACATGGAATCTGCGGTTAGAACCCCAACGAGGGTAACATTTTCAAAATCCAACCCCTTTGCTATCATTTGGGTTCCTAATAATATGTTCGCCTCTTGCCTTGCAAACTGGCCGAGCAGTTTTTCATGGGCTCCCTTTCGTCTCGTTGTATCCACATCCATCCGTATGATGCTTGCTTCAGGTAAAAGCTGAGTTAAGGCTTCTTCTACACGCTGTGTCCCTGTACCAAAATAACGGATTAAATCACTTTCACATTCAGGACAGACAATAGGCATAGGCTCTTCATAAGAGCAATAGTGGCACTTTAAATGGTTAGTATTTTTGTGATAGGTTAACGCAATGTCACAATGTGGACATTCCTTCACATGGCCACAATCACGACACATTACAAAAGTAGAATAACCTCTTCGGTTTAATAACAATACAATCTGTTCTCCCTTTTGAAGCCGATCTTCCATCTTCTCTTTTAATTGTCTTGAGAACATCGTCCGATTGCCTGCATGAAGTTCTTTTCTCATGTCTACAATTTCAACTTGTGGCATGCCTTGTTCATTTGTCCGCTTGCTAAGTGTAAGAAGTTTATACACTTCTTTTTTAGCCCTTGCAAACGATTCAAGAGTAGGGGTAGCGCTGCCCAGTACCACAGGACACTTATGTGTTTCGGCACGTCGGATCGCTACATCTCTTGCATGGTATTTGGGCTGGTCCTCTTGTTTATATGTTGTTTCATGTTCCTCATCAATGATAATAATGCCGATGTTTTCAAAAGGAGCAAATATTGCGGACCTGGCGCCAACTACTACTTGAACTTCTTTTCTCTGAATCTTTCTCCATTCATCGTATTTCTCACCCTTGGATAATGCACTATGCATAACAGCAACATTTGTACCAAATCTTCCTTTAAAACGACTCACCATTTGAGGGGTAAGCGCTATTTCTGGAACTAAGACGATTGCTTCCTCACCTTTGTTAATTACCTTTTCGATTGCCTGAAGGTAAATTTCTGTTTTCCCACTTCCTGTTACTCCATGTAATAAAAATACTTCGTGTAATTCTTCTTCAATACTTTTATTAATAGGGGTGATTGCTTTTTGTTGTTCTTTTGTTAATGTCAAAGCAGTTGTGGGCTTAAAATCATTTTCATTATACGGGTTTCTATACACTTCTACGGTGTATGCTTCCAGTAGCGATTTATCCAACAAAGGTTTTAAGGTTGAAGCTGTAGTTCCAATCTTTTTTAAAAGCCCCTGTCTCTCGATCGGTTCTGGATTTTCAATAAAATGCATTAATAGCTGACGTTGTTTTTTTGCATTTTTAGACATATCAACAAGAATTTCTTCCAGATGAGTAATATCTTTTGCAGGTTTTATCATGCTTACTTGTTTCTTTGTGATTTTTGACTTAACAAGATAATTTACGGATACCCCGCCTTCTTGAATCGTCTTTTGTAATTGATAATAACTAATTGTAGAGTATTCAAATTCTTCATACGGAATTGCATCTCTGCCTGCAAATAGAAACTCTAATGGTTCTGGCAACCTCTCTCCTGTTGTTCGGATTAATTCTTTTTTGTACTGGGCTTTTAATACTTGAGGCAGCATCGCTTGTAAAGCAGTAATATAAAAACTGACACTGTCCTTAGCAACCCATTTTCCAAGCTTTAATAGCTCTTCTGTTAAAACAGGGGTGATATCCAAAACTCCATTTATTTCTTTTAGTTTGTCAAGCTCAGAATCATTCGTTTTACCGACTACAAAACCCATCACTTTTCTTGGTCCAAAAGGCACCGTAACACGCATGCCTATTTGAAGTATCTCCATATATTTTTCTGGTATAAGATAATCAAAGGTTTGGTTTATTGCTTTTGATGGTACATCGACAATCACTTTAGCTATATTCAATTTACTTCATCCTTCATATCACGATAAATTAAATTCAGGATATGTTTTGCTACTTCTGCCTTTGTGTTCATTTCCAGTTCCTCTATCTGTTGGTGTTTATTAATATATGTGACAACATTTGTATCACCTTCAAAGCCTGCTCCCTCTTCTGCTACATTATTTACAATAATGGAATCAAGATTTTTCCGTACGAGTTTATCGATTCCATATTCAATTGGCATAGATGTTTCCGCAGCAAAACCAACAAGGTACTGTGTTGTCTTTTTTTCTCCAAGAGAAAGAAGAATATCTTTTGTCCGTTCCATTTCCACATGCCATTCTCCCGGTTGTTTTTTCATTTTATTATCATAAGTTACTTTGGGGCGATAATCCGCCACAGCAGCTGCTTTAATCACAATATCACTCGTATCAAAGTGATGGTGCATAGCTTCATACATATCTTGCGCAGAAACAATATCTATTCGCTTAATTGCTGGGTTTTTTATAGAAAGACTGCAAGGGCCTGCTACAAGGGTAACATCTCCCCCAGCCTCGGCTGCAGCTTCAGCCAAAGCAAAACCCATCTTTCCGGACGAGCGATTACTGAAAAAACGGACTGGATCAATAACTTCTCTTGTTGGACCAGCTGAAATTAATATATTTTTTCCGACAAGAGGCTTAAGCCTGTTTTGATGATTTTCTACTGCTTTAATAATGCTCTCAGGCTCTTCCAACCTTCCTTTTCCAACGTAACCACAAGCTAAATATCCAGCGCCAGGCTCAATAAAATGATGCCCCCATTCCTCCAGCTGTTGCATGTTTCGTTGAACTGCAGGATGTGCATACATGTTCACGTTCATTGCTGGGGCAATATAGATTTCAGCTTGTGTTGCCAAAAGGGTAGTTGAAAGCATATCATCAGCAATACCTGTGGCGATTTTTCCAATGATATTAGCGGTTGCTGGAGCCAGCAATGCTATGTCTGCCCAATCAGCAATATCTATATGCGCAATTTTTTCAGGGTCTTTTTCATCAAATGTATCTACATATACCGGGTTTCTCGATAACGCTTGGAACGTGAGTGGCGAGACGAATTTGGCGGCATGCTCTGTCATCATTACTTTAACATTTGCACCTCGCTGGGTTAATTGACTTGTTAAAGCACAAGCTTTATATGCAGCAATACCTCCTGAGACTCCAAGTAAAATATTCTTTTCAATCAACATATTTAGACCCCTCTCACCTGTAAATAATCTACTCTATTTATACCATACAAAATAGTATAAAGGATAAATACTTACGTTTATACATATACAAATTCATTTGCAGCATTTAGTTACAGCCGTTTTTGACGAACCAAAAATTCCCTTCTTAGCAATAAGCTTAATAGAGATTAAAAATGTAATCAATCGTTTTCTAAATTAAGAAACCCCTCGTCTATCCAACGATGGGGTTTATAGAGAACATATTCATTTAGTTTGAAAAGAGGCATGTACATTTAGTTAGTAAAGCCTCTCACTATTTCAGCCTCTACTCACTGTCTTTTTTTGTCCATCTGCAATCGTAAGCTTCTCGGCAAGTATTTCTTCCAAAGCCATCCCAACATATTTATGTGAGAATGGGTGGTCTACTAAAGGGTTCTTTGTCTCACTCATTTGTCTTGCCCTCATAGCAGATAAAGTTACTAACGTGTACTTAGAATTAATTTTCTCTTGAAGAGCATCAATCGATGGTTCTAACATTACAATTCATCCTCCAATAACTGTTTATATTGCTTTGCAATTCGTTCCCGCTTCAGGTGTTCACTTTGAATAATGGATTGTACTTTTTCTACTGCTAATTCAACTTGATCATTCACAACTACATAATCATACGCATCCATCATCTCAATTTCGTTTCTTGCTTCCTTCAGCCTGTTCAAAACTAACTCTGATGTTTCTGTTCCTCTATTTATGATTCTGTTTTTCAGTTCTTCCAAACTTGGAGGAAAAAGAAAGATGAATACACCCTCAGGAAAATTTTCCTTTACCTGCAAGGCGCCTTGCACCTCAATTTCCAGAAAAACATCATAACCTGCTTCTAGCATTTCCTCTACATATGCTCTGGGTGTACCATAATAATTATTGACATATTTAGCATATTCCAAAAGCTGGTTGTTTTTAATCAGATTTTCAAACTCTTCTCTACTTTTATAGAAATAATCCACTCCATCCTCCTCGCCTGGTCGGATGTCTCTTGTTGTCATGGAAATTGAATATTTCAAATCTGTAGCCTGATTAAAAAGTTCCTTTCTTACTGTACCCTTTCCTACTCCTGATGGGCCAGAAAGAACAAATAAAATACCTTTCTCTTCAATCAAAATAGTTCCTCCTACTATTATACGCTTTAATTATCATCCGTAACTTCTTCGTGACTTAGTACGCGCTGACCAACAGTTTCCGGTTGCACAGCAGATAATACTACATGATCACTATCTGTTATTATAACAGCCCTCGTTCTTCTTCCATAGGTTGCATCAACTAATTTATTATTCTCTCTAGCCACAGCAATAATACGCTTAACCGGTGCGGATTCAGGTGACACAATTGATATCACCCTATTAGCTGACACTACGTTACCAAAACCAATATTTATAAGACGTAAACTCAAATTTGCTCCCCCTAACTACAATGTATCTCATTATACTACAAAAAGTATACATTAAAAAAGTATATCATACTTATCTTTATTACCAAATTACACATAGTGCAAATGATAGTGTATGTTAATATTGGAAAACAGGTTGACGTCATGCTGTCATGTCTATTTATTTAATTATACCTGTGAAAGACTGAGTTGAAAACTTTTTTGTGTGGTTAGTGAAATACTTAGATAAGAAAGTAATAAGTGACTAGTGTTACCTCTTGGAAACTTAAGCAAGAAATCTTAATTATGAGTGTGACCAAGTCGAACTAGTATTTAAGAAGTAAACATAATTGAGTGGTTAAAATGTATCTAATCAGTAAAAGATTATTAATATATTATAATTTTATAGTTATTTAGAGAAAAAGAGGCTGGGCCAAATGAAATTTTATAAAGTTAAAATCCGAACCGATTCATACTAATAATGAATTATGGTTCGGATTTATTTTTTGGAACGAATTAGCGGAGGAAAAACACGCAGACTCCTGGGACTGCGATTACTCGTCCCACCGAAAACCATTGTGGGAGAAAAAGCCTAGCTAAGACCCCGGAGTGCATAGCACGAGGAGGCTTAGCAGCGCCCACGGAAAGCGAAGTGTTTTTCCGGAGCGGGGTTCCCACATTTTAAATAGTTCGTCTTTAGAATAACGTTGTTTAGTTATGTCCCAGCCCCTTATTTTTGGTCATTATTTTTTAGTGAACCCAAATAATACAGTTGGTAACGCGCTTAGACCAAGGATCAGCATCCAATCTCGCAAATTTAGAGATGTTGTATGGAATATTGGCTGCAACGGCTCCCAATAAATCACAATAAGAACTAATAGTAGGGAAGAAATTACGGCAAATACTAGATACATATTTTCAAATGGATTTCTTGAAAATACGGAGTGTTCACTTCGACAATCAAAAACATGAATTAATTGGGCCATAACTAGCGTGGTAAAAGCCATGGTTTGTCCATATACAAGATTGTCGGGGTTGTTCTGATAGGTAATAATAAACGCAAGCAGGGTTACAATCCCGATTACTATTCCTCTTGTAATAATTTTATAACCTAATCCTCTTGCGAAAACGCCTTCACGCGGATTTCTTGGAACTTTCTTCATTACGTCACTTTCCGCCTTATCTAAACCTAACGCCATTGCAGGTAAACCATCTGTAACAAGATTAACCCATAAAATTTGGACTGGGACCAGTGGGAGTGGTAAAGCTAACAACATAGCAAATAACATAACAAGAATTTCACCTACGTTTGATGCTAAAAGATATCGAATAAATTTGCGGATGTTTTCATAAATATTTCTGCCTTCTTGAATAGCAGATTTTATTGTTGCAAAATTATCATCCATTAAGATTAACGAAGAAGCTTCTTTCGTAACATCCGTCCCACTGATTCCCATACTTATTCCAATATCACTAGCCTTTATTGCAGGAGCATCGTTTACCCCATCCCCTGTCATTGCCACAATATGTCCTTTTTCCTGAAAAGCCTCTACAATCTTTAATTTATGTTCTGGTGTTACTCTGGCAAAAACATAAGTGTCTTCAATAACATCTTTTAACTCATTTACAGTTAATTTATTTAATTGATGCCCCTCTAATACAAGCCCATGTTCTGGTAATATGTTTAGTTTTGAAGCTATTGCCTTTGCAGTCTTAACATGGTCGCCAGTTATCATTACGGTACGTATGCCCGCCTGCCGACACTCTTCAATTGCAGACTTCACTTCTTTACGTGGAGGGTCCATCATTCCATACAACCCAATAAAAGTAAGATCCTTTTCAAGAAAGGAGGTTTCCAGAGAGTCATTTTTAGCAAGTGGTTTAACAGCAATAGCAAGAGTTCTTAAAGCCTTATCTGCCATACGTCCAACAGCTTCCTGTATAGATTGGCTATCTACAGCATCAAGTCGGGCTCTTCCACTGGCATTGAAATGAAAGGTGCTCCTTGGGAGTAGTACATCAGGTGCTCCCTTTGTTATCAAAAAACGCATCCCATTTTCATCTTCTATAACTACACTCATCCGCTTTCTATCAGAATCGAAAGGTATCTCTTTCACTATTCGATAATTCTCTTCAATCACAGCAGTTAAACCTAGTTTTCTAGCTACTACAAGCAATGCGCCATCTGTTGGATCCCCATCTACCAAATACTTACCTTTTTTCACTTGTAAATTAGCGTTGTTACAAAGCATTCCATACATAAGCATTTCTTGCAGGTTAGGATATTTCTCATCTAATTTTGTATCAGAGAGGTAGAAGTCCCCTCGAATGTCATAACCATCCCCACTTACGTATAATTGTTTTCCATTTAGAAACAATTCTTTAACAGTCATTTTATTTTCAGTCATCGTTCCCGTTTTATCAGAACAAATGACAGAAGCACATCCCAATGTCTCTACAGCAGAAAGCTTCCTGACAATTGCCTTTTTCCTGATCATACGCTGAACTCCAAGAGATAAAGCTACGGTAACTATGGCTGGAAGACCTTCAGGGATAGCAGCAACAGCCAGTGATATTCCTGCAAGAAACATGTTGTAGACGGGGTGCCCCTGAATTACTCCTAACACTACCACTAATGCAGTTAAGAATAGTGCAACTACGATGAGAATTTTACCTAATTCGGCTAGTTTTCTTTCAAGTGGTGTCATCACTTTCTTTGTATTCACCATTAATGATGCAATTTGCCCCATCATCGTATTCATTCCAGTTCCAACAACGATCCCTATTGCTGAACCTCTTGTTACCAAAGTACCCATGAACCCCATGTTCACTTGGTCTTGCGCATCTACATGATCTCTGTTGATTGGTGTTGCATGTTTCGCTACGGGTAAAGATTCTCCTGTAAGTGCAGATTCCTCGGTTTCCAGACTATTCGATTTAGTTATCCGTACATCCGCAGGAACTCTATCACCACTTGTTATTCTAACAATGTCTCCTACAACTACTTCTCTGGAAGAAACTTTTTCCCATTTTCCATCACGGAAAACATTTGCCATGGGGGCAGAAAGTTCTTTTAACTTCTCAAGTGAATTTTCAGCCTTTTGTTCTTGAAAGTAACCAATAAATCCATTTACCAAAACAATTACCATAATGGCAATAGCATCTACATATTCACCAAGAATTCCTGCTATTAGTGTGGCAGCAAGTAATACAAGTACCATAAAGTCCTGGAACTGTTTTAAAAACAGTAACCATTTAGATATGTTTTTTTGGGATTCCAAAACGTTAAACCCATACTGCTTACGGCGTTGCTCTACTTGCTTTGGACTGAGCCCTCTGTTTGTAACTACGTGCAACTTCTGTTCTACTTTTTCTACGTCTAATTGATACCATTTCATCCACCATTCCTCCAAATCAGCCCTATTATTAACTATGAATACAAACTTAGTTAAAAAAGCTGGTTTTCGCTATTATAGTTAATATCTATGCAGACTTGTCCTAAATAATGCTATAATTGGCGAGAGGTGATTGTATGCCATTTGACGGAATTGTTACGCATGCAGTAACAGAGGAACTAAAAAAAGAGTTAGTACCAGGAAAAATCACAAAAATATATCAACCAACTTCTACAGAAATTGTATTCACAATTAGAAGTCAAGGAACTAATCACACATTAGTACTGTCCATACACCCCACTTATACACGTTTCCATTTGACAAATGACCATTATGTCAATCCACAGGAAGCTCCAATGTTTTGTATGGTGTTAAGAAAGTATTTATCAGGGGCACAACTTGAAAGCATCGAACAGTTTAGTATGGAGCGAATCGTCTCCTTTACCGTTAAGTCAAGAAATGAAATAGGAGATATAAGTACGAAGACACTTACCATCGAATTAATGGGAAAGCACAGTAATATTCTATTAATTGATCAGGAAAAGGGAACCATTATAGATAGTCTCAAACATATCACTATGTCTCAAAATCGACATCGTACGATCATGCCTGGGCATCCTTATAAACTTCCTCCGATGCAGGATAAATTAGACATTTTAACCGCTGATGAGAATGATTTCATAAAAAAACTGGATTTTAATAGTGGAAAAATGGAGATGCAAATAGTTCATGCACTAACTGGATTTTCCCCTTTTATTGCGAAAGAAATAGAAAGAAGAGCAAATCTTGGTTCCGAGCAGAGGTATATGGAGATTTACAAAGAGTTTCAAGCTAATGTTATTAATCATCAGTATGAACCAGCCATTTATCTTGGCACGAAGGAAGACTTTCATGTTTTGCCTTTATCCATCACTAATACAGAAAAGCATTCATTTCACTCAGTTAGTGAAATGCTTGATCATTTCTTCTCAGGTAAGGCGGAACGGGATCGCGTAAAACAACAGGCAAAAGATCTGTATCGTTTTATCAAAAATGAACGAGATAAGAATCAACGTAAAATAAAAAAGCATCAGCAAACAATTAAAAAAGCAGAGAAAGCCGATTTATATCAAAAGTCAGGAGAACTGCTTACTGCTCACTTACATCTTGTGTCAAACGGGGATACATCCGTAACCGTTCAGGATTACTATGATCCAGAACAAAATGATTTGATCATCGAATTAGATCCTCATAAGACGCCAAGTGAAAACGCACAGAGCTACTTTAAAACATATCAAAAGCTGAAGAAATCCAAGGAAGTAATTGAAAAGGAAATGCTGAAAACAGAAAGTGAAATAAATTATCTCGAACAGTTACTTCAGCAAATTGATGTCGCTGGATTGGAAGATATTGAAGAAATACGAGAAGAACTAAGAGAAGAAGGCTATCTTAAGAAACAGTCAAAAAGCAAAAAGAAGAAAAACAAATCAAAAAAGCCGGAACCCGAGAGCTTTGTCTCTTCAGATGGGACTTCAATTATTGTGGGTAAAAATAATAAACAAAATGAGTATGTAACTATGAAGTTAGCTCATCGAGATGATATATGGTTACATACAAAGGATATACCGGGCTCCCACGTGCTCATACGAGCTAAAGAGCCTACTGAGGAAACGATTATGGAAGCAGCCCAGCTCGCAGCTTATTTTAGTAAGTCACAGCAATCTTCCTCTGTTCCTGTTGATTATACAAAAATTCGCTACGTTAAAAAACCAAACGGAGCCAAACCAGGTTATGTTATTTATGAAAATCAGAAAACAGTATTTGTTACACCTAGTAAACAGCTAGTGGAAAAATTAAAAGAAAAAGAGTGAGCTTAGAAGCTCACTCCTTTTTTATACTGCCTTCGCATTAATTTTTACATCGACATTTCCTCTTGTTGCTTTAGAATAAGGACATACTTGATGCGCCGCTTCTGTAAGTTCATCTGCTTCTTCAGGATTAACACCTTCTATATTAACTGTTAGTGTAACCCCAATTTTAAAACCATCATCTTCAGGATCTTTTAAAAGACTTACATCAGCTGTTGTTTCAGAACTTATTTTTTTCTTTTGTTTGGAAGCAACTAAATTTAATGCTCCATCATAACAGGCTGCATATGCAGCAGCAAAAAGCTGCTCTGGGTTCGATCCTTTATCTTCTTTGTTCGTTATTGGGTTAACCAATTCAAGGTCAATAAGCTCATCTTTTGATTTTACATGGCCTTCTCTACCATTTTTTGCAGTTGCTGTTGAAGTAAATAATACATCACTCATTTTTATTCCTCCTTTTAACTACATAAATAGGTATTCCTTTTTAAAGAAGAAAATAAACATCTAAAGAAATGATTGACTTGTTATTGAATTAATAAAGTGGTTCACCTGTGGGAGTTGCTTTACCCCTTCCTGATAACAAATCCATGTGTCTCTGGTCACAGGAATACCTTCCAGGTGAAGAGGAACAAAATGATATTCCTCTTTCATAGAATCAGAAACACTTTCCGGTAAAACCGCCATCCCAAGCCCCTGCTTCATTAATTGCTTACATGTTTCAATCTGATCGACGGTAATTGTTTTTACTGGTTTAATATCTCCCTGATGATGGTACAGCCAATGATCTACCAATTCATTCATACTGTCATCACTTTTAAAAGAGATCAACGGTCTTTCTTTTAAAGTATTGACTGGGAAGGGTTCTGTATCAAAGATATAAAGAGGATCATCAAATAAATGTATACAGGTACTTTCTTTTAGTTTCTCTCCTCTGATGATACAAATATGATAACTTTTATGATGACGTTTAATATTTTCGCTGATTCCAGTTACCAGATCAATCGCAACTTTAGGATACTGTGTTGTGAAGTCTCCAAGTATTGATGGTAAAAAACGTTGACTAATTAATGACGAACAAGCAATGGATAACGTTCCTTGAACCTCTTTGCTGGATTGGGCAATTTTGTTTTTAATTGTTTGTTCCTTTTCGATTACAGTTGCTGCATGCTCCAATATCATCTCACCACTAGGGGTAGGGACTAAACGTTTAGAAGTACGAATGAAAATGGTTTGCCCAAAGTATTCTTCCATATATTTGAGCCTTTGAGTAACTGCAGGTTGGGATATAAGGATTGCCTTAGCTGTTCCTCTGATCGTCCCAATCTCATTTAATTTCAGTAGTAGCATATAATCTTCTATTCTCATTTCTATAACCTCTGATCAAGTATAGTTATTATCCCCATTATAAAGGAAGGCGATATAGGTTGCACGATAGTTAACTTGGTCTGAGAATAATTCTTCTCTACAATCAGATTTAGAATAATTAAGAAAAGCAAAGTGTTTAGTAGCTTTATAATTGATTACGCCACTCCAGCAACCCCGCCTTTTTTTCGGGTGGGAGTTCCCCGTCTTCTACAAGTAGATCCACTAGAGAATCAAAGTTGGTAATAGTATGTAAGTATATTTTTTCTTTTTTAAAGTTTTCTGAGGCTATAGCTAAACCGTAAGTAAAAATAGCTAATACTCCAAGTACTTCTGCACCCGATTTTTCCAATGATTTTGCGGCTTCAATTGAAGATCCTCCTGTAGAGATTAAGTCTTCAATCACTATTACGCGCTGACCTTCTCTTAGATCCCCTTCTATCTGGTTTCCCTTCCCATGCCCTTTAGCTTTACCTCGGACATAGACCATAGGCAAGTCTAGGGCTTCAGCAAGCCACGCAGCATGTGGGATACCTGCAGTGGCACATCCCGCTATAACCTCTGGCTGTTCTTCCATATTTTCGATAAATTGTTTAAAAGCACTAACTATTTTTTTCCGTACCTTTGGATAAGACATTGTCATTCTGTTGTCACAGTATATCGGTGACTTGATTCCGGAAGTCCATGTAAAAAACTTATTTGGATTTATTTGAACTGCTTTAATTTTAACTAACTCTCTTGCCAATTCTTTATTTACTTCCATGTTCAAACTCCTTTATTATTTGGTCATATGCTTGCCTCGGATTAATAGCCTTGGTGATGCTTCTACCAACCACCAAAATATCTGCTCCATTTATTTTAGCAAAATGGGGTGTAGCAATCCGTTTTTGATCATTCTGCTTTGAATCTTCCAATCGAATCCCTGGGGTAACAGTTAAGAATGATGACCCACAAGCTGTTTTTATTGCGTTTGCTTCATGTACGGAGCACACGACTCCATCTGCTCCACTTTCTTTACTCAAAGTAGCAAGACGCACGACTTGCTCTTCTACTTCTCCAGATAAGCGAAGCTCTTTGTTCATCACCGCTTTATCCATGGAGGTTAATACGGTGACTGCTATTAGCTTCGTATTAGGTGATGAAGATGAACCATTGATTAAGCCCTCCTTTGCACGCTTAATCATTTCACTACCACCCGTAGCATGTACGTTTACAATATCCACTTCCATACTTGCCAGGTTGGCCATTGCCCGCATAACCGTTGTAGGAATATCATGAAGCTTTAAATCTAAAAAAATGGGGTGCCCTTTTTCTTTTAATTTTTCAATTAAGGCAGGTCCTTCCCTATAAAACAACTCCATCCCCACTTTCACGGGAATATGTTCCAATTGATGTACTTGTAAAAATTTTTCCGCTTCTTTCCATGTGGGGAAATCCAATGCTAAATAGATTTTGTTGTTCATACGATTACTCCTTTTCCAATTACGTCACTTACCGAACTAAATCCATATTTATCTAATATAGAAGGTAATTCATCAATTAATTCAGAGCATACAAATGGATTTTGAAAATTAGCTGTTCCGACGGCTACTGCACTTGCCCCCGCCAATAAGAACTCTAGGACATCTTCAGCGCTCGTTACTCCTCCCATACCAATTATAGGTATGGATACATGCTGGCTAACATCATGTATCATTCGAATAGCGACTGGTTTAATTGCCTGTCCGGATAGGCCACCTGTTTTATTTGCTAATAAAGGTTTCCTAGATTTAAGATTTATTTGCATTCCAGTAAGGGTATTAATCATCGATAACCCATCAGCACCTGCTTTCTCTACCGCTTTTGCCATTTCCACGATATTGCTTACATTAGGTGATAATTTTACATAAACTGGTAGATCGCTAACCCTTTTGACCATTGCTGTAACTTCTGCAGCCATCAATGGGTCAGTACCAAATTGGATTCCCCCTTCTTTTACGTTAGGACAGGAAATATTTAATTCCAGTGCAGCCACTTGTGGCGCTTCATTAAATGCAGCTGCAACTGCTACATATTCTTCTATAGAACTGCCAGCAATATTCGCAATAATTGATGTATCAAAGTTTGATAAGAACGGAACTTCAGATGCAATAATTTTTTCCACTCCGGGATTCTGCAATCCTATTGCGTTAAGCATACCTGATGAGGTTTCTGCAACCCTTGGGGTGTTATTCCCATACCTTTTGGTTCCTGTCGCAGCCTTCGTAATGATTGCACCTAATTTACTAAGGTCATAAAAGTTACTGTATTCACGTCCAAAACCAAAACAGCCAGATGCGGGCATGATAGGATTTTTTAATTGTAGACCAGGTAATTCAATACGTAAATCTGTCACAAAGATACCTCCTTTGAATGAAAAACAGGTCCATCTTTACATATTTTTTTATAGCCAAAATGATCATTTGTAGGAATAACGCATGCAAAGCAAGCTCCAACTCCACAACCCATTCGCTCTTCCAGCGAGATATAACCACTGCAATCATTTAATTTTGCCGTAACTGCTTTTAGCATTGGTAAAGGCCCACATGTATAATAACACTCAAAATCCTCTACTAAACGTAATGCATCGGTTACAAATCCTTTTTCTCCATAAGAACCATCATTTGTTACAATGATGGTTCTACCTAAAGCTTCAAATTCATCTTCATAAAAAACATGCCCTGCTGATTGAAAACCCAGTATGGAGATAACTTTCTTTCCTTGCTCCACAAGATGTTTTCCAAGAAAGTACATAGGGGGAACTCCAATGCCCCCTCCAATTAATAAGATGGTGTTATCATGTTCTTCAATTTGGAAGCCATTGCCATTAGGCCCTAGGACGTCAAGGTACATTCCATTTTTGTATTCTGAAAGCTTTTTTGTCCCCGGACCATTTATTTTAAATAAAACAGTAATTGTTTCAGCAACCTTATTTATGGATGCAATTGACAGTGGGCGTCTTAACGAGTGGCCTTCAACGAGAATATGCAAAAACTGACCAGGCCTTGCTGTTTGGCTAATATATTTATTTTTAAGTGTTAATTCTACCGTGTCTAAAGCAATAATTCTCCTTTGCGAGATGAGCATTTCAACTTTTTTAATCATACAATTTCAACCTCTTTATTCACAATAGGCTTGGCACTAAATGAAGTAGAATCTATAACATTAACAATGGCATTTGCAGTATCCAGGTTGGTCAAGCAAGCAATGCCATGCTCAACTGCTTCCCTTCTGATTCGAAATCCATCTGAGCGTGGTCGCGTGCCAGATGTTAATGTGTTAACAACAAACTGCACAAGTCCATTTTCAATAATTGATAAGACGTTTGGTTCGTCAGCCCCAATCTTACCTACCTTGGTTACTGGAATTCCAAATCTCTGTAAAAATGCACCAGTCCCCTCTGTTGCATACAAATGAAAGCCGAGTTGATGAAATCGCTCCGCTATAAAACGAACTTCCTCTTTATCCTTATCCGCTACTGTAAGCAACACTGCTCCTTCATGTGGTACACGCAGTCCAGCAGCAATCAAGCCTTTATATAACGCTTTTTCTAGTGTTTTGTCGTAACCAATCGCTTCCCCGGTAGATTTCATCTCTGGTCCAAGCGTAGTATCTACACTACGTAATTTTTCAAAAGAAAAGACTGGAATCTTGACTGATACTTGATCATCTTCTGGTAGGATTCCTGTACGAAACCCTAAGTCTGTCAGCTTTTCACCCAAAATACACTTGGAAGCTATCTTCGCCATAGTTACTCCTGTTATCTTACTAAGGAAAGGAATGGTACGGCTTGCACGTGGATTTACTTCCAATACATAAACCTCTTCATCACGTATGATAAACTGTATATTGATTAGTCCTTTTACTTTTAATGCTTTAGCTAGCTTTATGGTAGCATCCAGACATTTTTGTTTTATTTGCTCACTTAAACGTTGAGGAGGATATACTGCAATGGAGTCACCGGAATGCACACCTGCACGTTCAATATGCTCCATTATTCCTGGCACGATAATTGTTTCTCCGTCACTTATTGCATCAACCTCTACTTCAATACCAGTAATATATTTATCAATCAGAATAGGATGCTCGTTTGTAATGCTGTTTGTTTTTAGTAGGTATGCTTGCAATTCTTCATCATTATAGACAATTTCCATTCTGCTGCCACCTATTACATATGATGGCCTTACTAGTACTGGATAACCAATATGGTTTGCGACTGATGTTGCTTCTGTAAGAGCGAGTACAGACTTCCCTTTGGGTCTTAACAGATTAAGCTCTTCCAATAATATTTCAAATTTATCACGATCTTCAGCCTGATCAATTGCTTCTAAACTTGTACCTAAGATTTTTACCCCTCTCCGTTCAAGCCCAGCTGCAAGGTTGATGGCGGTCTGACCACCAAACTGTACAATGACTCCTTCAGGTTTCTCCAAATCAATCACATGCATAACATCTTCTAATGTTAATGGTTCAAAATATAGTTTATCTGATATGCTAAAATCAGTAGATACTGTTTCCGGGTTGTTATTCATAATAATTGCTTCATAACCCATTTCTTTAATGGCTAATACAGAATGAACTGTAGCATAATCAAACTCAATTCCTTGTCCGATGCGAATCGGACCAGAACCTAATACTAACACTTTCTTTCTTTCAGTGATTATTGATTCATTTTCATCCTCATAGGTACTGTAAAAATATGGAGTAACAGATTCGAACTCAGCAGCACATGTATCAACCATTTTATAAATTGGTATTAAATTGTTTTCTTTTCTGAATTGGTAAATTTCATCAATATCCCTATTCCATAACCCTGCAATATGTTCATCTGAAAATCCTCGTTCTTTGGTTGACTTTAAAATATTGTACTCATACAGATTTTCACGTAATTCCATTTCCATCTGTACTAATTTTTGTATCTTATTAAGGAAGTATCGATCTATTTTTGTATAGTGGAAGAGCTCATCAATAGTCATCTCTCTTCTAAAGGCCTCAGCGATTACAAAGATTCTTTCATCATCTGCTTTAATTAGACGTTCAATGATTTTCTGTTTGGATAGTTTTGCAATATGTTCCATATAAAGTGATTCCGTGCCAATATCCAATGAACGTACCCCTTTTAACAATGATTCTTCAAAATTACGCCCAATCGACATAACTTCTCCTGTTGCTTTCATTTGGGTACCGAGATAACGATCACCTGTAATGAATTTATCAAATGGAAAGCGCGGAAGTTTTGAAACTACATAGTCAAGAGCAGGTTCATAACAGGCGTAGGTTTTCCCTGTTATTGGGTTAATGATTTCATCCAAGCTCAGACCAACAGCTATCTTGGCGGCCATTTTCGCAATTGGATAACCGGTTGCTTTAGAAGCGAGCGCAGATGATCGGCTTACCCTTGGATTAACTTCAATAATATAATATTGAAAACTATGAGGATCAATAGCTAATTGTACATTACAGCCACCTTCAATTTTCAATGCCCTAATTATTCTCAAAGATGCGTTTCTTAATAATTGGTTTTCTCGGTCACTTAACGTTTGCGAAGGAGCAACCACGATCGAATCTCCTGTATGTATACCAACAGGGTCTACATTTTCCATATTGCAAACAACAATTGCTTGATCTTTTTGATCTCTCATTACTTCATATTCAATTTCTTTAAAGCCAGCGATATTCTTCTCAATTAAACATTGGTTTACTGGAGATAGTGACAATCCATTTCTTGTAATTGCCTTTAATTCTGAAAGGTCTGCACACATACCTCCCCCTGTTCCCCCAAGAGTATAAGCAGGTCGGACAATTAATGGAAAACCTATTTGTGCAGCAAATTCACAAGCTTCTTCTACTGTATGAACAATTTGACTATCAGGGACAGGCTCATTTAGCTCCTTCATTAGTTTTCTAAATTTATCACGATCTTCCGCCTGTTGGATTGCTTCTAAAGAACTACCTAATAAATTCACATGATATTCTTCTAATATTCCAGATTCATCTAATGCCACTGCCAAATTTAAACCAGTTTGTCCCCCAAGTGTAGGAAGAAGAGCATCCGGCTTTTCTACCCTGATAATCTTCGTAAGAAATTCAACAGTTAATGGTTCCATATATACTTTATCAGCTACCGTATGGTCCGTCATAATTGTAGCTGGATTTGAATTGGCCAAGATAACTGTATAACCTTCTTCTTTTAGCGCTTGACATGCTTGCGTACCAGAGTAATCAAATTCTGCGGCCTGCCCGATGACGATGGGCCCTGACCCAATAACGAGGATTTTTTTTATTTTTGTATTTTTAGGCATATATCTTCTCCTCCTTCGGTTGGTCTACAATTAACTTGCTAATAAATGAATCAAAGAAATGACTGGTATCTTCGGGACCAGGGGAGCTTTCCGGATGGAACTGAACGGAAAACGCAGGATAAACCCGATGTTTTATACCTTCTACTGTATTATCATTAAGTGCAACATGAGTTAATAACAATTCAGTATTATTAAGAGAAGCTTTCTTTACAGCATAGCTATGGTTTTGAGAGGTGATATACGTTTTTTCTGTTTCCAGATCCTTCACTGGATGGTTACCACCTCGATGTCCAAATTTCATCTTTTCTGTGTCAGCTCCACATGCTAAGGCTAATAGCTGGTGCCCTAAGCAAATACCAAAAATAGGAAGTTTATCAATAATATTCTTTATCATATGTATAGCTTCTGGAACGTCTTTTGGATTTCCAGGCCCATTTGTTAGGACAATGCCATCTGGCTTTAAGCGTAAAATTTGTTCAGAACTGTAATTATATGGCACAACCGTTACATGGCATTGCCGTTCTGTCAGCTCTCGTAAAATACCATGCTTCATTCCAAAATCTACAACTACAATCCGCTTTCCTCTGCCTGGCACCACGTATGGTGTTACTGTAGAAGTCTGCTTCACCTGATCTGCAGGTAAATTTGTTACGTGCATAGTTTCTTTTACTTCTTCAACCGGTTGATCTATTGGAACAATTGTTGCTTTCATTGTCCCATGCTGCCGAATGATTCTAGTCAGTTTCCTTGTGTCAATCCCTGTTATTCCGGGAATATTATTTGCTTTTAAATAACTGTCTAATGTTTCTTCACTTCGGAAGTTTGACGGGTGCTCACAGACTTCCTTCGCAACAAAACCTCTTATAAAAGGGGTCACCGTCTCAAAATCTTCACGGTTAATGCCATAATTTCCTATTTGGGGATATGTCATCATAACAATTTGTCCACAATAGGAGGGGTCAGAAATAACTTCCTGATAGCCGGTCATGCCTGTGTTAAATACAATTTCTCCAAATGCAGAAGTGTCACTGCCAATACTTTCTCCTGTAAATACAGTACCGTCCTCTAATATAAGCTGTCTATTATCCATTCATATCCCCCTCGAAAACTATTTCCCCATCAACTATTGTCATTACAGGTATACCTGATACTATCCAATCTTGAAAAGGTGTATTTCTCCCCTTGGATTGAAATGTTTCCTTATTTATTTTTAACTCTTTTTCCAAGTTAACAATCGTAATATCTGCAATCGTGTTCTCATCTAATTTTCCATATGGCAATTGGAAAACTTCTGCAGGTTTTTTGGTTAACCAATCAACTAGCTGGTGCAGCTTAATTTTTTCTGTTTTAACCAAATATGTATAAAGTAGAGAAAATGCTGTTTCCAGACCTACAATGCCAAAAGGAGCATTCAAAAACCCTTGTGATTTTTCTTCCTCTGCATGTGGAGCATGATCTGTTGCGATAAAATCAATCGTACCATCTAACAGTCCCTCTAATAATGCTTCCTGATCTTCCTTGGCGCGTAATGGAGGATTCATTTTATAATTTGAATCTTGATCTTTAATATTGTTTTCATTTAATAATAAATGATGAGGGGTAACCTCAGCTGTTACGTGGATGCCAGCCCTTTTTGCATCTCTAATTACTCTAACGGATTCTTTGGAGCTTACATGACAGACATGATAATGACATCCGGCAGCTTCAGCCAATAACACATCCCTGGCAATTTGTACTGACTCACTTAGTGCAGGTAATCCTGGAAGATTTAGTCTATTACTTACATCCCCATCATGCACAACACCACCATAGACAATAGAGTTATCTTCGCAATGAGCAACAATAGCTTTTCCAGAAGCGGCTGCCTGCTTCATAGCTTTTAACATAAAATCAGCAGTTTGTATGCCCACGCCATCATCTGTAAAGGCAAAAGCCCCTGCCATGACTAATTCATCAATATTTGTTAATTCTTCACCTTTTAAATCTTTTGTGATTGCTGCATATGGCAACACACGAACCTTTGCCTCTTTTTTAATTTTTTCGACCAATTTTTCCAAAGTTTCTTTTCGATCAGGAACCGGATTCGTATTCGGCATGGCACATACAGTTGTAAAACCACCTTTCGCAGCCGCCAGCGTTCCCGTTTTAATTGTTTCCTTGTGTTCCCCGCCGGGCTCGCGCAAATGTATATGCACATCAATAAACCCTGGTAAGACAACATTTCCATTACAATCTATGTTGCGATCTGCGTTTTCACGGATAGCTGATTTTATTTGTTTAATACGATTTCCTTCAATTAAAATTTCACATGGTTCTAATTCATACACTGACGACAGTCTTCTCGCGTTTTTCAATAATATTTTCATTTAATAACCCCCATTCTTGTAATAATTCAATCATTATTGCCATCCTTATAAACACTCCATTATTCATTTGCTTAAAAATTCTGGATCGCTCACATTCTACCAAGTCAGAGTCTATTTCCACTCCACGATTTATTGGGGCAGGATGTAAAATAATTGCATGCTTCTGCATTCTTTTTTCTCTTTCCTTTGTCAGCCCATAATTTTTCAGGTAATCATCAATAAATGAGTTGGTTGTGTGCCGCTCATGTTGAATACGCAAAAGCATCAAAGCATCGCATTTCTTAGTAGCTTCATCTATCGTTATATAAGGAAAGTCTAAGCTATGATCTTCAAAACCAGGAGCTGCACAAAGGCTAACCTTTGCCCCAAGCCTTTTAAGAGCATTAGCGTTGGAACGAGCAACCCTACTGTGCTTAATATCTCCTACAATAACTACATTTAATCCTCTTAATCTACCAAACTCTTGATATAAAGTTAAAAGGTCTAATAAACATTGGGTAGGGTGTTCCGCCTTTCCAGCGCCTCCATTAATAATTGGTATCGAAATTTGATCTTGCAGGTCCTCAAACCATGTATCAGCATGGTGTCGAACAATAAGTAAATTAGCTCCTATCGATTCGAACGTCTTCGCAGTATCATATAGTGTTTCACCTTTTCTCGTGCTGGAAATATCCTCGTGCAGATCTAACACTTCCAATCCAAGCTTTCTCTGTGCAACAATAAAACTCATTTTTGTTCTTGTACTTGGTTCGAAAAATAAATTTGCAGCAAAGATTTGGTCGTTGACTTTTTTATTTTCGTTTCGCAGTGATTCGGCAGTATCTAAAAGGGAATGAATTTCTTTCACACTCAATTGGTTTACTGAAATAAAATGTCTCATAATTCCTCTCCTTTATCATCAACGAATAGATTTTTCTTACAAATTTCAAGTGCCTTCTTTTTTTCCATAAAAAAACCTCCTTGCAAAAGGCTGCAAAGAGGTATACGTATTGAGCATACGTATTTTCAGGGCAACCTTATAGACCTCTCTGGATCTAGTTAAAGGTTTCATAATTTAGTTTTACTTTTCATAAATAGATACTTGATCTGCATTATCTATTTCATCTAGCTGAACAACAATGATCTCCTTATCCGAGGTAGGTATGTTCTTTCCTACATAATCTGCACGGATTGGTAATTCTCTGTGTCCTCGGTCTACTAATACACCAAGCTGAATTTGTGATGGACGGGCAATGTCCATAATAGCATCCAAAGCTGCTCTTACAGTACGTCCCGTATATAACACATCATCTACAAGGATAACTGTTTTTCCTGAAAGGTCAACCTCAATATTGGTTTCTTTTAATTCAGGGTCCTGGTGCGTTGTGCTTTTTTCTAAGTCATCTCGATACAATGTAATATCCAATTCCCCAATAGGAACTTCAATATTTTCTATTTGCCGGATTTTATCATGTAATCGTTTGGTCAGCGGGACTCCTCTTGTCTTAATACCCACTAGCACAACATCTTCTACCCCTTTGTTCCTCTCAACAATTTCATGGGCAACTCTTGTTAAAGCTCGACTAATTGCAGGTTTATCAAGAATGTCTGTCTTCTTCTTCATGTTCATCACCCTTCTCATAGAAAAATCCCTTTCTCTATGAGGAGAAAAGGGATTGGTTTATGCATATCATACATATTCCAAACATAACGCTTCCTTTAAGCCTCACAGGACTAGATTAAAGGTTCATCCATTTGCTATATTATTTCAAATTGCTCTCTCTCTGTCAATACATTTTTTCAATATAAGATAAAACTTCTTTAAACTGCTCAGGAGCTTCAACTTCAAAATCCAGCCAATCTTTCGTTATAGGGTGAGTAAATCCAAGCTTTTTGGCATGTAAAGCTTGACCACCTATATCCATTGTTTTTCTTGGCCCGTACTTAGGATCCCCTACTAATGGATAACCAATATATTTCATATGTACCCGGATCTGGTGAGTCCTTCCAGTTTCCAACTGACACTCAATATACGTATAATCTGGAAAATGCTGCAAAACACGAAAATGCGTTACTGCTGGTTTTCCATTATCGACTACCGACATTTTTTGCCGGTCCTTGGGATCACGACCAATCGGTGCATCAATTAAACCAGTCTCATGAGCAATCTCCCCATGAACTATTGCTACGTACTTACGCTCTATCGTTTTTGCGGCCATTTGATCTGAAAGATGGGTATGGGCAATATCGTTCTTAGCAACAACTAACAGACCGCTTGTATCCTTATCAATACGATGAACAATACCTGGACGTTCTACACCATTTATTCCGGATAAATCATTGCAGTGATATAATAAAGCATTAACTAAAGTACCTGATTGATGGCCTGCTGATGGGTGAACTACCATTCCTTTTGGTTTGTTGACTACCAATAAGTCAGTATCCTCATATACAATATCTAACGGAATATTTTCTGCTTGTATATTTAATGGTTCAGTCTGTGGAACCGTCCACTCTATCACATCACCAGGTTGGCATTTATAATTTGCTTTAACATCTTCACTGTTAACTTTTACTAAATTCAAGTTAATCCACAACTGTATTTGTGAGCGGGAAGTATCTGGATTGACGTCTGACAATAACTTGTCGAGTCTCGTTTTAGCCTGCTCTGATGTAACACTATAATTAAATATCTTCGTCATTTATTATTTTCCTTCCTTTCCTTTCTCTCATCTAAAACTGTAGTAATGATGATAAGGAAAACACCCACTACTAAAGCAGAGTCTGCAACATTAAAAATAGGAAAGTCGTAATTGAAAATGATAAAATCAAAAAAGTCTACCACTTCGTGTCGAAATAACCTATCTATAAAGTTCCCGATTGCACCACCTAAAATAAAGGCTAACGATACTCCAAGCAACCTATTTGTTTTCGCATATTTTTGCATATAAACAACTACACCTATAACCACCACAATGGTAATGATATAAAAAAATATCATCTGGCCCTGGAGAATTCCCCAGGCAGCACCTTTATTACGATGTGATGTGAGATAAAAGAAATCATTAATTATTGTTATTCTTTCGCCAATCTGCATTGATTGTTCTATAAGCCACTTTGTTAATTGATCCAATCCGATGATAATCAATGCAAAAAGATAATATAAATACATTCTATTTCCCCCGATTCCAATAGCTAAGTCTTTTTTATCTTAAACGCAAACTCATAAATTATCAACAGATTATAACAAAAGACTAAACAAGACTCCATTTAACCTAACGAATAAAACAATAGTTACCAACTAATTGTTCTTTTATATTACCCTTTATTTCATAGTTGGAGGAAACTGCGACGTAGTGAAAACTTATTTCCCAATTAATATAAAATAGCTAAATAACACCGCTACGGAAAAATACTACGCATTCCGGGGTCTCACCGATGCCTCACCTTCCCCAGGAGTCTCCGTATTTTTCCTTCGCTACTATTTACTATTATACCTAGGAAGAAAAATTGCGTCTGCATACCCCAGAATATGCTGTGTACGAATTGATTGGAGTGGAGGGCGGCGACTCCTGCCGGAATAGCAT